>BPJO01000001.1 GCA_026004655.1 Phycisphaerae bacterium
GACGAGGTGATCCGTGTCGGGATTCGGGCTGTGGCGGTCAGCTCCGCGGTCATCGGATCCGAGGACCCGAAACAGCAAACCACGATCTTGAAACAGTTGTTAACCCGTCTCCCATCGGTAGAATAGTGAAGGCTCGTCGTGGGTTCTTTGACGGTATAAATCTCACAGAAGGAACAATTTATACAAGAGGTGCGAACCGATCGCCGGACAGGATATAGGACGTAATGAGTTGTTGTTTTTTTCGTCTTTGAATCAGACACGTGTTATGTCAGAAGTGTCGTCGGGCGATTGGAATAAAATCGAGGCGACAACCCCACCTGTTCAGTCCGGTGGAACCAAATGGGCTGATTCATTTGGGAGCTGTTGTATTATGAAGCGTGCCCTGCTTACTTCGATGTTGAGTGTTGTGTTGTTCTCCGGTATATCAGAGGCAGCCACTAGTTGGACGACCCCATCAGGTTCAGGAATCCTGATCGATTACTCAGCCGGTCAGACTGATAATGGACTGTTCACTGATACCTCTCCGACCGTAGCCGGCGATACGTTTTTGTTTTTTTCCCGAATAATTTTACCCGCGACCGAGATCACCAGTTTTGTCACGGATACGTTGAGTTTTGTCGCAACAGCCAAACCGGGACAGAAGTTGCACCGGATCTCTGCCGGTCTGAACGGAGACTGGTCGGTTCTCGGACCTGCCACGGTCAATGCGACGGCCACACTAACCCTCACCAATCTGAATACGAGTGAGGTTCTGAACCAGCTGTTGACGTTTACCCCCCTTCAATGCCTCCCACTTCGGAGGACGGACTATTCACCGGTACGGGCGAAATCATTCTTCCGGACGGATGGTTAAACGCGAAGGTTGAGTTGACCACCAACTTGTCTGTATCCGGGTCCGATCCGGATACGACCGGCGGGTACGCGGGGCTGATTCAGCTGAAAGGGCGCTACCGTCGACGTACAGGCCATACCGGTCCCGTTGCCCGGCGCATTGGCTGCGGCCCCTCTGGCCTTGGGGATCGCGTGGTACGTCCGACGACGATGGACTCACTGATCCGACCAGACATCGTTTGGGTTTGCGACAAGACAACTAACGACGGTCCGGTTCGAAACGACGAACCGGACCGATCCTTTTACGACTCGACAGGTCATCGCAGAATGGTATGGTCTTGACATGACCAGACGTTTTCTTGTCACCGCGGGCAACACCCGGGAAATGATCGACCGCGTGCGTGACTGGGGGAATATTTTCACCGGAACGACCGGATTTCGCATCGCCACAGCCTTACAAACGATCGGACACGTGGATCTGCTGACCAGCAACCCTGTGCATCGACTCCAAGCCGAAAAACAGGGGATCCGTGTAGAATCGTTTTCTTTCCCATCAGGACCTGATGTCGCGGATCGAAACATCGATACATGAAAATGTGTACGACGCCATCTTTATGACGGCCGCGGTGGCGGATTATCGACCGACCGGCGCTTACGCCGTTCTGCAACGCCAAACCCTCCCCGACGGTAAAGAGCATTGGGTAGTCGAATCAGTCCAAGCCGGGAAAATCAAATCCTGTTATCCGGAAATTGCGTTTGTGGGATGTCAGACGGAGAAGATTGTGGACCGATTCCGTCGAGACTGGAATTATCGAGGAATACTGGTGAAGTTTAAGCTAGAAGTGGGAATCGATATCCCCGAGCTGCTTAAAATCGGACGCGCCTCTCGGATCGCCTCGGGTGCGGACTATTTAATCGCCAACACGCTGGATATGGTCGAGGGAAAGGATGCGGGGGCTTACTTGATTTCCGGTTCGGGTGAACGTTTTGTTCCACGCGATCAGCTTCCAGACGTCTGTCGGGAATTGGTCCCTGTCGTAATTCCGACCGTGGCTTGTTGATACGGGTTATTTTTCTCCGATCGCAGACCCGGTGGCATGGGTGTCGATGTGAGAAATCGAGATATGCCAGCGTCGGATTTCTTTGTCGGTGGCGATCCGATCCGCTTCACCTGAAAGTTTCAAGACCGGTTGACCGAGTTCGTTAGGCAAAATTTCCATGTCTGTCCATTGGATTGCCCCTCGCCGACCCGTGCCTAGGACCTTTAGGATGGCTTCTTTGATGGCAAATCGACCGGCTAGATGTTCGAAATATCGTTTTTTTTCGGATCGGGCACAATAAGACTGTTCTGCGGGTGTAAAACAGCGATCGAGAAAACGCTGACCGTGCTCGGCATGCATCTGACGTATTCGATCCACCGAAACGATATCGATTCCGTGTCCGACAATCATTTTGAAACCTGCCGGTTGAGTAGTTGTTGCCGGAGACGCGCCACCCATTAGATCCGTGCTCTCAAACGCCTGACGGATGATTTTCCCATCAATCCCATCGGGAATAGGAATATTCAACACTGAACAGGCCGTTGCAAACGTATCATAAGTATTGATTTTCAGGTCACGAAACAGGGTCAGGTCGGTTGCAGGACGGACATCCGGTCCGACGATGATCCAGGGTATAAACCGACTACGGTCATCGTCTTTACCATGTTGTTTTGCGCTGCCCCCCGTGGTCCGCAGTGAGAATGATCGTCGTCTGGGAATCCAGATCCATCTGTCGGAGCGTGTCGAGGACGGTCCCCAAAGCCTGGTCTACTCGTTCAATGGCTCGGATTTGCTCCGGCGTTCCCCAACCGTTTCTATGCCCGGTCCAGTCCACTTCAGCAAAATGAACCAGCATCAGACGAGGTTGATATTGTTTCAACAAACTCACCACCTGATCGGCGACCCGGTCCGAAGTGGCATTTTCGATCCAGGAATGGTCAATGCTGTCCTGAATCCGATAGATCGAGAACTTGCTCTTGCCTGCCACGATTGCGGTGGAGATTCCCCTTTGATGCGCCAGTTGAAAAATCGTAGGAACACGAATGGTCTGTTTCGAGGCCGCTTCATCGTCGTTTCCGGTTATTCCGTGACGTTCGATGGTCACAACCGGTCAACATCGAGGTATGGCTAGGCAGGGTTATGGCAGCCGGGGTGGTGTAAGCCCAGAAACTGTAAGACCCATTTCTCAGAAGACTGCGAAGATTGGGCATCTCGGCCCGTAACGCCAGATCGGGTCGCAGACCATCAATACTGATGATCAGGACTCGAGGTTCAGCCGCCGACGACTTTAGCGTTAAAAATAAAAACACCAACATAGAGGTATGACGACCCGAAGAGATCTCCCAAAACCGGTTTCAAAATGGTTCCCAATCATGTCACCGAGTCTACAGGAGTAGACGCGTTCAGAAAAGTTGACTTTCTTCCCCTTCGGTTCAGCACCTGTCAGGCTGCACAAGGTGAATGGATCGTGGTTTGATTATGCAAACATAAACCAAAGAGAATATGTCTCAGCCTCGAAATGGATTCTTTTTGGTAGAAATCCGGGGTGAAATCGAGCGGAAAGCGGGACCGAAAACTCTTCAGGTGATGAACGATCGTTTCCCCCGATCCATCGACTGAATGGAATGGTTCAACATTTCGACTTCTTCGGGAGAAAGCATACCAACCTCACGTTCAAGACACCGTCGCGCGCCCGACGTTTGTTTCACACAAACAGATCGAGCAACGTACCCTTATGAATCAGATCGACCGTCTGGGAATAAACTTTAGGTTGGATGATGATTCGATCCTCTTGCGGCCAGGGAATAACCTTCCAAGGCGGTTGGATCGGGTTGTGTTGTTCAGTGGAAACAGACGTCTGTGTGTCCGGGCTGATAACAGACGGTGGTGAAACCACCTCGATCCGTGGAGTCGGATGAATGGTCACCCGGGGATCAAACCGAGGCCCAGGGGACATCTGTACCCGGCCTGTTCCAGGTTGAAACCGGGGGTTGTCATCAAACTTGGGGTGAGGACGAGGTGTATGCGGATTGGCCGACGGAGGAATCGTCCCTAACGGACCGGTCTTGGGTAGATTCGCATTGATCGCACCCGTGATCGCACGAACGACCGAAAGCTCGGCCGTTGCGATGATGAGACTGGGCAAACGCGTCCAACACCCCCGACGATGTTGCAAAAATCGGGCATCGACAGGAGCAAACACGGATCAGACTTATTTTGCCCAGAAATATCGGTCATTCACCTTTATCGGGCTGAATCAGGACAGATCCGTTTATGACGAATGTTGATTTTGGGAAACATCCTTAATCCCCCCCGGACGGTTCACCGTACGACCAGGGTGGTCAACATCCAGGCCGTGGTACAACACAAAGCAGCGATCAAGCCCAGACGAATCGCGTACATTCCGACGGTCAAAACCGTTCGGCGGCTTCGGGGGCATATAGCAAACTCCGCAGGTATTCGATCCGCGACCGAATACTCCCGTGCAACCATGTCCCTGCATGGTGCACCAACCATCCATATCCCCGACCCAGCCAACCGCGACCCGACGAGTATGACGAGGCATCCAGGGGCATATTGTTCAGTCTTGCCACGTGGACCAATGCCGAATTGAACACTTCCACCCCTTCGGGTTCAACTTTTGGGTCATCAACCGTCCTTCCCACATTCCTAGCAGCAAATAAATCGGCCTGACGCTCGAACAAACGGGACAGAGACCCGAAAATAACGAAAAAAACCAACCACTCCCCACCACGAACAGTACCGTATCCAATGGAACACTCGCAGGTGCACGCCCCTCCCACACCCACCACACCAACACCCGTTCCATCGCGTCCAACCAGGTGAAAAAAACTACGGCAAAAATCACGTACCAGGTCATATGCCGGTGTTTGACATGACCCGCTTCATGCGCAAAAAACGGCTTCGATCTGACGCTGATCCATGGTCTCGATCAGCAGATCAGACAACAGGATGTATCGAAACCGGGGAATCAACCCCATGACAGCTGCGTTTCCAAAACTGAAATGAGTCTTCCAGATCAGAATATCTCGATAACGGAGTCCCAGACGCTCGCACATGGCTTGGAGTCGGTCACGCAAGGGAGAGTCGGGCAATCTCGTCACCGGTAAGACTCGACGCAATATTTCCGGACCGATCAGAAAGACCATCCCCGCTGCGGTCAGGGTCGCGACTACTTCTGTGGTCGTCTGATCCCAAGTCCCGTATCGTTGAATCAACAGGATCAGAACATCCCGGACAAGGATCGCGACCCCGACTGGGATCAGCAAAGAAAAAATCTGCACTCGGGCGTTATTTATCACGTATTCGCGTAAAGAGGGGGGTTCAAAAAAGGCTTCGCCGGCGTTTAAAAGCGGTCATGAGGTTTTGCTCACGAACCGCCCGATCCAAAGGATATTGAGCCCAGATCAATCCAATCCAGACTAAAACGATCGGAATCGTCGACATTAGCGCCGGGAATGATTCCAGTCGTCCGTTCATCGACAACCCTGCATCCCGGATCCAATCACCCCAACCCAAATAAAATAAACCCGTCGCGTGGATCAACATTACGACCCACCGGGCAGCAAACATCTTCTGATGAAACCGGGCAGTTGCCGAAACAGAACGAATCGTCGTCCCTTGCATCGCCCGTCGTGCCGATCGACGCATCAGGATCACCACCCAACCTAATGACAACAGGTAAATCGGGACACCCCATCCTGAATAATCGATCCGTGTCTGGTTGTGATTGATCCACAACGCCCACATGACCAGGGGTAACAACAGCTGCAACCGTGCCAAGACGTGTAGCTCCTAAGGTATCAATCCCATCGCCCGGTACTGCTGATAAGTCTGAACCGACTCCGCCAAAGGCCAACTCAAAATCGCGATCACGATCAACCCGACCATTAAAACCGGTTTCCACGCACGAGACGAATCGGCGATTAACGCCACCCAACACAACGATGGTGCGGCCAACAACAAGACCGCTTGGGGGACCGGTAAATAAGCGTACCACGGATCCATCGCAGCAGAGACAATACCCGTCAACAACGCCGATAGCGTAAACCACAATGACGACGACGGTTCAAACCCACGCCAGATTAACGACGCCAACATCAGTCCCCCGCTCGTTCCACCGAGCACCAATAGGAGGGTGGCCAGTCTTTCACTTTTGCCTAAAAGCCCCACGATCCCCGCTCCCAGAAGTATGGTCAACGTCCATCCCACCAGGACCGGACGCGCTCCACGGACGGACTGCACCCACAGTCCGGAAAACATATTCAGCAACGCTATTCCCGCTGATAATCCGATCCATGTAGTGGCTTGGTTCATTGTCCAACCGCGGGTTGAAGCAGCCCATCGGTTCTCACCGATCAAGACCAACCCTCCCACCAACAGTAACAGGCTGATTCCCACTACCACCAGGGGTTTAAGCTTCCACAAGATCTCCATCATCGCCAACCCCATACACCCGACCGATAACCAGATCAACCATTGGAATCCCCCCTTAGGCCAGAAAAAGCTTAGGTCCGATCCGATCAGCAATACCATCCCGACCAGAAACAATCCCGCTACCATCCCGGCAGGAAGACTTTTAAAACGCTCACGCGTCTTTGGTTGACAAAATCCGGTCAATAAGACGACCCCGACTGTCAACACACACCAAACCCCCGCCAAAACCAAGGCCAGATCCTTCGGCGACATGAATCATTCCAAAATTGTTACAGAGAAATAACTTAAAAACTATCCCATGGTCTGATTACAGGACGTGTCCCAGACGGCTTTTTTTAGTTTCCAGGTAAGACCGGTTGTGCTCGTTTGCCGGTATTTTAATCGGGATCTGTTCCACGATCTGCAACCCGAAACCATCAAGACCGTAAATTTTTTTTCGGGTTATTGGTCATCAAACGGATCTTGCGAATCCCCAGATCACGAAGGATCTGGCTTCCGATCCCGTAATCGCGTTTATCCGCGGGTAAACCCAAGCGTAGATTCGCGTCTACCGTGTCCAGGCCCTGTTCCTGAAGTTTATACGCGTGTAGTTTGTTGACCAGTCCGATGCCCCTTCCTTCTTGTCTCAGATAAATCAGGGCCCCTTGACCCGCTTGTTCGATCATCTGCATCGCCGACGACAGTTGATCGCCACAATCACACCGACCCGATCCGAAAACGTCGCCGGTCAGACATTCGCTGTGCACTCGGACCAGAACCGGTTCGGAATGGACGATCGGTTGTCCCTGTGCGTCGAGTCGTCCGATCCCCCCTTTGCATAACGCAAGATTCGGTTGGTGATCGACCGGGGAGGTGTAGGCGTGAAGATCAAACACCCCCCATCGTGTGGGCAAGGTGATACTTTCCACGCGTTTGACGAACTGTTCTCGGTGCATCCGATAACTGATCAGGTCCGAGATGGTGCACATTTTCAGGTTGTGCTGACGGCAAAACTCTTCCAGTTCCGGACGACGAGCCAACTCACCGTCTTCACGAAGGATTTCACAGATCACTGCTGCAGGACGGAGTCCGGCAAGTCGGCAAAGATCCACGGAGCCTTCGGTGTGTCCTGCCCGTACGAGCACGCCCCCATCGACCGACCGAAGGGGTGTGATATGACCCGGACGCAACAAATCGTGAGGCTGGGCGTCGGGCGAAATGGCAACGAGAGTGGACCGGGCTTTATCGCTGGCGCTGACCCCGGTACTCACACCAAACTTGGGGTGAGCGTCAAACGTCACCGTAAAGGCCGTTGACATGGTTGCGGTGTTGACCGTGGTCTGGGGATGTAAACGTAGCCGGTCGCAGGTTTCTGAAGTCAATGCCAGACAATCGGTTCCCCGACCGTACTTGAGGATGAAGTTCATCGCTTCGGGGGTGACCTTCTCAGCCGCCAAGACCAAATCGCCTTCGTTTTCACGGTCCTCGTCGTCGACCAAGACGATCATTCGCCCGGCTTTGAGTTCGTCCAACGCTTCGGGAATCGTACAAAACATAGTGCTGTATTGTATACCAAAGAGCCGTCGACCGCCCGAACAATCTTTAAATCATTAAAAAACAAACACTTAAGTCCAAAATGCCGTCTGTCCGACGGTCAACCGGTATCGGCATTTTCGTCTTTCCCCTTTTTCATAAAGCGGGTTGTTCGGGGGGATGTCCACGATTTCGACTAACTCCGCGCCCAGACGTTCGCAGGTCCGTCGGCTAGGCCAATTGTCCGGGTTGCAAGTAATCCAGAGGTGATCCATCCCGTGCGCCCTAGCCAAGGGAAGGATCAGACGAACCGCTCGTTCGGCATAATGATGACCCCGGGCTGGTGGGAAAACCCCATACCCAATGTGTCCGGAATACATTCGAATCTGTTCCGCATCGGACACACGAAAAGATAGTGTCCCTGCCATTGGAACCGTCGGGTTAAACTCGGGTCTTAATCGCATCCAAAAGTAATATCCCGGCCAGCGTCCCTGAAACTCATCCCCTTTTTCAATCCCCCCGGGATATCGTGACACGAAGTCGATCAGTTGTTGGCGCGTCCAGGCGGTTTGTTGCTCACCCCAACTTTGCGGATGCTGACAGGCAGTCAGCATTTCATCGATATACCGTGCAGACGGAACCACCAGTTCTAATTCGCTGTCGATCGCATGATCTAGCCGATAAAACCGCATCACCTCCCATCATATCGGATTCGAAAATGATCCTCGAACAGAACCGACATGATCCGACACGGAATAGTCCGCGACCGTTCATACAGAATCCGGTTAATAACTCAAAGAAATCGATCCGTCGGCAAAAGAGGCAGGGTAACGACCGGGTCACTACTGAAATAGGACGCCTGATCCGAGGATTTGTTCGGCTTTGATATAAAACAGTATCAAACCGACCGTGACCACCACAAAAGCAGCAGCAGCCAAAGCCGTGTAAACATTATTCGCAGGTTTTACGACAATGACGTCACCTGATCCGATACGACTCATAACGCGACTCCATCGAAAAGACTGAATCGGCCGATGCGGATATCCGGCCCGGACCGATCCGAATCAGGGGTTTCAGATCTGCGTTCGAACGATATTTCCGGCCTTGATTTGGGCCAGGTTCTTGGGTTCGGCGACGATCTGGCCCATGGCTTCATTGGCATCGACGACATCAATGGTCAGGATACCGAGGAAATTACCGGTTTCTTTATCGAGGATCTTGAACTCCATGCCTCGCGTGACCTGGTCTTGCGAACCGATGGAGATGGTGGCGTAATCCTTCCCGGCGATATTCCGGACCGATCGGATTACCCCATTGATGGCCGGGGCACCGGCACGGATCCCCGCTTGGCCTTGGGCGATCATGGTTTCGTTACCCCCCCAGATCGCGGATCAACCGACTCATCTGTTCACCTTTGGATTGTAGTTCGGTGACCTGTTCTGCCAAGTTTCGACGTTCGCGCTCGAGCACGGCATTCTGAGCAACGAGATTAGTAACGCGGGTATTCAGGTCGGTGATCTGACGAAGACGTTCGTCAGCGTCTCGACGAAGGTTGGCGACCTGCTCCTGAAGCTTGGATTTGCTGTCCTCACTCGCAGCCAAAGCGGCGGCTTGGCTGGAGTTGGCACTGGTCAGGGTGGCAATCGATTGCCGAGCGGCGGCGATTTGGGCGTCCCGGTCCACAAGCTCTGCCCGAAGTTTGAGGATTTCGTTATTCAGCGCCTGAGAGGCCGAAGCTGCCTCTGCCTGGGCTGCCTGAACCCGCGATTCTGCCGCTGCCACATTATCCATCGCGCGGGCCAACAACGAATCTTTCACCGCCAGACGCGCCCGAGTCTCTTCCAGATTCTTCTGAATCGGAGAAAGTTTGTTGACAAACGTAACGATGCCCGCCGTCATGATCACGGAAACGAGCACGAGCAAAACGACAAACAGCTTGGTCAGGGGACTCACAGGTTGGCTCCTTGGACGATCGAAGCGTCCGGATCACTGGTGCGGGACAACAGATGCACAGCCAAAACCGACCACCTCCACCATCCGCAGGCGACCGGTCTGAAATTACGCCTCCGCTTCATCCACACGCGGTCACGACCGTGACCCAACACCTACCCTTACGCATGGACGTTGAGTTACCCTGCAAATGTAATGCCCCGTCAAGACCTGTCAAGTGATTCATTCCCCCACGACAGATTTAAACCCTTTGATGAAGAAAAGTTGTGTTCATCCCGGCAATATCTCTCCCACCGGATACGTCGGTCAAAAACGACTCCGAAGGAAGTCCCGTCCTCGGACGAAGAAACTGTTTCCTCTCAAAGCATTCCTCAAGAAAAGCATAACTCGTTTGGAAACAACGCCTTAGAACATCCAATCCGTCGTCAACACGATCAATGGAATTGGCTCGGAGAAATACCGGCGACTTTTTTGAACTGTCTGCTGAAACTGAACGGGTCGGGGTATCCGAGCTGGTAAGCCACCTGTTTAACACTGAGCCTTTGTTGGGTCAGCATGATTTTGGCGTGATCGATCCGTCTTCGGATCCAGTAGCCATGCGGGCTATGACCGGTCATTTGTCGAAACACTTTTCGGAATCGTTCGTATGAAATCCCGTGATGATTCAATAATTCCTGCAACTCCGGCCGTTTATGGGGAGATTGACCGATCCATCGACAAGCCTGATCGATCAGGTCGGCGTTGGGAGACAGGCTGGGGCGTCTGCGGTGACGGATGTAGAGATTGCAGACCACTTCCGTCGCCCGAGCAAAGTAGACGGGGAGTTGGTCATCGCTGCAGACCGACAGATTTTGAATCATTTGATCGATCAGATCCATCGTTGGCAGGTCGATGCCCGGATGCAGGATCGTTTGCGATAAATCCAACATCTTCAGTCGGACCAGCGCCTGTTCGTAGTGCTGGTCAAAGAGAACAAAGGCTTCAAACCACTGTCCGTCGGGGTTTTGAACGACTCCGTGTCGTTGGTTGGAAGGAAGTTGAATCGCATCCCCGGCCCGGACCGGGTGAGATCGACCTCCGTCGTCGATGTAAACGCCACTTCCTCGAAGAACGTAGATCAACACATAATCCGGGAGAGTTCTTTGGGCGTAACTGGCATGTTCGGTGGGTTTGAGGACAAAACCCGCGCCGATGTTTCGCTGACCACTGGACCTATAACGGGATCGATTCTGAAGAAATGACTCGGGCAAAATCGTGCGAGATTGCATGGAAAGGAATCTTTGATCAGATTGTAACCATTTTTATCATGCATTGTACCAGAAACGCAATTTATTTAACCAGAAAAGGACGTATGCTGACTTTCGTTTTAACCAGAAAAGATAGGAATTTCGGATGAGTTCAACAATCGACTGGGGGATTCTCGGGACCGGGGCCATTGCCAAGTGTTTTGCGGACAACATTCGGACGAGTCGAACCGGAAAGCTTGTCGCGGTCGGTTCTCGCACACAGGAGTCCGCCGACCGGTTTGTGGGCAACTATCCGGGGGTGACCGCCTACGGGTCGTATGAATCGTTGTTGGCAGACCCGACGGTACAGGCGGTTTACGTGTCTACCCCGCATCCCTTCCACGCAGAATGGGCGATCCGGGCGATTCGAGCAGGCAAGCATGTCCTTGTCGAAAAACCTTTTACTCTCAACCATCCCCAAGCCATGGCTGTGCTGGAAGAAGCGCTTCAGGCGAACAAAACCGTCATGGAAGCCTTCCAGTGGCGTTGTCACCCGCAGACGATCAGATTGGTGGAGCTGCTGAAGAACAAGTCCATCGGGGATGTTCAACTGATCCAAGCGACATTCAGTTTCGGGAACCTGAAAAACGGGTTTAATCCGGACTCGCGGTTGTGGAACAACGACCTTGCCGGGGGAGGAATCATGGACGTGGGTTGCTATACCGTTGCTGCTGCACGTCTGATCGCTGGCGCAGCTATTGGGAAAGATTTTGATACCCCTGTTCAAGTCACCGGCGCAGCTCACTTGGTTTCCACGGGTGTGGATGCCTACGCCATTGGAACATTGAAGTTCTCATCCGGGATTCTCGCCACTGTCACCACGGGGGTGGGAATGACCTGCGAAAACACGGTCCGTGTTATCGGGACCGAAGGGTCGATCACACTTCCGAACCCGTGGGTCTGCAATCGGACCCAACCCGATCAAGGCAAAATCATCATCCAACGCGGGAAAGAAAACCAGACGATCGACATCCCCTGTGACCGAACCAGTTTTACTCTTGAAATCGACGTGATCGGTGAGGCTATCCGGTCCGGCAAACGACAGGTCCAACCCCCGGCTATGACCTGGGACGACACGCTTTCGCAAATGAAAACTTTGGACCAATGGCGAAAAGCCTGTGGGGTGGTCTATGAGATCGAAACGGATAAAAAGTATCCGTCCGTAACGATCAGCGGGGAAAAACTGAGTGTCAAACCCGATTCCATGAAATATCTCCAGATCCCCGGAGTGGACAAAAAGATCTCCCGGCTGGTCATGGGATGCGACAATCAACAATCCCTGCCCCACATGGCCGTTATGAACGACCATTTCTTCGAACGAGGCGGAAATGCGTTTGATACCGCTTGGATTTATGGCGGGGGTCTGATGGAACGATTGCTCGGACAGTGGATCAGGTCCAGAGGTGTTCGTTCGCAAACGGTCGTGATCGTCAAGGGTTGCCATACCCCGGCCTGCGATCCCTATGCCCTGACTTGGCAGCTCGAACAAAGCCTGGATCGACTTCAAACGGATTATACAGACATTTATATGATGCACCGGGACAATCCCCAAGTTCCCGTAGGGGAGTTCGTCGACGTGATGAATGAACACGTCCGGGCTGGTCGGATCAAGGTTTTTGGGGGTAGCAACTGGAGTCTGGAACGGGTCGAACAGGCTAATGAATACGCCCGGAAAAAAGGGATACAAGGGTTTGGTGTTGTCAGCAACAATTTCAGCCTGGCCCGGATGATCGATCCGATCTGGGGGGGATGTATCTCAGCCAGCGATCCGGAATCACGTGCCTGGTTTACCCGCACACAAACGCCTTTGTTAAGCTGGTCCAGTCAGGCCAGAGGGTTTTTCCTTCCCGGACGGGCATCTCCGGACAAGCTGGACGACAAAGAACTGGTCCGTTGCTGGTATTCGGAAGATAACTTTAAACGTCTGGAACGAGCCAAAGAACTGGCCGGAAAGTACGGGGTGACGCCGATTAATATCGCGCTAGCGTATGTATTGTGTCAGCCTTTCCCGACCTTGGCGTTGATCGGACCTCGAAAACTGGATGAAACACGCACCAGCCTTCCCGGTCTGACCGTGCAGCTCACACCCCAGGAGGTCCGTTATCTGAACCTGGAAACCGACTCATTCTAATCCCAAAACGACCCCGTATTTTGGATCCCATTAGACCCGACGCGGTCATCCTGCGGCGACCAGTTGACGCTCGTACAACTGTTTGTACGTCGGGCAGTTATCGAGCAACTGGTTGTGTTTGCCTTGTCCGACAATTCTTCCCTGGTCCATCACCACAATGGTGTCTGCAGCCAGGATCGTGCTAAACCGGTGCGCGATCACAAACGTCGTGCGTTCGTGCATCAGTCGTTCGATGGCTTGTTGGATGAGGTGTTCACTTTCGGCATCGACCTGACTGGTGGCTTCATCCAGAATGAGGATAGGAGAGTTCCTCAAGATCGCGCGGGCGATGTTCAATCGTTGTTTTTGCCCTCCGGAAAGCTGGGCCCCCAATCCGCCGAGAGGGGTGTCATATCCAAGAGGCTTTTGCATGATGAACTCGTGGGCGAACGCTTCTTTGGCTGCTGATTCGATCTGTTGTCTCGAAAGATTGGGTTGACCGTAGGCGATGTTCTCGGCAATGGTTCCGGGGAAAATCACCGGGTCCTGGGTCACGATGGCGATAGCACGTCTAAGGGTGGGTAAAGTGAATTGTCGGATGTCGATCCCGTCGATGAGGATGCGCCCGCCTTCGGGTTCAAAAAACCGGGGCAGCAACGACAAAAGGGTGGTTTTCCCGCTCCCGTTACGTCCCACGATAGCAACGGATTGTCCTTTTTGGACTTCCAAGGTCAGGTGATCAATGGCCAGATGGTGAGTTCCGGGATACTGGAAACAAACATCTTCAAACACGATACGGTTCTTAAAGCATCGAAGCGGGATCAGATGGTCCTGAACTCCGGTTTGTCTTTGGCGTTCGATCGGAAGATCCAACAGCTCAAAAATGCGAGAAGCAGCCCCGTTGGAACGTTGAAGTACGTTATTCAGCTTGCTCACCCGTCGAAGGGACTCGCCTATCCCGACCAGACAGGCCAGAACCAGTAAGAATCCTCCTTTATCCAGGCTTTTATCCTCAAAAATCAACCAGGAAGCCACGATCAACACGCAACCGATGGCGAGCATGCCCAACGTCTCGAGTGTTGGTGTGCTGAAAGCTTCATACCGGGCCATCCGAAGTTGATCCTTCCTCAAATCGGACATGATGGCCGAGTATCGTCGACGTTCGAAACGTTCTGCGTTGGCGCTTTTGACGACCCGGATTCCGACCAGGGTTCCTTCGATCTGTCCGAGCATGTGAGCACTGGTTTTAAGCGCTTCGCGAGAAGCCCGTCGGACTTTTTTCCCGAACTTTTTGATCATGACCGCCATCAACGGCGCAAAAAACGATGATGAAAAGCGTCAACCGCCAATCGATGACCGCAGCCAAAAGTAGGGCCAAAACCGCTTTGATCGGTTCGGCGACTGCTTGACCCAAGACCGTTTTAAACCCCTCCTGAAGGCTTTGGGCGTCAGAGACCAGCCGACTCGTCACGTCGCTAGTACCGTGTTTGCCAAAATACCCCAATGGAAGATGTAAGATTTGGTCATACAAACGCTTACGAATGTCATTGATCGCACTGATCGCCGACCGGTCGGATAAATACTCGTGACAAAATCGGAAGACGTTTCCGATCACCGCCAGGACAAGAATCAATCCGAACAGGGTTGCTATAGCGTACACAGGACGATCGGGGACGTATTGAGCGGCCCGGTCAGCCAGTCCCCAATACCAGGAAACCGATCCGTTCCGGTCCAGTTGCTCGGTCACTTTTTCATCGACCATCTGACGGACGGTCTGGTTGTTCAACAGAACATTGATGATCGGGTAGATGGCTGACAATCCCCCGGTAAAAATCAGACCCGAACAAAACGCCGACGCAACGGCAACGATCACCTGCAGACGATACGGTGCAAGAAAACCACATGCCCGCCAGAACTCCCCATGACGACGTTTGGGGGATGATCGTCGGGGAAAGGCGGGGACAGCAAAAGTCGGGGACGAAATTTTTCCCGTGTCTTCAACCGTTTTCAGGACGTGCCTCACTTTTCATATCGTAGTCGCGATTTTTTAGGATAATTCACCCTTTTTCGGTACATAAACGGTCCGGTTTGTGCTCCAACAAGTTATAGTGTGCGAATCCCGTCCATGATTGCAATCGGTTAACCTATGGATTCAAAATCCGATTTTGCATATCGTCAGATGAAGAACAACCTGAAACCCAATATCCCATGCAAGTCCCACTTTCTCAACCGGATATCACACAACGTGAAATTGATGCCGTGGTCGATGTATTGCATTCGAACACGTTATCGATCGGTCCCCGTTTGGTAGAGTTTGAGAACAAGTGTGCCGCGATCGCCGGGCGAAGACATGGTATCGGTGTTTCATCGGGAACAGCCGGTCTGCATGCGTGCATGCTCGCTGCAGGGATCAAACCGGGCGATGAGGTCATCACGACCCCGTTTTCGTTTGTGGCTTCGACCAACTGTATTCTGTATGTAGGTGCCAAACCGGTTTTCGTGGATATCGATACCCGAACACTGAATATGGACCCCCGGTTGGTGGAATCGGCCATCACTCCCCGAACCAAAGCGATCGTAGCCGTGGAAACGTTTGGACACCCCGGCGGCATGATCGAACTGGAACAAATCGCCCGACGTAATGAGTTGATCTTGATCGAGGATTGTTGTGAGGGTTTTGGTGGCTCGGCCGGGGATCGACCGATCGGGAACTTCGGTCGTGCAGGAGTCTTTGCCTTTTACCCCAACAAACAAATCACGACGGGGGAAGGGGGAATGATCGTAACAGACGATGACCGGTTTGCAGATGTCTGTCGGGCTTTGAGAAATCAGGGACGGGAAGGAATGGCTTGGTTGGCACACCAGAGGCTTGGTTACAACTACCGGATGTCAGAAATCCAGGCCGCCATCGGGGCGGTCCAGTGCGATCGTTTGCCCGAGATCCTCGAAAACCGTCGACGGGTCGCCAGGATGTACATGCAGAGACTGATGGATAACCGATATCTCATCCTGCCGACCCTTGGAGAGCAGGACCATATGAGCTGGTTCGTGTTTGTGGTCCGACTCAATGACCTTTTCGGACCCATGGACCGGGACGAAATCATCCGTGGGCTCCGGGCTTCGGGAATCGGTTGCAGCAATTATTTCCCACCGATCCACCTACAACCGTACATGGTGGAGCAGTTCGGATACCAACCGGGCATGTTTCCCAGGACCGAGTATGTCTCGGCTCGGACCATCGCGCTCCCATTTTTCTCGCGGATGACCGAACTGCAGGTCGATCGGGTGGTCACAACCCTCAATGACCAACTCGAAAAGACCTTAATCGTCCGTAAACCTCGTTTATAGAACCACATTTTGTCCGCAACTGTCTGGCAAGTCTCGTTGAGTCAACCGTCGGGACACCCGAAAACTCATTTTCGTTTCGGTATTTTTTGATCGATTGTGGTCCCGGAATCAAACCTTGGCAGGGATGATGACAAACGGGGTTCCTTCACGACAAAAGAATCTTTGAAGAGCAAACACCACATAATTGTGAAGCCACCTTGTCCAGATGGTTTCACGGGCAAAGGCCAATTGCCCCCCGAACACCACGGCTGTGGGGTGCTGACGCATCAGGTGTTGAGTGATTTTTTGAATCGACTGAAGAGGATCATGACTCAAGTCCCATTCGGCTTGTGCCTCAAACCCAAGGTAGCGAGCCAGATCCACATATTTTTGAACCGATTCCGACGTTTGCTGACGAAGACGTTCAAGTTGCTCCGAACCCTTGAAGCTTCCGGCATCGACAACCCCGACCTGGACAAAAATAAACTTTCCAAACGTGCCCGGGAAGACCCTGATGACTCCGTAAAAAGTGTGTAAACCTAATCCGTTGAACCCGTTGACTAAAACGATCGCGGTACGGGAAGGACCTGATCGGATAGCGATTGCCTCCTGTTTAACATCTCGGTGTAAATGTCTTTCGGTCTGCGCCACGAGGGCTTCCAGACGTTTGAGGGAATAACTGGCGGATCGGTAATGACGTTTGATCAAAAAGGCAATGCCCACCACCGAAGCGGTGATGAGGATGGTGATCCACCCCCCCTGCTCAAACTTTTCGATAAAAATGGTAATGAGAATGAAACCGGTGACGACCAAACCCGTCCCGTTGATCAGAAGTTTTCTTCGCCAGGACGGATCTTTTGTCCGTTGATTAAACCAGTGCCGAACCATTCCCAGCTGGGAAAGGGTAAAGGTCAGAAAGACATTGATGCTGTAGAGGACCACCAGCAGCGCGACACTGCCTTGGGTCATCACAACAGTCAACGTGGCAGCCAGCCCCATGAGGAGGATCCCGTTCTGGGTGACAAATCGATCCGAAAGGCTTGCAAAACGAGTCGGGAACCATTGATCCATCGACATGTTAGCAAGAACACGAGGTCCATCCAGAAATCCCGCTTGAGCGGCAACAAATAAAAGTGCGGTTGCTGACAACAAGCTAACCCAGACGAAAACGCTGCCCCAACCATCAGGCCAGTTGCGCGTCATACTTTCGAACAACACCGCATTGAGGGTTTTACCCGTAACGGGTTCGACCCGTTCGAGCAAATAAGCCAAAAGTAGTCCGAAAACGGTTATGCCCAACGAAAAACCCATGAGTGCCATGGTTTTTTTTACCCGTTTCCACTTTCGGTTCGCGTAAAACCGGCATACTGTTGGAAACGGCTTCGATCCCGGTATAAGTCCCCGCTCCGACGCTAAAGGCACGTAACAATAATGCAATTAATCCCCACAAACCCAGTTGCTGATGAGCCTGTTGCAATTCGGAATGGGTTCGAGTGACAACCATACCAAAGTCAAAACAGGTGAACACCGATCACCATCAGAATCGCGATCGCGTGTGTGATAATGAACGCGAAAAAAAATCGGCATGAATAGCGTCACCGACTCCTTGACACCCCGAAGATTCAACAAGGTCAGGAGACCGATCCCCAGACACGCACTGGCAAGTTTCCATGATTGATACTCCGGCGGGAGCAACGAGAACAACGCATCAATGCCACTGGCAATCGATATCGAAATGGTCAAAACGTAGTCGATCAGTAATGCACAACCGGAAACAACCCCGACAGCCGGCGACAATAATCGACCTTGCTACCAAATATCCGCCACCACCCCCCGGAAATAGCTCGATGATCTGACGATAACTGATACAAATCACGGTAATGGTCGCGACACACATCAAGGCAATGACCGGGGACAACGAGGTGTAAGCACCCAATGCTTTGAAAGTTTCTTCCGGTCCATAACAAGAAGACGAAAGCCCATCGGCTCCGACCCCGATCCATGCCAGAATCGCGCCGAGTGTAATCTTGTGAAACAGAGACCGGTCACCCAACCGAAGCGGATGACCTAGCAAATAGGTCCTGAATCGGACCCAGTAAGAAGTGATGTACATAGATCATACACACAAAATGCATTTGCTCCCGCGGTCCTGCACGCAGGGAACAACATTCTCTGATCAGGGGGGGGAGACTTCGTCCGATGGACGAGCGAAACTACCCTTCCTTACGCCGACGGGGTTAGCTGACGGGCTAGGCTCAGGAAGTAGCCTGAAATGGAGTTTTTCCACTTCTTCGCCCCGTCCTGAAAAACACGTTTTCAGGAGTTTGGGTTCCCCGTGTCGACCAGAACACCCCCGGACGACTTAGGCTTAAACAACTTATTCCGTCGGAAACACGGTTGTCAAGACAACAACCTTATAATCACCATAAGTACCTAATTATTGATCACTTAGGCGAATCATCCTGGAACAAGGCGTCAACGAATCTCTTGGGATCAAAGGATTCGATGTCGTCGGGGGTTTCACCAATCCCGATGAACTTGACCGGAATGCTTAATTCGTCCTTGATGGTCATGACGACTCCACCCTTGGCTGTCCCGTCGAGTTTGGCTAGCATCAATCCGGTGACTTGAACCGCGTCTGTAAACGATTTGGCTTGTCGGACACCGTTCTGGCCTGTTGTGGCATCTAAAACCAACAAGACCTCGTGCGGCGCCCCTTCAATACGTTTGGCGATCACGTCCCGGATTTTTTGAAGCTCACGCATGAGATGGGCCTGGGTGTGCAGACGACCTGCGGTATCCACAATGACCACGTCAATGCCCCGGGCCTTGGCGGCTTCACAGGCATCAAAAGCAACCGCAGCAGGGTCGGCCCCTTGTTTATGTTTAACGATTTCTATCCCCAGACGTTGGCTCCAGATCGTCAGTTGCTCGACTGCAGCCGCCCGGAACGTATCCCCGGCCGCCAACAGAACACTTTTCCCCGATCGATTCTTCAACAAGTTCGCCAGTTTGGCGATTGAAGTCGTTTTTCCAGCACCATTCACCCCTGCCACCATGATGACCGTCGGACCGGAAGACGCAAAACGTATCTCTCTTTCTTCCACAGGCCAGTCCCGAAGCATCATTTCCTTGACCACTTCTCTGGCTTCGACGGCATTTCGGATTCGTCCCAGCCGCCAACGGTCCCGAATCGCCCCGACAATCATTTCTGCGTTTTTCACCCCCATGTCCGCACGAATGAACTTTTCCTCAATCTCGTTCAAAAAAGCTTCGTCAATTTGCCTACCGGGTACGAACAGTGTCCGCACGTCCGTGTTCAGAACGTCCGCGGTCTTTTTCAATGCTCCTTTCAAACGATCCAGCGTCTTGGCAAAGAAACTCATATCCGTCCCAATCTATACGATTCTTCCCGACCCCGCACGTCCTTGTCCGCACCCAGATTATAGAGGCTCGGTCTGTTCCCGATTCGACTCACCCCCTGTCCGGTGATTTCTTGGTTCTTATTAAGATTTATTGGTTCTTAAAAATAATCGATTTGGACTGATCGGGTTAGCGTCCTGGAAACTCATCATGTTTCGGTAAGCTGAGGGGATTACCGATGCCTGTTTGGATTGAAACACGGATTTTTCCTTATCGTGCGTTCTACAACGTATCAAGTCGATTTTTTCTCCGGCCGATTCAGAATATAAAGGGTATATGCACCGGACACCTATATTTCCCAATCGGCTAACGACAATCCTGACCACGATAGGAATAATCAGTGGGATGTTATGGGTCCGACCGACGTTGGCCCAAACGGTTTATCAGGTCAAACCAGAGACCCCCGGCCGATCTGAAAGTCTTCCTCGAAAAAGCGGTTGAATCCGGAAAAATCTCCTATACCAAACGCTTGAAACAAGCCCAGGATGAAGTTCAGGAGGCCCGAACGATCCGGGACCGGGTTCGTAAGGCTTTTCGTCAGTATAAAGCCAAAAAAACCGATCTTGATTCGGCTGAGCAAAAACTCCGGGAGGCAGAAGCACATCTTGCTCGCGTACGTTCCGAGCCGGTTTTGGAGTGGCCCGTACTTCATGCGCTGGATCAGCCCGGGACGATGGGAATCTTGCCTCATGGTTTTGGTGTAAGCCTAATTCTCGATGATAAGCGAGCTTTGATTTATGTCTTCGTCGAACAAATCAATGGCCACGGAGGAACCTTGTTTAAAAATCATGACGAAGCGATGAAAGAACTTGTACCCTCTGGCTCTCCGTTATTATTGACCGAGGTTACGACCTCACAATGGTCTGAAGGGGATCGAGTAGCTGGTAATTCCACAACGGTTTACCGGATCGGTCCTGCTGAGGACATGGAGGGTCAACGCGTTTACACGATTCGTCCGTTCGACCTCATGAAATATCTTGAACCGGTCCGACCTTCGAGTCCATAACCGAATCCTCGTATATTTCGACCTACCCTCAAGGATTATCAATGTCCCACGTGATCTGATCCGGTTTCAAAATCTCCCTTGAATTGCAACATCGGGTCCCTTCGAGCGTATACATTGGGTGAGGTCATACATCATGAACACACAAGTTTCGTTCAGAAAAGGATTTAGCCTTATTGAACTGTTGGTCGTCATTGGGATCATTGGGGTTTTGATCGCTATTTTGCTCCCTTCATTGCGCAAGGCTCGGTTATCCGCCCAATCGGTGGTTTGCAAGTCCAACCTCAGACAGATCTTTGTCTATATGGTGGAATATGCCAACAATAACCGGGGATACATGTATCCGGTCAGCAAGGATGGCAGCACGCTAGGTACGAATGTAGCACCACACCAACGGTGGGTTCCGATTTTATTCAACATTCAGCCTCCGAATCCGTTGCCTTACCCTTGGCCGGATGACACAACCGGTCTGGCTGCCTATCGAACCGCCGAATCGGCTGCCACGTCCAACCCCTCGACTCTGCAAAGTTTTCTGGATACGTATACCTCTGCACCGTTCACCCCACGGATCATGCTTTGTCCGAGCGACGTGAACCCTCTTGAAAATCATTCGTATGTGGTCAACCAGCACTTAGTGCAGCAGGATAACCCGATCCGTTACGCCAACGGTGACACGGCCGGGCGTTCCCGGGCGGATATCATCGTCGCCGGAGAAAAACGCTCGACGGTCCGTGATTATCATATGGAAGCCATCAGTTCCAATCCCAATCCGGTTCCGGATCCGATCACCGGTCAGATCTATAATTCCGAGTTTGATCGTGTGGTCGAACCGTATCGTCACGGGATCAGTTACGGAAGCAACTACCTGTTCCTCGACGGGCACGTGGATACGAAACTTCCGACAGACGCCAAAAACGGACTGGATCCTTGGGGGATCAATCCTCCGACAGTGATTCCGCCGACAACCCCATGAGCATTCGGACTCAATCATCTTCGTCACAACGACGCGGGATGCAGATTCCCACTCCGGTTTTTGCAGCCATCATAGCAGTGCTGGCCATTATCGCAGGGTGGTTGGTTTATCAACAAATTTTTCAGGTCCGGGAAATCGACCTGACCCAGTACGAATCCTTGAACACCCCTACTGCCCGGGCGCGTCAGCAATTGGTACGAGGAAACGACCGTTTCGTCCCCCCCAACGCGGGAATCGGCATCATCCATCGCAATGATGGTTTTGATGTGCAGATTGTCGGTGCTCGGGCTCGATTTGTTCGCCAAAACAATGATCTGACATTAAACGCACGATTTATCGACAATAACTTATTTAACCCAAAGGATCGGGCAGCCACCTATGCCCGATTCCAAGCTTTGCGCAACCCGAATGGAATTATCGAGAATCTCAAAATCACTCCCGAACAGCTCCAGAAATTGCGACAAATCCAGGTTCCTCGAGAGATGTCCCTTCCCGATACCGATAGACAAAAACTCTTGGACCTAGGTAAGCGCTACGTCGATGCCCCGGCCGATCAGAAAAAATCTTTGGAAACGGAGCTAACCGAAACCTTCCGCAAAATGGCCTCTCAGGCGCTTCAACCGACCTTGGCTGCTTACGCCGACAGTGCTCATCGGATCCGCGAAGTCTTGACCGAACAACAAATCTCGTCGTTGAGTCGCATCCGTTAACCCCGGCTGGACTCGTAACCGATTCTTCTTTACTCTCCCGATCAATGTCCAAGCCGAATCCGAACGACCTGCTACACGTGGCAACCCAAGCCGCCCGATTGGGAGGAGCACATACTCTCAAATATTTCAATCGGTCGGTTGCCGTCGAAATGAAATCCGACCAAACACCCGTCACCCAAGCCGACCGCGAAGCCGAATCGCTGATCCGAGACTTCATCCTTCAACACTTTCCAAACCACTCCATTCTGGGTGAAGAGCACGGTACGATCCAAGGCGATCCGGATTATCAATGGGTCATCGACCCGATCGACGGAACAAAATCTTTTATTCATGGTGTGCCACTTTACACCACGCTTGTAGGACTTCAGGTCAAACAGCAACCTGTTGTTGGAGTCATTTATGCCCCTGTGGTGAATGAGATGGTCTCGGCTGCGACCGGATTAGGTTGCCGATTCAACGACCGACCTTGCCGGGTTTCGGAAGTCAAAGATCTGTCGAACGCCTTGATATGCGTTAGCGACGCCTTGATGGCCATGGATCGGTCTGACGCTTTTGAAACATTGGCACGACGGTGTAAATATTCTCGTACTTGGGGCGATGCTTATGGATACCTTCTGGTCGCGACAGGCCGATGTGAGATTATGCTAGACCCTAAAATGAATCCTTGGGATGTTTGCGCACTGATCCCGGTCATTGAAGAAGCCGGAGGGGTCTGTACGAGCTGGGCCGGGGAACGGACCATCGAAGGCGGGGACTTGTTCGCCTGCAATAAACACCTTGCCCCGTTTGTAAGCTCTGTTCTTAAAAAGGGTTAAAAACCTTTGTGCCCGACCAAGCCCGGTCCGAGATTTATCGGCCGTACGTCCGACGAACCTGTCGGTAAAGGGCATCCACCTCGGACCAGTCGACCACGTTCCACCAGGCTTTGATGTAATCCCCACGACGGTTCTGATACTTCAAGTAGTAAGCATGTTCCCACACGTCGATCAAAAGCAACGGGATGCTGGTGGGGATCATCCGAAGGTCCTGATCCCCGGATTCGGTAATCAAAATGCGATCGGCGACGGGTTCGTAGCAGGCCAAGGCCCAGCCCGACCCTTTGACCCCGGATGCAACTTGAGTGAAATGAGATTTAAACTTTTCAAGACTCCCGTATTGACTCGCCACGTCCTGGACAAACGAACTATCAGAATTTTCCGATGAAGGTCCGAGAATGCCAAAGAACAATGTATGCAGGATTGCTCCCCCTGCGTTGAAACTGATGTCACGCGACAATGCTGAAACTCGTGCGGGTTCTAGATCATCGGTTTCTCGCAACTTGGAAAAGGCGTCAATTGTTTTGTTCAAGTTGTTTATATACGCCTGTTGGTGCTTGGAATGATGCAATTCCATGGTCTGAGCGTCCAGATGGGGCTCCAAGGCGTGATAAGCGTAAGGAAGTTTGGGAAGAACATATTTTCCTTCCTGAAACATCGACCGAAGCATCCTGACAGACCGGGAATCCGGAACAGAAGGTTGATCCGGATTCGCGACATCATTTTGTCCCCAAGCCAACGTTCCCAAACCCCCCGCAGCCACAATCGCTGCAGGGACCGTACCTGTCAGTAATGAACGACGAGACAGTGCATCAGACATGATATATCTCCTTATTCAGCCGGATCTTAATTATCAAACGCGCTCAATTCCGCCCGGACAAACAACTTTAGTCGTCCTCGATCCTGATTTCGACGTTGGATGAAGAATATCAATAAAATCCTGTAAACCGGACTGATCCGCGGAACTTGCAAAAGTGATTTTCGTGGTTTTTTGGTATCAACCCCTCGCCTGTTCGGGCGTACAACTACCTGAGATGACTGTGCAACGTATCAAAATCTGGCAATGGATCCTGATCTCTCTCGTGGTTTGGGGAATTGTCGGTTTTTTTCTGATAACTTCCGAGGACCTCAGTGGTCCGGGATCGATCAACCGAACCGTCTTTTTCCGAGAACTCCAGTCCACGACCGAAGACGGGAAACCGATCATTAATGATCTGCTCATTTCACCCGCCATTCAGTCGGCCAATGGGTGGTTGGTCCAACGAGTGACGTTCAAACGGTTGATGAAGAATCGTCAAACCGGAGAAATTGAAGCACTCCCCGCCGACACGATCGCGGAAATTCCGTTCTTGAAAAATCAGGCCAATCCTGACAACCGGATCGGAGACTATCTTGCAGAACTTCAGAAAAAAATACCTGATCTGAAGTACGGGTATGCCTGGTGGCGGGTTTCCGGGCTTCAACCGGATCCGAAAAATCCGGAATCCGGATGGGAAGGCTGGATCCGGGGTGGGTTACCTCAAGATCGAGAACTTTTCTGGTGGCAATATCCGCGTGGAGCCTGGATCGTCCTGGGTATCATCTGTGTCTCAACAATCGGTTTGATCTGGCCGATGCTGATCCGTTGGTTGGTACGCCTGGGATTCGGACAACCTGAAGACCCTGATGACTCGGACTTGCGTCATGTTTCAACGCAAAGCGACTCCGGACCTACTAACCCATCGAAGATTACCCAAGCAGACCAAGAAGCCCTTGAAGCGTTGAATGCTCGTTTGGCAACCGGTCTTGGTGATCTGCAGATTACAGGATCACAGGATCAGGAAACACAACCGGGACGCAGCGGACCGGTCTTCGCGGTTTCAGGAAACAATATCCCGTCGGAACCCGACCCCCCCCGTCAACAATCCCAACGAACCTAAGGAATACGTCGGCGAGTTTTATCCCGTCGCCAAACCTAAAATCACCAAAAAGTGATCGTCTGACCTGACGGAAAGTTGACGTTTCACCCGTCCATGAAAACAATTAGGCGCAGAAAAGTTAATGCTCGAGCATTGACCGACAAGGCAAAAAGTCGTATCTTCTCTGCCCTCATCGAATTGGATGAGAGACAAAAATACCGGCCCCATCGTCTAGAGGCCTAGGACACGGCCCTTTCACGGCCGCGACAGGGGTTCGAATCCCCTTGGGGTCATTTTTTCCCTGCCGGTGCTCTAGCTGATAACCGCCCACCCCGGTTTCATTGTGTCACAGGCCATTTTGACTCGCGTCAATTTTTTTCTCCTAACGTGTGATAACGACACGACGGTGGCTCTTCGGAGACGGTTTGGAATAATTGTTTTATGATTTTGAGGATTTCATGTCCGATTCTCGCGCTACGACCGACTCTGGATCGATCCCGACTGCCTGGTCAGACGTTGCAGACTGGTATGATCAGTTGGTTGGGGAAAGCGGTTCGGATTACCACCAAAACGTGGTATTACCCGGAACCATCAGGCTGCTGAAACCTCATCCGGGTCAGTTCGTGCTAGACGTTGCCTGTGGACAAGGCGTTCTGACACGACTGTTGGCGTCCCGGGGGGTCCGTGCGGTGGGTCTGGATGCTTCCAAACCCCTGATCGTCTCAGCCCGGGACCACGCTCAAAAGCTTTCCCCGGAACAGCAAAATCTCCTGGAATACCGCGTTTTAGATGCGTCAAAAGATTTTGCGTCTTTCTTCTCCCCCTCTTCCTTCGATTCGGCCGCTTGTATCCTGGCGATTCAAAATATTCACCCGATTCAACCGTTGTGTAGTAGCGTTTCGTCCTGTCTGAAACCCCATGGTGTTTTCGTGATTGTGATGATGCATCCCCATTTTCGGGGTCCTAAAGAAACTCATTGGGGTTGGGATCAGAAGACCGGTACTCAGTACCGTCGGGTGGACCGATATCTCGTTCCCCGTAAAGCGCCGATCATCACCCATCCCGGTAAGAAAGACAGCACCTATACCTGGAGCTTTCACAAACCCCTCGAAGCCTATGTCAAATCATTGCGAAACGCCGGTTTATTGATCGATACCATCGAGGAATGGACCAGCCATAAAACCTCGCAACCAGGACCGCGACAGGCCGCTGAGAATCGTGCACGCAAAGAAATTCCCCTTTTCATGGCCATCCGGGCGATCAAAATCTTTTCACCCAAAGCGTCTTAGAAGGAACGGTATGACACGTCGGTTCGTGATCGTTAGTCGGATCATTTCGCGGTTTGTGTCGCCGGTTGACTAGTCGGTCTGGAAACAGAATATTTCTGTAGCAGCTGTCGCATCAGAGTCATCGAAGCTTCGGGGGCGAATCCATAAATGCCATCGAAATGTCTTCCGATCAGACCGGAACTGATGTCGAGATGACTAAAAACGACTCTCACCTGATCATCCTTGCGAACCGTAAAAAGCCGGGGAGTTGCTGCAGTTGGATCCTGCTTTGAGACCCAAGGTCTAACGTTAAGGGAAGATAACGGAGTTTTCCACTCTTTGAAGATCGGATCGTCCGGGGAGACAGGTTTCAGTAACTGTTCCCCAGCGGTTGGAAAAATCCGTAAGAGTTCTTCTGTCAAACTGTTTATGAACGATTCAGAGCCGGAAGTGGCATCTGCTAAAAGTGTACCACCGTTTTCGAAGAAGCGTCGTAGTCCTGCACGTTCCTCGTCAGTCAAAACAAAAGCGCTGCTTCCGGTGATGTGAGCCAGTGAACTGTTTGCAAAATCGGGAGAATCGAGTGAATCAACCCCAAGTATCAGTTCCGTTTGGTCCTGGTTATGCATCCAGGCCGAAAGGCGCTGCCAACCAGCCGGTTCGGGGTCCCAGTTCCCGTTGTAACGGATTCGTGTGATATTGACCACCCGTTTGGGTGTGATCGAAGGGTCTGGAGTGATCCAACGAGAACGTGTATACAACGGGGGATGATTCTGATCGATCGAGTAAAGGTAAAGATTGGCCATGAACTCGAAGGCTTCGGGACGAGTGCTCTGTTGTCGAAAGCTCCAAGCCCGACCCAAGTCACCGACACGGATCAGAAGGGCAAACTCACGACTTCCGTTGCTCAAACCCGACAGCTGAATCGGTCTTTTCCAAGTGCTGCTTCGAAATTGCTGGTGTTGGAAAATCGGATGTGAACTTTCGATCGTTCTGAACTCATAAGGCGGAAACAATTCCGTCATGATCGAGATGAATGATCTGGAAAAACCCTCGTTCGATTGATCGGCTATCCCGAGAATGAGCCCACCACGAAGAACAAACTGGCGAAGTTTATCTTTGTGCTCCTGACTGAAGGACAACGGTCGGTTTCCCGCGATATACACGATCGGGGCTTGAGAAAGTAGATCAACGGGATCGTCGAGCGTCACTCGCTGCCACCGGAGTTCGCGTTCCATGTTTTTTTCCATCCACAGAACGAGGTTAGCTGCGTCACGTGGATACCGGTTCCAGGGACCCGGAACGGGATCCTGGGGACTTTGAGTGTACTCGAGTTTGTTCAGTACGACCGGGATCTTGCCATAGCTGAGAAACAGTATTGCAAAAGCGGTGTCAGGGACCGAACTACCGACCGGCATGAGGTTATGCCATCCTCCGTCTTTTCCCTGGGCTGACAGGATACGATTTACCCCGTCGGAGTACCAGTCCACCGATCCAATCCGTGTATATCCGCCGGCCCGTCCGATACGTTCCAGATTATAAAGTGCGTACAGGGTACCGATTCCGTCGGAATTACTGATCTGGATACGTGTGTTGTAGTCGGTCGCTAACCACCGGACCGCTCGTTCAATATTCTCATCAGCCAGGTATCCTTTTGAATATTCGATCGCTCGGAGGTCCTGCGCGATGATCAGAGAAGCCAGTCCGGCAGTGGTCATGGTTCCTGTGCTTCTGAGTCGTTGTGCGGCTGCGGTAATGGCCCGATTGGTGTGATAAGACCATCCCCCGTCATCATTCTGATGAAACCGCCAACTCTGGTCGATCACGTCCCAGACCCGTTTGGGGATTTCGATCCCGTTATTAGCAGCGACCCACAGTCCGAGAATACCGTAATTCGTCGGGGAAGGGTGTGGAACTTCCCCCTGGCCCCCTTGAATACTGTAGGACATCAATCCGATTGTCTGAGCGTTGCTGGAGAAACCGGATAACAGCTTTCTGGTCGTTTCTCTCAAAGCCTTCTTGACACGGTCGGTCTGAGGCAGACGTCCCAGCACGAGTGCTTTAACACCGAGCACGTACGTCTTATCTGTCTCGAAATCGATCACAAATTCGATCGCCTTGGTGAGTCGTGGGTCGGTAGGCTTTTCTCCACAAGCCAAAAGGGCATAAACGGCCAGACAAGTCCGTCCGCCTTCCTGCATCGGCCAATTTATTTTTCCTCTCGGCGGATACGAATCCCAGATCCCGTCCCGTTGAGTCGAATAAAGATAGGCTTTACCTCTTTCGATCGCTTTTTCGATCTGCTCCGGTGTCGCTGACAGACCCGTTGTGACGTGCCCCAACACGATCCACACGATCATCCAGACGTATACAAACCGTCTCATACAACCTCCAGGCATCGCCGGAGATGCATCTTATGTGAGATTCCAAAGTTATTCCATATTTTTGCTCATTTTATCAGGAAAATTAACATGCGCGACTCCGGTTTGTGATTTTGCAATTCTTGTATGTTTGGATAAGATCAGGTCATGCCCAGGTGGCGGAATTGGCAGACGCGCTACTTTGAGGTGGTAGTGAGTAACATCGTGCAGGTTCGAGTCCTGTCCTGGGCATTAAGACCCGTCGTTTGACGGGTTTTTCTTATTCGGGGTCAACCGTTTTTTCTCCGAACCCGTCTTTGCGTGTTTGACCCATCATGGATCAGAGAAAGCATCGAGAATCACACGATAGTTTTGTTTTTCCGGGGAGTTTTAAAACTCCGGAGTCGATTGATATCGACGCCCCCTTCGACAGCCTCATTCATGATTGATTCTGTCGGATTTGCGATCTGAAACCATTTTAGAGCCCTTCGGAGGAGGCTAATTGCGGTCGATCCACCGACTCAGCAACCAAAGACCCCATAGGTACACGTTTAAGAGCACAATGATTCCACTGATGACGTGCCATTTGCTGTGCTTGGGAGATTCGCCGCCGGTTATCAGGGTCATGACATGCCTCCGAGCAGGTGGATGTATTCCAATCTGACACAGCTTTGGCGAGGGGCAAACTTACGAGAATAAAAACATGCCGATTCGGTTTTTGCGAGGGTAAACCGAGTCATTTCAATCACTTATACCATTTTTACGGGTTATACAGTCTACCCGATTCGTTCTCGTCCGCCCATGTAAGGACGCAGGGCATCGGGGATGGTGACCGAACCGTCTGCGTTCTGGTAATTTTCAAGGATCGGGATCAAGAATCGTGGACTGGCACACACGGTGTTGTTCAGCGTGTGGCAAAACCGGATTTTTCCGTCTGATCCTTTGTAACGGAGGTTCAATCGACGGGCTTGGAACTCGTACAATCGGCTGGCCGAGTGGGTTTCTCCGTAACCGGTGGATTCATCTTTTCCGTCGTATCGGCTTGGCATCCAGGTTTCGATGTCCATCATGCTGGCGTTTTTAACCCCGATGTCGCCCGTACAACATTGGATTACGCGGTACGGTAGTTTCAATCGCTGCAACAACGATTCTGCAAATCCCAGCATCCGGGTGTGCCATTGTTTACTTTCCTCAACGTCATTTTTGCAGATAACGACCTGCTCGACCTTGTCGAATAAGTGCACACGATACAGTCCGGCAGTGTCTTTACCATAGGTTCCGGCTTCGCGACGGAAACAGGTACTGACCGCGACATACCGCAAAGGTAACTGGGATTCCTCCAGCGTCTGTCCCATGTGTAATGCGGTCAACCCGACCTCTGCCGTTCCTGTCAAAAACAGGTTGTCTTCGGTCACGTGATAGGCCTGCTCGCGTCCGGCGGGGAAAAAACCGGTTCCCCGCATGGCTTCTTCACGAACCAAGACCGGAACGGTGACCTGAGTAAACCCGTTCTCACGAACCATAATATCCAGTGCCAGTCGCAAGACGGCTTGATGCAATTCTGAACCGGCCCCCATCAGCACATACGACCGTGAACCGGACAAACGCACGCCGGCTTCGAAGTTCACGATCCCCAGTTTTTCGGCCAACTCGATATGAGAACGGGGTTTAAAACCAAAATCCTTCTTCGGTTCGCCCCACCGGTACAATACGAGATTGTCGTTCGAATCTTTTCCGACCGGGACATCCGGATCGGGAGGCTGAGGAACCTGAAGTAACAGGGTCTGAAGTTCTTCATTGAGTTTACGGGCCTGCTCTTCTAGCTCCTTTACCTGTGCTTTGAGAACCGCCATACGAGCCACGGCCGCTTTTTTTTCTTCCGGGTCTTTCAACCGCCCGATCTGCTGAGAAGCCAAGTTCTGCTCGGCACGTTGCTTCTCAAAATCCTGTTGTACGGATCGGTGTCGGGCGTCCAGATCCAGAATGGCGTCAATATCCACTTTGATATTCTTGTCCGAAGCACCTTTACGGTACCGGTCGGGGTTTTCACGCAAGTCTTTGAGGTCAATCATGGGACCAAAGTTGTAACAAAATTACGGGCTAGCAGGTAGCGCCAAGGTGTTTACAGGGGTCGATCCGGGTCTATCCGGTCCAGTCCGGTTATCGGACCTTTTATTATCGGATGTTACGAAACTCGAAATTCCAGACTCCCGTCACGGCCTCTGTGGTAGGTTGAGAGTGGTCTTAACAGGAAGGAGCTTCTGTGAACAAGACCATCTATCGAGTGGCTGGGGGGATCCGTCGTACGACTCGTCCTCGCAACGCGGGCAAGTTGACCGGTGCTTTTGACGGAATGCTGGCAAGACTGGGCTTGGCATCATCCCGATTGAAAACCGCCCGTCGGAAACGCTAGATCCCCGAATCGCCGACTCGTCATAGCGTCTCACCCGGCCATAAACCGGGTGAGACTTTTTGATCCGAATCCCTACAAGGATGATCGCACGAGCATCGTTTACCCTGTCGGAATACAGTGGTATTGTCGAAGCATGATCTCGAATACGGATTTGCCCCTTCGATATGCAACCCCTGCCTCATGGGCACAGCAGGTGCTCGAACGAAAACTCGATTTATTAAACGATCATGCGCACCTGGAAAAAAAGGCCGCTACCAATGCACTGGAGCTGTTGAACCGCTGGCCTGAACCCAATCCGCCGGAAAATTGGGTCACCGCCATGACCGCCGTAGCCCGGGACGAGGTGGAACATCTGGCGGTCGTCACTCGAATCCTGGCCCGACGCGGTGGTCGACTGACACGGACTCATCACAACCCCTACGCAGCCGAACTTCACAAAACCGTTCGACGGGGAAAAGGCACGGAAGAACTCATCGATCGGTTGATGATCAGCTCTTTGATCGAAGCTCGGTCCTGTGAACGATTCAAGCTCCTCGCAGATGCGATCAAGGATGACAAGGAATTGTCAAAACTCTACAAGGGTTTATGGGCCAGTGAACACGGGCATTACTTGACCTTCATTCAATTGGCAGAGCAAGTTTTACCTGAAAAAGTGGTGTCCAAACGTTGGGACGAAATGCTCGACCTCGAAGCAAAGATTATTCGCGCTCAACCTTGCGGACCACGAATGCATTCATCCGGTCTTTGACGATTCATGAATCATCCTAGAAACGAGGCCGCGTTGCTCATCAACGTTGGCAGGGTTGACCGGGTCTTTTCAATGGCCAAGGGATCCAAGCCATATGTCTGAGCAATATCAGGCGGAAGAACCTGATGACGAGCCGTCAGGGAGAAACCGATCTTGGTTTCACAGCAGAGGGTGTCGGCAATATACACCAAGCCGACCAGTGTCCTTGATCCCTCGCCACCTGTTGACGGTCGATGATGCGATCCTGCCACCCACTGACAACTTTTGGGAAACTGCCACCGCTCGCACAACGCAGCACCCAGAGCCTCATGATCCACCCCGACCATTTGTTGCTCGATCTGAGTGAATGGTTCTGTGGCGTTCTTGGCCTGCTCACAAACCGCGCGTAAACGTTCCGGCCAGGTCTGAAGCGACACTAGAATACCGATGTCGTGGATCATTCCGGCCAAGAATGCTTCTTCGGTCAGGGGGACTCTGGACTGACGCGCCAGTTCACGAGCGGTCACTGCTACTCCGATGCAATGGGTCCACAGATCCCGGGCGGTATAACCGTCACAAAGCTTTACCCCACGAAACATCTGCCCCAAACTGGCTGCAACGGCGATATTTTTAACCGCATTCAGACCCAGCAAAACGATCGCCCGTTCCACCGACGCGATCTGACCAGGAAGACCATAAAATGCCGAGTTGACCACCTTGAGAATCCGTGTCACCAAAGCAGGGTCATACGAAACGATCTTGTGCAATTGGGCGGCAGAACTTTTAGGATCTTCCACCGTTTGAATGATTTTGGTAGTCACTTCGGGGAGCGTCGCCAGCGAGTTCAGTTTGGCTAACGCCACCTGGATCAGTTCTTCAGGAGTTTGAAGGTTTGCAGTCGGCATGTCAGTCCCACCCTTGTATCGTTTCAATCCACAGGTGTCTTAACTGATTCATATTCTGCAACTAGTACCGGATCAGCTTTTGGTAAAGTCGATCGTCCAACTCCACGTCTGATAAAATTCGAGCGATTCTCAGACCGGTTTTCCCCTCGCCGTAGACATTCTTTCCCCGGAACCGTTTTTTCATGGATCGTTGAATGGCATGCAGGATCCTGCCTGCTTCCCAGGGAACACCTCGGACGTTGCGACTTTTTTCTCGTCCTTTCTGGCGAGGACCGATATTAACCACGGGTGTTCCCAGGCTAGCGGCTTCGATGATCCCGGATGACGAGTTTCCCACCAGGACCCGGGCGTCCATGAGATGCCTTAAAAACACCGCCCGAGGCAGATCTCGAACCGTTCGGATCCATGAACAGGCTTCCAACGCCCTTGCCACCCCTTCCCAACCCGGGTCATTGTTGGGATAGACCGCTACGACCCGACCCGTCGCTGCTTGGCGTACCTGTTCGAGCAACAATCGGGTTTGGCGGTACTGTTGTTTTTCGTCGGGAGAATCCGGATGAACGAGCACAAGGATTTGGGTATCCGTCGGTTCGACCGATCGGGCCAGATCCCGGATTCCGTCCAAACCGGGGGTCCCGACTGTATGAATCCGAAACTTTTGTTCACCCATCCGAAGAATCCGCCGGGCGCTGGCGTGGGTTGCCGGAAAGTGAAGATGAGACAGTTTGGTGATGGCATGACGGAGTGTGTCGTCCAATTGTCCCAGGGCACGATCTCCGCCGTGCACGTGGGCAACAATTCGACCGTCAAGAAGCCCGGCCGACGCTGCGGCAAAGGCTTCGACTCGATCCCCACAGACCAGGACGATATCCGGTTCAAGACGGTCGAAGACCTGTACCAGTTTCCGGGTCGCCGATGTGGTCGCCGTGGCGGGATCGGTGTCTTTCCAGGGTACGACTGAATCAATCGACCAGTAATGACGGATTTGGCGGATGCTTTGCCCGTGTGACCGGCTCAGATGCATGCCCGTGACCACCAGTTGCAGATCCAGTCGCGGATGATCCCGGATGGCCTGCAAGACGGTTTGCATCAATCCGAACTCGGCCCGGGTTCCGGTAACATAACAAACACGCCTACGCGACATCGTCGGCCTCGATCCATTGACCGGTTTGGATGGGGCGCACGGGCACGTGTCCGATGACCCGATCCAAAAGTGTTTGAGTGACCCCTTGACCCGGACGACGGGTTGTCAGGTCGTCCCATTCGATGGGACGTGATGAAATATCTCGTTTGGCGACCAAACCCTGTCGGCTGACCGATCGGACATCCTGCTCACACGGGAGGACTCTTCTCCCGGATCGTCCCCGGACCTGCTCCGCCAGACGAATCAGACGGATGTACTCTCGAAAGGCTTCGGGTTCGAGGCTGGCAGCATGATCCGGTCCTGCTGCATGGCGGTCGTAAGTCAGGTGCTTTTCGATGATCCTCGCTCCGCTCGATACGGCCAGTGCGCCGGTCAATACGTGGTCCGTATGATCCGAATACCCCACCACTTTCACCAAACGGGCCAGTTCCTCGATCCAGACCAGATGCGCCTCTTCCAACGGAGTGGGATAACTGCTCACGCAATGCAATAGCGCGAAATCAATCGGTCGTGCGGTTAACCATTGGACAGCGGTGGTGATCTCGTCCCAAGTGGCTGCTCCGGTGGAGACGATCAGAGGCAATCCGGTCTGACAAGCGTGCCGAAGAAGCAACCGGTTGACCAGGTCCGGAGAAGCGATTTTGACTGCGTCACAACCGATTCCCACCAGCCTCGGAACGTCTTCGGGTGAAAACGGTGTCGCGATCAGCAACAACCCATGAGACCGAACTTCGTCGGCGATCCGCAGAAGGGCCTGATCCGACAGTTCATACCTTTTCAGCATTTCACGGGGGTCGACGGCATCGGTGCGGTTCTGCTGATAAGCAGCAAATCGGGAACTCGGGTGCACCAACCGGTCGGCATTGAAGATCTGAAGCTTGACCGCATCGGCACCGATTTGCCTGGCCTGGTGGACCAGTTGAAAGGCTCGTTCGATCGAACCATCATGATTGACTCCGATCTCAGCAATCACCAGCACGCGTTGATCTGTGTCCAAATGACCGATTTTCATATCGTACGTTCTCGAAGTGCTGCCTCAGCCCAGTAAAGGTCCCGCAAATGATCGACTTCAATCGTTTCCCCGATATCGGTGTAGATTGCACGACGATCCACGCCGAACATCGCGTGCGGATCCTGGGGACTTTCCAATCCCCTTTCGAGTGATCTCCGAGACATCACCACCACTGCCCCGTCGTGCAGATAAAGGGGTTCCAGATCCTGTCTACGATGGATCGAGCCCGGATGCAAAGCCACCACTCGATCTTGCTCCAATCGGCTCATCCAGGCCGGATGCCACTTACCCACCGGGCAGAAACTGCGTACGCTGTCACAACCGGTCTTTTGCCAATGCTCGATCGCCCGGTCAATGACACCAGGCCCCCTCACAGGAACGTTTCCGTACAGAACGACGACCGCATCCGGTTCAAAACCCTGTCGGGTCATTTCTCGAGTCGCATGAAGCATGACGTCCTGGACCGAAGCAGTGTCGGTACACAGTTCCGATGGACGCACCAGGGTTGAAAACCCGTAACGTCCGGCCATTTCGAGAACCGGAACCGAGTCGCTGGAGACGACCACCCGCGTCAACAGGCATGAGGCTTTGGCGTGTTCGAACGTGTATTCGATCAAAGGACGACCTAGCAAAGGTCGCAAGTGTTTGTCGGATAAACCTTTACTACCTGCCCTGGCCAGGACAACACCGAGAACTTTGGGTTGTGATTTCATGGACGATGCCACTCCTGACATGACTGACAAAGTACCGGAAGACCCGATCCACACCGGTGAGAATCACGGATCCCTTTCAGACGCGTCTTCCAGACCGACTCCAGAGACGTTTCTCCTATTTTTCCGATCGAGAACTGGGAAAACGCGTCCTGCTCACACATCGATATCGAACCGTCCGACCAGACCGTCAACCGGGATTCGATCCGTCGGCAAGGTTTTCGCAAAGGCGGAGCCATCTGCGCAACCGATAGGTCCGGCATCTTGCCCGCGTAATCACTCGGACCCACAATCACCGCACTACCAACAGCCCCAAGCCACGTGTCGTACCATTGCTCCATCTCAGCAAGATTCGATGACAACTTCGTGAAAGTCGGAACAATGATCGGAGTACCTTTGCCCCGACTCTGTCTGATCAGAATCAGCTTTTTGATGTTTTCGATCACCTGCACAATCGAATCAATACCCATGATCGATTCGTAGGTGGATCGCGTCATCGCAGGAAGATGCACCGACACCACATCGATCGATCCCTCGACAATCGCCCGAAGCGTTTGTTCCGAAACATCGATCAGATCGGTTTCCAGACCGACGGTATGGATTTGCTGACAACGGTCCAACAGGTCTTCGAAACAAGGATGTAGCAACGGGTCTCCCAAGCCCCCCAAAACCAATCGGGCATCGTCATACCTTTGAATTTCATCCACGATCGATGAAAACTGTGCTGCGGACAGATCATCTCGATTGACGACGGGCAAAAATACCGGTCGACTGTTCCTGCGTGTGGTCAATTCGACCGTGATTTCGCGAGGAAACTCCCCGGTCGGATCGATTGAACCTAGTCGCTGAAGGATTCGGTCCGAGTCGGCGACAAGAAGTGTACCGTTGAGGGGTTCGGTGGCTTGGCTGATGCGTCGGATCTGACGTTCTGAATCCAAAGTCAGACGTTCGGTCGATCGGGAGACCGACAAGGGCAATTCGATACAGGCATCACTGGTGACCGGATCGAGTACAGGTGCTTCGGGCAGATAATGCACGATACGTCCGGGGTGGGCGTTTCCGTCGGCCAGTTTCTGGACCATCGTTCGTTTGAGCAACACACCTCCCAACCCGGGCGGGGCCTGAGAAAAGTAATAATCCCGGGTCCCGGACTCGGCTGCGCGGACCAGCCGGTGGAGAATCTGTGGATCGACTAATCCCGATGACGGATCGACCAGAACAACCGCGTCGACTTCGGATACCACCTCGACAACCACAGACGCAAGATAACCTCTGTCCCAGCAACAACTTGCCATCAGACCCCCTCGCCAACCGGCTGACCACTTTTGCGCAACCGTGATCGCGTCGAGTGTGGGAATCGACCGTCGGGGACCGAGGTTCTTGATTTTTGCCGGTAAAAAGAGGGATTGAACATCCTTGAACTGATCTTCCCAGACCGCCAGCACGATCTGCGAGATCTCCGAGCACTGTCTTACCCGAGCCACGGTCCATGTGACCACGGGCTGATCTCGAAACCGTCTTGACGCACTATTGATCTGAGACGGTTCGTGCAGCATCGACAACAGCGCAGCGGTTCTCATGTCATTCGCTCCGTCAAAGTTCGTGTTTGATCGATGCACTGGTCCATTAATGTTACAAACGTCTGAGCCGCCCGGATCATGTGACGGACGTTGATGATGTCCCGTTCGATCTGTCGTCGTTGTTTTTCGGTTCCGTCCAGTTTTTCCGATTCGATACGACGGTCGGCTGCGTAACGTTCGAGTTCACTTTGCTGGGTCAGTTGCGTAATCAGATCATACGTCATGGCCAGTTCATTGACCCTCAGGCGCAGGGGGTCTACCTTTGCGATCAGTTGATTGACCCTGTCCTGATCATCCAGTGACTCGCGGATCTGATTCAGAATCGGGAGAGTCTGCTGGCCGATGCCGACGATCTGCTCGGCTTCTTCCCGGCGATTTTGTAGACTTTGAATCACGTCAGCCATCCGATCCCATTGCAGACCCGGATGTGACGGGATTCGGCACGTCAGAGGCCGTTGACAGTAGCGTTGCAAAGCCTCCTGAAGAGACATCACAACCGTGCCCCGTTTGGCAACACCACCTTCGGTGGCATCGATGATCATTCGTTGACTTTGGGCAAAATCTCGCTCGAACTGCTGAAGATACGTATAAAGCCTCTCCTCGGTATAAGTCGTCCCGCCTCGATAATCAGGGACTTTTCGGAGGATTGCTCGATCACGGACGATGCGTTGCCACTGCATCATTTCGACCGTGTTGAAACGTGATAACTCGGGTTTCCACAGATCGTCATAGCTCGTGCCCGGGGCATACGCCAGACCGTCACTGAATCCGAGGTCCTGACCGACAAAGATGATCGGGTCACAACCGAGGTATTCCGCGAGATAATATGCCAAATGCGCCACGGTCGCCCCCGAAGCAAGCCCGGGTCTCTGAAGTTTCATCTCGCGCAAGAGTTGTTCAATAAAACTGTTTCCCAAAAGAGACAACGGTCCGGGGTTTAAATCAAAGATCCGGGGAGTGGCTTTGGGTTCTGCCACCAGTTCGGTACGAATATGTCGAGGAACGTGTTGGAAAAACTGGGCGCAAATGTCGTGATAATCCAGGGAAGTCACGAACTCGGGTTCGACCCCGATGTCCAGCAACTGCTGAAAAGCCGTTTGGACACAAATCAGCACAGCACGACCTTTAGCCTGAGGCAGCAGGTGTTTGTTTTTGCGAAGGCTCGGACCGGCTGCGACGATGATCGCCGGTTGACCGGACATGGTGTTTCGGAGTCGACCAATTCCCGGATTGGCCACATACCAGGGGATATTCCGGGCCAGGTTCTCGCACGTCCGTCGGCTGTTTACGAGCAACGTGTTAAGGGTGGTTTTACCGAACGACAGAAACTCTTCTAACAGTTGTTTGGCTTGTTGTAAGAACTCGGTTTGCAGCTGCAGGCTAGGGGGATGATCAACGACATGATGCCCGACTGAAATGGCTGCCAAGTGGGATGTCCACTCGGAAAAAAGTCGCGATTTATCCAATTCGGTGATTAATCGAACCTTGTGGTCCAAAATGGCTTGGGACAGGTCAACACACCGAAACGCCGACCGGATCACCCGAACATCCGGTTCAAATACCCAGCATGTCGCATTGGGGAATAATTGGTTCAGCTTTTCGACATGATAGCCCAATCCGATTCCCCGAACGAACAGTTCGTGGCATTGGTCGGGAATCGATCGAACCAATCGTTGGGCCTCGTCAACCGGATCATACTTTGACGCTAGCAGGATTGGTCGTGTTTTGCCCCCCACCCAAGCCGTCTGATGCCCGGACCGCGTCGGCAAGAGGTCTATCTCTTCGGATTCGGGAAGTTGATCGATCCTCAACGCTAAAGAAGGATCGGTTGCCCACAAAGCCGATAGGTTCTCCACCAGCCGCTGCGCCGCGTGGGTAGAATCCGAATGAGATAAACTGGTCGTGATTGAAGTCATGTCCGGCCGATGATAGGTTGCGAACCTGAACGATCGTCTACACGATTTATCGGACGTGTGCCAGAGAATGCGTGAAAAAAAATGGAGTGCGTATGCATGAATGGATTGCCAACCCGCCTTGGTATGTTCCGACCGTCTTCGCAGCAGTAGCGGTCATTTTTCTGATGCAGGGAAATAACCGGCAAAATGCAAAGCTCAAATACGCAGGTCTGGGTTGTGCCATTGTGGCTGCGTTGATTTACGGGATATCGCATTTTTTGGAGTCTCCGCACGAACGCGTCATACGACAGACCCATGAACTTGCAGAATCGATTAACCGACGCGACTGGAAGACATTTTCAGATCTGCTGGACCCCAAGGTCACTTTTTGGTTGTATAACGGGAAACAGAACCTCCGGACCGGCGCTGAAAAGTCGGCCGAAAACGTCGGGGTTCGGAATATCACGCTTAGCAACATGATTCTGAAGAACGAGCCGGGTAGCTATGTCATTGATTTTTCCGCCTCGGCGGATATCGACCGCGCGGGGTACCGTGTTCCCACCAACTGGCGATTTTATTGGGACGCAAAAACGTACCTTTTATACAGAATTGAACACATCCCCAATCCAAACTTCGGGAATGACGCGGTTTTTTCGCGTCTGGTTAGACCCGGAAGCTCGTGATTCTACTAGACGACATCAGGAAGCATCGAACCGGTTTTCAAAAAGTTTTGGTGCAACTCAAAACAACGATCCAGATGGTGCCGAACGTGTCCCATCGGGGCAGTCTCCAGATACCGGAACAGATAATCCCGATACATCGGGTGAGCGCAATTCTCGATGATCCTCTGTGCCCGTTCGATAGGCCCCAGACCTCTTAGATCTGCCAGTCCCTGTTCAGTGACCAGGACTTGCACGCTGTGTTCGTTGTGATCGACGTGTGTCACCATCGGGACCACCGTGCTGATACGTCCGCCTTTGGCGACAGAGGGTGCAACCAAGAACGATAAGTAGGCATTGCGGGTGAAGTCGCCCGATCCACCAACACCGTTCATCAGTTGTGTCCCGGCGACATGGGTGGAGTTGGCGCATCCGTAAATGTCCATCTCCAGAACCGTATTCACGGTAATAACCCCCAGACGTCTGATGACTCCGGGATTATTCGACAACTCTTGAGGTCGTATAACGATCCTGCGGGTAAAAAAATCCATGTCGTCGTAGACCCGTTTCATTTGTGATTCGGAAAGCGTCAAACTGGTCGTACTCGCCCCTAAGAGCCGACCTTGTACCATCAAATCCACCAACGCATCCTGAAACACTTCGGAGTACATGAAAAAAGGGGGGACATCAGGGTTTTCCCCAAGTCCTGCCATCACCGCATTGGCGACATTCCCCACCCCGGACTGAACAGGCAGGAACTCCCGGGGAATCCGCCCCTGAGCCTTTTCCTCAAGAATAAAACGGATGATGTGCTCTGCGATTTTATGAGACACGTCGTCAACGGGTGCAAAAGGACTGACGTCGTCCGGTTCATCTGTCTCCACCACGCCCACGATTCTGGTCGAATCCACCTGCACAAAAGGCGTGCCAATTTTGTCAAGCGGATGATTGATCGGGATCGGCAATCGGACCGGAGGAGCGGGCAATATCTTGATATCGTGCATCTCCATCAACCGTGGGTGGTGATGGCGGTTAACCTCTACGATGATTTTTCGCGCGTGTTTGAGAAACGATGGCGTAGCACCCACCGATGTGCTTAAAAAAATCCGCCCGTCCGCGTAGACGTCCACCGCTTCGACCACCGCAAAATCGATCGATCCAAAAAAACCAAACTCGACCATCTGCGGGACGTGAGACAGGTGCATGTCCACGAACTGAATTTCTTGGGCATTGATCCGTTTACGAAGTGACGGACTGGATTGATAGGGTGCCCGCCAACTAATGGCATCGGCTGAGGCTAGCGCCTCATCCAGAGCACTACCCGTACTTGCCCCGGTCAGAACACGGATCTGAAACGGTTCACCTCGGGCATGAAGGGTTTTGGCTTTAGAGGCTAGTGCTCGGGGGGTGGCTTTGGCGGCTCCGGCAGGGGTAAAACCTGAAAATCCGACCGTCGCACCGTGAGGAATCAGATTCGCAGCCTCTTCGGCTGATAATCGGGGTAGGTTCAAAATCGACATATTGTCAATCCTTTTACTCGAATCATTCGTCTGAATGTTCAAACTCCGGTAATGTAATTTCTCCGTGATCGACCACGTGCTCCTGTCCGTCGACGTCTAGGATCAATCGTCCATAGTCATCAAGGCCTTGGATCCGACCGACGACCCTTTGCCCGGCAAAACTCCAACGACAGTACCCTCCCGAATACGCCAGATGTGATCGCAATTCTCTCAACATCCCCGGCGACAATCCGTCTTTCTCGTACCGGTGCATCAGGATGAGAAACTGAGTCACAATCCCATCCACAACTCGATCCACCGGAATATTTATTCGTAACGCTTCCTTCAAAGTAATCGGGGGATGACGCAAAGGCCTTTGTAAAATCTTGGAGTGAAAACTCACGTTTACTCCCACACCGATAATCAGATGACTCACCCGAGATCCTGTCACCGCGGTTTCACATAAAATCCCCGCAACCTTGCGGTCATCCAGCAAAACATCGTTCGGCCATTTGATGAGGATCTGCGGAATATGCACAACCTGGTAAGCCTGAATGATTTGATCAATCGCACGCAAGACGGCCAGTCCGGCCACAAGTGGAATCGACTGATAGTGCTCAACCGGTTTGTTCAAAGGCCAAAGCAGACTGAACCAGGCACCCCCGCGGGGGCTTTGCCAAATCCGACCGTTACGACCCCTACCTTGGGTTTGCCGGTCGGCCGTGATCAGAAGGGGGTGACGGATATGGTGAAAAGCCTGTCGTCGTGCTTCTTCGTTCGTGGAGTCGATCTCATCGAAATGAATCTGCCGGACGCGCCCTCCGCCTGACGCATCCGACAGAGGCGTGCGAACTTCACTGTAAGAGGGAGCTGAATAGACCATGACCATGCCTCATTTAATTTCCGTAATATGATAGGAGTACCCCGGCAGCCACTGCCGTACCGATCACTCCTGCGACATTCGGTCCCATGGCGTGCATGAGAATGAAGTTCTGTGGGTCTTCACGGTGCGCCATCATTTGGCTGACCCGTGCGGCCATCGGAACCGCACTGACCCCGGCCGATCCGATCAGAGGGTTGATCTTCTGTCGGGAAAACAGATTCATCAGCTTGGCCATCAAGATCCCTGCGATGGTCGCAATCCCGAACGCTAACATCCCGAGCAGAAAAATTTTGATCGTGTCAAACTTTAAAAAGGTAGACGCCTGTGTCAGACAACCGACCGACAATCCCAACAAAATGGTGACGATGTCAATGAACTGAGACTGAGCCGTTCGGAACAATCGCTCAACCACACCACATTCACGCATCAGATTTCCGAAAAACAGAAATCCCAAAAGCGGTAGTGCTGCGTTAGCGACAAATGCACAAATCAGAAACGCAACGATCGGGAAAAGCACCTTGAGAATACGCGGGGCGTTATCCGGCACGGGCATCCGGATCAGACGTTCTTTTCGTGTGGTCAACGCAAGCATGATCGGGGGCTGGATGAGTGGAACCATTGCCATGTAGCTGTAGGCAGACAAGGCAATGGCGCCCAACAGATCAGGCGCCAGTTTGGAGCACAGATAAATCGCTGTCGGACCGTCGGCCCCACCGATGATCCCGATCGCAGCCGCTTCCGGCCCGGTGAAACCGAGCAGCATTGAGCCCCAGATCGTGCCAAACACCCCGAATTGTGCAGCAGCCCCCAGCAGAATCGTCCGTGGATTGGATAGCAGCGGGCCGAAATCGGTCAATGCACCCAAACCCAGGAAAATCAGTGGAGGAAAAAAATCCCACACGATACCCCGTGAAATCGTCCACAAAGGGCTGGCGTGATTCGGATTTTGATTCCCACGGGGGATGAGTGTCGGATAGTCCGAAATCATCTTTATTTTTTCAATCCGTGCCTGTTCCACGGAGGAAGGACGAGGGACAAGGATTTGACTCCCGTCGGGATTCTGTTTCGGATGACCGACCAGAATGACCCTCCCCTGACGCACGGGAACCAGTCCTACCTGTCTGGACGGGTCAATAGGATCTGTCTGATCATAGGGCATCCGAACCGTCCGGTGGACCATGACGGCCTGATAATCCAGTGGTTGCAGTTCCCTGCGGTGTTCGATCGGCTTTCCTTCGGCCCGCAGTCGATCATTCAAACTACTCAGTTCGGCATTGAAAAGTATTTTCTGACGACCCGATTCCGTTAGTTCGTGAAACAATGCTTCTCCGATCACGGGGTTGGGAATCAACTGCCATTTTTCGAAAACCTGTCCGGACCATTCCGTCCGCTCGGTAGCGTAATATTCGATCTGCTCCGGGTCTGCCGGACCGTTGTAGGCACCCACGGGCGTTTTAACCATATCGAACGGGATATTCCCGATCAGGATCCCGAAACCGATCGGGACGAGCAGGAGCGGTTCAAATCCCCGATGAATCGCCAGATAAATGAATAAAAGTCCCAACCCGATCATGACGGCATTTCCCCAATAAAACTGCCCTAATCCGCTTTGGGAGAAAAAATCGACTGTCGTTGTCCAGATGTGTTCCAGCATGACCGACCCTTGCTAGTTATTCGAACTCGACCAGCACCTGTCCTGCTTTGACGGATTCACCGTTGCTGACACGAATGGCCTTGACTTTCCCGGCAATCGGAGAGGCGACGTTGGTTTCCATCTTCATGGCTTCCATAACCAGTAAGACCTGATTGACGCTGACGGTGTCACCGGGTGCGACTTTCAGCTGAAGGACCGTTCCTACGATCGGTGCTTTGACCACACGTTCTCCCGGCAACGTCGTCGGGGCTGAGACCGGTGGAGGGGAGGGTGGTGTTGACGGGGGTTTTGGCACAACCGGAGCTGGTATCGTCGTGCTATGAACCGAAGTAGAACCGTATAAAGGTCCCGAAGAACCTTCTTCCACAACTTCGACCTCGACCTCATACGTCTTTCCTTCTAGAGTAATGCGTAATTTCATTTCATTTCCTTCGGATGTTGTGAGAAGTTTGGATGGAGATTCGTCCGGCTTCAGCCCATCCGGAGACGGTATTGTGATTAATGAAGGTGATTCGGCGTATCCTTGCACGGCGACCCAATATCGCGGTCGCAGCGGCGGCTAGGATTACGACCAATTTCGGGTCCGTACACCTTGAATCGGGGGATAATGGTTCGGATTCCGGATTCGAACACGAAACAATGTTCGCAGACGTTGTCGGAATTTGATCCTCTACTGGTGGGGGTGATACAAACCAACGCCCCAACCATTTGAATACTTCGCCCATCACCAAGAGTGCCAGGATCACAATGCCCATTCCCACCACAGTGACCGTGATCGAATCGAGCATTTTTTCGGCGAAATCCGCTGTCGCGAAAATGTTGTTGATCGTCTTAAACATGATCGGATGTCCAATTACAGGGGGATCAGTCCGTGCTTCTTGGCCGGTCGGATATCACGTTTGTTGCGTAGTTGGTCCAACGCCAACGCGAGATATTTTCGTGTTTCGGACGGTTCGATGATGTCATCGACCATTCCTCGTCCGGCTGCTACGAACGGGTTGCTGAAGGTTTTCCGGTATAGATCGATCAACTCCTGTCGTTTCGCCGTCGGAACGGGTGCTTGTTCGATTTCACGTTTGAAAATGACTTCGACAGCTCCCTCGGCCCCCATGACCGCGATTTCAGCACTCGGCCAAGCAGCACAACGATCGGCACCGAGGTCTTTTCCGCACATAGCCAAATACGCACCCCCGTAGGCTTTCCGGATTATAATTGTGATTTTTGGCACAGTGGCTGCGGAATAACTGAACAACATCTTCGCGCCATGGCGAATGATACCCCCGTATTCCTGTTGTACCCCGGGCATGAATCCGGGTACGTCCACAAGCGTCACCAAAGGAATATTGAAGGCGTTACAAAAGCGAACAAACCGCGAAGATTTGTCCGAAGCATCGATATCCAGACAACCGGCTTTGACGATCGGCTGATTCGCTAGAATCCCGACCGTTCGACCCGTGATCCGCCCCAGACCGATGATGAGGTTCGGGGCATACTCTTCCTGGATTTCCATCCAGTCCCCGTTATCCATAATCCGGGTAATGACCTGCTTCATGTCGAACCCGGCCTTGGGATTGTCCGGAATGATCTGATTCAAGACAGGATCCGGATCAACTGGCTTGTTCCAAACCAACGCAGGCGGATCCTCCAGATTGTTGCTGGGCAAAAAACTCATCAGTCTCTTGCAGATCTGCAAAGCGTGCTGGTCGTTATCGGCAATGAAATGTACCACCCCGGAATAGTGCATATGGGCTTCGGGACCTCCGAGCTGCTCGGCGGTTACTGTTTCCCCGGTGACTTGTTTGATGACACTCGGTCCGGTGATAAACATTTGGGCGTACCGGGTCTGGATGATGAAATCGGTCAAGGCCGGGGAATAAGCAGCCCCGCCGGCACACGGTCCACAGATGATCGAAATCTGGGGCACCACCCCTGAGAGCAAAGTATTGTGATAGAATATTCTTCCGTAGGCACTTAATGCATCGATCCCCTCCTGGATTCTCGCGCCGCCCGAGTCATTGATGAATACGAACGGGGACCCGATTTTGAGCGAGTTTTTCATCATCTCCACGATCTTATCGCAATGCACTTCTCCGGCAGCACCTCCTGCGACCGTGAAATCTTGACTCGCTAGATGTATCAGTCGTCCGTCGATCGTCCCACAACCAGTGACAACCCCGTCCGCGGGCAGTTCTTTATCGGTCATCCCGAAATGCGTACACCGGTGACGTGCAAAGCCCAGCATTTCCTGAAAACTGCCCGGATCAACAAGCCCGTCTATTCGTTCTCGAGCAGTCAGCTTTCCGGCCGCGTGCTGTTTTTTCAGACGTTCCTCACCACCGCCGGCATAAAGGCGTCGTCGATGTTCATACAATTCCCGTATCCGTTGACTCATCGGAATGTTTTGACTATTTCCTGTATCCGTCTGTGACATGAGTACTCCATTTCAGTGCTGGGGTTCACACAATTCAGTCAATACACTGCCCGATGACTTGGGATGAATAAATGCAATCCTCGTCCGATGAGCGCCCGGACGCGGTTTCTCATCAATCAGCCTGACTCCCTGCTGACGAAGTGATTCCAGACACCGGTCGATGTCTTCGACGGTATAGGCAAGGTGATGCAGACCTTCACCTCGCTTTTCGATAAACCCGGCGACCGTGCTGGACGGATCGGTGGGTTCCAACAATTCCAAACGAACCGAACCGATTCGAAAAAATCCTACTCGAACCTTCTGGTCCGGAACCTCTTCAACGCCTTCAAACACAGCACCGAGGATTTTTTCGTAGAAGCCCCGTTGCGATTCGATGGACCGGACCGCAATGCCGATGTGGTTGATGGATTGTGCTTGAATCATGTTCACCCTGCCTTAATGTCCTGTTTCGTTGTATTCACCGAACACACTGACCAACGTCTGACTGATTTCGCCAAGGGTGGCATAGGCCTTGACCGCGTTAAGGATCGGGGGCATAAGGTTCTCGGTTCCCCGCGCCGCCTGACGCACCTCCTCCAAAGCCGTCTCCACTCGCGTACGATCCCGGTTCCTTCGGATTTGCCGAACTTTTTCGATTTGACGTTGTTGGGAAACTTCGGGAACTTCAAACAGCTGCATACGCGTCTGTTCGGAAGACTGAAACTTGTTAACGCCGACGATGACTCGATCCCCGGATTCGATCGTCTGTCCGAACCGGTAAGCGGATTCTTCGATCTGTTTTTGCACGAATCCCTGTTCGATCGCAGCGACCATTCCCCCGATATCGTCGATCTTGCGGATAAGTGCTTCGGCTTCGGATTCCAGCTCGTCGGTTAGTCGTTCGACGTAAAAGCTCCCGGCCAGCGGGTCAATCGTGGAAGTCACTCCGGATTCGTAAGCAATGATTTGTTGGGTACGAAGTGCTACCGTAACGGATTCTTCGGTCGGCAGCGCCAAGGCTTCGTCCTTGGAGTTGGTATGCAATGATTGAGTGCCTCCTAAAACGGCAGCCAACGCTTGAATGGTCACGCGAACAATATTGTTTTCCGGTTGCTGGGCGGTCAGGGTCACGCCTCCGGTCTGGGTATGAAATCTGAGCATCGCGCTTTTGTCGGAGGCGCCGAAACGTTGCTTCATGATCCTGGCATATAACCGACGGGCGGCACGGAACTTGGCAACTTCTTCGAACAAGTCGCTGTGGGCTGCAAAGAAAAACGCCAGTCTCGGTCCAAAATCGTCTATTTTCAGTCCGGCTTTTAACGCTGTTTCGATGTAACAGATGGCGTCGGCGAGTGTAAAACCGATCTCCTGAGCCGCGGTCGATCCTGCCTCACGGATGTGATAGCCGCTGATCGAGATCGTGTTCCAGTTCGGAACATGCTTCGTGCAGTAGGCAAAAATGTCGCTGATCAGTCGTAGAGATGGCTTGGGGGGAAAACGATACGTCCCCCGCGCTATATACTCTTTCAGAATATCGTTCTGAATCGTGCCATTGAGTTTTTCTGGCGCAACTCCTTGTTTTTCGGCCACTGCGATATACATCGCCAACAAAATCGCGGCCGTCGAGTTGATGGTCATTGACGTGCTGACCTGATCCAGCGGAATCCCCTCGAATAATGTCTCCATGTCCGCTAGTGAATCGATCGCCACCCCCACTTTTCCCACCTCACCAAGACTCATGGGATCGTCCGAGTCATACCCGATCTGCGTCGGTAGATCGAACGCTACGGACAAACCCGTCGTTCCCTGTGAGAGAAGGTATTTGTAGCGACGGTTCGATTCCTCTGCAGTGGCGAACCCGGCGTACTGACGCATGGTCCAGAACCGTCCTCGGTACATAGTCGGTTGAACACCACGCGTGAAAGGATAACAACCCGGAAACCCCAGTTTCGATTCATAATCGGCCAATACTGAGGCGTCCGGCGTGTACAACCGTTCCACCGGTTTTCCCGAACCCGTTACAAACTCTTTTCTTTGTTCAGGAAATCGCAAGATTGTTCGTGAAACCGTCCGGTCTTCCCAGTCCCGCTTTTGAGATTCGATACGAGCAATGCACTCTGAAATCTCGCTCATAAATCACCCTTTTCTGTCATTCCGGCTGCTTCTTTCATTAGTTCCGATGCCAACTCCGCCACGCCCGTTTCGCCGCGGAGTATTCGATCAATTCGCGCTTCACTCCGTCCGTTCACACCCATGACTTTCAAAACCCTGCGACGGACCTCTTCTAGAAGCGCCTCGCGGACTTCTTCCTGAACCTGTCTTTGTCGGTGGGCTTTCCATTGTTCATGATGCTGGTGAGTGTAAAGCTCAATCGCATCGACCAGGCGATCAATGTTCCGACCTTCGAATGCTGAAACCAGAAATACATTTTCCAGTTCGGGCACCACGTCCGTGCAGTATCCGGCGGATCGGATCTCATTCTTTGGTTTTAGCTGCAAAACCGAAACCAGGGATTGATAAAGCTGATCGGCACCGTCGCGGTCGGCTTTGTTGATCACAAACAAGTTGCCGGCTTCCATTAGACCGGCTTTGAGCATCTGAATGCTGTCTCCTTGTCCCGGGGCCAATACCACCAGGGTCAAATCACACCTCGAAGCCACTTCGACTTCGGACTGACCGACCCCGACCGTTTCGACCAGAATCACTTCACATCCGATGAGTCCCATGACGTGCACGACCGCACGGGCCCCCAAAGCCAGCCCCCCCAGATGCCCCCGTGAGGCCAACGAGCGTATAAAGATCATCGGGTCGGTCGAATGGCGCATCATTCGAACCCGATCCCCCAGCACCGCCCCACCGGTAAATGGGGAAGACGGATCTACCGCAATGATTCCGAGTTTTCGATCGGGATATCGGTTGCGATACTCGCCCGCGATCCGATCGGTCAGCGTACTTTTTCCCGACCCGGGAGCCCCGGTGATCCCCAAGACGAGACGTGGTTGCGGGCAATCGTCGGTTTCCGAAAACAGTTCCACAAGTCGTTGGGGTTCATCCACCATTCGGCTCATCAACCGAGACGCAGCCCGGATATCGCCGGATCGGGCTTGGTGAATGAGATTGGACAATTCGTTGTTCATATCGACGAGTTGAATCAACACCCTCAAGCAGGAACTTGTAGATGTTCTTTCAATGTCTGAACGATGACTCTTCCCGGGGTTCCCGGGGTAAACACCGCACAGACGCCCATTTGCTTTAGCATCGGAATGTCGTCAGGAGGGATCGTCCCCCCGCCGAACACCTGTATGTCTGACGCACCCTTTTCCTTTAACAGGTCGATCACTCGTTTGAACAGAAACTTGTGAGCCCCGGATAACAACGAAAGACCGATGGCAGAGACATCTTCCTGAATGGCGGCTTCGACGATCTGTTCCGGAGTCCGTCTGATCCCCGTATAGATGACCTCAAACCCCGCATCTCTCAGGATTTGAGCAACATATTTGGCCCCCCTGTCGTGTCCGTCTAGACCGGGCTTACCGATCAGGATCCGGATTCTTTTATCGTTTCGATCCATGAGGACCTACCTTTCTGACGGCAAATTAAAGATCACAAGACCTTTTTATCTTTTTTATACCTATTCATTCTCTCGTTTCAAGTGTGATGTTCTTAAGATTCCGTTACAGGGCTAAAATTAGAGAGTCTGCGACAATTTTGCCCGCCTCTCGACGACGCCAGATGTATCTTTACACTTCTTGCTTGTGAAGTGGGACGCCCGACATCCACTTTTTTTGTCTCCCGGTGGCAAGGTGTTGCAGGCACGCGACCAGCCCGTGCGGATTCTGCAGCAGTTCTGCGACCAGTTGCGCAACGAAGATACAACGGTTGTCGATCATTGGGTCGGTTTTTTTTCTTACGATCTGGGATTGGGGTTTGAATCCATTTCCTCCTCTGCCGTTGATGATCTAGGTTTACCTTTGTTGGCTTGGGCTCCTTATCAGTCACGAGACCCCGTCAGGTCGGACTTTGCGATGGTCCGTCCATTTCCCGTGACTTCGACCTTTACGCGTGATCAGTACCTTCAGGCGGTACAGAGGTGTCTGGACTACATCGCTGCAGGAGACGTGTTTCAAATCAATCTGTCCCAACGATTTACCGCGCCACTGGTCCGTTCACCGGTCGAGATTTTTAATGACCTTCAATGTCGATTTCCTGCGCGGTACCCGGCTTATTTGGATTTCGGATCGTTTCAAATTTTGTCCAACTCTCCGGAATTGTTTCTAAAAGTCGAACGATTACCCGATGGTCGTCGTCGAATCGTGAATCGACCGATCAAAGGTACACGTCCGGTCGGTCCCGGAATGTATGAATCCCTTTTCCATAGCGAAAAAGACCAAGCCGAGCTGGCTATGATCGTGGACCTACAACGAAATGACCTCGGACGAATCTGCCAAATCGGATCGGTCCGCGTGACAGACCCCCGATCGATCGAAACCCATCCGACCGTCCTGCACGGGGTGGCCACGATCGAGGGGATCCTTCGACCGGATGTTTCGCTGGTCGATATCCTCCGGGCCACGTTTCCCTGCGGGTCGATCACGGGGTGTCCCAAGATCCGGGCCATGCAGATCATAGATGAATTGGAACCCGTCCGACGCGGCGTCTACTGCGGTGCGGTGGGTTGGATCGGATCCGATGGATGCATGGAACTGAGCGTTGCCATCAGGACCATGACGGTTCATGACGGGCGGATTTTCATTCCCGTGGGGGGGGGTATTGTGGCGGACAGCATCCCGGAACACGAATACGACGAAACGTTGGTCAAAGCTCGGGCGATGTTTGCTGCATCGGGGATTGATCTATTCACTTCTTGATTCGAGCTTGCTCTTTCCGATGAATCACCTACCTTTTGCAACATGGCTTGGGTTTGGATCAATGGTTCGTTTATAGATGAGGCATCGGCGTCGATTTCCATTCGAGACACCGGTTTGTTGCACGGAATGGGTGTTTTCACGACCATGCGTGCCAAGGCATCGACCGTAATCCGTCTTGAGCAACACTTGAAGCGCCTTCGTCTGTCCTGTGAAGAATTGTCGATCCCGTTGTTGTACGAGGATGACGAACTTCGCAACATCGTTTCTGAACTGCTCGAGAAAAATCAGTTGATCGATTCACGGTTGCGTTTAACCGTTACACGGGGAACCACGATTCATGACCCGGTGCACGGACTCCAGGCTCATCCGACAGTTTTTCTAACGGCCGTACCGTTTGAGGCTTATCCCCAAACCTACTATGAAAAGGGCATGACGGTCATCGTTTTGGACCAGTACAAATTAAATCCCTACGACCCCACCGCCGGTCATAAGGTGCTGGACTATGTTGCGCGGTTGTCGGCTTTGAGGGACGCCTCGAAGCGGGGGGCTTCTGAAGCCTTGTGGTTTAATGTTCACAATTATTTGCAGTCCGGAAGTATCAGTAACGTCTTTCTTGTTAAAGACCGAAACCTGCTGACCCCTCCCACCAACGCGGAATTGCAAGACCCTCTGATCAAAAGTCAGACGGTTTATCCTCGTAGCAACGTCTTACCCGGGACGACCCGAAGCGTGATCCTCGATCAAGCCAGACAGGTTGGTCTGGAAGTTCGGATTAAAAGCATTTCGATTCACGAACTGCTCGAGGCTGATGAGGTCTTTCTAACCAATTCCGTGATGGGGGTCATGCCCGTCACACGCGTGGAGCGCAAACCGATCGGGGACGAAAAACCCGGACCCGTCACCCGCCAACTGGCTGAACGAATCGAACAGACGGCTTGATCCATCGGTCAAACACGTACGTGTGTCCATTGACCTTTGGCAAAACGCCCCACCATTAATCCTCCACGGACCACCAATTCCGCGCAAAGGACCATCCAGATCTGGGACAAATTGGTTCCCATCAAACCGAGTAACCATACACCGCCGCAACGAATTAGCAGGATACTGGTCAGGTTCAGCCACATCACCCATTGAGTGTCTCCGGCCCCACGCAAGGCGGAACCGAAAATGATCGACGCCGCAAAACCCGCCTGGATAAAACCCGTATAGAACAGACAGGTCGCTGTCTCCGATATGACCATCGGGTCGCGGGTAAACCACCCCGCCAACAACTCCCCGGATGTGATAAAGATCACTCCGAACAGGAACATGATTCCCCCGCCCAACAGATACCCACAAACCGCCGATTTTCGGGCACGAATCGGGTCCTTGGCGCCTAGGCTTTGCCCGACCATCGTCGACACCGCGACCGCGATCGCAAACCCGCTCATGTAGCTCAACGACTCGATCCGGATCGCCAGATTGTGGGCAGTCGCCGGGGTGTTTCCTAATCCATTGACGACCTTTAGAACGGCGAAATTCCCCAACCACATGAGTAATCCCTCACCACCACTAGGTAAACCGATCTTTAGAATCCGTTTGATCGTGCGAACATCGGGGCTGAGCCGGTGCCAGAAAAGTTTCAACCCGCCTCGACCCATCAATAAAACGATGAGCTGGAGCATTCCCCCCACGATGTAGGCGACCGATGTTCCGATCGCGATTCCCTTGAACCCCAAAACGGGTAAACCGAACCATCCCCAAGCCAAGGACATACTGAGAATCAGATTAACCCCGTCCACCGTCATCATGGCTACTGCGGGGGTTCGGGTATCTCCTGCGCCGCGTAGTGAAGCGTTGGCCGTGAACATCAAGACCGCCAACGGACATCCGAAGGCAAGGAGCTGCAAGTATTGGGTGAAAAAAGCCCCCGCATCGTCTTGTAGGTTGGACCACGACGTGATCACGGGAGCCCCGAACCAGAGCGCCAATCCGAGCCCCAGACCGGAAACCCCTGCCGTCAGGATCGATTGTCCGCAGACCTTGTTGGCCAGTCTTCGGTGACGTGCGCCGACCGCTCGGGCGATAATAGCGGTGGAACCGGTCCCTATGGATGACACAATTAAACCCACAAACCACAACATATAGGTCACGGAACCGACGGCTGCCCCGGCCGCTGAGTTCAAACGGTACGCCTCATCCAAAGCTTCTGCCGACAAACCGGACGTTTCGATCAAATGATTGGCAATATAGGTATCCGTCATTCCCACCAGGATATGCAACGCGTGCTCGGCCAAGACCGGCAAAGAAAGCCAGACCAGAGGTCTAAACAAGTTCGACCGCGAAAACACCTTGGATCGTTGAAAAGGGTCCATCAGCGGGTGAAACTTCCAACAAGATTCATGCACGTATCGGTTACTTAAAAGCCAAACCCCGCGACGATCCGACATCGCGGGGCGGGGAGTGTTTGATTTTTATACCGTTCATCGACGGGATTGTTCGAGGATCAGACTCTTGGCCTGATCGCTGGGCAGGTTTAACGCTCCGCGGGCCTCGGCAGCGGCGTTTTTGACTTCCGGATTGGTCGATACACGCACTACGGTTTCCAGGGAATCCAGTTGAGCCGATTCCAGACGGTTACCGAAAAACTTCGCACTGGTAGAAAGACTTTTCAGCAGGCTGATTTTGACTTCATCAGAGATTCCTTCGCTGGTGGCTTTGATTGCCAGCCCGCGTTGGGCATCATCGGTATTCAGAAGCGCCAAGGCCTGTCCGGCTAGTTGAACGATTTGAGGCCGGGTATCCTCGAGCGAACCGAGCAGGGTGGACTGAGCAGGGGTCAGGTCCAGAACTTGTCCTCGGGAAATGGCCAGCTTTTTGATCAGTTCCCCGGCCCGGGTCGCGTACTCGGTGGCCAGTTCCGGATCCAGAGGGAGAGCCCCGGAGGTTTCACGCGCCCGTTGAATCGCAGCTTTTAGACCACTCGGGTCGGTCGTTGTCGTTATACTGATCGACGGATCGGTAACTTTTCGCTGCTCCCAGGGGCTGGCTTGGCTTTTCACAATGATTAATTTGCCCGCCCCGCGGACTTTGGGAGTCTGGGCGATAAGTCCCAGCAACGATTCGATGTCGGCCGGGGAAAGATCATCGGAGATCACCACTACGTCTATCGCGGGCAACGAAGCCGCCACACTGAGCGCCGCAGCCGGTGTGGTAGCGCCGGCAGCAATGAAGTTGTCTGACTTCAGTGGTTCGACGATCGCGTTAACGCTTTCAATCGTCGGCATCACCACTAACACGCTGGGCTGACCGGTCTGCGAGATCGCTTCTGCCAAAAGGGGGACGACCATCTCCTGCCCGGTAAACCCGGACTGAGGGAGCGCCTGAGCTAGCGTGAAAGCAGCTTCAAAACGCACCCGACGATCCCCGTACTGCATCGCGTCAATCAACGGGCTTGAATCATTCGTACGGAAATTGGAATCTCCGACAATTTCCTGAAGAGATTTTACGACTTTCAAAGCCAGGGGAGAATTGCGGTCTTTTAATGCCCGGGCTAAGGCTGCGTTCAGGTATCGTGCCCCGGCGGTTACACCATAAAAGTGTGCCGAAGGTTGACCTTCCGCTCGCGTACGATCCGTTTCTCCGATGGGTAAATCGACTTCTCGACGAAAATTGCTCGCCAACCAGAGACTCAAGGCATCCCGGTCCGTACCCAATGTCAAGGCATATTCCGTTGCCCGCATGGCCATCAGGTCATTATAGATCGCAGGCGGGATCGGAGTCCGCACCAGCCCCTTCTGTACTCCTTCGTAACGCCAGATGTTTGCGGCCGGGAAACGCGTGTCGGCGGTCAGAGCACTCTTCCCATAATACAGCTTTTCCGCCAGATCATAGAACAAGTTTCCGGCCGAGGTTGATGCACCACCGAGTTTTGCCACAGCGGCGGTGGCTACCTGTTTTACTTGCGGGTCCTGACTGGTTTCGACCAACCTTTGAAGATAGGGCGTCGCCGCGTCATAACCAAGGTCGCCCAAGAGGTTACAGACGATCTGAAGCACCACAGGCTGATCGGATTCGGTCGCAGCCACCAGAGGATTCAGCGCCAACCGGCCCAGGTCGAGGATCGCCTGTCTTGCTGCGCCGTGCTCGGCGTTACGCGAAGGTTCTTTTAAAACATCCAACAGGAAGGGAACCGCCAGCTCACCGCTTTCACGAAGTTGGACCATCGCCAACCGGTAGGGACGATCACCACCGGAAAGACGGTTGATCTGTTCGATGATGTGGTCGGGATTTGAACGACGTTCGAAACGTCCTTCGTTGATTTTCTGTGCCAGTTCAGAGACCTTTTCCTTGATCGAATCGACCCCCTGCCAGCGGATTATCCACTCGTCGAGTTTGTCGCCACGGTCACCGGCCACTTGTTCAAAGGCTTGGAGGATTTGGCTGGGGCTTGCGCCGGATGACAAGATTTCATCGGCCTTGATCGCAGCCAGGTCATAACGAGCAATTTTACCGTAGTGCCAAAAATCTTCCACGGCTTTGACGACCGGATCGGTCTGTTCCTGGGCATAAATCACGCCAGGGACCATCCAAACGAGTGGTACGGCGACGGAAAAACCGACCGTCGCTGCACGCAACCGGGCGGCTACGATCGAGGGGACGAAACGATTCATGTTGCGAGCCTCCAAGGGTGTGCTGCGTCGCAGCAAGCTACTCCGCTGCTATGTCTAGTGCAATGAAGTTTAAATCCGCGTCCGTAAGTGTCAACAAACCGAAGAGTTGGAAACAATTCGTTCTTGACCATCGTCCCTACAAAAACCCGTTCTTGAGTTTATAGATCCGGGTTTTCCGGGACTTATCCGGGGAAGAAACCTGCGTATAACCGATTCCCCTTGGATTGCCTTGGGGTTACGAGACTTCAAACACCCGGGCTTGCAGAGGCCCGAGAGGTAGGCAATTCTCATAGATCGTTCGGGTTTCCACATCGGTCAGTTTGAAAGATCCCAAACCTATCTGATGCGGCTGTGATGAAAAATTCATCGCAAAGGCGAACAGTGTCTCGCAGACCCCCCGCCATTGCACGGTCACCCCTTCAGGCAAGGGATCCTGAAACGGGATGTGACAAGACGACTCTCTCAGGATCATCTCAAACAATGCCTGTCGGGCTTGTTGGTTCAAACGGGTTCCGACGTAATACGCTTGTCCGCTTCCGCATCGGAAACGAGTCACAGCAGGCATTCCTCGATAAAAATCCTGCGCAAAACGAGCCAATACCTCAACCCCATTGGTGTGCATCAGGGTTGCGATTTCACTTCCGGACCCGGGCAGACCGTCGATCGCGATGGGTACCCCATTTCCGACACGATCTACCTCTTCGATCCATCCCCCAAACACGTCGGTTAATCCCTCACCGGGCCATCCCCCCACGAGCATACGGTTGTGCTCATCGGCCATCGCGGTATCCCATGTCGCGATCAGTATCCCCCCTTGGTGAACGTACTCCCGCAAACGACGGGCAAAATCGGGTGTCATGATCCAATGCATGGGAAGAACGACGATCCGGTAGGCAGACAAATTCCGGTCGTTGGGGATCACATCTACCGGTATTCCGTGCCGCCAGAAGGGTTCGTAATACTCCGTTGCCACCGCATCGTAGTATCGGATTTCCCTCAGATTGGTATTTCGAGGGGGATTATCGATCCCAAGCCCCGGCGTTAATTGCTGCGCCCAACTGCTTTGGCTGTCATAAATCAAGGCCACTTGCGGGCAGATCGATGTTCCCAGGATCGGTTTGATTTTTTCATAGGTGTCGGATAATTCGCGAAGCTCTCGAAACCGACGCGTCTGGAAGTGTCGTTGGGTTCCCCAATGTTCGACAACCGCTCCGTGCATCTTTTCCATTCCCCCTCTACCGGCTCGAAACTGGAAATAACAGGTCCCGTCTGCCCCGTGGGCAATTGCCTGTAGCATTTCCAGTCGATGAATGTTGGGGCGTTTGACTTTCATCGGGGTGCGTGACTGCATGACACCCGGACAGCTTTCCATCAGCATGAAAGTGTGTCCTGGTTTCATACACCGGTACAAGTCTTGTTTTAAAGACCAGTACGGGACTGCTTCGAGATAACGCGGGTGCTGCGGGTCATAATTCGGATATTGATCATCTGCAACGACATCCACCACTTTGGCAAGGGACTGGTAATCGATCCCGTATACCGTGCTCATAAAGTTCGTGGTAATGGGGATGGAAGGTGTGATGCGACGAAGAATGTCGGATTCGAATTGATACCATTGGGCGTACTGATCGTTACAGAAACGCAACCAGTTAAGCAACAGACCATCCGAGTACCCGCAGGTCGGTTCGGCATGTCTCCATTCGGTGGCCTGTTTGGACCAGAAACAGGCCCAGTGCGCCTCATTCATGGCTTGAAGAGATCCAAACCGTTTTTCCAACCATTCGGACCAGGACCGACGACAGAGTTCGCAAAAACACTGACCACATAATTCATTTGATACGTGCCACATCGACAACGCGGGATGATGACCGTATCGCTCGGCCAATTGGGTATTGATGATCCGCACACGTTGACGAAAGATGGGAGAAGTCCAGCAATGATGCTGACGATTGGTCATCGGTGGGCGATAACCCCGTGGATCGACACGACGGACCTCAGGATATTTTTCCGCCAACCAGGCGGGTATGGCAGCGGTGGGGGTCGACAGGATCACGCGATTGCCCAATCGTGCTTGCTGATCCATTACCCGATCCATCCAGGAAAAATCAAACTTTCCTTCCGAAGGTTCAAGCGCTGACCAGGAAAAAACGCCGATCGTTACCGAATTGATTCCGGTCTTTTGCATCAATTCCATGTCTTCTTGAAGGATCTGTGGATTTACCGATAACCACTGTTCGGGATTGTAATCTCCCCCATGAATCAACGTTTTCTGATCCTTAAAAGGAGTTTTCGACCGGGTCCGAGGAATCATCGATAATGGAATCGGTTTCATATTTAGGCCAGGAAGTTAAAGAAAATTGCACAATATTTCATGAAATATAAGCCTAATTTTCACAAAATCAATCTTCTCGCTCACGATGTACTTCGGAAAGTTGTTTGTCCAAGCCAAGCGGGTTAAAACCGGATTGTGGAATGGACGGACATAGTCTGGAAAGTGGTAGCGACCACGGGTTTGGTGGTGTTGAACGGGTATTTCGTCGCAGCCGAGTTCGCTGCCGTCGGGGCGAGGTTATCGCGACTCCAAGCGTTGGCGGAGAAAAGTTTTCTGGCACGTGCGGGTATTAAGATCAAGCAAAAACTCGACTTATATCTTTCGACCTGTCAGCTAGGTATCACCATCGCGTCGCTCGGACTCGGGGCAGTAACCGAACCGGCGATAGCGGCTTTGTTGGACCCGGTTCTCGGGTTGTTGGGTTGGACGATCCCCCCCACCGGACATTCCGCCTTGGCGATCGCGATCGCGTTGACGATCGCCACCGCTTTGCACGTGGTGGTGGGTGAAGTGGCGCCAAAAAACGTCGCTATCTACTATCCCGACCGACTTTTACCCGTTCTAGCGGTTCCTTTGATCCTTTTTACTTATCTGTTTTACCCTCTCATCTGGACGTTAAACGCCGCCAGCAATCGACTGTTGCGTCTTCTGGGTATCCACCTGATCAACGATGCGCACGGGGGTTTACCTCATACCGGAGAAGAAATTCGCGGTCTTTTGCGCCAAGCGATTGCTTCGGGTCAGATCGAGCAGGAACAATCCCGGATTCTCTTGTCGGCGTTCGGTTTCGGAGATTTGCTGGCCAGGCAGATCATGACCCCACGGACGAGCGTTCAATTTCTGTCCGTCGGGCAACCCTTGAAGGAAATACTTCAAACGATCCAAGAATCTTCTTTTACGCGTTTCCCTCTGGTGGACGGGTCCATTGATCGAGTGATCGGGTTTGTACACGCCAAGGACATTCTGACTCATCTGAAACTCGTTCCCGGCAAGCTTCGTTTTTCGGACCCAACCAATCCCCAAGACTCCGTCATGGCCATCGCCGACGGGAAACCGGGATCGGGTATTCACGTCATCGGTTCAGGAGACATCGATTTGAACGTGATTCGTCGTGACATCTTGCACGTGCCCGAATTGCTACCGGTTCATAAATTGTTACGCCAGTTTCAGGAAACACGCATTCATATGGCCGTTCTGGTTGACGAGTACGGCGCCACGCAGGGAATTGTCACACTCGAAGACGTGATCGAGCAGCTGGTCGGAGAAATCGACGACGAGTTTGACGTGCAAACTCCGGATATCGTGATGGAAGGCAACATCATTCGGGTCAACGGGACGTTTCCTTTGCATGAGTTGATCCGGAAACTGCAGTTGCCCGAAGAAATCGAACCCGAAACCGTGGATACCATTGGTGGTTATATCGCACACACTCTAGGACGTATTCCGCGGGTCGGGGATCGGATCGAGATCGGGGAATATCAGGTTCAGGTGGTCGGGATGAGCCAAAGACAAGTCGCGTCCGTGGTTCTGACCCGACAACACAATCACAACCGACAGGCACCCGGGTAATGCGCTGAAAATCGGTAGGTCAGGCAGCCTGATCCGAGGGACGAGATCGAATGACCCCTGCCGAGGCGGCAAACTCGTCTATTTTTGTCTGCAATGACTCCAACTGCTCCACATATTGTCGGATCGGTTCCAACAATTGGTCCTGCCATTCTAGGATGACGGCTGCGGGATGATCCGTTTCGGTTTTTTGCCTCAGATACCGTTGGATTCGACGGGTTGTCCGCCAACGAAGCCACATCCAAAGGATCAGAAAATAAATCGCCAGGAAACCGACACTCTGAAGTAAATAGCTGGCACTGAGCAGTTCGACGACGGTCAAGATTGTCTCTCGTGTCAGATCGGATGCGGAATCCTGCAGGAGAGTCTGCAGAATCGGCTGGAGGATCGGAAACCATATGACTACGCCGATCGTCAGAACCGGCGCAACCATTCGGGTCAGAAACCCGGGTCGGCTGAACTTTTCCGACAACCCTTTCCGGTGTTTTTGGATCGCGAGGTCTAACTTTTGTTGAAGCCCTGCCGAGGCTCGATCGGAAGGTTCGTGCTCCCACAATTTATCCCGGGCGTACAAAGTAAGCACCATCGGATCGGACTGGACAAGTTCTGCAAAAATCCCCCGCAAATGGGATGCAATTTCGCGTCCCGCGAGGGTTTGGGATATGTCCGCAGGGCGTACCGAACGGGTCAAGCTCAAAACCGGACCGAGCGTGGCCTGAATCATATTCACGATCGGCCAGTATCCCAGACGGGCGTTGACCGTCGGTTCGATCAAATGGGCTTGCAGTTGTGGATCATGGATCAGACGGTCTGTTACCTGATCGACCAAAGGCTCGACGACTCGTGACACCAGCACCTGCCCGGCATGGTCGTGTAACCTTTTTGCAATCAACAACTTCTCGTCAAGCCCGGCGTCTAACAACCAACGGGCAACCGTTTGTCTCTGTCGTCGCGACGCAGCCTCTCGATCGTGCGAAAGACGTTCGGGAGTCCGTCGAAACAAGATCTTTCGCGCAAGTTCAGGAAAATCAAAGGCTTGGGAATCCGTATTGGTCACGGCATAGACCACCGGTCGGTCGACGATCTGACAGGCGCGGGCCACTCGGTCGGCAAAATCGGATTTGAGTTCGTCAACCGCCTGTTTTCCGTGTCGGTTCGCCACCTGATCGGATTTGGTCAGCACGAACAGAAAGTTTTCGGGAGTATTCGACCTCGCTACGGTCGCCAACAGATGAATCGGTTCTCGGTCGGCATATTTCTCGATGCTTTGAACCCAGACCGGATACAGCATGTGACGCAACAATCGTCGGGTCAATTCCACGTGTTCGGAATAGATGCTGTCAATGTCCGGTAGATCCAAAAGCACCCGTCCCTGGCCTGACGGTTGCGTATGTTCGATCAGGTCGAATTGATCCGGAATGATCTGATCCAACTGTCGACGTACCGTCATCGAATCGTCTTGAAACACATACGCCAAAGCCCTCCGCGTGCCCTCACCAAAACCGCTGACCCGGGCAATCGACTGACCCAATAACGCATTAATCAACGAACTTTTACCCACGTCCTTGCCCCCGATCATTCCGATCAGGTAAATCGAGTCGTTCATCGATTGGATCTGCAGCACCGGTGCCTGGTCGTTCGCCCAATCCGGTCTACGACCACCGGTTACTCCCAGGACCTGGTCTACCAGTTGTCTGATTGGTGCATCCACAGGATCAGCTTCCCGTTTTCTCACGAGAAATGCAACGGGTTATTCCCAATCACTTTACGACATCCGTCCGATAAAAATCATGTCCGATCCACTGAACGACCGATATACAGGGTGTATGCCCAGTAACGGAGGATCCGTGCCGGTAAACCGAAAAATTTGCACCCTCCAACAGCTGCTGACCCTCCGTGAACACTATCGTTCGCTAGGTCGGACGGTCGTGCATTGTCATGGTTGCTTTGATGTGGTGCACCCCGGTCATATTCATCACCTCCAGCATGCCAGATCGTTAGGAGACGTATTGATCGTTTCGGTTTCCTCTGACGCTCACGTCAACAAAGGGGTCTCTCGTCCTTTAATCCCCGATGACCTGCGAGCCTCCAGCCTGGCGGCACTGGAGTGTGTGGATCTGGTTTATCTGAATGATTATCCGACCGCTGTCGAACTTCTGGAGCAACTCAAACCCGATATTTACGTCAAGGGTCGGGAATACGAAACCAGCGCGGACCCCCGATTTCTTAAAGAGCGTGATACGGTCATCACTCACGGCGGAGAAGTCTTTTTTACTTCCGGTGATGTCGTTTACTCTTCGACCGCTTTGATCGGCGCGTTGACGGATACCGGGGCATTTCAACGAGAGAAAGTCCATCGATTTATTCAACAACACCAGATCACCCCGGACCGAATCCAGCATCGGATTGAACAATTCCGGAAACTGAAAGTAGTCGTCATCGGGGACTACATCCTGGACCGTTATCATTTCTGCGAAGCCACCGGTATCGCGGGAGAAAGCCCCATGATGAGCCTCCGAAGCCTCGGGCAACAGTCGTATGACGGGGGAGCGGCCATCATCGCCCGACATGCTGCGGCATTGGGAGCACAAACCACCCTGATCACGGCTTTGTCCAAGGATCCGGACGCACATCAAGTCTTGTTCAGGCTCCAAGCCGAGCACATCCAGGTTCATACCTCGGACCACCGCAAGCAACTGGTAACCAAAAACCGATACCTGGTGGATGACCATAAGGTTTTTAAACTGGATGAGGGGAGTACTGCCCCGCTAGACAGTCGACGTGAGAAACTGCTGGCGGATCGTATCCTGGAAACGGCTGAGGGAGCCTCCTGTGTGATTTTTGCCGATTTCGGGTACGGAATGATCACCCCCGGACTTCTGGATCGGGTTATGTCGCGACTACGGGAATCGGTGCCCGTTTTGACCGCCGATGTCTCAGGAAAACAATCCAATTTGTTACGATTCCGAAAGGTCGATCTGCTTTGCCCCACCGAAAGAGAGGTTCGTGAAGCGCTGAACGATTTTTCCAGCGGAATTGGGGCAGTGGTGTCAGAACTGTTACGCACCACGGAGGTCCCGGCAAGTCTGATCACGTTGGGCAAACAGGGTCTGGTCGCCTGTCAATGGCCGAGAAGGACCTGGGAAGCTTCGGACGGACGTCTGAGCACGGAATATCTCCCCGCGCTATGCACTCATGCCCCGGACCCCCTGGGGGCAGGCGACGCGCTTCTCGCAGCAGCCAGCCTGGCGTTGTCCAGTGGCGCCTCGTTATCCGAATCCGCTTTGATCGGTTCCCTCGCAGCCGCCTGTGAGGTACAGCAGATCGGTAATATTCCCGTCACGCCTGATCTTTTGATCGATGCTTTTTTGCAACTGGTGCCCCCTCCGGAGACTTTGAGCAAAGTGGCTTGACTCTACGCGGACTCTGTAAACGAGCGTAAAATGATTGACGTATCCATCATCCTGCCGACCTGTAATCGTGGTCATCTGTTGTCTCGATGCATCGAATCCGTCGCCCGAGAGACACGATGTCGATGGGAGTTGATCGTGATCGACGGCGCTAGTACCGACGATACCTGGGAACGATTGCTCAGACACCGAGAACAACTCGGCGAACGACTTAAAATCATTCGCGAGGCGAACCGGCGCGGGTTCGTCAAAGCAATGAACGAAGGTTTCTTACACGCCACCGGTCGAAACATGATGTGGTTGAACGACGATGCCCGTCCGATTCTCGGCGCCATCGATCAGGCCGTCCAGCAGATCGATTTTGCTCCAGCCGATGTCGCTTTTCTGGCGATTTTTCACCGTTGGCATTCACCGAGGAATATCGCCTATCAGACGGTCGTCAACGGAGCAACATATAGTCTCTGCCACATTCGTGGCACGTTGTATGCGAACTTTCCGATCGGTAGACGAGAGATGTTTGACCGGCTGGGATACTTCGATGAACGGTTCATTTTTTGTGCCGCCGATCCGGATTTGTCACTCAAAGCCTGGTGGAATGGTTATCGCATCGAACCTGCTTGGGGGGTGTGCATCGATCACGAAGAAACCCGGGACCTTCGTCGGGAAGAGGATTTGCCCAAGATGCAGCAAGACAATGCCCGACTTTTTGCCAAATGGGACTTACCCCCGCGCAATCCGTTATGGAACGACTTTAATCCTGCGCGTCCTTGTACGTTGCGGGGGTTGAACGATTCCTTATCTCAAGCGGCCTGAGGAACACGATGTTTCAGAAGTTTCCACAAGTCAGTTTCGTCATTTCCACCCGCAACCGCTGCTCGGTGTTGCTGGAAACCCTGACTCAGATTCAGCGTTGTGGTCTGGCCGAATCGGATTTTGATATCCATGTCGTGGACAATGCTTCGACCGACCGGACCCCACAACGGGTCCGATCCCGTTTCCCCAAAGTCAAACTGATTCGACTGACGCAAAACCGAGGTTCCGTTGCCAAAAACGTTGCCTTGCCTCAGGCGTTGGGGCGATTCGTGGTTTTTCTGGATGATGACTCGTATCCGCTTGCCGGATCGATACTTCGGATGATTCATCATTTTGAATCGGACGCCAAGCTTGGGGCAGCCACGTTTACGGTCACGTTACCGGACGGACGTCAGGAATGCTCGGCGTATCCGAATGTTTTCATCGGCTGCGGGGTGGGGTTTCGCCGACGGGCGTTGCGGGCGGTCGGGGGCTTGCCGGACGACTTTTTCATGCAAGCGGAAGAATACGACCTTTCGCTTCGGATGATGCAGGCCGGTTACACCGTGCGGACATTCGAGGACCTTCATGTTGCTCATCTGAAAACCCCGCAGGCCCGTATTTCGTCGCGCACCTTCCGACTAGACGTGAGGAACAACTTTTACCTGATCGTCCGACGGTTTCCGTTTTCGTTCATTCCGACCGTTGGGTGGGATTGGATGAAACGTTATTTCTGGATCGCTGGGTCGAGAAAACTTCAAGGCGTCTTCCTGCAAGGACTTCTCGAAGGGATTTTGCGTAGCCTGATCCGTCCTCGTAGAGAACCAGTTTCAATCGAAACGTTCGAGCGATTCATCAAAACGGATCTGATCCGATCCGGTCTGAAAACGAGTCTAACGCAAGTCCTGGGGACTCAAGATCTAACAGGCCGACCCGTGTTGCTGGTCGATTGTGGGAAAGGCATTTACGGGTATTGTCAGGCCTGTAGAGACCTGGGGCTACGGATTGTCGGGATCGCGGACCAACAGTTGCATCACCCGTCGAGGCGTTATCGCGGGATTAGACTGGTCGATGACCAGACAGGACGATCCTTGCGTTATGACGCGGTGGTAATTTCCAACCTTTCCCCGGTTCACGCCAAAAGACGACGGAATCAATGGCGTCTGACGCAGGATCGTCCTGTGATCGATGTTCTGGAGGTTCCGGAGTCGGACGAGATTACCGACGTGCTCCGGGTTGAGTCGGGATTTCTCCGAACTGTTGCTCGTACCGCTTGATCAGTTGGAGCAGACTACCGACGAGGCGCTTGGCGTTGGGGTAGCTGAGAATAATCCGGTCTGTCAGCTTAAACAGGACCTGGGGCTGCTGACCGGGTTGGGACGGACGAGGAAGATTGAAACCAAAATCGATGACGACCTCCTCGGCCGTCTGGTTAATGAAATATCCGTTACTGTAACAGGTGCGTAGTTCACGGTCATCGACAACCAACTGAACGTTTTGTTGTTGCTCGGGCGGGGGAGTATTGGATTCTTCTGCCATCGGGCGGTTCCTTTCTAGGATGATCTATCGTTATTCACACCAGAATCCGTATTGTGAACAAACCTGAGCAGGTTGGCAACCGGGAGGAGTACGGAATTATACGTACCGAATTTATCGAGACAGGGAGTTGAACAAGATGACCGATGCATTAAAAGTGGCATGCATACCGATCGGAGTCCACAGAGACCTGGTTTTTTCGTAAATTAATCCCAAGAAAAGAGATAAAACAAAAATAGGTGGCGCCTGCCACGGGGAATGAACCAAGGCAAAAATCAGACTGCTCGTTCCGATCGCGATCCACGCAAAACGGGTGCATTGTCGAATCCCGGTCTGGAGGAATCCACGAAACAGTATTTCTTCGAACACCGGGGCAACGACCACCGCTGCCGTGATCACGGCGAGTCGAATCCCGATCCCGTCCGAACGGTCCAAGTCCAGCAAAAGCGAATGCTTTTGAGGATGTTGGTACCCCACCCACTCCCAGAATTTTAACGTGGCTTGAACAGACCACCAGACCCAAGGCATCGCGATGAATATTCCTACGATGGCCCATTTGAATCCGGGCCCGACGCTCTTGAATTGCAGTCCACAACCCGTCCGGACGGATTCTTGTCTTAGCGCCCATAATCCCAACAAAATCGGCAGGAGAGGTATGAATAAAGCCCCATAGACCGATCTCCAGACGGTCGAAACCCCCGGACGATCAGTCCAACTCATCCAGACCGATCCGGAGACGACCCATAACAGGAACATCCCCCCCGCCAGTGCAAAAAAAGACGAAGGCGATTGACCCCCATCGCGCAGTTCTGACGAGGACGACGCTTGGTTCCGGAACAAAACATATGGTATGAAAAGCAATGAGACTCCGGTCCAGATCAAGCACAAGGCCTGCCAATGAGTCTGAATCCAGTGAACCACCACGATTGACAACCCCATTTCGAGTCCTAAAGTGCCTGACACCCTTAAAAACCTTATAGTAGTAGATCGGACGCATGCAAACGATTCTGGATAAAATCATCGCCACCAAAAAACTGGAAGTTGCCGAACGGTCGATTCACACTCCGATCGAGGAATTGCGTCGAATCATCGCGGATCAATCCCCGCCCCGCAATTTTTTCCAAGCCGTCCAGCGACAACCGGTCCGTAAACCGGTCAATGTCATCGCTGAGGTGAAAAAAGCCAGCCCGTCTGCCGGTGTCATTCGGGACGACTTTGATCCGGTCGCAATCGCGAGGATTTATCAGGAAAACGGGGCCGACGCACTGAGTGTGCTGACGGACGAAAAATACTTTCTTGGTTCTCTGGATTATTTGAAACAAGTGAAACAGGCTGTCGACCTTCCGGTTTTGCGCAAGGATTTTATCATCGATCCCTATCAGGTTTATGAAGCCCGTGCTGCCGGCGCCGATGCCATTTTATTGATCGCAGAATGCCTCGCGACCAACCAGATGATCGACCTTCAGATCCTGGCCACCGAGTTGCGAATGACCGTCCTGATCGAAGTCCACGACATGGACAACCTGATCCGTGTGCGTGACACGGTGATCGGTTTTCCCCACAAATCCTACTCGTTACTGGGAATTAACAACCGAGACCTCAGAACCTTTAAAACCGATCTGGGAACCACCTTACGGATGGTCGAACTCGTGGAAGACCCCAGCGTGCTGGTCAGTGAAAGCGGAATTCACACCCGCGAACACATTCAAAAGCTCGCCTCAGCAGGAGTACGAAGCGTTTTGATCGGGGAATCGCTCATGCGGTCTGCTGATATCGGGGCCAAAATGCGCGAACTTCTCAGCTGAATCCCGACTTCCCGCTTCAGACTCACCCCTTTTTTTGACCCAGTTCGTCCAGCAAGACCGCGATCGTGCGGGCGCCACGGTACAGACAATCCAGATCGAACTTCTCGTTCGGGGAATGCACATTATCGTCCGGCAAGCCAAACCCCACGAACAGCACGTCTAGGCCCAATTCGTTCTTAAAAGTGCTGACAATCGGGATGCTCCCCCCGGATCGGATCAAGGTGGGCGATTGACCGAAACCGATTTCGATCGCCTTTCGGGCTGCGGGCATCATCGGATGATCGGGGGAAACCCGATAGGCAGGCGCGATCCCGTGATCCAACACTTCTACCGTCACGCCCGGCGGGGCTTGATCCTGCATCATTTTGATAAACGCGTCCCGAATTTTACGGGGATCCTGATCGGCTACGAGGCGAAAAGAAACTTTCGCGCTGGCCTGGGAACCGATCACGGTTTTGGCCCCTGGACCCTGATACCCCGCCGTCAATCCGTTGATGTCACAGGTCGGTCTGGACCAGATTCGTTCCAACGTACTGAAACCCGTTTCTCCCGTCGTCGCAGCGATCCCGAGGTCTTTGCAGAAGTCTTGTTCGGAAAATGGGAGCTTTTCCCAAGCCCGTTTCTCGTCATCTGTCAGACCGATCACGTCGTCATAAAACCCCGGAACGCGAATCCTTCCGCCTGGGTCATGCAGACTGGCCAGCAGGCTCACCAAAACGTTGGCGGGATTGGGCGCTGCCCCTCCGAACAAACCCGAATGCAGATCGCGATTCGGTCCTCGGACAATCACTTCAGTATAAACCAATCCTCGCGTACCGGTGGTGATGGCTGGATAACCGCGGGCAAACTGATTGGTGTCTGAAATGATGCACACGTCGGCCCGAAGCACGTCTCGATACTGACGCACGAACGATTCGAGGTGGATCGAACCGATTTCCTCTTCCCCTTCGATTAGCATGATCAGGTTCACGGGTAAACCACCATGCGCTTGCCAAGCGGTGACGGCTTCGAGATGACAGGTGACTTGACCCTTATCATCCACGGCCCCCCGGGCAAAAACCGCATCAGTCCCTGAAGGGGTTTTTCGTACGACCGGATCAAACGGGTCCGAAGTCCACAATTCCAAAGGCTCAGGGGGTTGAACGTCATAATGACCATACATCAGCACCGTCGGACGACCCGGTTGATGTTGGTTCCTGGCCACCACGCACGGGTGTCCACCGGTGGGCATCACCGCGACTTCCAATCCCGCAAACCGCAACTGGTCCGCCACCCATTGTGCACATTGCTGACAATCATCTCGATACGCTGGGTTAGCACTGATACTTCGAAATCGCAGAAACGTCTTCAGACGGTCCAGCATCTGATGAGAACGATTTTCCAGTGTCTTGAGTACGTCATTCAGCATACTCGTTGTTGTACGTCTGCCCGTGGTCCAAGACAAGATTCTCTCTTCTCCGAGCCGTGAATACCCGCATTTTGGAGTCGAGGTTGCCCTGGGATTTGCCCTTAGACCCGGATTCTCGCACTATCATGTATTCAAAGTCCACCGGTCAGCCGGTGTAAGAGCCGAGGCCTCATGATCATCAAGCTGATGCTATCCAATCTGAAGTCGCGCTGGGTTCGAACCTTGCTGACGGTCCTGGCCATCGGGTTCTCGGTCGGGTTGGTGGTTGCGATGACCAGTGGATTCGCATCGATCCGGTCGGCGGCCGGGGTATACATGGATCGGTTCATGGGGGCGGTCGATGCCGAAATCGTTCGAACACACGACCCGGGCAAAGGAATTGACGAATCGGTGATCCGACAGTTACGAGCCGACCCGCGGGTTGCCAGAGTCATTCCCCGACTCGCTACCGATGTGCCGGTGAACCTGAACTCACAAGCCAACGATACGATCCCCGCCCGTGTGACACTCGTGGGAGTCGAACGAGAGACCGATTCTCTTCTTGACTGGATGAAAATGAATCGTGGCAGGTGGTTTACCCCCGACGAAGCCTCAGCGGTCATTGACCAGGGTATGCACGAAAAATCAGGCTTGAATGTCGGTGAAAGGATTAAAGTTTCTGGCCCGAACGGTACGCTCGACCTGCCCATCACGGGGATCGTGCACCGACCGGGTCTGTTCGTGAACGTGATTCAAACCATCTATGTGCCCTTATCCGAGGCCCAGCGGTTTGTATACGGTCCGACGGACAATCAAAAAGTGTCGGTGATCCGGATCCAGTTCGTTCCGGAGATCAACACCGATGCATGGTTCTCGGAGTGGAACGACCGTCTTTCCGGGATAGACCCCCTTCTGAAACTGAAATCGACCCGCCAGACTCGGGCACAGATCGACGCCAATTTTCGGTCGTTACGACTGCTCGGAGGTTTAGGTGGCGCGGTGGCGATGTTGTCAGCGACGTTCATCATGTTTTCGACGTTGTCGATGGGTGTAACCGAACGCCAGCGCATACTCGCGATGTTGCGAGCTATCGGTATGACCCGTGGGCAGGTCATCCGGTTTGTTTTGGGGGAAGGATTGTGCCTGGGGATTCTCGGGACGATCCTGGGGATAAGTGTAGGATTCGGACTGGCTTGTGGGGTGATCTATCTGCTGCGTCCGATCGCGGTGTTGCCCGTGGTGTTGGACGGATGGGGGGTATTGCTGGGGGCGGGCGAGGCGTTGCTGGCATCAGTGGTTGCGGGACTGATCCCTGCCTGGCAGGCATCCCGGGTGGATCCGTTGGAAGCAATGTCACCCTTGGCAAAACTACGATCCGAGGGATTTCCGGTCCGGGCGACTTTGGCGGGGCTTTTACTGGTCCTGCTGGACCCGTTGATCCTGTTTTTCCCGTTCAGTCATCCATTGGAACGCGAAATCCGATTTTACGGTCATTTCACGATCGGTTTACCGACGTTGATGATCGGATTTTTTCTATTGGCGCCTGCATTGGTCTACGGACTGACGCAGACGCTCGGTCGGGGACTTGCGAGAATGTTCGCAGTTCCTTTCGCGGTGGTCAGGCAACAAGTTTCGGGGGGAATCTGGCGATCCGCAGGGACATGTGCAGCCCTGATGGTCGGACTGGCGGTTCTCGTGGTGATGCAAACCCAGGGGAACTCTTCCTTGAACAGTTGGAAGCTTCCGACCCGTTTTCCGGACATCTTTATCTATACCCGTTCTTTTTCGGGTTTGAGTCCTCAAGCCCAAACCCAAATCCGTTCATCCCCTCTCCTGGTGGAACAAGACGTCATGTCGATCGGAACGTTTTCTCCGGAAGTCGGACCCGGGATCATGGGCTTGTTGGGCACCCGTCTTCCGGGGGCAACCATGTTTGTGGCGGTCGAACCGGATAAGGCATTTCGTTTGATGGAGCTGGATTTCCGAGAAGGAAATGCCCAAGAGGCGACCCGGTTGCTCCAGTCCGGACGACATGTCGTAGTAACCGAGGAGTTCAGACGCCTGCGAAATCTTGGTGTCGGCGACAAGCTGACACTGAAAAGTCGTTTATACGGTCCGATCGAGTATACCATCGCCGGGGTGGTTTGGTCGCCGGGAATCGATGTCATGGTCAATTCGTTCGATTTTTCCCAACAGTTTGAACAGCAAAGTGCGGCTTGTGTATTCGGATCTCTGGAAGACGCCAAAAACGATTTCGGCGTCGATCATGTTTATCTGATGTGCGCCAATTTTCGTAAGTCCGGAGTTGACAAGCAGTTACTCATGCAGCAGCTCCGAGAATCGGTCCAAGACCCGTCCATCCAGGTCGCCGACGTCAGGCATTTGAAAGACGCGATTCAAAGAGGATTGCGTCGATTATTGGACATTGCTAGCACGATCGCTTGGGGCGCCATCGCGGTTGCAGGACTTGGAGTCATTAACACCATTGTGGCTTCGATACGAACCCGGAGCTGGCAGTTCGGTGTTCTTCGATCGATCGGACTGACCCGAACCGGACTGATCCGGATCATCCTCTGCGAAGCGGTTCTGCTTGGCACAATCGGTGCAGGATTGGGTGTCGTCTGCGGGATGACCCTGACATTGAATGGACGACGACTTTTAGACCTAACCATTGGACACCATCCACCCTTGGATATTCCTTGGACGATCGTGGGAATAGGAACCAGTGTGGTCATCGGGATCAGTTTGTTTGCTTCGATTATTCCTGCGATTCAGGCAGGTCGAACCGAACCTTTACACTTGTTACGGATGGGGAGAACTTCCACATGACAAGCCACTTTTCGACTGACCGTCTGACAAAGTTGATCGATAAACCAGACGTTGAACCGCCTGAATCAGAGGCAAATCGACGCGACAAGTCAATAAATCAGCACGAAACCGAGCCGAAAGTTCCTTTAACTGCCTTTGATGCGTCTTGAATCGGTCCAAATAGGTTTGACGCACCAGCGGACCTTCTACCAATCTTGCTTTTTCCCCTTCCAAACCGACAAACCTCAACCAGGACCGAAACGGGAAGGATTCTTCATCCGGATGCAACACCCGAACCAACACGATCTCATGTCGGTCATGATTCAAACGGGCTAACCCTTGTCTCATCCGATCCGGAGGTATGAAAAAGTCTGAAACGACCACGACCAAGGATCGTTTCCCCATCCGATCGCTCACCCGAAGGATGGTCTGGTCCAACACCGTCGGACCCTGAGGACGGGCTTGATCCAGCAGGTCTACGATCCGGGAAAGTTGACCGGGAACGCTCGACGGAGCCAAAAAAACATCCCGTGATGCCGATGCCACCACCAACCCGGCTGATTCGGTCTGGGATAACATCAAATAACTCAACCCTGCCAACAACCGCTTAGCGTATTCCCATTTGGACGGTTTTCCGTACCCCATCGACCCACTAGCGTCCAGGAACAGGGTTGCCTTGAGGTTGGTTTCCTCGTCATATTCTTTGACAAAAACACGATCGGAACGTGCTAAAACCCGCCAGTCGATCCGTCGGGGGTCATCCCCGGGAACATATACCCGGTGTTGGCGAAACTCCACACTCGCGCCTTTGATCGGGCTACGATGCAGACCCGTGGTTGTGCCTTCGACCACCCGACGAGCGCTGATCGCCAGGTGATCCAACGCTTCGACATATCCCGGGTCCAACAAACGACTTAGCACGATTCACCTGTGATATGCGTACCAGATTCCCCCGACCAAGACCATGAACCCGATTCCGATCCAGATCCCTATTGTCCTGATCATCCATGCTCGGGAACGTTTGTCTTCCAAGCGCCATCTATCCGAGACAGAAGATTCGGTCGAACTCACCCGATCCGGGTACATTTTCGCCAGCGCTTGCCAGTCTACCTGAGGATCATCATAAAGAAATGGACTCGGATCGACCAGTTTAATGGTGTTGTCTTCCTGTACGATCACATTCGTCGGTTTCAGGGACCCATGTACCAAACCGTGTTGGTGTAATTGGGATACCGCGTGACAAACGGCTTCAAACGCCCGATTCCGTTCCAGAGGGTTCAGCAAATCCAGTGATGTTCCGGGGACATACTCCCTGACCAGAACTACCCCGAGGTCATTTCTGAGCACCCCGATCAGGTTGACCATTGAATTGGCCGGGACCTCGCGCAATTTTTGCAACCGGGTTCGAATACTCGGGTGAAGTTGCCCTTTTTGACAACAATCCTCTGAAAGTCGCTTATAAACGACCATTTGGCCGGTCTCATCCACCGATTTCCATGTAACACCGGGGGTCAATTGCATGAATTGACTAGACATACTTCCTTTTAAAACCTACCTTTATAGGTAGGTTGTGTTGAATGCACAGTCGTTAAACGGGCAGCTTGCATTGGCTACTTGATTTTTATCGAAAAAAGGTCTAATCTGCGAAAAATTACAGCGGTCCACTTTTTGGACCTCTCATCGACCAGACAGCCAGGCAGTGTCTGGTGGATCTTCAAAATTCCACACGGTTGCTAGCGGACCGGTGCGCCCTCCCCGACCAACGCACCCCCCTTCGACCGTGTGGTTTTTTATGCTGATGGACCCCGTTCACATTTCACTACGATTTTGTTGCTCTCTACCGGGTCGATGTGATACGTTGAATGTACTGAATCGTTTGACAGATCCGTTCGGTGCACCGCACTTGGATTTGGAACAAGGAGGTTCCTCATGCGGCTACACGCGTTGCTTCGATTCCTCGATCCTTTGCCCGACCTATCCTCGATTCCGGACTGCCCCGTTTTTGGAATCCGTGAAGATTCTCGATTGATCCGTCCGGGCGAACTTTTCGTTGCCAGACCGGGAACCCGTTGCGATGGAAGCCAATTCGCCCGGGATGCCCAGCAGAGAGGCGCCGTCGCGATTGTCACTCAGACACCGATTCCCCAGGTCGATCTTCCTCAAGTCCTTGTCCCCAATGCCGCTCAAGCGGCTTCGGTTTTGGCCCATGCGTTCTACAGAAACCCTTCCCATCTCCTTCGTGTGGTAGGGGTTACCGGAACCAACGGTAAAACCACCGTCACGTTTCTGATCCGTCATATCCTCCAATCCGTGGGTCAGAAATGTGGTCTGATCGGGACGGTTGAAGTCGATGACGGGGTTCGTCGGATTGAATCGAACATGACCACTCCCGGAGCCGTCGAACTGGCCGAACTCTTAGCCACCATGAAGCAGAATCATTGTCGTGCTTGCGCGATCGAAACATCCAGTCACGCGTTGGATCAATATCGTGTCTGGGGAATCCGGTATTCTGCTGCCGGGTTCACCAATTTGACCGGAGATCATCTGGATTACCATAAAACGTTCGAAAATTACGCTTCGGCCAAGGCGCGATTGTTTGAACAACTTCCCCCGGACGCGGTCGCCGCGGTGAACGTGGATGATCCTTCGCACCTGAGAATGATCCGGGATTGTCAAGCCCGTGTCGTCACCTTCGGGATCAAACAACAGGCCGACTACCGCGCGGTCGATCCTATGGTGACGATGCACGGCACGACATTTATTTTGCACGCCCCGGACGGGAAAACCGAGATTTCAATAAAACTGATCGGTCGTCACAATATCGAAAATGCCTTGTGCGCCATCGCGATTTGCTGTGAACAATTCGGTCTGTCGATCCACCAGGTCGCCACCGCCCTTCGCCGAGCGATCGGAGCCCCCGGACGGTTGCAACCGGTTTCCCTCGGACAACCTTTTGCTGTGCTGGTCGATTATGCCCACACGGACGACGCGCTACAAAACGTTCTAAGTGCACTTAAACCATTGAGAAAAAATAAGTTACGTGTGGTTTTCGGGTGTGGCGGCGACCGAGATCGTACCAAACGTCCGCGCATGGCACGGGTGTGCGAACAGCTAGCCGACGTGATTTATGTCACTTCCGACAATCCTCGGACCGAAAACCCTCAGACCATTCTCTCTGAAATCGTGTCCGGATTTTCGATCGGAAACACCAAACCGATCTTTGTCCAACCGGACCGACGACGAGCCATCGAACAAGCCATCTCCGATGCGGTTTCAGGTGATATTGTCCTGATTGCAGGAAAAGGACACGAAAATTACCAGATCATCGGCTCGACCAAGCATCCTTTTGACGACGTCGAAGAAGCCACCCGTGCCCTGATGCTCAGCCGACGTATTTGATCGACCATGATTCCACTGACCGCGCACCAAATCCTCCAAGCCGTTCACGGTACCCTTATCACGGGAAATCTTTCCACAGGCATCACGACGATCTGTACCGACTCCCGAGCAATGAAATCCCAGAGTCTGTTCATCGCGTTGCAGGGCCAAAACCATGACGCCCATAAGAATCTCCCCCAAGCCGTGGAAGCAGGGGCCAAAGTCCTCTTGGTGCATCAAGACATCGACCCGACCCCCTGGTCCCATCTCCCCCCTTCCGAACTGACAATCATTCACGTGCCTGATACACGATCAGCAATGGGCCAACTCGCCCGTTTCGTACGAAATCAGTTGACCCGAACACAGGTCATTGCGGTAGGAGGCAGTAACGGCAAGACCGGCACGAAACACCTAATTCACAGTGTCCTTAAAACACGACGACGCGGGTCGATGTCCCCTAAAAGCTTTAATAACGACATCGGGGTGCCTTTGACTTTGTTTGAAGTCCAACCGGAAGACGATTATGTCGTTGTGGAAATCGGAACGAATCATCCGGGCGAAGTCCGGCACTTGTCCGAGCTCTGCCAACCCGATCTGGCAGTCATTACCAGCATCGGGGAAGAACACTTGGAGTTTTTTCACGACCTCAACGGAGTTCGACAGGAAAATGCCCAGATCACCCACGGGCTCCGACCCGGAGGCACGGTCTGGATCCCCGGAGACGATCTGGCGCTGCGGGGCATGTTGCCACAAGCCCGTACATTCGGCTTGAATGATTGCGAATACACGGCTGATGACATTCAAACCGGATTGGACGGCACCCGTTTCACCCTGAATGGCATGCCTTTTGAATTACCTCAGATCGGTCGCCATCACGCGATAAACGCACTCCCGGCGATCGCGATCGGGCGCCAAATGGGCTTGGACGATGATTCGATCCGGGAGGGTTTGGCAAGATCTACTTCCCCGGAAATGCGCATGCAGAAACGGGTGATCGGACCGGTGACCCTCATCAACGACGCGTATAACGCCAACCCGACCTCCGTACGCGCCGCGCTGGAAACGCTGGCAGAGATCCCCTGGTCGGGACGAAAGGTGGTTGTCCTAGGACAGATGCGTGAGCTGGGGAAGAACTCCGTGGATTTTCACCGTTCTTTGGGGAAATTGGCCCTGTCGATGGGGTTCGTATGTCATTTCGTGGGTGAGGATTACAAGGAACAGGAGAACTGGTATCCCGATTCGGTCGAAGCCCGAGAAAAAATTCCGGGTCGGCTTGATGAGGGGGACTTGGTTTTGTTGAAAGGATCACGTGGGACACGTCTGGAATTGATCGAACAAGGCGTGATTCAGCGATATCAGGGGTAAAAATGCTTTATTGGTTGACCAGTCATTTCCAGTCGTTTCTGGAAAACTCACCTTTCAGTTTTTTGCGTGTTTTTCACAAGTTTCTGACATTCCAGGCGATCGCTGCGGTGATCTTTTCGTTTTTGACGGTGATGTCGGCCGGTCCGTGGATGATCGGTTGGTTGAGACGACAGAAAATCGGGGACCATCCCAATTTCGATGAAGCCCAGATGAACGAACTGATGACCGGGAAACGGGGCACACCGACCATGGGCGGGTTGTTGATCCTGACAGCGATCGCGTCAGCGGGATTGATCCTGGCGGACCTGAGTAATTTTTACGTCATCATGGCTTTAGTGACGTTGGTATGGTTGGGAGCCGTTGGTGCGGTGGACGATTGGTTAAAGTTGACCGCAGCCCGTCGTGAAAAAGGTTCGCGTCAGGGACTGACAGGTCTGGAAAAATTGTTGTTTCAGATCGGTTTGGCACTGGTTCTTTGCTATTTTACGTGGAACTACGGACATCAGGTGCCTGCTGCCCGGGGGTTTTATGTTCCATTTTTACAGACAGCGGTCTGGGAATGGAACTTTTACGGTTACGTGCTTTTTGGGACATTGGTTATTGTCGGTGCCAGCAATGCCGTCAACCTGACTGACGGTCTGGACGGTCTGGCAGCCGGTTGCATGACGTTGACAGCCTGTTCCTTCATCGTTCTGTCGATCATCGTCGGGGACATCGGGTTGTCTTCGACACTTTTGTTTCATCACCTGCCTGCTGCCGGTCAAATGGCCGTATTCGCCGGGGCCATTCTGGGAGCGTGTCTGGGGTTTTTATGGTTCAACTGTAATCCCGCAAGGGTCTTCATGGGGGATACAGGGTCGCTGGCGTTGGGAGGACTGATCGGATACATCGCGATTGTCATCCGTCAGGAAGTCATGCTGCTGATCATCGGTGGAATCTTTGCAGCAGAGGCGCTGAGCGTGATGCTCCAGGTAGGATACTTTAAATACACCCGTAAACGTTACGGCGAAGGTCGAAGAATCTTTCTGATGAGTCCTCTTCATCACCATTTCCAGAAAAAAGGCTGGACCGAAACCCAGGTGGTCGTGAGATTTTGGATCATCAGTGCCATGCTGACGACACTGGCGTTGGCGACGATTAAGCTACGATAGAAAAGTGACGGGGGAGATCGGGCGTGTTAGACTTACACCAACGAGCAAGAAACACTCGTGGAGGTTTTCTGTTGACGGTATTCATGCGCAAGGTGGATCTGTACCGACTGCTGGTGGTGAGCCTGTCGGGGGTGTTGCTCTGCGGGTGCAACATCATCGGAGCCGTTGCAGCCAAGGCCCCCAAACCGGATATTCTCGCAGCCTATAAAGGACTGGCGGGCAAATCGGTCGGAATCATGGTCTATGTCGATCCCGACGCAGCCATGAACTGGCCTACATTGCAACTGGATCTGGCAAATTACCTTCAATACAAACTCCAGCAGGCACAGAAAGACGATAAAGACGGCGACCTCAAAGGAACCACCTTCCCGTACGAACCCCGCTCTTTCGTACGATATCAGAAAGAACACCCGGGCATCGAAGCCCTTCCGATCACGCAGGTGGCCCCCAAACTCGGTGTCGAACGACTGATTTATCTCCAAGTCAATGAGTTTACGACTCGAGCCGAGGGAACGATCACCATGTACCTCGGTCGCATCAACGTTACTCTTCAGGTGATCGAAGTGGATCCGGTGACAAAAACTGCTACCGTCGGTTATACCGATCCGAACATCCGGATGAAGTACCCGCGGACCGCACCGGACGAAGGCTTGCTGAACGGAAATGATCGACGTATTTACCAGGGAACCCTGGATGAAATATCCACCCAACTGGCTTTGAAGTTTTTCCGACATCCGGATTATTCAATAGGTTCCGGAGATCAAAATTAAACGGACCGGATTAGTTTCTATGACCCGTCTTTGCCGACATCTATGGGGATATTGGGGGCTGATGAGTCTGTCGGTGATTCTTTGCATCATTACTGGCGGTTGTCAGATTCTGGGTCTGGTGATGTACAAAACAGCCGGGGATCCGGACGTTCCTGCACAATACACTTTGGTCCAAAAACAAACTCTGATCCTGGTGGAGAACTATCGGTATACCCGTGCTGCAGCCGAGGACGCCGAACTGCTCGGACGATTAATCCATGCCCGTCTGTCTCGGAAAAATCTGGTTCCTTTGATCGGACACGAAAAACTATTAGAACTCAAGGCCACTCAACCCCAAAACTTCAACCGCATGACGATCGTGGATATCGCCCATCAACTCGGAGCAGAACAGGTCATTTACGTACATTTTCAGGGGGGAGGAGTGACTTCAATGGGTGGTGGATCGATCCGTCAAGGACAAGCCAGCGTACTCGTGCGCGTCGTCGATACACAAACCGGGCAAACCGTCTGGCCGACCGGGATCGAAGACGGACGTGTCGTTTCGACAGAAACCGATCCAGCATCGATCGGTTCGAAACCCGAATCCGACATCCGGTTGCGTCTCTACGATGATCTGGCGATGAAGATCGTCCGACTGTTTCATTCTTGGAAACCCGACAGCAGCGATATGACGGACTGATCGACGGGTCTTTATGATATACCGACTTTGTTTCTACCCTGCCCTGAAAGACATCATCGGGCGATGGAACAAAAAAGGGCAGGTCCCTTGGCTTGGGGTTCGGGTGTCAACGGACGAAAGCAGACCTGTGAAAACCCGCTGTCGTTTAACAGACGGGTCAGTTCCTCTTCACCAAATCCCATCCGTGTCTGTCCCATCTGTCGACGGAAGTCTTCCCGGTGATGAGGTAAGATATCCACGATGACGAGTCGACCTTCGGAGTTTAAAACTCGTTTTGCTTCTTTTAACACGGTCTGCACGTCGGGAACGTAACTCAGTGTCATCATACAGATGGCTGCGTTGACGCTGTTTGTTTCCAAAGGCAAGGCAGACAGGTCAGCCTGAAACAGCTCAACGTTGGTTTGATCTTGAACTCGCTGACGAGCCGCTGCGAGCATGTCCTCCGAATTATCCACCCCGATCACCCGACGACAGACCGGACCGAGCAATTCCAACAAAGCCCCGGTCCCGCAACCCAAGTCTGCTATGACCCAGGACGAATCCAAAAGTGCCGAGACGGCTGCCAATGACACTTGTGTCCCAAAAAACTCAGTCCGAATCCGGTCCCAATCCCGTGCTGCACCGGCAAAAAACCAGCGACTGTCGCGTTGACGTAAAGACAAGACCGTTTGTAAACGCAGTCGGTCTTGCGCAACAGCAGGCCAATCCTGGGTTTGTGTCCGTGCCAATGCCCACAATGATTTGGCCCCTTCGTCCAGTTCTTCGACCCAAAGCCTGTACTGATGACTCGTTCCCTCCCGGTGTGAAACCAGCCACCCTTGTTCACTTAACTGTTTCAAATGACGTGAGACCGTCGATTGAGGCAACTGCAAGACCTCCGCAAGATCGTTAACCAAAAGACTTTGACCTTCCAAAAGATGCATAATCCTCAGTCGGGCGGGATCCGACAGACTCGATAACCGAGAAATCAATTGATCAGGATTCTGGTTCATTCGTAAATCCGAATAAATGAATGAAGGATCGAATCTCCTCTGTTTACTGTCAAGTGCAAAAATGATCCCGATCAGGGCCGATTCTGCTTGGAAAATAGGCAATATCGAACTTTTGATACCCCTCGTTAACGAAATAGCCATTTATAACTGAAACGGATGACTTTGGTCCGTAAATTGCTAGAGCAACTTCGGGCTGATGGGTCCGAGGCACTCGGGCCATGATTCGCACCAAATGAAGTATTTTTCGGAAAAACGAACTCATGGAAGGGTTCGAACATAATAAGTCATGGAGGCGGTATTGTATGGACCGAATACATGTCAAATACGTTTTAGTTGGAGGCGGAGCTGCCTCAAGCGCGTGTGCCGAAGCCATTCGTGAACTGGACAAAACCGGGTCGATTCTCTTGGTGGCTCAAGAAATCTCTCGTCCGTATGACCGTACCCCCCTGAGTAAAGGATATCTGAGACGAGAGACCCAAAAACGCGACCTTGTAACCCAGCAGGTCGAATGGTTCACTAACAACCAAGTCGAACTTCGTACCGGAAGACGTGTAACCCAAATCGACGTTCCTCGAAACGCGGTTCTGTTAGATACCGGGGATGAAGTGTTTTACGACCAACTGCTTCTAGCGATCGGGACCGTTCCCAAACCGATCGGAGTAATAGGGGCTTCGTTACCGAATACCTTTTATCTGAAAACGATCACGGACGCGGATCGACTTCATCATGCGATCGAAATTTCCCGGTCCGTCGGGAGCAACCGCGCTTGCGTGGTGGGAGCAGGATTGCTGGGGGTGGAAGTGGCTGCCTCACTGGCCAAAGTGGGAATGAACGTGGACTTGGTGCAGGCTTATGCAACTCCCTGGCCGAAACTAGGCGGAGAACAGACCGGCGCGTTCATCGCCCGTCGTCTCAAGGCGCTGGGAGTCCGGATCCATTCCAACGTACGTGCAGTCGGTCTGGAGGGGGATGGACGTGTCCAACGGGTCAAGCTGTCGGATCACTCAACCATCCCAACCGATTTTGTGGTCGCAGCCGTGGGAGCACAAATCCAACGGGATCTCCTACGGTCTACCCCCATTGCTGCGGAAAAGGTGATTCTGACCGACGAACGGGGCCAAACCAATATTCCCAGCATCTACGCAGCTGGGGACTGCGCAGCCATCTACGATAGGATGTTCGGAAAACATCGATCCGCAACCCACTGGGAACATGCCCGTCATACGGGAAGAATCTGCGGGATCAATATGGCGGGTGGTGAAGCCCGATACGATTCCGTAACTCACTTCACAACGGAAATCGCAGGCCTTGTTGTCAATGTCTGGGGCGAAGGACGATTCGTGGACCATCGTCTGATCCGGGGAAACGCCTTGAGCGATGAAGGCGGTTTTGCTGAGATCGGTGTATCGACCGACGGAAGGATCAGTCAAATCATCGCCATCGGACGAGACAACGAACATTGTCGGTACCGCGATCTGGTCCGATATCGTTACAACGTAATCGGAAAGGAAGAACAAATTAAAGACCCGTCAGCCGCATTGCCAGAAGACTGAGCTACCCCGTGATGTAAAAAAAAAAGCCCTTGAAGGCGAAAGGCCTTCAAGGGCATGTGTTTAAGGCTGGCAGTGACCTACTTTCCCACTGATGCAGTATCATCGGCTCCGCAAGCTTAACGACCGTGTTCGGAATGGGAACGGGTGTGTCCTTACGGATATTGCCACCAGCCAAACCGCCAGAAGGCTTATTAAGCCGACTGGCGATGATGACTTGTGAAGATGAGGTCGACAGGTTTCAGATTCGCCGCGAGGACCTATCGAGCACACTTTTCGAATCGTCGAAGATCGACGATGATCGATAAAAGTGGTCAAGTCAATCGACCGTTAGTACCAGTGACCTGAAGCGTTTTCACGCCGTACAGCTCTGGCCTATCAACCCGGTAGTCTACCGGGGGTCTCATGGGAATCGTAATCTTGGTATTGGCTTCACGCTTAGATGCTTTCAGCGTTTATCCGTTCCGGACATAGCTACCCAGCGGTGCCGCTAGCGCGACAACTGGTACACCAGGGGTCCGTACCTCCTAATCCTCTCGTACTAGGGAGATATTACCGTCAAGATTCCTACGCCCGCAGCAGATAGGGACCGACCTGGCTCACGCCGGTCTGAACCCAGCTCGCGTACCACTTTAATTGGCGAACAGCCAAACCCTTGGGACCGCCTTCAGCCCCAGGATGTGATGGGCCGACATCGAGGTGCCAAACCGCACCGCCGCTATGGGCGCTCGGGTGCGATCAGCCTGTTATCCCCAGCGTACCTTTTATCCGTTGAGCTATGGCCCTTCCACACGGGACCACAGGATCACTTAGGCCGCCTTTCAGCTCTGCTTGTGCCGTAGCACTCGCAGTCAAGCATGCTTCTACCTATGCGCTCGACGGACGATTGCCAACCGTCCTGAGCATGCCTTTGCACTCCTCCGTTACTCTTTTGGAGGAGACCGCCCCAGTCAAACTAACCGCCTAGCACTGTTCCCTGCCCGGATTCACGGGACAGGGTGAGATGACGAATACAAACAGGGTGGTATTTCACATTTCGGCTCCTCTCTGGCCGGAACCAGAGGATCAACGCCTCCCACCTATTCTACGCAGTTTGAAGCCGGCATCAGTACCAGGTTATAGTAAAGGTGCATGGGGTCTTTCCGTCTTGCTGCGGGAAGGCGGTATCTTCACCGCCACTTCAATTTCACCGAGTCTGCGGTTGAGACAGCGACCAAGTCGTTACGCCGTTCATGCACGTCGGAACTTACCCGACAAGGAACTTCGCTACCTTAGGACCGTCATAGTTACGGCCGCCGTTTACCGGTGCTTCGGTTGCCAGCTTTGGGACGAATCCCTGACCGGCTTCCTTAACATTCCGGCACCGAGCAGGCGTCATTCTGTATACATCCTCTTACGAGTTAGCACAGAACTGTGTTTTTGATAAACAGTCGCCCAGTCTGATTCCTGCGCCCTTCCGCCGAAGCGGGTAGGGACCCCTTCTCCCGAAGTTACGGGGTTAGATTGCCTAGTTCCTTAACCGCAGTTCTCTCGAGCGCCTTAGGATACTCTCCTCACCTACCTGTGTCAGTTTTAGTACGGACGATGTTTTGCCCTCAGAGCTTTTCTCGGATCTCATTCATGACACTTACCCGAACGAATCGCGGGCGACCTTGCGGAACCTCCACAACTAACCGGAGGATGTCAATCCTGAAACCGCACTCTGATTTGATCTCCACATCGGTGCAGGAATATTAACCTGCTGTGCATCGACTACGCCTTTCGGCCTCGCCTTAGCTCCCGACTAACCCTGGGCGGATTTACCTTCCCCAGGAAACCTTAGGTTTTCGGCGTGCAGGATTTTCACCTGCATTATCGTTACTCATACCGGCATTCTCACTTGTACACGCTCCACCACTCGTTTCCGTATGGCTTCGACGCGGAGTACAACGCTCTTCTACCGCTCATTGCTGAGCCCGCTGCTTCGGTTCTACGCTTATTCCCGATCATTTACGGCGCTACTCTGCTCGACCAGTAAGCTATTACGCACTTTTTAAATGGTGGCTGCTTCTAAGCCAACATCCTGGTTGTCTCAGCAGAATAACTTCCTCACGAACTAAGCCTAGATTAGGGACCTTAGCAGGCGGTCAAGGTTGTTTCCCTCTCGACGACGAACATTATCGCTCGCCGACTCACTCCCGAGATAGTCTTCATAGTATTCGGAGTTTGGTAGGGACAGGTAGGCGGGTAGCCCCCTGTTCCCTTTCAGTAGCTCTACCCCTATGAAGTAGTGGCTCGAGGCTGCCCCTAAAGGCATTTCGAAGAGAACCAGATATCTCCCCGTTTGATTAGACTTTCACTCCTCCCCACAGGTCATGCCAGAACTTTTCAACGTTCACGGCTTCGAGCCTCCCGACCCTGTTACGGGTCGTTCACTCTGCCCATGGGTAGATCACGGGGTTTCGGGCCTTATGCTGACAACTCAACGCCATCTTAAGACTCGCTTTCGCTACGGCTCCGCAGGTGTGCTGCTTAGCCTTGCTGCCAACATAAACTCGCCGGTCCATTATGCAAAAGGTACGCCGTCACACGTGGCTTGCGCCATAGTGCTCCGACCGCTTGTAAGTGCATGGTTTCAGGTACTTTTCACTCAGCTAATAGCTGTGCTTTTCACCGTTCAATCGCCCTACTTGTTCACTATCGGTCATCAAGGAATATTTAGCCTTTCGCGGTGGTCCGCGTAGCTTCGCACGGAGTTCCACGAGATCCGTGCTACTCTGGAACGCCTCTCAACGCCTATTTGGTCTTTTCGCATACGGGGCTATCACCCTCTTTGGCCGACCTTTCCAGATCGTTTTGCTAAGACTTATTCAGCTCAAGGCGCCCACAACCCCGGGACGAATCCCGGTTTGGGCTGTTCCGGTTTCGCTCGCCGCTACTCACGGAATCGATGTCTCTTTCTTTTCCTCCAGGTACTTAGATGTTTCAGTTCCCTGGGTTCGCCTCCTACAACTATGCATTCATTGCAGGATTAATGAGTTTCCTCATTCAGAAATCTCCGGATCGCAGTCTGGTTGCCGACTCCCCGGAGCTTATCGCAGGCTCCCACGTCTTTCGTCGCTTCTTGATGCCAAGGCATCCACCATGCACCCTTAGTAACTTGACCACATTTATCGATCACCGTCAAAAGGATCCATCACATCCTGTGACCAACACGTGGACACAGCATGCCTGATTTTATCCTTTTTAACCACCGGGCGAGGTGGTAGGTCGATCGACCTGCCTCTTTCGAACCAAGTCGACCCGATCAATAAAGGTCATCTCTCACCGAAAAGGTGCTCGACACGAGTCACTTCCGAAGCATGACCTTCAGAAGGCTCGCGGCGATTCCAACAATTGTTGGACATCTGAACCTTAACCTCATCATTCACTTGTCAAAGAACATCGGAACCGATTCATCGGAATCCAATTCCACCTGAGCGTGGATTGAATCATCGTCGCAACGACAATTCAGACCAAACTCAAAAGCGATCCAAAAAGACACCCCAAGCACCTATCGTGCCTTACAACCTCTTGTCGCCACTGGCGACCCTGATTGTCCTCGGGAAGCCAGCTTAGCCTTTTCGGTCATTTAAAGCTTGTCGCTTCAAGCCGTTAAACCTCGCTGTTAGCAGATGTCTTTTCTTTCGTTTCGCAGCCTTTTCTTAACTGCGGGTCGTCTATCCTACCTGACTTTTTTTTATTTTCAAGTCCTTCGAGCAATTTTTTGTATTGCGTTCAGACCTTGTTTTGCTTCGAACAACGTTTCATTTCCGAAGCGAGCGGGGCAATATAGTGATTCTTTTTCTGCTTTCAAGTCCTCGAACGTCGGTTTCGCAAATTTTCTACCGGGAAAAATACAACCCCTGATTTTGCAATATATTGTGGCTTTTTCTCGGACGTTTTCCCGCATCCGCTTCCACAGCAGTTACCCAGAGCGGTTTTTTTTCGTTTTACTGTCCGCCAGATCCCTACCAATACCCACCCGAGACACCCGGCTGTCAGGCCCAGTACCAAAACGTGTTGAATGGAGTCGGACATAAAAGCACTCTACCCTTTCTCAGGCTACAACGACTTATATGAAACGGGTTTAAACTCATCGACGACACCATTACAAGACCCGATCACCCGTTTTGCGGATCCGGAACTTGTGAGACGGATGATCGCCCGGACATGTCATCGCATCAGATGACTGGTGATCTGATACACCAACAACGCCACGACGTAGGCCAACGCGTTCATATAGAGGATCTGACCGATTGCCCAGGACCATGAACCGGTTTCTCGTCGGACGATCGCGGTCGTGCTGATACATTGCATCGCCAGGACGAACCAGACCAAAAGAGAAATGGCCACCGGAGCGGTCCAGACGGGGCTCCCGTCGGGGTAACGGTCCACCAACATGGCTTGTTCGAGAGAGGCTACGTCTTCTTCCGTATCGCCAGCGGCGTAGATAATGCCCATTTGGCTGACAAAAACCTCTCGGGCGGCGAAACTGGCGATCAGTCCGACACCCATTTTCCAATCATATCCCAAGGGACGGATCACGGGCTCAATAAAATGTCCGATCCTGCCAGAAATCGACTGTTCCAGTTGGGCTGCCGCCAGACGACTTTCCGTTTCCTGATCGATCGCCTCCTGCTGTATCGAGGGAGGCAATTCTGCGGCAACCTGTTTGGTAATTGCCTCTTGTTGCTCGGGGGATAACCGCGGGTAATACGCCATTGCCCACAGAATCACACTCAGACAGAAGATGATTGTTCCTGCGCGTCGAATAAAGGCCCAGGTGCTGGTCGCCATCACCCGCACGATCTGTCCGATCTGAGGGATTTTGTAACTAGGTAGTTCCAGTACAAAACTGCTCGGGACTGTCTTCATGAAGGTTTTGTGAAAGACCAGGGCCGTCACAACCGCTGCCAAGACCCCCAAACCATAACAAGCGAACATGATGCCCCCACGAACCCACGGACTGTAGGCTGCGAAAAATGTCCCGATCAGCAGACCATAAACCGGTAATCGGGCGCTACAGCTCATGAACGGCGCGATGAAGATCGTTGCTAACCGATCTTTACGGTTTTCGATCGTACGTGTGGCCATGATCCCGGGAATCGCGCAGGCAAAACTCGATAGTAAGGGAATAAAGCTTTTCCCGTTCAATCCCACTCTTCCGAGCACCCGATCCATTAAAAAGGCCGCCCGCGCCAGATACCCCGAATCTTCCAGAATGGCTAGGAACAAAAACAACATCGCGATCTGAGGTACGAATACCATCACGCCCCCCACCCCGGCCACAATCCCGTCGGTCCACAAATCCTTGACCGGTCCGTCAGGCAATCGATCGGTCAGCAAACTACCCAAGTTCGCGATTGCCTCTTCTGTAGCCCCCATCAAAGGATCGGCGAGGATAAAAATCGCGATAAACAGGCCCGCCATAACGGTCGAGAACACCAGCATGCCCCAGACCTTATGAAGCAGGACCTTATCCAGACGGTCGGTCAGACTGATTCGAGGGGCAAACCCGACCTGCACCGGTTGGACGTTGGAAGGGCCAGCCGGGCTTTGCGGACGGTTGTCGATTGCTTCCAACGTCTCACAGGCTGGTTCCACGGCTTGGGCTGACACCTGCTCGATCCAACGATAGTGGGCTTCGATGTCGGCTTGGATGGGATCAATCTTCTGTTCGACCAGACGATTCTGAATCGACTCAACCCGATGACGGATGGATCGGTCCTGGAAATAGGGTTTGAGGTCAGGAGCATCATCATGGGTCAAGAGCCGCTCGGCCAAGGCATGGGCGTTGGGTTCTTTCAAGACTTCGGCTAACTCATGAATCGCCCGGGTCATGGGTTCAGGCAAAGGAAAAGCAGGCAACGGTGGTATTTTGGCTTGAAGCAGCGCCTGCTTGAGCTGATCGATCCCTTGATGTTTGTAACCTACGATGGGAACGACGGGCACGCCCAAAGCCCGACTGAGCCGCTCGGACGACAGATGCAACCCCCGACGACGAGCAATATCCACCATGTTCAACGCGATGACCAACGGACGCCCTAGCTCCATTAATTGACTGACCAAGTAGAGGTTCCGCTGAAGGTTGCTGGCATCGACTACACAAATCACTGCGTCGGGCGCCGGGGTGTCGGGCAACAACCCTCTCAAAACCTGCATCGCGATGGATTCGTCCGGGCTTCGGCTAATCAGGGAATACGTTCCCGGCAGGTCGATGAGGTCGACCATCGTTCCGTCGTTCAACCGTGTTTTGCCAGTTTTTTTTTCGACCGTCACCCCGGGATAATTGGCGACTTTTTGCCTGAGCCCGGTCAGTGCATTGAAAATGGTCGTTTTCCCGCTGTTGGGATTGCCCGCAAGGGCAACAACAAAGGTGCGTTTAAGAGAAGCCGTCGCGGTCATAAAATGCCTGAGAGTTGCTCGGAAAAATGTGCCGGCATGCAATCGATACAATTCTGCTATTGACCAGGGGGAGTTCCTTATCGGATCGCCGTGACTTTCACGTACCGGGCCTGGTCACTTCGTAGAGAGAGATTGTACCCACGGAGCTTGAACTCGATCGGGTCCCCCAACGGAGCCCGTCGAATACATTCCACGCTCGCCCCATTGCAAAACCCCATCTCCAAAAGTCTGCGCTTCAGATCCCGATCCGCATGAGGTTCGATTGAGACAACATACGCACAACGACCGACATCCAAGCAACTAAGTGGACCGTATCCCGAACCATCGGCTTTATCGCCTGATCGAGCATGATCGGAGCGCTCAAACGATTTGGAGTTCATAGTCCGTCCTGGTAAATCTCCGTCCAATTATATTGAGATTGAGTTTCAATAACAAACACTAACACGCCCTCCCCAAAGAACGACATAAAAGATTAAATAAAAATAACTTAAGAGACACCAGGTCAATCCTCAGCGATTGTAGTGTCAAATTGTCGCAACAATGACCGGGCACGTTCTCGACCTTCCAAGGCGCCAGTACGAGTTGCCTCACGAAGGGGTTGTTCAGCCAACCGTCCTGCCCGAAACAACAGCTCGGAGGCTGACTGACGAACCTCATACGAGGGGTGGTTCAGCAAACGTGTCAACTCTCTCAGATCCGACATTACCTGCTCTTGGGTTTTCCGGTCAAAAGCCTCTTTCCAAATCTGTTCAGCGTTTTGATCGGACTGCGACGAGGATTGCGGATATTCCACACGGTAATCGCTAATCACCGCGGTCGAAGCGTAAAGATAAAAAAGAGGTTGACGTTTCTTCAAAAAATCGTGATCCGAAGGAGGTTTTCCCCGAACCACCATCCGTCCGTCAACCAGACCACGGATCTCATCCCGACTGACCTCGAGTCGGATCCGATGCCATACCCCCGGTTTGATTTTGACATTCGGATCACCTTCGACCAAGACCGGTTTGTTCTGAGCATCCTGCCCGAGGCACAGCGTGTTACGGGTGTTCTCCCACCCACCAAACTGAAACGACCCCGGTTGATCTAAATCGTCCAAAATAATGCTCAAGTCGTTCAATCGAGAAGAAATCGCCATCGCACGAACTTCGATCGCAAACTCGCCCGATACCGTAGGACCGATCTTCAAAAAAACTTGCCCCCACCGACTAGAATCAAACAGGAGCACCGGAACCCCCTGGTGATCGGTATATCGGAGAAATTCCGATTGGGACGACTCGTTCAACTGAGGTCTGGCGATCGAAACGTCACGCGGTTTTCCCTCTTTTTTGATGACAAGACTGTACTGAACTTCCCAGCCGGATCCGTTTTTCAATCGGTCGTATTTTTCACACCGCTCAACCGTGTCTAGGAAAACCTCGCAAGGTTCAGGAACGTCTGACCCGAACACCGATCGAACCAGGACCAGACCGAGCACACTTCCTCCAAGCCAATGGCGGAAACGAGGCTTTTTCATGGACGGATTGTAATCTCATCGCGCCGGAATGTCGCCAAAAAGTAATTGATGTGTCACAAAATCATCGAACAGGACCCCTTGCTTTCCCTATTACTGGATTCAAAGGGAAAAAACATTTATCTAGAAACGTATTTGCGACAAATTTTAGTAAAACTCGCAACCGACATCCCATGCCCCGTCTTGACGTTTCCGACAGGAAATTATCCGCACACGCGTGCTCAGGCGCAATGAATGATCCGCGACGACCATCCAATGGGTTTCCTGTTTGGTGAGTGGACGGTCGGTAATCAAACCAGCCCCGTGGAGAGAAAGGTCTTTGATCGTCACATGAAACCCGTTTCCACGATTGGAACCGGTTGCAGCACTCAACCAGGCCGGGGTCGCCCGTTCCTGTCTGAAACTACGCCGACGTTCCGGAACCGGTTCACCTATTTCGATCTCTTGAGCGATATCCGATGTTTGTGTTTCCATACCCCCCTAGCATCGGATATGTCCAAAGACAGCTTCGTCCGGATCCAGGTCCGGTATGATAATTTTTACCCCTTTAGTTCCTGGAACGGAGCCTTGCAACCGGTTCGGTCAACACAATCGATACAATCGTCAGCATCCCCAAGGCGATGTTGCGTCCGACCGACATCCAAAGCCCCTTTCGAACGGTGTGCGGATCCATCTGACCGGGTTTGACTTCCAGACACCCGCAGGGCAAAGGCTGATTTTTTTGTAGTTCCCCCAGAATCAAGAGGGTAAAAATCCCCAACACCGCGATCGCGACTGTTCCCGAAAACCGGGGCATAAACCCGCTGAGCATCCATAACGCCAACCCGATTTCACACAATCCCAGCGCCCGGACGGCTTCGGGGCTTTTCAGGTACCGACTCACCATCGTCCCGATCTCGTCGGGGTGCATCACTTTTCCAAGCCCTGCGAGGATAAAAACAACCGCCACCACCGACACACAAACCCACCGAAGGATGTCTGCAACCTGGATTCTCACAAAGGGATTGTAGTCCCTGATTGGAATGTTATGAAATGCCCCTCCCCGATTTGGACGCTCCGTTGATCTAATTCGGTTAATAAGTGAGGTCAGACTTGCTCGAGACGAGTCCTGGCGGGTAATATCCAGGCGCGGAGCGTCATGAAGGTATCCGGGATGTCGAAACTGTTGATCTTCGGACTGTATTTGAACGCAGCCCTGCTGGTTGGCGTCCTGGTGATGCTGATCGGACGTTCGGACACGACCCTCCTTTCGTCTGCTTATGCTCAGCAACAACCGCAACCGATCGCGGGGGGGGGTGGATTGTTTTTGATGCCCGGACAACTCTCTCCTTCGACGTGGGGGTGTTACGTCATGGACGTGGATCGTCAGACGTTGATGGTGTATCAGTACAGTCCCGGTGAACGGATGCTCCGTTTCATGGCAGGACGGGATTTTTCTCAGGACCGTCGGATTCGTCGGTATAATACGGAACCGTCTCCTGACGAAATCCGTAACTTGGCTGACAAAGAAGCAGATACCGGTCGAATTGTTCCTCCCCCGGCACCTGTGACGCAATAGAATGAGTTAGACGAGGAAAAAGTTTTGCAAAAGGTTTTTGATTTGTCGGTTCAACGATTGGAGTTCGCACCATGATGGCCAAAATGTTCTACACGGCTGAGGAAACTCAGCAAATCCTCGGAAAGACTGAAGAACAGATCAAACAACTCACCCGGGAAGGTCGTCTGCGCGAGTTCCGCGATGGTCCTCGACTGATGTACAAAGCCGATCAGGTCGACTCCTTAAAGGCCGAACTGAGTGCGGAAGGCGATCAGGTCTCCCTCGGGCCTTCGGACACCGGTGCGCCGATCGGTCTGGTCGATTCTCGTTCCGGGAGCAGCCCGGTCATCTCTCTGACAGACAGCGCCGGAGCCCCATCTCCTTCGTCCTTGAAGGAAGATACCGCATTGGCAGCTGACCTCGGTCTTTCCGGATCGATCGGGCTCAGCGGTTCGGTCGGTGCAGTTCCTTCTCCGTCCCGTCCGGGAGGATCGGGATCGGGCCTTTCCGGGCTTTCTGGCACCTCCGGTGGATCCAAAGGGGGAATCAACGTTCTCGGAGATGAAGGCGATGCCGATCCGATGGCACAGACGGCGATTAATCCGTCCGTGGGAGATCAGATCAACCTCGAAGGGATCGGATCAGGTTCGGGTCTGCTCGATCTAACGCGTGAATCCGACAACACCAGCCTCGGTGCCGTTCTGGATGAAATTCCTGCCGGTGGAAGCCGGGCTGCCGAGACGGTCGGTGCTACCGGTGCGGGCTTTACCAGCGGACTGGCTGCCACTGCCCCGGTGGCTTCGTCTCGGGTCGTTACCCCGCCGACGTATGTCGAAAAGAAAGACCCCCTAGCCCCGGCTATGGGCGGAATGGCTTTGTTTGCCTCGTTTTTTGCCCTGATCGGACTGTTGGCGCTAGCCAGTGGTGTGATGGAAACCTCTCCAAGCCTGTTGGAAAGTCTAAACCTCGGATTTCTGGTCGTTTCCGCGATCGGAATCGGGGTTGCTCTGGTCGGTTTTGTTGGAGGGTTGATTGTCGGAAAAGTCCGTAGTTAATCGGCAACATGTAGACCTTTATCAGGAAGACGACCCGGTTCCCAGAGCCGGGTCGATTTTTATTCTTTCGTTTCTTTTCCGGAAATAGAGGAACCGATGGGACGCTCAAAAGGGTCTATGTTCGAGCGTGTTGGTATGATCCAACGCGCCGAATCGACGGTTTCGTTGACTAAAGGCCCGAATCGCCTGGTAGAGATGGGGCACATCAAACTCCGGCCAAAGCACGTCGCTGACGTATAATTCCGCGTAACTGATCTGCCATAACAGGTAATTGCTGACTCGCATCTCCCCGGCCGTCCGAATGAGCAAATCCGGGTCCGGCCAACCGGCTGTGTACAAATGGTCCGAAATCGTCGCTTCGGTCACTTCTTCCGGAAGCAAGTCTCCGGATCGGACCTTATAGGCAATCGCACGGACCGCGTCCGTGATTTCGGCCCGTGAACCATAATTCAAGGCCAAAACGAGATTGAGGCCCGTGTTATGACGTGTTTCTTCGAGGGTCTGCTGGACTTGTTCCAACACCTCATCCGGAAGGTTGTCTGACCGACCGATCTGATGGAATCGGATATTGTTCTCCATCATGGTTTGTCGTTCGGATTTCAGATAGTCGATGTACATCCGCATGAGGAAAGAAACTTCATCGACCGGACGTTTCCAGTTTTCGATCGAAAATGAGTAAAGCGTCAGGAAGTCCGGTCCGCCGTGCGATTTGCGCAATCGGGCACACTCGGTGACGATCGTTTTAACCGTTTTTGCGCCCTGTTGATGACCGACCGTTCGGATCGAACCTTGGCGAACCGCCCACCGACCGTTACCGTCCATGATAATGGCAATATGACGGGGCATACGTTGGGGGGAGATGTCCAAAACCGCTTTCATGGGGCTCTCGCTGGTGTCGTCTGCGGTCAATATCATACCGCAGAACCGGTCGGAGGAAATAATCCTCCTTCCTCTTCGTGAATCAAATGGTACTCATATCCGTCCACGAGGGCCTGCCAGGTCGCGTCGATGATATTGGCGCTGACACCGATGGTTCCGAAAAACTCGGGATTTTTCTGCGCATCCTTTCGTCGCCACTCGATCACCACCCGGACCGCAGCGGCCGACTCGCCCCGGGTATTGACCACCCGTACCTTGTAATCGACCAGATGGAGCTGATCGATGGTGGGATAATGATTTTTCAGGGCTTTACGCATCGATCGATCAAGTGCATCGACCGGACCGGTTCCCTCGGCGACTCGATGCTCGGGAGTATCCCCGATCTTCAGCTTTACACTTGCCTCAGCCAGAGGGGTCTGAGAATCCTGTTTAAAAACCACTACACGGTAATGCTCGAGCGTAAAAAAGGATTTATAATGTCCGATCTGCTTACGTAGGAGCAGTTCGAAGCTGGCTTCGGCACTTTCAAACTGAAACCCGGCATGCTCAAGATCCTGGACCTGGTTTAGCACTTGTCGCAAAACCTCTTTGTTGTGCTCGATATTGAACTTTTTCCCAGCCTTGGCAGCGATGTTGCTGGCGCCGGACAACTCACTGACCAGGATTTTTCGCGTATTCCCGACCGATTCAGGAGACACATGTTCGTAAGTCGATGAGTCTTTCTGAACCGCATGCACGTGCATCCCCCCCTTATGCGCAAAAGCCGACTGACCGACATAGGGCTGACCGGAAATCGGGTTCATATTGGCGACTTCATAGACATACCGGCTGGTTTCGGTGAGTTTTTCCAACTTCCCCGGTTGCAGACATTCAATACCGTATTTGAGTTGGAGATTGGCAATCAGAGTCAACAGGTCCATATTTCCGCACCGTTCACCCACCCCGTTGATCGTACCTTGGACATGGGTTGCCCCGGCCCGGACACCCGCTAGGGCATTGGCAATTGCCAGACCGGAATCGTTGTGGGTATGAACACCGATCCGAACAGAGGTCTGGCGTTTCACCGTTTCGACCGCTTCGGCGATTTGTTCCGGGAGCGTCCCCCCATTCGTATCGCACAGGCATAAGACGTCGGCCCCGGCTTCCTGCGCGGTTTGCAGGGTCCGGACGGCGTATTCCGGATTGGACCGAAAAGTGTCAAAAAAATGCTCCGCGTCATACACGACAAACCGACCGGCCGACTTCATCAGCTTGATGCTGTCAGAAATCATCGACAGGTTCTCTTCCAGAGAGACGTTCAAGACCACCTTGGCATGATAATCACTGGTTTTCCCCACGATGGTTACCACCGGAGTCTGAGCCTCCAGAAGGGCTTTGAGAGTCGGATCGTCTTCGGCTTTGACCCCCCGGCGACGGGTCATTCCAAAGGCGCAGACACGAGCATGTTTCAGTTTCACTTCACGGATTTGTCTGAAAAACGCTTCGTCCTTGGGGTTGCTGACCGGGAACCCCCCTTCGATATAATCCACGCCAAGGTCGTCCAGCTTTATGGCAATCTGGATCTTGTCCTGCAACGAAAGATTAAACCCTTCTCCCTGCGTTCCGTCCCGCAGCGTGGTGTCATAAATCTCGACTCGCGATGCCATCGCAGACTCCCAAAAAAAGAACCCTGCCTATTCGGCAGGGCTTTGTCATGTCCTCGTTCAGTCGGTCCAAACGATCAGCCCTGCCCGGATAGCTCCGAGCTAATAATAATGCGGGCGATCGATGTAATTCGGTTCATAGTTCTAGGCTAGCATACCGACCGAGAGAGGTCAAACCCCCGATCGACTATCGAAAGCTAGGCTTGTGTGGGCAGCATCTGACGAGTGATTTCGTGTTGCAATGGTTCGCCTTTAAAAAATCGAATAATCTCATCGACAGCCAACTGTCCCATATCTTTGCAAGCCTGCTGCATGGCCCCGGCGATATGGGGAGTAAGGATCAGATTCGGAGCCGTCCGCAGAGGAGAGTTGGGTTTGGGGGGTTCAGGTTCGGTCACATCCAGACAGGCATAAAGAGGTCTTCTTTTTAATTCGTATGCGAGTGCTTCTTCATCGACGAGAGAACCCCGGGCAGTGTTGATGAAAACGGCATGATCCGGAAGCAACGCGAGCATCCGGGAATTGAACATCCGATAGGTCTCCGGAAGCTGTGGGGCATGAATGGTCACCACCTCACACCGGCAGATCTCCGGAAGGCTCACCGGGGTAACACCCAGTCGAGCAGCCGCATCGGCAGAAAGGTGCGGATCGTAACATTTCAGGTTCAATCTCGGGTAAGATTTCAGAAGCTGAATCACTTCACGTCCGACTCGGGAAGCAGCAACAATTCCGATATCCATGTCCATCAGTTCGCGCACGACCGCACGACGCTTTTTGATTTCATCCGTATCGCCCCGGGCATAAGCAGCACTGAGCCAAGGAACCTGTTTCAACAACATCACCATCATCCCGACGGTATACTGAGCCACCGATACGGCATTGGCAGAAGCAGCCGTTGTCACACGAATACCACGTTCATATACACTTTCATCAATCAACTGCTTCACCGAACCGGCACTATGTGCGATCAGTCGCAAACGGGGTGCCCCTGCCAGCAATGGCTGGGTCAGACGCATCGTCCCCCATCCGGTAATCAGTGCCTGAACCTCTGAAAGCATCTTACGGTAATCCTCGACCGACGCGTCTACCGGCAATGGCCCGCGTACCGAGGCAAAAGAGTGTAGACGATCCAGATCTTCAATCCGGAACATCCGCTTGCTCATTTCAGACCCTAAAGCAATTCCCACCACCGGTTTTTGCGCCATGCTCATTCCACTCCGATTTCCCAACCACGGGAGTCATTCTCCATGAATAATCGACAGCCGACCATCCGTGTCAAATCCACCGACGGGGTATTTTCTCCCGGTATCTCGGATCAACCGTTTTGATTGACACCGCTGAACAAGTGATGAAGTACTCCCCGACCCGGATGAAGTTGCGTTTCGCAAGGTCTCCTTTTACTATCTTTCCTCCTGTTTTTTGAGGTACACATGAGAATTCTGGTCGCCGACAAGTTGGCGGACGAGGGTCTTGATTTTTTGACCAAGTCCGGAGTTGCCTATGACGTCAAAATCGGTCTGAAAGAAACCGAGTTGGCATCGGAAATCCCGAATTATGACGGTCTGATCGTTCGATCCGGTGCCAAAGTCACCGCCCGATGTCTGGAAAATCCGGGACGACTGCGCGCCATTGCCCGGGCAGGCGTCGGCGTGGACAACATCGACCTCGAATCCGCCACCGCCAAGGGAGTTTTGGTCCTGAACACGGCTGCGGCATCGACGCTTTCGACCGCAGAACACGCCTGGGCACTTTTAATGAGTCTGGCCAGAAAAATCCCTCTGGCAAATCAAAGCTTACGCACCGGCGAACTGGACTGGAAAAAGCGCAATACGTTCCAGGGCACGCAACTGGCAGGAAAAACACTTGGTGTCGTGGGGCTTGGTCGAATCGGGCAGACCGTCGCCGCTCGCGCGCTGGCGTTTGAAATGAAAGTCCTCGGATATGATCCGTATTACCCGAACGAAACCGCCCTGGACGGACGGGTCAAAATGGTCAAGGATTTTGACGAGTTTCTCAAACAACTTGACGTCATCACGTTTCACGTTCCGGGGGGTGAACAAACCCGACATCTGCTCAATAAAGAACGTCTATTTAACGTCGCCAAAACCAATTTGCTGGTTATCAATGACGCCCGCGGCGAAGTGGTTGACGAATACGCCGTGGCCGAGGCCCTTCAAGCTAAACGCATCGCCGGAGCCGCTTTGGACGTATTCGAAACCGAACCCCCAGCCAAAGATCACCCTTTGTTTGCATGTCCCAACGCAGTGGTCACCCCCCACTTGGGAGCAAGTACCGACGAAGCCCAGACGGCCGTGAGCGTCGAAGCCTGCAAGGCTATGGTCGCGTTCCTTCAGAACGGTGAGATCCGTGGGGCGGTCAATGCCGGGGGTATCCGGCTGGACCTACCACCCGACGAAGCCCCGTTCGCCAAGCTGGCTTCGCGTATCGGAGCCCTGCTTAGCGCCTACGCCGAAGGTGGAATCAAGACCATCACGGTTCGCGCCAGCGGAACCAAAGCCCCCAAACATCTGAATACGCTGCTCCGATTGGCGACGGTCGAATTGCTCAAAGCACATCTGACCGACCCGGTCAATGTCATCAATGTCGAGCATATCGCCCGGTCGCGAGGGATCGAGCTGGTCGGCATCCACGAAGCTCAGCCCCCTGCCGGGCTGGTTGGAGATATCGTCGGAATCCGGGTGCAAAGTGCCGACGGAGACAGTCATCGGATTCTCGGTACCGTCTACGCCGACGGCCTTCCACGCGTACTTCGATTTGATAACTTTAACATCGATATGATCCCCGAAGGACAAATGGTGTTGATCGAGAACGAAGACAAGCCCGGCGTCATCGGGATCGTAGGAACCAGCTTCGGTGATGCAGGAGTCAATATCGCCGACATGGTTATCAGTCGCGACATTCAGCCGGACGGTAAAGCCCATGCCTTAATGGTGCTCAAGGTCGATTCATCCCCGGACGAGGCGCTGACCAACCGTTTAAGGGCGCGTCCCGGTATTCGACGGGTTAAATGCGTCAAATTGCCCCCTCGCGATTCCTGATTGTTGATTCATCCTGCTCCGGAGAAGCATTTCAGGCACAGCCTTGCGTTCGAGGCTGTGCCTGCTTTTTTTCATGGGCCATTTTTCAGAATCAGTTGGTCGGAACAGAATTGACTGACACCTGACCATTGGTCTGGGTATATCGACTTCGGTCCACGATCATGGCCGTGCGTCGCTCGACCACCAGCTCTGGATTAGCAGTTCCGGTGTTTCGCCAACCCTGAAGCAGAATGTACACCGTGAAAGTATCCGATCGGGTGGTAATCAAGTTGGAAACACGGTTCAGGAGCATGAACTGCTCTTCAAAATCCCGTCGAATCCCGTCGGTCGTCGGGTCAGAAGAATTGTTCCGCGTCAAATCATAAGGCGACAAGTCACCGGTACGGTCATCCGGCTCATCATTGGCCACAGAATCCCCGTTGGAATCTCCGTTGTTCAAAGCCGCCTGAGCGAAACGAAAATCGGGTACCTTGTAAAGGTCAAATACCGACAAGAAAGGCCCGATGTGATTGACGGTAGGATTCATCGCCTGATTCCCGTCTCGCCAGTAAACGATCGCCCGGGCCAGATCCTGATTGTCGTCCACGTCCGGATCACCCGACTGCCATGACCGTAACTGGGGCACAGGACCGGAAATGTCCCAAGTGAACAGACGTGCATCATTCGGTGACAACCCGTGCGGAATCCAGGGTAACATCGCTAGCACCTCGACCGGTGCCGTGTTGATGTTGATTAATCCGGGTACGGGACTGGTGTTTTCCAAGGTGTCGTCGGTTGCAGGACCGTTAACCCGGTTGGCAGCGCCTGAACCACTATTATTGACCGCGACGGGAACCGGCAATGTATTTCCGGACACGGCATTGTTGGACGAGTTAAAGGTCCAATACCCATACTCGTTCGCCCGGACATTGGGCATGTAATCGTTGGACGGCGAATACACCGAGAAGAAATCAAATAATCGACGGGCAAACCGGTACCGCCACTTGGTCGGATCGGTCCCGTAATCATTATAGACCGCGCTACCGTCGGTGTATTCGGTGGGTACACCATTGGCCAGCGTAGGTCGAAGGGGGGCAAATCGACCGATCTGCTCCGTCGATTGCAGGTCATTGGTAGCAGGACCGTCGTCGTTAGGATCGGTATCCTCAGCCATCGCAGCATCCATCGTGATGGAGTTCACTTCCAGGACACGATCATTGTCAGGGGTATTGTCCGTATTCTCCGGCAACGTCGGATCGAAAATCAGATAAGGACCGATGAACGGGACTTGTAACAGGTCCCCCGACCTTGCGAACTTACCGAAGGGGAACTGGTTCGCAGTCGGTTTCAGGTAATTAATGCCCGGCCAATCCCGAGCCCAAACCTGAACGGTAAATACCTTGTCCTGACGAACGGTGGGGTTGGCGTCTGTCAACGTCGGACGCGGGGAAAGGGGGGAATCGGGATTCGACCACCCCCCGCCTCGATCCAGATCCCACGGATCTCGTTCGGTTCCTCCGGGGGTCCAGAACGGCGCATAGGCTGTGCCTTGTTGTCGGGGTAACGGATTAGCGGCCATGGCGACGGGTTGCTCGGATTTGGAACCGTCATACCGTCCCGGGTAGACAAACTCCCACAACGGATTTTGATACGGTGAAGCGCTATCCGGGGGATTGGTACGATTGATTCTGCGTTGGTAATGCCACGCCGTCACTTGCAGACTCGTGATGATTGACTGAAACTCATTATCCGGTGGACGGTTGATCATCAACCCACTGAGGTCAAAGGAATCCAGCGGGGCAAAATCATTGAGCAGACTGGGGTTCGTGATGTTCGTCGGGAATGTATTGGTATACACCAGCGTCTGAACGTCCGTGGTAGTGACCCCATTTTGCATGACCGAACGGTTCTCGATTCTAGCACCAAGGGGACGCATCAGGATGAACTCGCGATTAAACACTGCATCCAGATTTCTGACGTAAACGACATTGAAATCGGGCATGCTCGCCGCACGGACAGCTCCGATCGTGCCCGTCGCGCTCCAACCCGACAAGGAGCCAGCATCCGGATTAGCACTGCCCGGACGATACGTGGCCGATACCCCGTCCGGTCCAGCAGCCCGATAGTTTTCCATCACCAGATACCCACGGGCGGGGATGACCAACCGCCCGGGCGTGTAGGGATTGTTATCCAGGTTGCTTTCAAAACCACCGGTTGCGGTAAAGTCGATCGGTTCGGGCAGTGTGGTGGCATCGACGAGTTGCATGTGGGGCAATTGAGGAGGTGCCCCCATCAGTCGATCGGTGTCTCCATGACGCCGCAACAACGCAAACCGACATTCTGTAATGTCAATGGGGATATCGTGGGGGTTATAAAACTCGATCGCTACATACCCTCTCGGATTCGGACCATTAACCCCCCCGGGAAGCGGACCCGGAGAGGACGCGTCGTTATGCGCAAAGACTTCGGTCAGGTAGGGCTGACGACTGACACCATACATCCGAACACGGACCGTCTGAGGCGTATTGTTGATATGAGCGGTCAAGTCAACGTCTTGCCGAGTCAGGACATCGGGACTAGCCACCGGTGCATTTGCAGAGGGATTGGTCAGGGGAACATGGTTCCACAATCGCATATTAAGCAGATTTTTTGCAGCCAAAGCCGCCCGGAGAATCATGACCTGGTCGGCTGTCATGTAAGGCGTACCGTTATAAGGCGGATTAACTGCGGCCGAGGCAGTGGGTGTAGAGCGAATGGGTGATCGGAACATCCCCGCTGGGTGAGCGTCGTTGACCGTCCCGATGGCAGCATGGGTGTTCGAATCAAACGCCATTCCCTGATACGGAGTATACACAGGATTACTGTAAAAGTTCGAAATATTGGCCTGATTAAAGATCGTTCCGCTATTGGGCTGGTTGCTCGCTGTTGGTTCTGCAAAGACCTGCCAAAACGCGCGAAACAGCTCATTAAACCCAGCCGTGTTGATTGAGGCCTTGGGGACACTCACTTTTGCATCCCCTGCTGTCGGACCTGCAGTAGCAGGCGCGTCCCAACTCATCAAAGGGTGAGGCCAGGTCGCTGACGGTATTGTACCGTAGATCGTTGGTGTCATCTGACGGAAGTTTGAATCCGCTGTGATTAACGCTCGACGTGGTCGGAATGGAACAAACAAACTGGTGTTGACCGGAGGGAGTTCAAAAAACGTATCAAACCAACCTCCTAGTGTGTTGGCTTGATTGGGTTGATAAGCCACGGTCGGAACTCCCGTCGTCAGGAGGCTTTCTTCAAGATCATTTTCAAGTTGGGTGCGGCTATCCAGAGAGTCCCGAAGAATAAATCGGGACGCCAGACCGATGGTGTCACTGATCTGATAGGCACGATAATTTACTCCGTTGCGAACGCGTCCGGGGTTGTTCACCCGCATCGCTAATTGATGATGGATCGCGTCACCCACGGTCAGCCAAGTCATGTCAGTACGCGGGGTGTTATCATCCAGCAGGGGCGGTCCGACATCACTACCGGTGGGCGCAGCGGTCGTATTCAGCTTCCACTGATTCACTCGATTGAACTCTGCCCCCATGCCATTCATGACCGTTCCGACCGTGTAAGTGTTCAACATCTCCAACAGACCGACGTTGGTCAGGAAGAACCCATGAATGCCATAATCCAGACGATTTCCGGAGGCATCAAAGTCGAACCATCGAGACCAAGCGGTCGAAGCATTGACAGCCGATCCGTTGTCGATGATCCGAAAATAAGCGTAGTATTCCACACCATTGATCTTTCCGATCGGGAGTTTGACCGGAAGAGAATCGGCGATTCCGTCCCCATCGGCGTCACCGGCAAACAGCATCGTGCCGTTCAGGGAAAGAGATAAGTTGGAATTCGTGGCTGCGGTAAAACCGGCCGCTGGGTTGGTGTCGTATGTAAAGACCGGTTGCATCAATCCGTTGTAGGGAATTCCGTGAGGAACCAGAATCGGACGGGATGTGAAATTGTAGTTGTAGACCTGACCGGTGGGTGATTCAAAAAAAGCCCCTACAAGCGGACCGGTGATTCCTACCCACCCCCCGGGATTATTCGCGCTCCAAGGTTGAACCGGATCGAATGTGGTAGGCACGCGAGACGCCAACCATGGTGTGGACCACACCGAGGTCGCACCGTTGGTCGTGTCAAAATACTCCGCTGCGGTGAAAGAAACGGTTTTATCGTTCATGATCGCCGATGCTGCGATACTCCGACAGGCTTCGAGTAACAGATCGACTTGGGTGTTGAACTCATTCTGCTTGGTCGTTACCCGATCCACCCGCGCGGTAGACAGATACGCTGTCGCTGCCAGCGCCAGCAGGACCAGCACCCCGACCACAAAGACCAACACCGACCCCCGGCGGTCACGGTCTGAACGCTTGTTTAATCGACGATTGGTGATCATGGGCAAACCTCAGCTCAACTCATTTCCTTAAACGATCCAAAGGGTTTAACTCAGTTCCGGGTTACCGGGTTGCAACATGTCGAATCCCGTCGATGTTCAATAACCCACGTTAAAGACGTACTCGAAACTCTGTCCTTCAAGCAGTCGACCTTCGGCTTCGGGACGATCGATGACCAACGTGATACGGATCATTTTCGGACGATTCAAATCGGTCGGACCCCAGGCTGCGATATACCGGCTCAGTGTTACACCCGAGTTCGAATAATTTGATAAAGCCGACGTTGTGGGCAACACTCGCTCGAACACAGGAGCAGTCCCCCCCGCCACGTCACGGACCGGGACCACGTCACCGTCCGACGCGCTAATGATCCCGTTACCGTTAGTATCTCGTGGCATGCCGTACCACCTGACTTGACCGGTCCCGGGCACGTAGTCGATCTGACCGTCGGATTCGAAAACGGTGCCGTTGCTATTCACATCTTCCACTGCACCGGTCGAAGGGTTCTGCTCAAGAAAGTCTCCGGCAAACTCCACAATGAATTGCGTACAAGCGGGAACAAAAATCGGGACCTGCTGGGCTACTTTTTGAGCATCCAGGGGGCGAACTTGAAAAGGATTAGCCCGGATACGACCGACGCGCGTTGAACCAGCGTCTTCAAAAATCATATGAGACAACGGAGAAGACGCGTTGAGAACATCTTGTTTGAACTGGGCCAGAGTCACTGCTGCCATGTCGTACTCAAAATTCAACAGGGCGTCATTGGGTTGGCTGCTAGTCGTACGAAATGCCAGCGGACGCAAATCCCCATTCCCGTAGGGAATGGCAACAGCGCTTCCTCCATTGATGGTCGAAGGGTCCTTCATGAGCACCGTCACGCGTCCGAGAATCCATTGCGTGGCAAACCGATTGTTGTCATTCCGGTTCGTCGCACTGACGTGATTATCTCCCGGTCCATAATAGGTGGGAGAAGTATCGTTATTGGCCAAGGTGAGGTGACCATACCAGATCCACGCTTCTCGGGAGGCGTCAGCAATGATCAGAGCATTTCCATTGCCGGTCTGACGAGCGTACTTGTCGATCGCGAAGAACCCAACGGTATCAATCCGGTGATTGCGGAAGTTATAGATCGCCTGAGAGAGCGTTTCCTCGTTACCATCTCCGTCGAAGTCGGCACTTGCGATGTTACCGTCGGTGTCACTGAGAGAATCGTTGGAGTTACGGAAGGCGTATTGACGGTCGCTGACAATGTACATTACGGGCGAGACGGTCGCCGGAGCCGCGGCGGAGAAATCCCGGGCAAAGACCGCTTGGGCCGCCTGCGCGTCACGGACCGCAGCGTTGATCGCCTGTCCCCCACCGATCGTCTTGGAAGCGATCGAGAAAATCTGTGCACAAGCCAGCATCAACACGGTCACCAGCGCACAGGTCACGAGCAACTCGGTGAGCGTGAATCCCTCTCTCCGGTCTACGGGTCCGCGCCCGGTATACCTGATTGCAAACCTGTTCACAAAATTGTGTTGACGGGTCATATCCTGTCTCATTTCAGCGGAATAAATGTCGTATAACAGGCCACATCCATCGTCGTTCCTTCGAAATCATTTCCGGGTCCCGTCCGGTTGCGTCCGACGATATAGGCTTGGGCGTTAACCAGTCGGGGAACGACCGCTGTGCGTTTTGGGGTGGTGGGGTTGTTGTCGTGGTCGTATTGAAACGTCGCATCAAACTCGTATCCCGGAAACGCTTGAAAATCTGTTCCGGTTTGACTCCCGAGTCGGAAGATGCGTCCGTTCAGGAAACCCACGGGCACCGCGGCCTGAGCGGCGTTGTTGTAGGCGGAGTTGGTCGGTTCGTCCCGGTCATAAATCGCGCCCCGGGCGGTTGAATCCGAAAGATTGTCGTTGGCGATGACCAGAAATGACCCCGGCGAAGCGGCAGAGGCGTTGTACTGATTACCGTTTGACACAGGCAGATTGGAAATCGTGAAAATGTTATTGTTCACATCCAGGCGTACGGGACGTGGTTCCAGAGACCGGACACCATCCTGGACGTTAAAATCATCGGCAGACGTGAAAGGTTGAGAACGATTGACCACGAAGAGGATGATCTGGGCGGTTCTATTATTCCCAACGATACGGCGGTAAAGTCCCACCCACGCATACCGAGGGTCTGCAGGAGAAATCATGTTGTCCTGGGCGATCCGGGTCAGTGTATTGGTCGTACCAGGTTGTTGAAGGGGACTAATGGATGAGTTCGTAAAGTCGGATTCCCTGGCCAACCTTTCCAACGTCGCCGCTGCGGATCGCGCCAGTGAGGCAGTCTGGGTTTCATCAAAATTGCTTTTAGTCTGGGCCAATCCCACCGGAAAAATCGCGGCCACCAGAATGAATCCGATCCCCAAAATCATGACCGCGAATAACAGCTCGGTGAATGAAAAACCTGTCCGAAACGTCTCAACTGGTGTACGTAAAACCCCACTCCCCTGACAACACCTTGTCACACCCCGGGAGGTGGATCGCGCCTTTTCAGATGGAATCAGTCGGGCTTGCATTTTATTCACCTTTCACCACCGTCGCGTTGTACCGATTGACCAAAAGAGGCGTACCGTTGTTGTCGATCCAAGTTTGCTTTGCTGAGGGGGTTTGACCTTCGGTTTCGGATTTGAATCGTTCGTCTTCGAACAGCATCAACCCGATTTGAGAAGCAACCTGAGTTCCGGGACCGGTAGCACTGTCATCGATCTGTCGATATAGTTCACTTTCTTGAGCGACCACCACTTGCCGCGAAGTCAACATCCCGTTTTCGTCAAATAAGATAAGTCCCGTATCGGAATAGATTGTTTCAGGTGATGATGCATTAACATTTATTGATGCTGCTGACAAACCGATCGGGAGCAACAATCGTTCGGACCCGTCGACTCGTTCGACCGGAGGATAACCGTTATTCAAAAACCCGTTGGTGGTCGGATGAATCGCTTGCCAGCTACTCGCGTCGAACGTATTGCCTGATGTATGGGCGGTCTGACAAACAAAATAGCTGTAATTCGGACTAGTTCCGGTTTTGACCCAATCTCCTATGTTGTAAGGGGTATTGGGTGTCCATATCGAAACGGATTTGAGCTCGACCAATGCCATCGCGTAACGCCCGGACGCTTGTTCGCGATAGAACGCGATACCGAACGGTCGTTGGAGACCGATCGCTTCTGAACGCGCCCGGGCCAACGACGCACTGACGACATTGATCGCATTTTCGATGCTGTTATTGCCCCGCAAAACACTAAACGTCGGAATGGCGATCGTAATCAGAAGGACGATCAGACCGATCACCACCAAGAGTTCGGTCAGCGTAAACGCCCGAGGGCGAGCGTGCGCACGATGGTAACGGGTTGTCGGTCTTGGTGTGATCATGGGTTAGTTCTCGAACGAATAAAGGTTATCGTCGTGGGTTCGAAAATTACCGTCCGGGCCGGCTGAGACCCAAAACGGACGACCGTCGGGGGATTTTATCGTCCGGGGGGTCGATCCCGTCGCATCGGAAAGCGTGTTGGTCAACCCCCCGGAACCGACATACAACAAGGGTTTACGCCAACCGTCTAGTAAAACGGGTTCGGTAATCGTGACCACTGAACCCGTCGGATTAAACGTCGAATTCGCCGGTAGGGGAACGCTCAGACTTTCCAAACTGGAAGTGTCCATCTTCTCGATCGCGGATTGATTGGCAGGGATTTTAAGAAGCTCTTCCATCATCCGGATCGTGCCCTGATAAATCGGGTAGTTGGGTGCTCCGTCAGACGTACTACTGTTCAACGAATAAGTCCGAAGCGGACTGGTTTGGGACAACGGTGACGTATTGTCGTATTCAACCCAGAGATTCATCGCTGATTCCATCGCGACACGTGTCCGTCTGGCGTTAGCGTCACCGAGGACGACATTGAACCCGATGGCAATGATTCCGATCAGGATCGCGATGATCCCGATCACGGTCAGCATCTCCACCAATGAAAAACCCCGATCGGATCCAATCGGTTGCGTTTTTCGTGAGTGACACCCACTACCTGTTGGGGTTATAACGTTGTATCTGCTCACCATCCGGGATTGATCCATATCACGCTCCACCGCAAGTATTATTCAGAGTGTCCACCCGGTTTAAGCAAACCCGATCGGGGAGACGGGTGCACAGGAAGGACTTGTTCATAGCTGTAGAAATTGTCTTGCCTTGTCAGATACTGAGCGTCCGGTCCGGCGGAAAAGAAAAATGGCCTGTTCTGGGGCGCCATTCCGATGAATGGATGGTGGTGCATCAGATAACCGATCGTCTTTCCCCAGGCGTCACGGGTGGGAACGACTTCGGAGGTCTCGCCTAATCCTTTTCCCAAGGCGGTGACCCAAATCGGCTCGGTTTGCTGGGCCCAGACATTGACGGATTTTTCATCCACCTGTTCGGGTAGCTCTTGTCCCGGAGGATAAACCCCAAATCGTTGGTAATACTGATCCAGACGGGCTTGCAATTCCTCCAAAGTTCGACGTGTGATCTGCTCGGCAGCATTGCTTCGAACGTACCGGGCCAAACTCACCATCAATCCCATAATGACCACCAAAAACGCCAACGCGGTTAGCAACTCAAGAACCGTAAAACCTTGATCCCTTTGGGACTGATTTTCTGACAAATGACGTTTGGTTTCGCGACAAGTTATATCCGAACCCCGCACGAGATTGTTTTCCTGTCATCGAAAATTGGTCACATCATCACATGCCGATGCCGAGGTCGGGTTTAACCCGGAAGGACCGTATTGTCCGTCCGGACCCGCCGACCACAGGAGGTATGGACCGGTATACGCCGGCTGTTCACCCGGATCGATTCCCCCGTTATTATTCAGATCCCCCATCATGTATCGGAAATAGCTGATATTCGAAAACTTCCCGGATTCGATATAACGTGTGTCATACAAAGCATTTCCGGAATCCCAGACATACCATTGGGGGACATTGATGTTGGGCTTTTGAGGACGGGCCGGAATGTAAAGGATCGTATTCTTGAGACTATCCTGAAGCTGCGTTGACGTGAAATTAAACTTGTCTAAAGGTAAATAGGGGCCGTAGACCGGGCCTTGGTTTCCCCGTTTCCGAAAACCCGGACCGGCTTGTCCGTCGTTATCGCTTGGCGAGATCAACGCTTCGACGAGTACCTGACTGCCTTTGATATTCGTTAAGTCGCTGGAACGGGGGTAGTCTCCGAACGACTGATAATAGCTTTCTAGTGCGGTCGCGATGGATTGTAGTTCGGATGCAGAACGCGTTCGTTCCCCCGACCGGATCGCTCGTAGAACCATCGGGAGCAACAGACCCAACAAGACCAAGATAATCCCGATCACGACCAACAGTTCGATCAGGGAAAAACCTCTGCGGTTACGATCAGTTGCGGTAGTTGGTAATGTCATCAGCGGTTCCATATTTTCCGTCCGGCCCAGCACTGATCAAAATGAACGCGTCCTTCTTGTGAGGCACCCCTGCACTGGTCGACGAAACGACCTCGTTCCCGAAATATCGGAACGAGCGTTGAACGGGTCCGTCGCGGGAATCGGTGTTGTAATCGGTGCTAATGCCCGTGAATCCGTAAGGAGCCAAGTGCGAAAAGTTGTATTGCCCGGTGTTATCCGTGGTAATGAAACCCGTGCTCCCGCGGTTTGCGCGTAAGTAAAGGATAGGCATCGGGTTGGAGTACTTGTCGAGGACTTCTGGTACGCGGGTATCGGTCTGCCCGCCAAAGCCTTTGGTGTTGGTGGGAAAGAATCGTGGGGCGGTCAGCGCGGTGGTCTCGGCAGGTTCGACACTCAAATAAACCTGGTACCGTTTCGGATTCACGGTATTCAAGGATAACGGACCGGTTGGGAGACTCGTCGAGGTAAAGTTGGCTTCGAGCGTATTGACGTTAATTTTAAGACCGCCCACAACTCCCAGGAACAGATTTTCGGTCGAGGTGAGATTCGGACGGGAATTGTCGGTTGTTCCGTCCATGATGTAAACCAATCCCCCCGGAGAAGCAGTTCCGACCTGCGCGTTACCGAACGGACCGGGGTAAGCCTGGAAGTCGTTGTAGTACATCGAGATCGCTGCCTCGAGTCGGCTGAACATCTGCTTGGTATTAGCCGTCTGAGCAGCCACGCGGACCTGTGTCACGGTGGGAAGGAGGATGCTGATCAGTAACGCGATGATCCCAATGACCAGTAGCAGCTCAACGAGTGTAAAACCGCTCCAACGGACGAATCCGGATACTTTGTGGTTGTTTTTCACGAAAATCCTCCAGACAGGTTCTGAGTCTTTACAAAAACCCTAACCTTTCTCTCCGCAAGGACGCCCTATTCATTTTTTGTTCTGTCCGCCGGACATTCCCTGGATCAGCGACACCATGGGCATGAATAGGGCAATCACGATAAAACCGACGATTACACCTAGCACCACGACCATGACCGGTTCCAGAATACTGATCAGCGAACCGACCAGCACGTCCACGTCGTTGTCATAGTTGTCGGCGATTTTAATCAGCATCTTGTCAAGATCGCCGGTCTCTTCCCCTACATCCACCATATTGACCACAATCGCGTCGCAGACCTTGGTTGCCCGAAGCGGATCGGCCATGGATTCGCCTTCCCGAATCGCGTCATGCACCTTGGCCAACGCACGCGCGTAGACCTCATTTCCCGAAGTCTCTTTGGTAATGTTAATTGCGTCGAGGATCGGAACCCCGGCCGAGATCAATGTGCCCAAGGTACGTGTGAATCTCGCGATGGCCGACTTACTGATGATCTGACCGATGATCGGGATGTTAATCAGCATCATGTCCGTGTAATAACGCCCCCCGTTCGACATCCGGACGAGCTTCCAGATCACGTACAGAATAAGCGGACTAAACAACACCCACGCCCAACCATACTCGTTGGCCATCCAGTGGGAAAAATCGACCAGGATTTGCGTGACCGTCGGGAGTTTCAGGTTAAAGTCACGGAAAATCTCAGCGAACTTGGGAATCACGAAAATCATGATCATCGACACGATCCCGACCGCGATCGTGATGACCACGATCGGATAAATCATCGCCCCGATAACCTTTTTCTTGAGTTTGGCAGCCTTTTCCATGAAGTCAGCCAATCGGCTGAGGATGATGTCCAGCACGCCGCCCATTTCCCCTGCGTGGATCATGTTGACATAGAGTTTGTCAAACGCCTTGGGATAAGACGCCATGGCTTCGGAAAGACTCCCCCCCCCTTCGACTTCGTCGGCGACGCCCCCGATGATGGCTTTGAGAAGCCCCGGTTTTTGCTGGGATTCCAGAATTTGAAGTGATCGAAGGATCGGCAACCCGGCATCCTGGAGTGTGGACAACTGACGAGTAAAAGTCACCAACTGCTTACGAGGGACGCCTCCGATCGAAAACGGAAGTTTTCGTTTCGGAGTCAATGTTTGAATTTCTTCCTCTTGTCTCGATTTTTTAACGGTTTTTTTCCCGGCCTTTTCTTTTACCTTGGTCGGGAAATACCCCTTTTGTCGGATTTTCTGAATGGCTTCCTCGGACGAAGAAGCCTCAATCTCATCCCGGACTTCCTGTCCGGAGGAATTCATTGCTTCAAAACTGAAAATTGCCATGGCTTTGACTCCGCACAACGTTTCGGAACACGTCTGATTGCATTGTATGCGATGTCCACCCGCGTCTGAAACCGAATTCCGTTTTCATCAACAGTTTCAGCAGGTCGTACACGAACTTTAAGGTGACTGTGAAGAAAGGATTAAAAAAGCATTCCCTGATGATCCCCCCTTTTCCGGACCGATTGATCCTCATCACAGATCTGTTCCCGTTCAAGCTGCGTTAAGAACCAAGCTTTTATCAGTTCGAGGATCCACGCGATCTGAGATTCGGTCAGTCTGACCCCTTTTTCCATCCCGTGCCAACGTTTTAGACAAGACCGGCAACAAGTGGCCGTGGCGTGCTGGGCGATAAAAACCGGATGTCCCTTCATCGGGGTTTGCGACCCGTCTTTGGGGGGATTTGCCGGCGCCAACCGATCCCGGATGAACCGGTGGGCGTGCCCCATGATGTTATCTAAGCCCTTTTCCTGAAAATACTTAATATCGTTTTCGTGAAGTATAAACCTGGTCCGAAACCGGCTACGCGACAGTCGATCCAATCGGCTTGACAATTCGTCTGACGATCCGTCCATCGACACACATTTTATCAGAAGGTTGAAACACAACCTAAAGCCCCGGCGTCCTTTGCACCGATGCCAAAACATGGAGTTGCAAGAATTGAGGTTGACCCAACCCTTTCGGTCATTTATACCAATTGGACCCAATGACCCGAGATGGAGGTCGACTGACGACACCGCTAATATTTCATAAGTTGAGGTCAAATCAAGTGTTAAGAATCTGGTTGTGCATCCTTATCCTGATCGTTGTCCTCAACGCCCCGGTCCGAGGTCAGTCCGAACCCTGGATCGAAAAAGGTACCACCGTCCCGTCATCCCGACGGGAACTGGCTTTTCCGTATCAAGGAATCATCGGTCAAGTCGCCGTCAAAAAAGGGGATCAGGTTCGAAAAGGTCAGATCCTGATGAAACAGGACGACCGGATTGAACTCAAACGTCTAGAGGGACTGACCTTGGCTGCAGACCGGTCGCTGGTCATCAAAGCCAAACAGGCGACCTTGGACAATAAACAGGTCGAATTGAAGCGAAAAACCGAATTATTTAAGCGAAATGCCTTGTCGGAGTCGGAATATCTCTCGGCCCAGCTCGAAGTTGTGATCGCCCAAGCGGAGCTGGACGTGAGTCGTCAGGAGCAAAAAGAAAAAACTTCTGAGAAAGAATTGCAGGAAATCCGCGTCGAATACATGACGTTGCGTTCCCCGGTGGACGGACAGGTTTTGGACATTGCCCAGAAGGAAGGGGAAGTTGCGGATATTAATAAACCCTCAATTACGGTGGTGCAGAATGACCCGCTGCTGATTGACGTTAAAACGCTTCCGACTACGGTAGTGGCCGGGCTAAAAGTCGGGCAGACGCTGGAAGTTCGGTATCCGGGAGAATCCTGGAGGCCTGCAAAAATCTCGTTTATTTCTCCTCTCGCCGATGCCCGGTCCGGAACGCACCCGATCCAGTTAGAGATGCCGAACCCTGAAAACCGGTCAACCGGACTTGAAGTGGATGTCAAAGTTCCGGTCGGTCCGGGTCAGCAGGCTCAGGCCCGATAAGATCAAGACAGAACAGGTCCGGGAAGTGAACCCATTGATGCAAGGACCCGAAACTTTACCTAGGTGATCCGTGTCTACGATCGTCGAACATAATTCCGAACAACAACGAGAACGGGAACGTCAGCAACAACAGCAAGCGATCACCCGATCGCGATTGGTCGCCCGTCTCCTGGCTGCCGGACCTGACATTCGGGAGTTCATGAACGACCTGTTGACGGTGCAGGCCATTGTAGTGAACGGGACCGAGGCCGCCGGATTCTTACTGGAACCGACCGATACCGGGATCCAACTTCGGAATATCGCACACATCCGTCCCGACGGTTCAGACGAACAGACCCGTCGGGCCGCCCTCCAAGCATTTTCGGAGATTGTCGGGGAATGCCTCAAACAGGGCAAAGACGGGGTAATCGATGTCGGGGCGCCCAACGAATCTATCGAACCCCAGTTCTGTCTCGTCACACTTTTGAGAGACGAAAACAACATCGTCGCAGCCAGTTGTGTCATTACCCGTTGTCGCGACCAGGAACGCGCCCAACAACGCCTCGAAACGATGCGCCTTGTCGCAGGGTATTTTGATCTTTGGCTTCTAAAACGACAAAACGAACAGGTCCTCCAGACAACCCAACGTCACCAAGACGTTCTCCAAGCCGCTGCCGCCTTTGCCAACGGCGAAACCTTTAATGCCGCTGCCGCTAACGTCTGCAACGAAATCGTCACCCGCACCGGTGCGTCACGCGTCAGTCTCGGTTGGGTGAAATGGAACTCGGTCAAACTTCTGGCGATGTCTCACACCGAAGAGTTCGATAGACGCCAGGAATTGTCGGTCGCGATCGTCAAAGCCATGGAAGAGTGCGTCGATCAAGGTGAATTGGTCCAGTATGACCCCGACCCGGGTGGACATACCACCAACAACATCACCCGCGCAGCCATGGCGCTATCCCGACTCGAAAACGGGAACAAGATCGTCTCCCTGCCCCTGCGTTACCGGAACCAGGTCGTGGGAGTTTTAACCTTGGAATACCCCCCGTCCCGTGCGCTGACCCCTGAACTGACCACCAGTCTGGCTGTCACCGCGGAGGTCATGGCGCCCCAGATCTATGACCGATACGAAAACGACCGCTGGCTGGTCGTCAAAATCGGGAAATCGATCGCGCATAACAGCAAGTATCTGATTGGTCCCCGCCACACACTGGCGAAAGTCATTTTCCTGGGCATCATCGGTCTGGTCCTTCTGGTGACCCTGTGGCGTCCGATGTACCGCGTGGCTGCACCGTTTCAGTTCGTCCCGGAAAATAAACGTTTGGTGTCCTCACCGGTCGCAGGAAAGATCGAAAAAGTGTTTGTACGTCCCGGACAACAGGTGACCGCAGGTACCCCGCTTCTGGTTTTTGATACGAATCGTCTTCAGGAACAGCGTGAAAAAATCCTGCTCGACATCGCCGCGGAACAAGCAAGCGCCACCGAAAAACTGAATAACGACGACCCCCGCGACGACGCTCAGGCACAGCAACATCGTCTCAAGGCGCAGTCGTTGTCTCGAGAACTCAACCTGATCGAATACGACATTTCTCGTGCCACCGTCACCGCCCCGATCGACGGAACCATCCTCAAAGGGGATCTGGTCGAACGTGAGAAATCCGAAGTCAAAGAAGGCGAGCAACTGATGGAAATCGCGCCCATCGGTTCGTCTGCACGACTACTGGCGGAATTACGTGTCAACGAACGTGATATCCAGAGGGTCAAGGTCGGTTCGACAGGTTCTTTGGCGACTACGTCGGCACCGAACGATAAACGGTCCTTCACCATCTCCCGGATCGTACCTTTGGGTGAAGCCAAAGATGCCAAGAACGTCTTTCGTGTTTACGCGACCATCGACCAGCCTGCCCCGGAATGGCAGCCCGGTCAGGAGGGTGAAGCTCGTGTGGATTGGGAAAAGAAACCCGCTATCTGGCATGTGACCCATCGTTTGTGGGAATGGATCAGATTGAAACTCTGGATATAAACCATCACTTGTTTGTCGGGAGGTTTTTTACCGTCTCCCGCACCGAAGGATTAACTGCAGTACCATGTCCCTTGCACTTCGTCCGACATTTTCCGAGTCCTGGTATCGCGTGGTGAATCTCCGACCCCGCTTGCGCCCCACCGCACAGATCTCCAGACAGTATTACCGGGGTGAACGTTGGTACGTCATCCGCGATCCTGCCGGGAACCAGTTTCATCGGCTTTCGGACCCGGCTTACCGGTTTGTCGGACTTCTGGACGGTTCTCGTACGGTCGGAGAAGCCTGGGACTTGGTCGGGGGACAACTCGCCGACGACGCACCCACCCAACCGGAAGTCCTTCAAATTCTCTCTCAACTGTACGCAGCCAATCTGATCGAGACCGACATCACTCCGGATTCAGCGGTCGTGCTCAAACGTCAAAAACTGCACTTCAATCGCAAGATGAAGCAGCGGTTGATGAACCTGCTGTTTCCACGCATCCCCTTGTGGGATCCGGACGTGTTTATCAAATCCTGGATGCCGGTCATTCGTGTGATGATCAGCTGGTTCGGGGCCTTTGTCTGGCTGGCAGTGGTCGGATCGGCGGTCATCGCGCTTGCACCGCATTGGGAGGCTTTGTTCGGACAGACGACACACCTGTTTCAAAACATCGACCCGAATTCCGCTTGGTTGCTTTGGTTGACCTTTATCGTGATTAAGTTCATCCACGAAATGGGCCACGCCTTTTCATGTCGACGGTTCGGTGGAGAAGTCCACGAAGTGGGGATCATGTTTCTGGTCCTCGTACCAACCCCCTACGTCGATGCGTCCAGCGCGTGGGCGTTTCCCAATAAATGGAAGCGCATTTTCGTGGGTGCAGGGGGAATGATTTTTGAGCTGTTCGTGGCCGCGATCTGCGGGTTCATCTGGCTGGCCACTATGGGCTCTCCAGGATTGATCAATCAGCTAGCTTACAACACCATGCTGATCGCATCGGTCAGCACTATCCTGTTCAATGCCAACCCTCTTTTGCGTTATGACGGGTATTATATTCTGTCAGATTTCTGGGAAATTCCCAATCTTCAACGAAAGAGCAGTGAATATACCCTCGGTCTGATCAAACGACATATTTTCCGTGTCAAACAGCAACACCCGCTACCCCCACCCGGACAACGGGTCCAGTTGTTCATCTACGCCATCACGTCGAGCTGTTACCGTATTTTTATCTCACTGGCGATCGCGTACATGCTGTTTTATCTGCTCCCGCAGGAAGTCAGGATCGTCGGTCTGTTAATGGGAGCTGGCGCGATCATCATGTTCCTGGGCGTACCGATGTTCAAAGCCATCAAGTACCTGTCCACCGACCCAGAATTGCACCGCAAGCGTGCCCGAGCGTGGGTCTTCACGGGAGCAGTTACGGCAGCAGTCGTGGTGGCGATCGGGGTGATCAATTTCCCGGTCACCGTCCGGGCCGAGGGCGTCATCGAAGCCGCCCAGCGGGCCAGAATCTACGTCGAAACCCCCGGTTTTGTCGAAGAAATCAGTGTCAAGGATGGGGACTGGGTCGAAGCCGGACAGGTCTTGATGATCCTTTCCAATCGACAGGAGTCCACCGAACTGGCCAAACAACAGGACGAATTGTCCGTCACCGAATTGCAGATCCGGGAATCCCTGGCCACCGATCCGGCAGCCTACAAGGTATATGTCGAACGCAAAAAACGCCTCTCGGCCATCCTGGAACAACAAAAACAGAGGGTCGATCGGCTGGTGCTTCGCGCGCCGATCGCTGGCAAGGTTGTTGCCCCGGAACTGCATCATCTGGCAGGCGCGTATCTGCCCAGTTCTCAGGAGGTGATGCAAATCGCACAGGAAGGAGAACTCGAAGCCTTCGTGCTGATCGAAAACAGTGAACGCCAACGGTTGGATGATGCCGGGAATTATACAGCGGAGTTGCGGGTCGTCGGTGACATCGACACGACCGTGCCGGTCGAGCACCGCAACATCACGATCCTCCCGGCGGCCAAACGGGAAGTGCGCTCCGCAGCCCTGACCCATCTGGGCGGAGGCGCCCAGCAACCGGATCCGACCGATCCGTCTCAACCCGCAACAGCCAATCCCCAGTTCGAAGCTCGCATTCGTTTTCCCAATAACAACCCCGAAACCGGAGAACCTTATTACCCCGGGCAAAGGGTGTATGTTCGATTCAAAACCGCCTATCCCGAACCGTTGGCGGTCCAGTGGTATCGGTGGTTCAGACAGTTGACCATGAATGCGCAGCAGTCATAGTCGAGAATAAAACAATGTTCGGCCGATTGAGAAACAGACTGTAACGGGTATGACCACTGCCGCTGCTGAGCTTTATCAGATTTTTGACGCCCGACGGGTCAAAGCCCCGGAATTGAAGGGTTTAGACATCCCCGCGCACGCGATCACCGGTGCGATCAGAAATCGGTTGCCGGTCTTGGCACGTCTGAAAAAGGCTACGGAACGAATCGAAGCATTTGAACCCGAAGTCCAAACACTCGCCGACGCGCGCTTTCGGGAAGAAATCGAACAGATGCGCGTGCTGGCACGGTTGAACCGACTCAAAGGCGAACCCTACCTTCGAGCGTTTGCCCTGGCCAGAGAAGCTTGTGTCCGGGCGTTGGGCAAACGACCTTATCCCGTACAGATCATGGGTGCCCTGGGCATGTGCGAATCGCGTATCGTCGAAATGGCCACCGGGGAAGGCAAAACGATCACAGCGGCGTTGGCAGCGAGCGTGATGGCCTGGTCAGGCAAACCGGTGCATGTCATCACGGTCAACGACTATCTGGTCGCGCGTGACGCAGAGAACATGGGGCCGTTGTACCGACGGATGGGGCACACCTACGGGGCGGTCGTTCACGAAACGACCCCGATGGAACGAGTGGACATTTACCGTCGAAATGTGGTTTATGTGACAAGCAAGGAGCTTGTGGCCGACTTTTTGCGAGACCAGATCATGCTCGGAACCCTCCGGACCTCGGGTCAGACTGCGGTCAGCCTACTAGGGGGTGGGGGCATTCGTTCCATGTTGCAGGTGCCCGGATTATTCCGGGTCATCGTGGACGAAGCTGATTCGCTGCTGATCGACGAAGCTGTGACCCCTTTGATCATCTCAAACTCACCCGAAGACGAACCCAACGCCGACCGATATCGTGCCGCTATGGCTTTGGCGGAGCGACTGGAAAATAAACGTGATTTTACGATCGATAAGGAAATCCGGAATGTCGATCTGACCGAAAGAGGCCGACAACGCCTCGAAGAGCTGTGCGCCGGTGACACGTCGGGATTTTGGAAAGGTTCTCGCAGACGTGAAGAGCTGGTGACACAGGCTTTGGTCGCCAAATACTGCTTTATTCGAGATGAACAGTACCTGATCGATTCGCAGGGCAAGATCCAGATCATTGACGAGTTTACCGGACGGGTAATGGCAGACCGGTCCTGGCGACACGGGCTTCACCAGGCGATCGAGATCAAAGAAGGCGTCAAGGTCACCGCAGACAAGGAGAATCTGGCCAGAATCTCCTTTCAACGATTTTTCCGTCAGTACCCTGATATGAGCGGTATGACCGGAACGGCCTGGGAAAGCCGTGGCGAGTTCTGGCAGATTTATAATCGGACGATCGTACGGATTCCGACCAACAAACCCTGCATTCGCAAACAGTTGCCCGTGCGGATGTTCGCAACCTTAGAGGCCAAGTACGACGCGATCATCAAACGGGTCTGCGAACTAAACGATAAAGGCATTCCGGTCCTGGTCGGTACACGAAGCGTCTGGGCCAGCGAAGACATCAGCCGACGTCTGACGTCAGCCGGGCGAACGCATCGCGTTTTAAATGCCGCCCAAAATGCCCAAGAAGCGAATATCATCGCCGAAGCAGGACAGATCGGAAAAATCACCGTGGCCACCAACATGGCCGGTCGTGGGACCGACATTCATCTAGGACGCGGTGTAGCCGAACTCGGCGGGCTGCACGTTATCGCGACCGAACCCCACGGCTCAGCCCGGGTGGACCGACAACTTTTCGGACGTGCCGCCCGACAGGGAGATCCGGGGTGTGCTCAAATGTTTGCCAGTATTGAAGATGACTTGTTCAAACGGCACGCCCCACGGTTACGCCACCTGTGGCGACTGATCGGGGCCAAACGTCTGATCAAAATCGCCCAGGCGCGTGCCGAGCGTCTGGCACGGTTTAATCGCAAACAGGTCCTCAAAGCCGACGACTGGATGGATCAGTCCGTACCCTTCTGATCCATCAAAGCCTCGAACCCCTGCATCCCTTCTCGACAGGTCACCGCAACTTTCCCCTGAGGATCATGGATAACTATTGCCCGATTACTCCGATGAGAGGTGCAGCCGGGGTTGGTTTGCGCAGATAGTGCTGAATGTCGGGAAGAGACTTGCGGTCTACCCGATGATTCAATACATAATGCTGTTTCAAATATTCGTAAAACGCCGGACCATAATTCAATCGATCCAGCAAGAGCTGGTAAGGTTGGTAAGTTTTCAGAACCTCGATGATGCGTTCATCGCTCAGTTCACCGGTTTTCTGACGTTTGACCGATATGACGGCCAGAGGAGGGGGCACCATCAGGCCTGCCCGAAAAGCCAGCATAAGTCGGTCGGTATAGACCCATTTGCTAGCCCCCGTGTTCTGTTCCAGGAGACGGATTAACCTCGGACCGGCGCCGTCGTGACCTTCAGCCAGTCGGTAGATCGCCCGACACGCGGTATAAGTCCCCCATCCGATAATAAGGCATACGGCCACGCGTGCCCAGTACTGAGATTTAACGGTCGACCATTTCCAACCCCGATCCCAAAGATGGATCACCATTCGACCAGCCGCCCAAGCGGTTGGAATCATCAGCAAAAGCCCATGATGTCTCCAGACAGGCCAATGGTTGTGAAGGACCAAGGCGGCCGTGGCAAACCAGATAAAAGGCAACGCATGACGCCACCCATGTTTCCGGGTCATCAACAACAATGAGCTACATGCCAGAACCGCCAGCATCCAGTCACGCCGCATCAAAGTCAGGACTGGTGAAATGCTTTTGTCCGGATTCAGTTCGGAAGCTTTCAGATGGGGCTGGGTAAGCTGCCATAGGTCTGTGCCCGTTGCGTACAAGATGACCCAAAAGGTCAGAACCAACCCAACCGTGTACAAGCCCAGTCCGGTCACCCGCTTTTTGAAGGGGACCTGATCCAGAACCGGTCTAAGTGACACCAGACACATTACCCCGATCATGGGCAATATTAAACCGGTAAAAGCCTTGATCTGGATTGAGACTCCCATGACCGTCCCGGCTAGCAAAGCCCAGTAAGGGGCTCCTGTTTTGCGAAAAACCACGACCAACCAGACCGACATCATCCCGACCGCCAACGCCGGCAAACCGATCATGACCGAAAAACTGTACAACGCATACCAGTTCGCCCCTGCCAGTAACAAGGTCGCGACCCAGGCATGACGCTCATTTTCCAAAAATCGTAGTGTCTGCTGAAAGCTCCACAAAAGCAGAATTGACAACAGTAGTACCAGGATCCTTGACCCGATGACCCCTGGTCCGAATACCTCGAACCATCCGGCCAACGCATACGTGAATACCGGTGGCTGATCCGACCAGATCTGACGGTACAGAGAATATCCGTTCGAAAGCAGCAAGGCCTTCATCAGGTTGATGCCTTCGTCGGTATCGTATTCAAAGTCATTCGACCAAAGACCTGTACAAAGGACGACCAATCCGAAAAGCAAGGGAATCCAACCGTGCAGTTTTTCAAAGTATGTTGTCAAGATCACAGCGTTTCCATCTTCACGAACCCGACAAGATACTGAAGTTTTCTTCCGGGAAAACCCAAAACTGCAGAATCATTTTCGATGGTCATGAAGGATCATCCCATGGCCACGTTCGGTTCGGTGCCCGGTTGGGACTCACTGAGCATATACCCCCGACCGACGATCGTATGGAAGTAATTGTTTTCAAAGGGTTTATCCACCTTATTGCGTAACCGAGCCATGAACACCTCCACCACGTTGCTTTCGGGGGAGTTGTTGGCTTCCCAGACGGCTTGGACCAATTCATGACGTGTAATTAACCGTCGGGGATGACGTAAAAAATACTCCAGAATTGCCATTTCGCGACTGGTCAGACGGATTTTTTGACCGGTGCGGGTCACTTCCAACGTACGCAGATCAAAAACCAGATCATTGAACTTCAAAACCGCGCTTTCGCCGGGTTCACACCGTCTGACAAGAGATCTCACGTGGGCCAGAACCAGTGCGGGTGTGACCGGCCATTCCAAAACCTCGTCCACCCCGACATCCAGCGCCTTGATCTTGGTCTGTTCATCCGGTTCACGCATCAACAGGAGGATCGGCCAACCGATATCGGCTTGTCGCAACTGTTGGGCCAGATGCACCCCTCGTCCGTCGGCCAGACGATCATCCGAAATGACCACACAATACCGATCCTCCGTCGCAGACTTTACCGCTTCGGTCAAGGTCGAAACCATCTTTAATTCGATGTGCTGAACGTCCAGCGCTTCCCCGAGGACTTTTTGCACTTCTCGATCGGTGGAGACAACCAACGCTTTCATGATATTACCCTTTCCTCATGTCGCGTTGATGCTACGTCACCGAGATATGAAAAAATAATGAAACCTTGATGAGCAGATAATAAGCTTCAATCCGGTTTCGTCTTCAACCAGTCCGGGGAAGGATTCGGACAACCTTCAGGCACCTTCCCCCCATCCACCGGCGCAGCCCAACGGACAGCATTTCCGATGATCCGCAGGACCTGAGGGTTGTGATAACTCGGATATGTTTCGTGCCCCGGACGGAAATAAACGATCTTCCCGACCCCGCGCTGCCAGGTCATGCAACTACGGAACACTTCGCCGGTAGAAAACGAACTAATCAACAACAGTTCGTCCGGCTCAGGGACATCAAAATACTCCCCATACATTTCTTCGTGCTCCAGAACGAAATGATCATCGATCCCGGCCAGAATCGGGTGCCCCGGTTTGGTGACGAACAGGGCTTCACGTCCCCCTTCATCCCGCCATTTCAAATTACAGGTCGTTCCCATCAGACGTTTGAAAATCTTGGAATGATGACCGCTGTGCAGCACGACCAGTCCCATGCCCGCTAAAACCCGTGACTGCACCCGACTCACAATCGTATCCTGTACTTCCGCGTGGGCCATATGCCCCCACCACAGCATCACATCCGTCGTATCCACGATAGACTGTGACAAACCGTGTTCAGGCTCGTCCAGTGTCGCAGTACGTACTTCGATTCCGCCCAACGTCTTTAAATAGGTCGCAAGAGTCTGATGCATCCCGTCGGGATACAGCTTGCGGACCTGTTCATTTCTCTTTTCATGACGATATTCGTGCCAGACAGTGACTCGGATGGGCATAAAGACCTCGTTTGATGTTTAATCGTTTAACCGACTCTGATTGTACAAAGTCTTTTTCGAGCATCCATCTCATACGATCCTCAATTGCATTTCAAGCGTCTCAACGGTACGTTCTTTGTAACCCATGCGGTGTCCGTACTGTCAATCTGACAAAGATTCATTGAAAGTCATCGACTCGCGCGCCTGCGACGGCGAGCGATCGATCCGACGTCGAAGACAGTGTACGAAATGCAAAAAACGTTTCACAACCTATGAACGGATTGAAGGTTCGGTCAAGTTAACCGTCGTCAAACGGGACGGACGACGGGTACCTTGGGAGCGACAGAAAATCCTCAACGGTCTGGAACGGGCTTGCTTCAAGCGTCCGGTACCCGAGGAAGAATTGCTCAGGATCGTTGAAGACATCGAAGAGGAATGCTTTACCAATCACGATCGTGAAGTTCCTACCAAAACCATTGGAGAAATGGTTGCCGAACGGTTACGTCGTCTGGATCAGGTTGCTTATGTCCGTTTTGCCTCGGTTTACAAACAGTTCAAGACCCTGGACGAACTGATTCAGGAAGCTCAAAGCGTCCTGGATGCCAAACGATTTGAGGACCCGACTCAAGGACGGTTGTTTCTGGACCCCCCTACGACGGGACCGAATCGAGACAATGGTCAGTCGGTCAAGTCTCGATCCCAAACCGCCAGAACGGATGATTGAGACACAACCCGAGGGACGAAATTATTCTGGAATGGGCTGAAACATCCCGGTGGCAGTTTCGAACCGTCCTCGGATCATGCGGAGTAGTAGAAGAATGTCTTGGCGTTGGACTTTACTTGTCGTAGCGGGTTTGCTGATGGTCGGTTGTGCTCCCAAAGAGCCTCCTCCACCGACGCCTGTTCCCGTGATCCCTGCCAGGCAGGTTCCGGATTATCTCAAAGGGACAATTTGGGAGCAGGTGGATTTAGCCGGAATCGAGCCGCTTCGGGTCAGCGGTTTTGGGTTGGTGGTGAATCTGTCCGGAACAGGAGACACCCGCGCGCCCAACCCGGTCCGGGAGTACATGATCAAACAGATGCAGAAGCACGGGTTCGGGAACCTGAATCTTCCTGGGTTTGGGTCATTAACCCCGGAAAAGGTGTTGAACGATCCTCTGAACCGTACTGCGATTGTTCGGGTGGACGGGTTTATTCCGCCCGGGGCACGGAAACACCAGTTGTTCGACGTACAAGTCAGCGCGTTGGACAATAACAACACGACGAGCCTTCACCGAGGGATCTTATACACCACTGATTTGTCCCCCCGCGGTGCGGACCCGTTCAATCCCTCGGCTGCGGGGATCGCGACTTGGGCACGGGCTTCCGGACCGATTTTTGTCAATCCCGCACTGGCGTTGGATGAAAGCACCGACATCTCAGCCGTCCAGCGGATGGGGCTACGCACCGGTGTGGTGATGGGTCGGGGAATCAACCTGGAAGACAGACCCTTGATTCTTAAACTGCGCAGCCCGGACCGTCGTATCGCCAGGCTGATCGAAAAACGAGTTCAGGAAAAGTTTCAGAACAGTCGGATCGCGTCCATGCAAAGCGAAGGGGACATTTTTGTATACCTGCCCCCCCAGTACAAGGAAGACTGGGAACGATTTGCCGGTGTGGTGACGCACCTTTTTTTGAATCCGAGTGACGATTTTGCGGTCCTGAAAGCCCGTCAACTAGTCGAGGTCGCTAAACGAGAGAAGGAAAAAGCGCCCCTTCTGAATCTGACTTATTGCTGGGAAGCGATGGGACCCGTGATTCTACCGGAAATTCGGGAGCTTTATACCCATGAAACGGACGAAGTCGCCTACGCAGCTGCGCGGGCCGGGGCTTTTCTGGGCGACCCGCTTGCGGTCGAAGCCTTATGCTTCACTGCCCGCAAACCGGAAGACACCTTTCAACTTTCTGCGATCCGAGTCCTGGGACAACTTCCCCGTTCTGCACGGGTTTCGGAACTGTTGAGAGAGCTCTTGAGCGCCCCTCAGATGCTTGTGCGGATTGAAGCCTATCGTGCGCTTCTGGAAAGTCAGGACGCCATCGTCTACAGCCAGTCCGTCCGTGAACGATTTATTCTTGATATCGTTCCGTCTGAGGGTCCGCCTCTGATTTATGCTACTCGTCTGGGCAAACCCCGAATTGCCCTGATCGGACAACCCGCCTGTGTTGCTAACCCGGCGTTTTATCTGACCATGCGGAATCGATTGAGTATCGTTTCCCAACCCGACCAGCCGGGCATTCATATCTTCTTTCGGGGCAACGAGTTTGAACCGGAGGTTGATCTTCGATTGCCAAGCGATCTAGCGCTCTTGATCGCGACCTTGGGTGGAGAAGGGCCCCGGCTTGAAAACGGCGCGAGGATGGATCTCGGATACGGGGACGTGGTCGGGATTCTTCAACAGCTAAGTGCGCAGAAACTTCTGGTGGCTTCCAACACCCCTCCCGGACAGACCCCCTTGTTGGCGGTATTTGAGCTTCAGACCCTTCCCGGACTCGAGGACCCGATCCTGACAGCGCCCCCGATTCTTCCATCAGACCAAGATCAACGACCCACGACCCGTCCTGTCAGCTCCGATCAGGTACTTCCGACTCCCTGATCTTTCCTGCCGGAATTGTCGGGAATTAGACCGGTTCGGATCATTCTTTCCAACGCTTGCTCGCGATATACAAATAGCCGACGCAGCATCGCGGGGATCACCAACCGGTCTGCCAAACAACCGATCGGTCCCCACCCGAGTTGGTATTCGACATGATCCGTCATGCGCGTGGACTGATCGGTCCGGGTTTCAAACTCATGGGTATGTCTCCAAAACCGAAACGGACCTCGAACTTGTAAATCGACAAACCTGGCCTCGATACCGGTCAGCGTCGGATGAGGGGGAACGATTTCGATCAATCTCGCTACCCAGGTTACCCGTCCGATCATCGAACGGATTTGCATTACAATTTCGGTTCCGACCTGTTGAGGAACCGGATGAATCTGTTCAATGATCAGTTTTTGTTTCGGTGGAGTCAGTGCCGGCAATAACACCTCGGTGTTTTGGAATAAAGACCAGACTTCATCGATCGGAAGGGGGATGTCGGTCGTGTATCGAAAAACAAGCATTGATATATCATAGGACTACGATCATCAAAAAGCCCGGAACAGTGGTCCGGGCTTGGGCGGGAAGGTTTATAAGTTCGTAAAGCTTGTATCGAGCCTACGGAGCAATATAGGTATCACCGGTAATATTATACTTGGCTCGGGCATCAGGATAGATGGTCGGACGTCCACCCACTGCAGCGGTAGCAGGGTTGTCCAGACGAGTTCCTGTCGGTAACCAATAGGAAGGATTAGCGGCTTCAAGGTCATCCAGGGTTTCGGCATGTCCGTCATAAAAGACCGCGTTCATACGATAACTTCCTGTTCCGGTTCCGGAGCGAGTGGAACCGTGTCGAAACGCGAACAACCTTCCTTCACGAATGCCGGTCCCGTTGGCAAAGTTTCGGCACCAGCTCTTGGTGTTTCCGAAAAAAGCCCCGTAGTCGGAAAATGTATTGAACTGATGATTGTCTGTCATATTTCGTGCGCTGATGGTGAGAATGTCTGCATCATACGAGTTGGAATACTTCGCACCGTCGGCCAGGAAAATCTTGGACGCCGTCGGACCGATCTTGGTAATCCTGGGAAAATAACCCGACGGAAGAACCCAATACCCTGATCCGGTATTGGCAACGACTCTCCCGGTCATGTTAGAACCGCTGACCGTTCCGTTGGGCAACAGCATGAAGGCTGCACCCGAGGCATAGCTAAGCATCGGACCGGTACGTCCCCAGTTGGTGGAATTGAACGGTTTTAGCACAAAATCTTGAGTCGCAGGACATTTGAACTGGGGCAGACGCACGTATTCCGCAAAACGATCATTGATGTCGGTCGAATCGGTCAGTTTAATCCGCATCATCTTGGATAACGGTTGAACCCAGTCGTAAATGGCAATCGGACTATCCGGAGGGATATTAGTGATACTGACCGGGGAACCGTTATATGTGTAAGCCGGGTTGATCGCATCACCGTTGGTGGGGCTCCAGATTTGCTTTCCGCTTGTGTTAGCGGATCCCGGGATTTCTCCACGATTTTCAGACGTCCACATGATCATGGCTTGTCCGGCAGATCTCAGATTCGCCAGACACGACACCGTCTGAGCCGACCGACGGGCTTTATTCAAAGCCGGAAGCAAAATCGCGATCAAAATGGCGATGATGCCGATGACGACCAGCAGCTCGACCAACGTAAACGCTGAAGGGGAAGTGTGTTTTCGCATATAACTCCTGACAGGGATCAATCCTCGTTTTGTTTCCGGCGAGCATATTCTTCTCGCGTAGGAGGCGGCCGAGCGGTCGGATCACCGACACGATAAATCGGATTGCGCTGAACGACCAATCGTCCGCAATCCGGACAAAATGTGGGATCCGATTTACCCAAGTATTCATTCAAAAGTACGTAGGTCGGTTCGCTTTTGAGGGTCCCTTCTTTCGTCCAGAAGCACTGCTCGGCAGGGACACCCGTGTTTTTTCCGGAATAAGGAGAAGGTACCGGAACGGTCCATCCCTCTCGGAGCGAGGTGGTGAAAACTTTTCCGGTTTCAGTACAAATGAAAGTACGAGCCGACGTCAATGATGCGGCTTCAGTAGACCCGAAATTGGAGAGAATCGACCAGATCAGCATGATCAAGGCCAAAAGTAAAAGCACTCCGGCAGTCACCTTACCTGCGGGTGTATTCGCGGCATGTCGTATTTTCTCAATCATTCAAAACTCGAGTTAGTTGTTGCCCGCAACCTGTTTACTGAGATTCTAGCCAACTAAGATTAGAATTCGGTTAGTACGCAACACGTATCGCCTTTTGATATAGTAAAATGTGGGGTTGAAATGCAAGAAAAACGTCTTCTGATCGTCGGCGCGGGGGTCGGGGGATTAGCAGCAGCCATCCGATGTCGGGGAATGGGACATGATGTACTGGTTTTGGAGAAGAACTCGCGTGTCGGAGGAAAGCTTAATAGACGTCTGATCCCTCACCCAAAAAGACCTCACGAACGACCGTTCCGATTCGATACCGGTCCTTCCCTGCTGACGTTACCCCTGGTTTTTGCTGATCTGTTCAGTTTTGTCGGAAAAGATGTTCGTGATTATTTGTCCATCATACGACTGGATCCGGTTTCTCGGTTCGTCTGGGCTGACAAACAAACCCTAGAGCTCGGAAACGGACGGGAACAACTGCTTAACAGTGTTAAACAGCTCTCACCCCGGGATGTTCACGGGATGAAACGATTTCTGGACTACGGTCAGCACATCTGGAAATTGTCCGGCGAGTTCTTTTTGACCCGTGCTCCCGAACAAGCCTTTCAGGGAGAAGGTGCGTTTTCTCCATGGAACACGATCCGCGCGTTATCCATCCCGTTTCGGATCGGGATGTTCAAAAAATACGCCGATCTGATCGACCAGCTCATCCGTTCACCCCGTCTCAGACAAGTGTTGTATCAATACGCGACCTATTCGGGATCGAGTCCGTTCCTGGCCCCGGCGACCTTGGCAGTGATTGCCCACGTCGAACTCGACCAAGGAGGATGGTACATCCAGGGGGGCCTATACCGTTTGGCCGAAGCGATGGAAAAAGTGGCACGGGAAATTGGTGTGCAAATTCAGACCGATACTACAGTTACGCAAATTCTCGTGGACAATTCTTCCGGACACCCCAAGGTCACCGGTGTCAGACTGTCCGATGATTCTACCCTGTCAGCAGATGCGGTTATCGTTAACGCCGACGTCGTATACACCTATCAACATTTGATCGAACCCCAATACCGACGACGGTTTTCAGACGATCGACTCAAACGATTAGAACCCGGGGGAAGCGGAATGGTGCTATGTCTTGGTGTAGAAGGCACTTATCCTCAACTCGCCCACCACACCAAGTTCATGCCCGACGATTACACGTCCGACCTACGGGCGATGTTTGAAACGCATACCATTCCCGAGGATCCGTGCATCTATGTCTGTGCCAGCACCCGTACGGATCCGTCCCAAGCGCCTCCGAACTGTGAAAACCTGTTTGTCCTATGCTCGGCCCCTGCGTTGGATGGGCGTATCGACTGGACGGTCGAAGGACCCAAATACCGGGATCGGATCATCCACCAGCTCGAGCACCGGTTCGGGCTGACCGACCTCTCACAACGGATCGTGGTGGAAGAGCACTTTACCCCGATCGATCTCCAACGATTGTATAACGCCCACGCGGGGAGCATTTATGGGATCAGCGGGAACGGGATCCGACAAGCTTTTTTAAGACCACCGAACCGCGATCGGGAGATCCAAGGGTTGTTTTTTGCAGGCGGAGCCACCCATCCCGGCGGGGGTTTACCTTTAGTAGCGTTATCCGGGAAAATTGCTTCAGAATTGGTCCATGAATATCTCAAAGCGCAAAAACCCGTGTGAGATCTCTCATTCGATCTCTTATGAAATAAAGTTCATGTGGCCCTCCGACTACTCCGATTCGCTGATAGTTTGATTGATAATTCAGCTTTTATGAGGCTTGGGGAACACAACTGGTATTTACCGCAATTAGTCGTTATTTCTCGTCAACAATCGACGATATAACTAGTGTCGGGAAGGCTTGATCTATCTGAATGCTATGCTTAAGCAATTCTGCGCCCGCGGGAGTATTCTGCCAGCCTGTCTGACGTCGATGATGCTGTTAAGTGTGTTGGCTTCCTTGGCAGTGGATGTAGGGGTTTACATGACCGCCAAAGCGGAACTGCAAGCCGCCGCCGATGCCGCCGCTTTGGCCGCTGCCCACGAAATGGAAAAAGGGCTTTCCCCACACCCCGTTGCAATCCAGTTCGCCCGTAACAATATTCCGAACAGCCAGCTGTTACTCCCCCTGTCTGCCATTCAAATCCGACTAGGACGATGGGAAGATGGCGTGTTCGTCGAGAGCCCGTATGATCAGAACTCGATCCGAGTGACGCTTTACCGGGCTCAGGAATATCAAAACCCTGTACCGCTGTTTTTTGCCGGACTTCTGGGGCTTCATTCGGTCGACATCCAAGCCTCCGCAGTAGCGTCGATCCGTCCTCGAGCACCGGAGTATAACTTTGTCGGAATTGATGAAGTGCGTTTCAGCTCCTTGGGGGTTTTAGCCCGGATTAAAGGTCGCGTGGTCAGCAACGGTGATATCGATATCGGGCGACCGTTAGGACTTTTGGTCGGAATCTTGGGAGACGCCCGATCGTGGCGCGGACGAGTCCGTAAAGGAATGTTGGCAGGGATTACCGGTTCAACCCGACCTTTGCCGGATGAATTGGTCTATCCGTCGGTGCAATTACCGCTGCGGAGTGATAATGAGAAAATCCGTCCGTATCTGGATAGCCAAGGTGATTTTAATGCGCTTTTATTCACGTCCATCCCGTCGGGAACTTATATCGTTCGTGATTTGAATCTTTTGGCCAACGTGGTTGTACGTCTCGAAGGTCCGGTGACTTTTTATGTCACCCGCCATTTCAATATGGCTGCGACCGTCAACCTGCTGGGGAATCCCAACTTTTCACCTTCGATGTTTAAGGTACGGGTCGCGCCGGGGGGAGAGGTGCATTTCCTAGCCAATCTGCTAAGCCCCTTGAACATGGACCTGTACGCTCCGGACACGGAAGTGGATATTGCAGTGGGAATCAACCGTTACTACGGCCGCTTGATCGCCAAACGGTTGCACATCCTTCTACCGGTGTTAGGAGAGTTCGAAGAAGCACGAAATCTGGACGATCCGAACGACGGATGCTCCACGGTCTGTCTAGTCAACTGATTTATTCGACCACGGTGACCGTGCTTTTGCCGGTGATGAGCATGTCGTAAACCAATTCCACGTCTTCATTGAGCATGCGGATACAACCCATGGATTTTTTCTGCCCGATCGAATCCGGTTCGATGGTTCCATGGATTCCATAACTGGTCTTACCCAACGCCTGACCGCTGACACCTTTGAGCGCGATCCATCGTTCGCCGAGGGGGTTTTGGGGGTCATCCGGTTCAATGATTCGGGGACCTTCGTTTCGGGGATTGTAGTATCGGGGATTTTCAAGCTTGGTATCGACCAGCCACTCTCCGGTGGGGGTGGAATCAAATTCGCCTAGACCGACACGGAAACGTTTAAGGAAAATAGCGCCGGGCGTACCCGGCTTACCAATGTAGATATCGAGTGTAAACTCGGACTTATCAACCATCGCGTGAAAAGGCCCGTGAACCACCTTGAGGGTTTTACCGACCTGTAATCGACGGGGATCTTCGATCCCATTTAATCGTCCGAGGAACTTCCAGGTAATATTGTATTTGGCAGCAATCTTTTGCATCAGGTCACCGGGCTGGACTTTGTATTGTTCCTGATACGGATCACTGACGAACCTGCGAGGGGAAAAGACCACGATATCATTGATTTCGCTGAGTCGTCTTAGCACATCATCCGTCTCTGCCGGGGAGAGGGTTTGAGTGTCCAGCGCCTGTACGAGCAGTTTGCGGGCTTCGATCAGGTCATCCGTTTTGCGTTTGGCGTCGGCCTGTTCGACGAGGGTTTTGGCAGGAACCACCGAAGCCGAGGGTGACGGGGTTGATCCCGAGGCGGACGGGATCCGGGATTCCGTTTGGGGTACGGGAGTGTTATTACCGTTCGGGACCGGGACGTTGATTCGGACCGGTTGAGTAGCCGGTGACATGCTTGCGGACGAACTCTGCGACGAATCGACTTTGACCGAAGCTAGCATCGTTCCGGAAAGATCCGAAACCGATTTGGACGAATCAGACGTTGAAAGAGATTGACCGACTGGTTGGGTAGCTGTTGGACCCGAAGCGTGTTCGATCGGGCTGGAACTTCCTGAACTAAGGATCTTGTAAACCCCGACCCCCGATATCACAACCAATACCGCACTGAGCAACACAACCGCGGGGCCGATAAAACGATTTCGACGAGCCATAAGGACCTCCGTGTCCGGTCGCAAACGGATGGACGAATGCCAACTACAGACGTTCAATGCAAGGCACCGATACCCTGCGAATCGCCCGATCCGTCGCGAGCATACTCAGCGGGATATCGTGGTCAAGCATCGGAATGTACTGAACGATCTGTTCCTCAAAACACAACCCGCACGAAACCCCCAAAAAATCCGTTTGGGCAAGGAATCGGTCATAAAATCCCATCCCGCGACCGATCCGATGACCGCTGGTGGTAAATCCTATTCCTGGAACCAATACCATATCGATAAACGATACAGGGACAGGTTGACCTGCTACCGGCTCTCGAAGCCCGTGACGAGTCACATGCAACTCATCCGAAGCCAACGAATGAATCTCCACCGGGACCATTCGTTTGGCGTCCCAACTGACCTTGGGCACGACAATCGACTTGCCCTGCTGCCAGGCTCGTAATGCTAAAGGGGCTGTATCGACCTCCAAGGAGGTGGACAAAAAGATCATGACCGTCTTGGCAGCTTGGAACTCCGGTGTTGCAGCCACGAGTGTACAGGCTGACAAACTTTTGACATGACGATCCTGATCGGTCATTCCAGCCAGCGTCTCACGTAAACGCTTTCGGATATCCGCCTTTTGCGGCATCTGAAAAGAATTGGGGTCATTTTGCTGTTGCATCAATCCACACCCGAGCTGCCCGGCTCGTCCTTAAAATTTCCCCCCCACTTTTCCCCTCTTATCTTATAACAGACACGTCTGTCATTCGAGGGATAGTGTTGACTACGGTCTATCATACTGATTCGTCCGAATTTTTCTCTTTTTTTAGCTGATTTCTCAATGCCTCGAGTCGTTGTTTGACTTTGAGTTCAAATCCTATTTCTCTAGGAGAATAGTAGGTTTTATCCACACCCAAGTAATCTTGCACGACGTATCCGGACGGATCGTCGTGAGGGTACTGATACCCGGTCCCATGACCTAACTGTCGTGCACCGGCATAATGAGAATCCCGAAGATGTTTGGGAACCGGGATGGTTCGACCTTCACGGACGTCTTTCATCGCCTGTTGGATCGCCGTGGTGACCGAGTTGCTTTTAGGCGCTTGTGACATATAAATCACGGCATGAGCAAGAGTTAGTTGACATTCAGGCATCCCGATTCGTTCCACAATCTGACAACACGACGAGGCCACGACCAACGCCATCGGGTCGGCAAGACCGATGTCTTCACTGGCGAGGATCGCGATCCGTCGGGCGATAAATCGGGGATCTTCCCCGGCTTCGAGCATTCGAGCAGTCCAGTACAGTGCGGCATCCGGATCGCTGCCTCGCATCGATTTAATCAAGGCACTAGCTGCATCATAGTGCTCATCACCGGTCGCGTCGTAAACGATCGCTTTTCGCTGCATGCTTTCTTCAGCGACCTGACGGTCAATCCGGATCGGACTGTTGTTTCCGCTGCTTAATACCGCCACTTCCAGCGCAGACAACGCACGACGCGCATCCCCGTCCGACCACTCAGCCCAGAGTTCGAGTGCTTGAGGATCTGCCTCGATCTTTAGATGACCAAAACCCCGTTGAGGGTCTCGGATCGCCCGGTGTAACAACTGAACGATGTCCTGGCGAGTGATCGGTTCGAATTGGAAAATCTGACTCCGACTGACTAAAGCCGAATTGACCGCAAAAAAGGGATTTTCGGTCGTTGCCCCGATCAGAATGATCAGACCCGACTCCACATCCCCCAGCAAAATGTCCTGTTGAGCACGATTGAAACGATGAATCTCGTCTAAAAACAGGACCGTTCGTTTGCCACCGTTTATCACACGGTCCCTGGCAGCGTCCAGAATCGTACGGATCTCTTTGACACCGACCCCGGCAGCGTTGGTCTGTTCAAAATGAGATTTTGTATACCGCGCGATCAAGGACGCCAGACTGGTTTTGCCAGTTCCCGGAGGACCATAAAAAATCACGCTCATCAAACGGTCGGCTTCGAGCATCCGACGCAAAAGCTTTCCCGGTGCCAGAAAATGCTGTTGACCGAGAAACTCGTCAAGCGTCTGAGGTCTCATCCGAACCGCTAACGGTGCAACCCCTTCTAATCGTTTCTGACGAGATTCGGCAAACAGATCCATGCTCTGATCATATCCGACAACACCCGTAAAATCAGATCAGATCGTCTTCGAAAAATGATTCGGACAATCGCGGTGCCTGAACGGTACTGAGGACAAATCCAATCATTTATGATATGACAGCACCTGACCTGCGACCTGTAGCGGAGCATATTGCATGTCGGATCAACTACCCCCTAACCGTGATCACGAGTTAGCCGACCGATCCTATCGAATGTTCGATTACGTCTGGTTCAGGATTCTGGGAAAGATTCCGGATCTGGCACACCCGTATTACCTCGGACACGGACGAGCATTTAATCCGAAATACAATATCCGAGACGTCTGGCAGGAACCGATGCCCGACCATATTGTCGTCAAAATCTGTCTCAGTGATGGTGGGGCAGTCGGAACGACTCAGCAGAAACGGATGCTTAAACCGGGAAGCGCGATCCTTCGATTCGTTGAAGATACCGAAATCTGGGAGGGATACCATCCGGCTTATCGTGGTGAATGGGAGTTCTTAGGTCTGATTTTTACAGGAAGATCAGGGGTCGAAGCGGCTAAAGCGATGATGCAACACTACGGAAGAGTCTATTTCCTCGGGTTGGATCACGTTATCATCCGAAAACTCATGCATCTGTCTAAACAGACCGAAACCGTCACCGAAATTACGGCTTCATCTGGCGCCAGACTGGTGGACGAGGTCTTGCTGGCGTTGCTGGAATCCGCGGAATCTCTCGAATTACATCGCGAGGGACCCACCACTGACCTGGCCGAGGCTGTGGAGCACACCCTCCGTTCTGACCTGCAACGGGAGTGGACTGTCGCACAGCTGGCCGACATACACCACGTTACCCGCGAACACCTTACACGGACATTCACGCGGCGTTATGGGATAAGTCCCCATCGATACCTGGTACAGCTCCGAGTCAATGAGGCCTGCCGGTTATTACGGGCCACAGACATCCCTATCAAAAAAATCATGCTCGATCTGGGTTTTGCTTCGCATGCCAGTTTCGTCCGTACATTCCGACGATATACACACACTTCGCCTACGCTTTATCGACGTCATGAATCCGAACGAACCGATCGAAGGGTTCCACATTCACGCAACTGGTGTTGAACCTTGTCCATGCGAGATCGCGTAATCGGAATCATCGCGACCAGAAAAGCTGCTAATCCCACCCCACCACAAACCATCGCCATATAAGTCAACCGAAGTCTATCGATCACTTCGGGAGATTGTGTCGGTCTAGATGCCTCAAACCCCGATAGGTCCAGGACGATCCCGCTGAACAGTAACGCGATGCTAATCGCTGACTTTTGAATCCAGTTGAATACGGCCCAATACATCCCTTCCCGACGAAGACCCGTTTTCAGCTCGTCGAGATCGCAGACGTCGGCGATCATTGAATTGCTCATCACTAAAAGTCCTGCAAGCCCCGGCCAAATGAGCGCATGACTAAATGCCAACGGATGAAAAGGCCACCGGAAATCGCCAGGCATCCATCCCAGCAGATTCCATGTCGGAAGATCGGGACAATATAACACCCAACTCAACAATCCGCCCACAAACGAACACCCCAGCGCACCGACCAACAGAGCTTTCTTTTCGACTCGACCGGATAAACGGTTCATCACAACAACCGTCACGATACCCATCACCACTGCCAAGGTTTGTGACCATCCTTGTACCACACTTCCGGTTCCACGGTCCCCGTTGTAAACCCGATAAATCGTCAGGTATAACCCCAGACCGATCACCATGATCACTCCCAGAAAACCGACCGTGTAAGCACCTACAATCAGCAAAAACGCCGGTTCACTCAGCGTCTGACGCAGCCCGGACCAAAACCGCGTGGTTGGCTCAGACTTATTCGTCACGAGACCACGAAACGTAGGTTCACGGACCAGAAATGATGGAATAAGTGTGACAACCAAAAAGAATCCGACAAGTAGTACGCCGACCGCTTGGGAACCCTTGATCACGTCTTTCTGACCCGAATCGTCACGGAAAATATCCCACTCAGCGATCGCGTATAACCATGCCATGAGAAAACCGGATAAATATGTAAACAACGTACGAAAACTCATCACACGTGTTCGTTCGGCGTAATCACGTGTCAGTTCCATCGTTAAAGCACCATAAGGCACGGCGAATACGGTCAGTGCCGTGTAAAACAGCACGCTCATCAGCATCAACCAACCGGCATACAACCAATCCCCTGCTGGCGCCGAAATACCCAGAATACTCCAGACGGTCTCGATCCAGTAACCCTGCTTGAGATGACGCGGAAAAATACACAACAACCCGATACAACAGGCCGAAAGTAAACCACCGATCAACATGTACGGACGACGACGTCCCCAGCGACTCCGGGTGTTATCACTGATATTGCCCATCACCGGATCAATCAGTGCATCCCATAAACGAGGGATAAACAGGGCAATCCCTAAAAGAGTCGGTGACACTCCCAGCACGATGTTGTAAATCGGGAACGCAAAGTTCTTGGGCAGATTGATCCCGATGTTGATCGCTGCCTCTCCGGTACCCGCAGCGATTTTGGTTCCCAAAGAGACACGGGATTCAGCTCTTTCCGATGATTCAGAGCTTTCTGAAGAGTTTTGATTCAAGACCCAACCTCCTCAAGGCAAAATACGGTCTGGCCATTTCCACAGAGGTCCGGTCAGCTGATCCCCGGTCTGCTGCATCCACGCCATCATCCGTTGTCGTAATTGATGAAGCACGTCCTGATGGTCGGATGCATTGATAAGGTTGTTCAGCTCACCGGGGTCATTCTCCAGGTCATACAACTCGTCCTCACTGACCGGACAATACACGTACTTCCATCGACGAGTACGCAGGTAACGTTGGTCGCAACGACCTTGCTGAGTTCCCCCGTACTGCACGAAGATGTCCGGACGCTCGGGTAAGACGGTTTGGATTTCATCCATCAGGTTCCGCCCGACGAACGTTTCAGGCGAACGTCCGCACCCCACTTCGACCACCGTCTTGGCAAGATCGATCTCATGAGAAACAAAACGGTCACAGGTCATACCCGCAGGGATACGCCCCGGCCAACGCATGATCAACGGAACGCGCAGAATGTCATCGTAACCACAGTAATGCTTGTCAACCATCCCATGTGCCCCGCACAAGTCGCCATGATCCGTCGAGTAAATCACGAGTGTTTGCTCGCTCAAACCCAATTCGTCCAACGCGGTCAGGACACGACCGATGTGATGATCCAGCTGCATGATCTCACCGAGATAGCGCGCAACGATCGGTTGCCAATCTTTCCAATCCCAACCCTCACACCCCCCACCGGAGACGACTCAGTCGTTGCATGAGCGGTTTTCCAGTAAGGGGATCGGGAAAACTCGTCCAGGGTGGAATCTCCGAAGCCCGTAGCTTGGAAAACCACGGTTCACACAGCACATTCGGCAGATGAGGTTCGCTCGGATCCCAACGAAGAAAAAATGGACGACGACGTTCCCGCGCTTCTTGTATCTGACGGATCGTCAGTTCGGCCCCCCCACGCGATCCTGGATTGATGATCCTCGATCGGATCCGGTTCTCCCCAAAACCCGTTGGTCATCGGTCGGGGCACAACCCCTAACGATTGTCGCCAGCGGTCGTATTCCTCTTCGGGGAAAAAAGCCGATGCGCCGTGATCGGCAGGGGTACCCGTTAGTTCGCGGTGATACTTCCCCACGTGCCCGACATCGTATCCGTGGTCACTCAGCAATCGGTAAATGTTGGGAAGTCGGTCAGGAGCCGGGACGTAACCACACGTGTTAGGAATGACCCAAGACTGGTGATGGCTCGGCCAGGTTCCTGTGGCCAAAGAGGCCCGCGCAGGTGTGCAGACGGGGATCGGAGTAAAGGCATGACTAAAGTTCACACCTTCCCGTGCCAACCGATCCAAATGAGGCGTACGCACAAGTCGCCCGGGTCCGGACGAAACATACGACTGATTGACCCCGACGCAATCAAACCGATGCTGATCGCTATGAATCAACAGGATATTCGTCATACGAAAAACACCCTTATGGCATGATTTCTGGTAAGTTCACGGATTCGTCCACACCCAGTGGAAACGACGTCAATGCGAAACGAACCGTTCCGCTCAGAGAAGTACCTTTCTTTATCACCAGCGGATAGTGACGAAGCGATTTGGTCAGATGGGGTTCACTACTTCCGGCATGATATTCTAACACTTCCAACCAGTAACCGGACGTGTCGTCGGGGAAGACCTCGCGGGTGAAAATGTCCCCTTCTAGATTCCCACCGACAGGGGTAGCCCTCAGGTGCTGGCTGCGAACAAACGTCGGGCTGGGTCTTCCAAGGACCTGAACTCCATGGCCGTCGGCACGAAATAATCCCCCAGTGATCAATCGAAACTTCGTGCTCCGAAAGTCGTTGGTCACACCACCATCGACCATGTCCTGCGACCACGGCCAGGGCTTGGGACCGGACCGAAAAGCCGATCGTGCAGCGGCATACCGTGGATTCCCCGACGCGATGGCAATGCCCTGAGGTCTACCAATATGATCGGCAGGATACACACTCCATAATGCATCCCGAATCCACCTCAGTTCATTCGCTTCCGGAACGACTCGTAACGCGAAACCCCAATCAAAACAGCTAAACTCGTTGGCATCTTCCCAAATCAAATTATAACCGATCTCGACCCGACCGTCCGAGTAAATCGTCGTCACAATTCGCCCCGAAGCCATCGTGTAACGCCCCTGCGAAATGACCGTGACACTATTCTTGCCGATTTGAATATCGACGCTTTGAGCCCTCCAGTTCACACACTGATTCACCAAAGTTCGTTTCTGATTCCCACGAAAATTGATGAACTGTGTCGGCCGAACGACGACGGTCGGACGCCCAGAGAGAATCGGAATCCCTTTCAGACGACCTGACGTCAGCAACCCATGCTCATCAAAACCGAAATGCGCCTCCCCAACTTTCAGGACAGTCATCCCGTCCGACGTCTTTTCGACAACCGGTTCTACCGATCCTGAGACAGGAAGTTCGGTCTGAAGGTTAGTAGCTGGTCTCAAACGGTATACGTCGATCGTAGTTCCATCTGAATCAACGAACCGTAGCAAAGCTGGCTCCCGATCATCCAAAGGCAAGACGACTCCCTGCTTGGTTCGGGGTGGAACATCGAGCCGGATGATCCCTCGACGAGAACCTTGTTCCCAATGCATTGTAAGATGATTGAGATTCGTAAAATCGTATCGGTTCTCGATCCACACCCATACCCCATTTTCCGTTGCCAGAAGACGAGTGTCGTGGATTCGGATCGGAGAATGAGATTTTTTAACATGCCAAGCCATGTCATACGGACGACGCCATTCATCGAAAAAACCCCCGCCAAGGGAACTTGGCGCCGATCTTCACCTCCGGGGCGCCCAAGAACAAAAACCCCCCCTACCACATGCGGTTGGTCGTAAGTCCAGTTCGCGTGTAGCTCAGCCAGATATCCCCAAAACTCGTCCGTCCCGGGATCAAACTTGTACTCCTTGATATTCAGTGCTGGGATATGACACCATTCCGTGAAAATATTGGGACGATCTCTGGGATAATCCCACCCTCTCCCTTCGATCTTTCTGAGATTATCGGCTGACCAGACCCCGTCTCGCGGGTAATGATCGTCATTGACATCCATAAAGTCGATATCGACCCCATTCCGAGCATCGGACCCGAAGAACAGTGGAATACCCAGCTTTTGCGACTTCATAGCCGCTGCAACTTCTCGGAAGTAATCGTAATAAGGGTTTTCGTTCCCCAGCCCGTATAGAATGATACTGGGATGGGACCAGGTGTTTTCGATCATCCCTGCAACATGAGACCGAAGCCAAGACGCGATCGATGGGTCGGCACCGTGGTCTTTTCTCGGACCGGCATCGTACATCATTAATGTCAACATGGCTTCGACGGTGGTGTACATCCCGATCTCATCGCAAAAATCCAGATAGGCCGAATCGGGAACCGGCCGACTGCGAAGAACGTTCAGATTCATGGAACGAAACAAACGCACGTCTTGCCTGATCTGTTCCGGAAGAATGAAATACCCATATCCCGGGTATGTCATATGGTAATTGGCTCCTCGCCACTTGATCGGAGTTCCGTTGAGGTAGAGCTTGCCTTCCCGAGTTTCGATTTCTCTGAATCCGAAACGCTGACGAGCGGTCATTACTAGTTGTCCCTGCGGGTCTATGAGCTGGCAAGTCAGATAATAAAGATTCGGAAACTCCGCCGACCACGGGTAGACCCCATCGACCCGGAAGTGGCAAGGAAACTTGCAGCATCGTTCCGGCTTCGACCGGCGGTAACAAGATCTTCTCGGATCGTAATCGGATCGGGATCTGTTTCGAACCGCTGTCAGTTAATGAGAACTTGACCGAATACCCTTCGATCTTCTGATCGGTATCGTTGGCTACTCGTATGTGCGAAATCACATCGGCAGTGGTAGGCTCGTTTCCCACCGGGCCGATGGATTTTATGTCACTCGTTACGTGCAATCGCGCCAGGCTCACCGGCGGGACGGCCTGCAGATAGACCCCGCGTGCCAGTCCCCCCATGGTGCGCTTGCTCCAGTAGGTCGCCTCCGTTTTTTCGATCGTTACAACGATCTGATTCTCACCGTTTTTCAATACGTGGGTAATATCAAACTCGGATGGCGTATTGACCGTTTCGGATTCACCTACTTTTTTCCCGTTGACCCATACCCGTGTAAGACCGTCGGCCGATTCGAATCGTAATCGGACGCGCAACCCGGTCCAACTTTCCGGAAGCATGAATGTCCGACCCCAAGCCACCGGAACATTGAATGCCTGATGCATTTCCGGGAACCCCTGCCATGAAAAATGCCCCGGTACACGGGCTTTATCCCAGTTGGGAATCGAATCAAGTGTACCATCGAACGTCGCCGGAACATCGAACTTGAACCGCCATTCCCCAGCCAAATCCAATTTGCCACGCCAAGCCTCTCCGGGAAGAAGAACATCTTTGGGGGTCAGCCTTACAACAGGCAACGGTTCGGTCAATCGGTGGTCGGCTACCCGTGATCCTGCACCAGGACGTGATGATCCGGTTGTAGAAACCTCAGCGACCGTACCCCGGCCTGCGTCACTCGGGGCGTTCATCCCTGTTTCGGGTACCGGATCCTCCGCGAGAACTGCCGAGATGTTGCCCATGAACGTCCCGAACAACAGGGCTAAAACCAGCACCCACTGGTATTGACGAATCGGAAATAAGACCCGCAGAGTGCGCCGATGTATCATGATTTTCCTGCAATCTATCTGTTACTCACGTCAAATCCATTACTAGAATACCATGGGCGAGATGCCGCCCGGTTCCGTAGCGACATCTCCACCCAATCGGTCTCAACAGCTCGAATGATCCATCGTTATGACCGTCGACGTCGTCCGATCATCAATCCGCTTAATGTCAGCAAACCGATCGTAGCCGGTTCGGGAACGCTGGTGATGACGAGATTGTCAACTTTTCCTCCGGCCTGGTTACTCGAGAACCCGACCGTTCCCGATCCGCCATCGCTGATCGCGGTCACAACCGCCCCGGGAACCGTGATCCCGTCTATTTTGAGGGTGTAGGTAATCGGATTTCCTGCACCGAAACCGTTAGGGGCTTCGACGAGAACTTCTGCCTGATGGATCCCGATCGTTCCGGTGGTGGTATCGTCATAGGCGTTGTCAATATTTCCGCCCTGTTGTGTACCGAAAGAAAATACCTGAACACGACCGACATTGGAGTTGTTCTGGAACAAGAAAGCTGCTTCGACGGTCGGCGCGTAGTCGGGGATCTGGTTGATCGGACCGAACGCGGCATTGGCGTCTTTGGCCGAGACCGATGAGGGCTCTGCGCCAAAGAAGACGGCGACGAATCCTGTTGCAGCAGCTCGCTGGAAGTCAAAATTGACAACGTAACTTTTATTGGTGGTGACCGTCGAGTTTGTGTGTAGGTCATAGTTGATCGCTGTCGCGCCGAAACGGAGTACGCCGGTCCCACTTTGCACGGTTTGCTGTACGCCCCCACTGGTCCGATCGGGGGTCGTCACATATGTCTGGGTGATCGAACCTCCCAGAGTGTTGTTGTTGCTTCCCCAGTCCGAATCGAGCGTGCCAGCCAACGGGTCAGAGTTTCCGTTGGTGCGCCCGTCGAAGTTATCACTTAGGATAACGGTCGCCGAAGCCAGTGATGTTATTCCCAGGATGGCCGCGGTTGCGGCAAGAATCACGGTCGATTGCATCTTCATGATGTGCTTCTCCCATTTGAAATGAAGGTTTCTCCGATTGGCATGGTTCGATGATTCTCGATTGCTGGCAGTTCGTGATTCCGAGTCCGTCGTTGGAACATGGATTGGCGCCGCGGACACCTTTCAAGCACTTGTCGACACGACCCGAATGAACCGGCCTTTAACCAAACTATCATCGATGTGACCTGCTACACCGCAGGATCCTCAGCCATTTTTAATGGTAAAACTGCAAAAAATTATGGCAACGATCATTATGTGATATTACAATTCCGGTTGTGATCTGACTTCACCGAGCATGCGACTTCGATCCACAACTCCGTCAAATGCTGCCTCGATCGGGTCGACCTCGGGTCCGAACCACGACGTACTCCCGCCGGACCGCAGCAAAGAATTAGCCGACCGATCTTATCGAATGGTCGATTACACCTGGTTCCGCATCGCCGGACGGGTCCGCGATTTGCCCGCTCCTCATTATCTCGGACACGGGTTTGCCTATTCTGAGCAGTACAACATTCGCGCGGTCTGGCAGGCGCCGATGGTGGATCACGTCGTGGTCAAAATCGCGTTATCTCAAGGAGGTGTTGTCGGAACTGGACCGGGCAGTCAGCTTCGACGGCTCGAACCCGGAGAAGCTGTTCTTCGATTCGTTGAGGATCCTGATCTGTGGGAATCGTATGACTCGCGACAATCCAAACCCTGGGAGTTCGTCGGATTGATCCTGAACGGCGCCGTAGCAGCCGCAACCGCCCGATGTCTGATTCAGCAACACGGACGCGTTTACTCACTCGGACTAAGACACCGTCTCATCCGAAGACTGTTGGACATGTCCAGACAACCAACACACGTTTCCGAAATGACCGGTTTGATTGCGTACAACTTCGCCAACACCGTTTTTGCGGCGTTGTACGACTCCGGAAACGGAAATCTGAGACGATTCCAGAGTATTGAGTTGGCCGAAGCCGCTGAGGATCTGATGCGAAATAACATCTCTCATGACTGGACGATCAGCGAACTGGCCGAGCGGATCGGGGTCTCTCGCGAGCATCTGACTCGCGCCTTTTCAGAACGCCATGGCATTCCCCCAAGACGTTTTCTCGTCGAGCTCAGAATCGAAGAAGCCTGTCGACGACTCCGTTACACCAACGATCCTGTCAAGTCGATTTTTTTCGACCTCGGATTTCAATCGCATACCAGTTTTTCCCGTGCGTTTCAAAGATATCATCGAGTAACCCCCGGCGAGTATCGACAACAACGGGGTTAACTCATGAACATGGTTTTCCTAAAATCACAGGCCCGGCTGACAGGATGGTTGCCAGACGGGCCTGTGGGAATAAAGTCCGGGAAACCGGGTCGGTTCGGAAATTGCCGGATCATGTCCGGAATATCCTTCCGCTTTCCCGGATGCGGAGGAAGATTTACCACTTACTCTTAATTGAAGAATCGACTAGATCTTCATCCCACTGGTTATGCCATTTGTATTTCCAGAGGGTATGAAGATTGGGTACGAACTCGGCATGACCGTCCATAAACGCGATGTTGGTCCCACCCTTGTGTCGGCTGACATAAAACCGATTAATCTGACCATCCGTCCGGTCGGTACTGGCCCCGAGTCCGACGGCTTTTCGGAACGGGTCTTTCGGATCCGCCAAAGCCAAGGTCTGCTCGAGAGGAAACCCTTCGCTCCATACACCATCACCGATGAAAGGAACTTCGGATGCCTTCATCCGGGCAACCACGTTGTAAAACAACGAGTTCCCACGTGGGTTGTTGGGATGACTGGCGATCTGGTCCCCTGATGTGGCGAAGTACTGGTTACTTGGTGCGGCCCGATACACCGCCCACCCGTTATAAGCGTAACTCCCCTCGCTGGCGAGTGTCGCGTTATAATCGCGCAACCATTTTGCCCGCCAGTTCCCGATCAGGGTCGTCGGGTGAGGCGTGGTGTACGCGCCAACAGGAAGACCATTTTCGACCGCCAACGGACAAAACTGGATCTTCGGGTCTTTCTGGACATTCACATACCGACCGTCGGTCAGCATCCGCATGACATATCCACCTCCGGTCGTGATATAAGATGCTTTGTCCGCAGCGAACAGTTTTCCTTTGTTATCGATCAAAAACAACGAATAAGCCATGGCAATTTGGCGTGTGTTGCTCAGGCATTTAACCGCTGCCGCTGACTCACGCGCTTTTTGGAGCGAAGGAAGCAGGATTGAAATCAACAACGCAATTATTCCGATGACTACAAGTAACTCCACTAATGTAAAACCGGTTTGCTTATAGATCCGAAATTGACGAAAGGGTGATCGATTCATAAATCCTCCAGTTTGACCTGAACGGCTCCGACTGCCATAGCTACCAGCCCGGTCCGCGGCCGAGCTTCCAACAGGAGCAGTCGTCTATAACACTCTCTTTATCATTGTCGTGCCGAATCAATCCCGACAAGCCGCAGGCTGTGACATCAACATACCATTTGTGATCTGATTATCGTCCGAAAGTGTCGAATTCCGGTATCCCCACTTTGCCCATTTTCGGCCGTCAAATACGGTTTTTTCGACCGGACGACTACGACTTCGGTAACGTTTTAATCGGTTTGGGACAAACTGTGATCTGTCGAGTGCGCCGAAAAGGGGAGTCCAACATGTTCAGTCGTGTTTCTCCTGATTCCATGAAAAAACCCTTTCGTATTCGGTACGAAAGGGTTGATTGGGTATGACGCGCAATGATCGACCGATCAGGACAGTGGTGTGGTTTGAACAGGATTGAATCGGCTTCCTGGAACCGGGATCCGCTTATTCGTGCTCGGGGCAGGTCCTTTCAGTCCCATGATACCCAACAGGATCGTTGCGAACGCGACATTGAGCCCGAGGAACATCAAGGCTGTCCGACCGTCCAACTGGATGTAGGTTTGGCCCCGCGTCAGCACGACCAGGACCGCGGTCCCCAAAAGCATCCCCAATGAAATCGGGATCAACCCCCCCCCAGGCCAGACGCATCAGCTGGTCAAACCGGAACCTGGGCAGCGACCAGCGGACCCACATGAACACGAACAAAATGATGATCGCTTTGGCAAAGAACACCCCCATTCGCAGGAAGCATAACAACAGACTCTCGGTCCAGGACGGATGCTCGGCAAACAAGGCTGTGCCCGTTATTTTGCTGACCGCCCAATCCAGACCCGGCAGATGCCACCCCCCGAAGAACAGCGCCACACAGACACAACTGGTCGTAATCATCCCGGCGTATTCACTCAAGAAAAACAGCGCAAACCGCATCGACGAATATTCAGTGTGATACCCCCCAACCAGTTCCTGTTCGGCTTCGGCCAGATCGAACGGCGCACGATTGGCTTCGGCATGGATGCAAACCAGAAACAGTACGAACGCCAGGGGTTGAGCAAACACGTTCCATGCGGGAATCGGAACAACCCCTCCTAGCATCCAGTAACGGGCCTGCTGGTCTACAATCGCGCCTAAATCCAGGGTACCGAACATCAACACGATTAACAAAACCGACAACCCAAGCGGAATTTCGTAACTGATCATCGAAGCCGTCGCCCGCAACGCCCCGAGAAACGAATATTTATTATTCGATGCCCATCCCCCCACCACGATCCCGTACACCGCCAACGACAATGTCGAAAGCACAAACAGAAGTCCGACGGACAATTCAGTGGTCTGGAACCGCCATCCGGTCACGACCGTTGCAAAGTACTGCTGCCCGTCCAGACTCAAAGCCGACCGGTCCGCATCCACCACTTCCAACCCGCCGGGCATGGCACGGATCGAGTGATAGACCGGCATCTGATTCTGGACCTGCTGACGAACGGTCTCAAGGATCTGATCGTCCGAAATACCAGCAATTTTCATAGCGGTGACGTCGATACGGTGCGTCGTGACCTTGGTCCCCCCCCAAGGAATAACCACCAGCGACACGATCACGGTCAACATCATAACGATCGGCGCGAGCGTAAAGAGAATCTTGTCCACATGGGCCGGTCGGTAGTCCTCTTTCAATAGAAACTTCAACCCGTCAGCCATCGGTTGACCCAGTCCCCAAAAATGGAACTTAGGCATGAACGGCAAACCGAACCCAAATCCCACACGGTTCGGACCCACCCGGTCCTGTGCCCAGGAAGCCACCTTCCGCTCGAGCAAAATCAAATACGCCACCATTCCCAACGAAATGGCAAAGGCCAGCAAACCGATATAAATCCACGGAGACAGAAAAAAATCGATAAAAGTCATCGCGAGCATATTTTCGTTCCGACCGGTAGCTTACTGATTCTTTTCCAAAGGGGTAGAGCGCGTCTTTTCAAACGTGTAAGACTGCACCCAACACCAGACCCCAAAAACCAGAATACTGATCCATCCGATCAGTCCCACCAGCATCACGGGGAATGGATACGGACTTATAAAAAACGAACGGGCTGGATAAACCGTATCCCAGAACACATAATAGACAGAAACAACAAACACGCTTGTCAATCCCGTCAACCATATCCCCCACCGGATCGATACCATCAAAACGGGTAAGGTCAGATACGCCAGATACTGTATTCCAAACCCTGGAGCGAATACCAAAAAACACGCTACTGAATAGGCCCCCAGATGCAGAACCGACTTTTTGGGAACTTTCCACAACACACCCATCCATAAAACGATCATGAAAACCCATTTCCCGTATAAATCATGATACTGCCAAGCCGCCTGAAAGACCCATGAACCTAGCAGGTCCAGTTTTCCCACGAACTGACTTAATCCCAGGAACCCCCAATTTTCATAAGCGGGGCTATATCCCACGATTTTTTTGAAAATCTGACCATCACCAACGGTGAATAACCCTAAGAAGGGAATCGCTCCTAAAAACAGTGCACTAGCCAGTTTCCAGAGTTTTTTTCGGGGACAACATACGACAAAAGCAGGAATCAGAATCGTCGCGATCAGCTTGATATGAATCGCCGATGCCAATACCAAACCCGCCCAGAACCATTTTTTCCGTTCCGCTATAAAAACCGCCCAGAACGCCAGTGCCACGCAAAGGGAATCCGTGTTGCAATGAAACGCGGAAAATAAGATCACTGCAGGACTCAACGCCCAAGCCCCCCAGGCCCAACACCGGTTCTGAGCTTCACCCCGGTCCGTGTAAACTCTCCAAAGCAAAAGACCTGACAAAATGTCCCCCGCGATGGCTGGCAGACGCATCCAGAAAGTAAACCGAGGAATATCCACTGTGAAAGGGAATAACAAACGGATGCCCACAACGTCGGGAGAAACGGATGGTTCAGACTCGGATGCAGGTCGTAGGCTCGGATGAGTCCGACCCGATCGACCAAGAGCCCGAACTCATACCAGTAGTAGGTGTCGTTGGTCCCGAGACTCGACCATAAAACGATCAGACGTAACACCAGACCCAGTCCACCCCATCCCAACGCGAGTAGTGTATACCCATCGAATTGGTGTTGAATACCCCCGTCCGGGACGTTGATCATGTCATTCCTGATCAATCCGTTATTGAACACAAGGAACATTCTATCGTCGAACCGGTTATCGAGTAGTGAATCTATTTGCCAAACCCTTTGTATACTCGACATGCAACGGATAATCCCCGAAACTGGTGGGATGATTGGTCGAATTGATGTGCATTCGCACTTGTTGCCGGGCGTGGATGACGGGTGTCGGGATCTGACGGAATCGATTGCGTGTGCGAAACGGATGGTCGAAGCCGGTTACACGCACAGTTTTTGCACCCCCCATATCTGGCCGAACCTGGATAATCGACCGTCCAACATTCCCACCCGGGTCCGGACCCTTCAACAGGCTTTGGACAAGGCGGGCGTGGCTTTAAAACTTTTACCCGGTGGGGAACTACACTTGTCAGAACGATTCTGCCAAACCCCCGTCACTGAACTGATGACCTACAACGGTCGAGGTCTGTACGCGTTGTTCGATTTCTGGACACAACGATTCCCTGTCCATTTTGGTTCGTGTCTGTCTTATTTGCGTCAAGCGGGGATCCAACCGATCCTAGCCCATCCGGAACGGATCGAAGCCGTCCAAAACGAACCGGAACAACTTCTGGAATGGGTAGAACAACAAGGGCTACTCTTACAGTGCAACTTGGAATGTCTAGGGGAATCCGTGCTATCCCCCCGGCGGCGTCTGGCGGAACGATGGTTGGTCGAGGACCGTTATTTTTTGCTCGGAAGCGATCTTCATAACCTTCACGGTCTGGAAGTACGCCTACAAGGTCTGAAACGGGCCATCGAACTGGTCGGGGAAGACAAAGTACAGGAATTAACCCATACGAATCCTGTCAAATTAATAGGAAATTGACCGTTTGCCTCGGTCGTTGTTTTGCTACAAAATGGCCGTTCGGAGAGATCCGAACGTGATCCATAACTATTACTATTCCCAAGACGGACAATCCCGACACGGACCTGTCCGACCCGATGAACTACAAAAGATCGGTTTGACGCGGGAAACATTGATTTGGCGTGAGGGTCTGCCTGGTTGGGTCCGGGCAGGCGATTTGGCGGAATTGGCGGGTCTGTTTTCGACTTTAGACCCGTTTGACCGACCTTCGTATATGCATCCGAAGCCTGCTTCGGCCGAGCAGTCTGGTGTGGTACGCCCCAACGACTACATGAAACAGACTAATGCGTTAGCGGTCATGAGCCTGGTCTGTGGGATTTTAGCGATGATAACGTCGTGTTTCCTGGTGGGATTGTTGCTCGCGATTCCGGCTGTAGGGTTCGGGCATCTGGCCTGGAGACAGATCTTTCAAACCGGTCAATCAGGCCGCGGCCTGGCGTTGGCAGGATTGATCACGGGATACATCGCGATTGGAATAAGTTTACTCCTTCTTTTCTTATTCTTCTCACCCCGATCATTAGTCGTCTTAGGAAACGTTTCACAGGGGGGGGCATAAAAGGATATGAGAGATTCTCTGGCAACGGTTCGTTCGCTAGTAGTCAAGCTCGGAACTCAGGTTTTATCTGATGCATCTAAACGATTGGATGTTGCTTACCTGGCTTTGATCGCGGATCAGATCGCCAAGCTTCGTCAGAAAAAAGTCGAGGTAACGGTGGTCAGTTCCGGGGCGATCGGGTCCGGAATGGCCGAACTGGGCCTGGCGCGTCGTCCGACCGATCTACCACAACTTCAGGCGGTGGCTGCAGTAGGCCAGCGACGACTGATGGACGCCTGGGCACAGGTCTTTGCCCCGCACCAACTGCACGTGGCTCAGGTGCTTTTGACACGCGAAGACATCGATCAACGAAAACGATTCTTGAACCTACGAAACACCATCCGTGCATTGCATGATCTCGGGGCAGTACCCATCATCAATGAAAATGACACCATCAGTACGGACGAACTGATTCGAATCAGTTTCGGAGACAATGATATCCTCGCAGCCAACGTCGCCTGTGCGTTACGGTCGGATCTGATGGTGATCCTGAGCAACGTGGATGGGGTACTTGATGCTCAGGGTAAACCGGTCCGAGTCATCGAACGGATCGAAGACGCCCAGACACTGGTACGGAGTGAAAAAAGTGCCCTCGGCAAGGGAGGCATGAGTAGCAAGTTCGAAGCCGCCCGGATGATCACTCGGGCGGGAGAAATGATGGTTGTCGCCTACGGACGACAAGAGAATGTGCTGATCCGGATCCTCAGAGGTGAAGAAGTCGGAACCCTGTTTTTGCCCCGACGTCAGGACCGAAGCAGCAGTCGTGCGCGTTGGATCGGGGCAGCCCGTCCCGCAGGACGGATCATCGTTGACGAAGGGGCCGCCAAAGCGATCCAGCAGCGAGACGTCTCGCTTTTGCCTGCGGGAATTGTGAAAATCGACGGGGATTTTGAAAAAGGGGACGTTGTGGCGATCGAAACGCCTCAAGGTCTTAAAATCGCGCACGGATTGACCAATTACCCGGCCGAAGATTTGATCAAAATCCGGGGGATGAAATCCTCCGAAGTCCGGGCTTTGCTCAAAGAACGTGCGTACGATGAAGTTGTGCACCGCGACAATCTGGTCAAGCTCGTCTAACGTATTGCTTTCACAATAAGGAGTCTTTATGTCACTCAAATCACTGATTCAAACCGGAACTAAACTTTGGTTGGATTCGATCGACCCGGACCTGGTCCAGAAAAATTACGCACTCGGTGCTGTCGGAGCCACCAGCAACCCGATCATCGTTGCGGACCTTGTGAAAACCGGACGATTCGATGATCGTATGAAACACCTGTTCGATCAGGGCTTGAGTGACGAAGAAGTGGCCTGGGCACTGACCGATCAACTGGTCAGCCAGGCTCAGGAAGTCTTTCACCCGGTTTACGAAAAGACGAAAGCAAACACAGGATATGTCAGCTTCGAACTGGACCCCCTGATCGAGGATTTTGACGCCAACCTTCCTCACGACCAGCGGGTGAAACGATACATCGAACTGGGAAAACACTGGGGGTCGGGCAGAGGCAACCGGATGATCAAAGTCCCCGCCACCCCGGCCGGATTGGACGCGTTGGAGGATCTGGCCTCGGCCGGGATCCCGTTGAACGTCACGTTGATCTTCTCCGAACGTCAATACATCACCGCCCGTGACAACATCTGGCGCGGCGCGCAAAAACTCGCTGATAAAAGCCGTTTCAAAAGTGTTTATTCGATCTTCGTCTCTCGCGTCGATATTTATACCGAAAAACATATCCCCTCCCTGATTCCCGAAGCCCAGGGACAGGTCGGGATCGTCAACGCCAAACGCATTTGGGCTTTGAACCAGGCCTTCTGGAAAGACAAAAATCTACCTCTGGAACAGGAAATGGTCTTTGCCAGCACGGGGACCAAAAAACCGGATGATCCCAAGGACAAATACGTCGCCGCTTTGGCGGGAAGTGACATTCAGACCAATCCCCCTGCTACCAACGACGCGGTCGATCGAATGAACAAGACTTACACTCGTCAGATTGACAAGCTTCCTCCTGACCATGTGTTGAAGGACATTGACCAGAAAGTGGACCCGAAGGAGATGGAACGGGTCTTGATGCTGGAAGGGTTGGAAAAATTCGCCACCCCGCAAAAGGATTTGATCAAAACGATCTCGAGCAAACGTGATTCATTGTCCTGAGATACCGGATATGAACTGGTTCAGGATCAGTTTCGGTGTAAAAAAGCCCTCTGCCAAACGGAACGGGGGCTTTTTTATGGGTCCGAATAACCGATCGCGACTTATCCACCAGTTTTTCACGAGTCCGGTAAAGTCGTGGATAACTGGTGAATAATAAATTTTTCAAGTCAAAACCGCTCGGAGAAATCGGTCTTCCAGACGTTGTGAACGGAAAATCCAATAAAGTTTGCCTTGCCAGTATTAAAATGGGGATATATTTTCGGAGCACAGGACATGGATGCCCCCCTCGTCAGGCATCGTAGCCCCGGGAAGAAGGATTTCAACGGGCAGAAGGTCAGGAAACATCTGATCCTGACGAACGGTCACAGGACAGTGACCGAATGTGTAAGAACGGAATCGATCTCAAGGATGAGCAGATGAAAGGGTCACCGGCGTTCCGGGGAAGACTGCCCGCTGGGCAAGCGGTCAGACGGAGCAAAAGGTGTCTTAGCGTTCGCGCGTTTCAGACCAATCGGCAATGGTCTGACCAGGACGTGCGGGTTGTCCATCGGAAGGAGATCGAAGTGAGCCTCATCGCAACCGACACTCAGGTTTCTCGTCTCGCACAAGCCATTCAACAACGGGTGGGTCATCAACGGTATCAAGTCTGGTTTCATAATTCGACACGATTCGAACTCAAGCATGATTCGATCGAGGTCGTGGTGGCTAACGAGTTTATTAGCGAGTGGATCGGAACTCATTTTAAGAGGACCATCCAGGAAGCTGCCCAGGAAGTCATCGGATGCGTTGTTCCGGTTCGTTTTTCCGTCATGCCCCAACTTTTCGATGCTCGCAACGGGACCACACCCAGCAATCCCCACCCCAAAAACGGAGATACCCCCCGTTTACCCCAACGAGAACGCTACGTCCCCGGGGACAAAGATATTCCGTCGCGGTTTTCATTCACCGACCATCACAAAAATAGCGGACTGAGCGTCAATCAGAATCTCCTGACCCGACTCGGCACAAAACCCATCGTGCGCGAAATTCCCTCACGTATTTCAGAACAACCCTCATCAGCCCCCCTCACCGGGGTTTCCAGGCTCCGACATGATCTCGAATCGTACGTGGTTGGTCCCAGCAACCAGCTTGCCTACAACGCCGCTGTTTATGTCGCGGAGTTTCCCGGCGCACAATACAATCCCCTGTTCATACACGGCAGCTGCGGGTTGGGGAAATCCCACCTGCTCCAAGGATTGTGCAGACAGTTCATCCGACATCATCCGACCCAGAAATGGATGTACCTGACCGGCGAAGAGTTCACCAACGAGTTTCTCGTCGCACTACGCAACAACCGGGTAGAAGCGTTTCGTCGAAAAATGCGTGATTTGGATCTGCTGGTGATCGACGATGTTCATTTCCTGTCGGGGAAAAAAGCAACCCAGGAAGAGTTCCTTCACACTTTCAACGCCATCGAGGCCATGGGCAAGCAGATCGTCCTGGCTTCGGACGAGCACCCTAAAATGATTGCGGAGTTCGGCGAATCGCTGATCAACCGGTTCGTCAGCGGAATGGTGGTCCGGATCGATGCGCCTAACTACAACATGCGATGCGATATTCTCCGCTCACTCAGCCAAAGAAACAAAATCTTCCTGCCCGAGGAAGTCATCGCCTGGGTGGCTAGACGTGTGACACAGAATGTCCGAGAACTCGAAGGCGCTCTGACCCGGATTACCGCTCACACCCGTTTGACCGCTCGCCCGGCCACCGTCGATCTGGCTCAGGAAGCCTTGGGAGATCTTGACCGCCAACTGGTCGCGCCGGTTAAACCCGAAAGCGTTTTGAACAGTGTCTGCGGATACTTCGGTGTGGAACTGAAAGACCTGCTTTCGGGTCGACGACAACGAACCATTTCTCTGGCGCGGTCGATCGCGATGTATCTGGTTCGCAAAACCAGCAAAATGAGCTTCCCCGAAATCGCCATCAGGATGGGCAAACGCAACCATAGCACCGTGATCAGTGCTTGCCGACGGATCGAACGAGCCGCCGCCAAAAATGAACGTCTGAGTTGGTCCAGTCACCTCGGCGAACGGGATGAAGAAGCCGGAGAACTCATTCAACGACTCGAAGAACAAGCCCGAGCCGCGTGTTAAACGGGGTTGTTCCGGATTGAATCGGGTATTTCGCCACCCCCGAATCGTGAAAGACCTTGATCCGCGACGGGCCAAGGTCCTTTCGATTTTGCGATAAAGGCTTTTTGAGAAACGACTTATACACCTACACCCGTCCGCCCCTCGGCATACAGTACCGCGTTGCGGAAGATGTTGAATCCGTCACCGGGTTTGGAAAACAGCCCGCGACGGGTCCAAGCCGGGTGTTGGTCTTGGCGGACATGTCTTTCGGGATGGGGCATCAATCCCAAAACCACGCCGCTCGGATCGCAAATCCCTGCAATGGCATCGACCGACCCGTTGGGGTTTTCCCCGTCATAGACCAACGCGATCTGGTCATTCGCGTGCAATGCCTGGCGAACCGATTCGGACGCGGGAACGAACTTACCTTCCCCGTGTGCGATCGGAAGCTCGATCGGACCTAACCCGCGGGTCCAGATGCATTTTTGGCTGACCGGTTTCAGACCGACCCATCGACAAATGAAACGACCGGAGTCGTTATGGGTCAACGTCGCGGTTTGCCCACAGGCCCCTCCGATCGGACCAGGAATCAGATCCGTCTTGACAAGGACCTGAAACCCGTTGCAGATCCCGATGATAGGTTTTCCTGCCTCAACAAAGGCATAAAACGCGTCACGCAGATGGTGCATGATCTGATTGGCAAATATACGACCGGCGGCAATATCGTCCCCGTAACTAAATCCTCCGGGAATGGCCATCAATTGATAGTCGCCGATCAGAGACGGATTTTCGATCAGTTGATTTAAATGAACCCGCTGGGAGGTTGCGCCGGCTAGTTCAAACGCGTAGGCGGTTTCCTGGTCACAATTGGTCCCTGCAGTACGAAGGATAAGTGTTCTGGGTTTCACATCCTTATTTTACCCCAATTCCACCGGACATACAGACCGGGCGTAGGTTCTTTCGCTTCGCGGCTTGTCGGACGGTTACAGATCAATACATTGCTGATTATGTACTATCGATGGATGTTCGGTTTTGCGATGGGCGTTTATCTGTTCGTGGTCGGTTGTGCCTGGGTGAGTCCCACCCCGGTGAACGAGGGTCCGTCGGGGAGAGGTTCTTCCGTATCGGTCTCGGCCGATTCACCCCGCAAAATGGTCGAAGGATTGCCTTACCGCGCGATCGGTATGCAGATCCAGCGGATCGACTGGATGGATCGTTATAAACAGAGTATCGACGAAATCGCAGCCGTCGGGGCGGATACCGTCAAGTTTGTGGTCGATGCCCGACAAGAAAACGGAGGTTCGAGCCGCATCTACATGGATATCCGAACCACACCGACCCCCGCACAGCTATCGGATCTGATCCTTTACGCCAAAAAAAAGAACCTGAGGGTGATTCTGATGCCTATTGTGCTTCTGGATAAACCCCGCGGAAATGAATGGCGGGGAAAAATCGACCCGGAAGGTTCGTTCGGATGGGACAACTGGTGGGACAGTTATCGGGATATGCTTTGGCATTATTCCTGGATCGCTCAATCCACCGGCGTGGACATATTGGTCATCGGTTCAGAGCTGGTCAGCACCGAATCCCAGACCGACCAGTGGCTGACCACGATCGAAAAAGTCCGACAATGGTACAAAGGCAAGATCACCTATTCGGCCAACTGGGACCATTACACGGCGGTTCGGTTCTGGGACAAGCTGGACTTCGTCGGAATGAACAGTTACTGGAAACTGGGCGACGATCGAGATGTCCCGATCGAGAGAATCGTCGAAAATTGGCGAAAAATCCAATCCGAAGTGTTGCCCTTTGTCGAGAAAACGGGAAAACCCCTGCTCCTGACAGAAGTAGGCTGGTGTTCGATGGCCAACATGGCGCATCAGCCTTGGGACTACACCAAGTCCGAAGCCATCGCCCCGACCGATCCGGACCTACAACGGAAGTTGTACGAGGGTTTCTTTGAAGCCTGGTATGGCAATCCCCTCCTGGGTGGATTAAGTATCTGGGAATGGACCCCCGAACCCGACTCGCAAGACGTGGAAGGCCAGAAAAAGAAAAAACGCGGATACACCCCCGAAGGCAAACCGGCAGAACAGGTCCTTAAAACGTGGTTTGCCAAACCTTGGACAACCCTTTCACGTGATTCAGGAGTAGGAAGTAAAGGATGATGACCGTACTATTCGCACAAACCACAACCCAACCGGTCGAAGCCGTCTGGACCAACGTCTGGAGCTCGGTTCACATGACATTGGAGGAAACGAGCTGGCGGGGATGGTTGATCCTGCTCCTGTCCATTTTCGTCGGGTACGTCAGCGGTTACATCACCAAGAAAATACTCCAGACCCTGGCTGATCGGCAACTCAAACACGGTTGGGTCATCCGGTCGGCCATTTTCATGTCGCTGGCGAACCCCGGATCGTTGATCCTGCTGACGATCGGTGTAAGTGTCGGTCTGGGGGGATTGGCCATGAGTCCGGAGGTTCGATGGTTCGTCGGGCGGGTACTGGCTTTGGCGTATATCACCGGTTTCGGGTGGGCACTTTTCAATCTGATCGATGTGATCGATCTGTCGCTGAAGCGTCTGGCCGCCAAGACCAGTAGTAATCTCGACGATCAGATGGTCCCGTTGGTACGAAAAACCCTGCGGTTGTTTCTGATCATCGTCCTGGTCCTGTTTACCCTTGAAAACGTCTTTCAACGAGACGTTTCGACCTGGTTAGCCGGTCTGGGGATTGTCGGCCTGGCCGTTTCGTTTGCTGCCCAGGACTCGATCAAAAACTTTTTCGGATCGGTTACCATCCTTCTGGACCGGCCTTTTCAACTCAACGATCGCGTGACCATCGATGGGCATGACGGAACGATCGAAGACATCGGTTTTCGTTCCACCCGGGTCCGACGATTGGACGGGGTGCTGGTGACGATTCCGAACTCCAAGATTGTCGAACAGAGCGTGCAAAATATTTCCCGACGTCCGAATCTGCGTCGGATTACGGACGTTTCCATCACTTATGACACCCCCCCGGACAAGGTGCTACGAGCTGTCCAAATCCTCAAAGAGATTCTGAATGAACCGGAGGTCTCTGCCAAGTTCGATTGGGAAAAGTTTCCGCCCCGGGTCCATTTCAATGAGATGCGTTCCGATACCCTGAACCTGCAAATGATTTATTGGTACAATGACCCGACGGACTGGTGGGGTTTCCAGGCGTTGGGACAAAAAATCAATTACGAGATCCTCCGGCGATTCGGGGAAGAAAAAATCGAGCTAGCGTTCCCGACACGCACCCTTTATATCAAGCAAGTATCGGACGACGAAACAAAACCGATTCGGTCTGAACCCGACCCGGTAGAACAAATATCCCCCCCTTCCGACAAGAACAAGCCAGCAACACCAAGCCCGTCTCAGAGTGAAACGGGAGACTGCAGGCGATAATTGTTCAGTAATTCGGTGAACTGTTCGGTAAAGACAAAATTGTGTTCGGGGAACTTGATTCCCGACAGGTTTTGATCGATGTGGCTGAACATCAGCTCGATCTCGGCCACGAGGTCTGACCCACATTCGACGCGTCCGGAGATGCTGGCTCCCTGCTCGTTAAGTTGATCGACGGTGGCTTTGAACAGGATCGTGTCCCCCGGACGAACCAGTCGATGAAACACTGCCTTTCCGACTTTGGCGAGGATCACCTTTTCCTTGAATCCGCGTGCTTCTCCGACCAGAATTCCTGCCGTCTGGGCCATGCCTTCAACAATCAGAGAATGCGGAACGATCGGGAAATCGGGGTACAGATCGTGCAGGTGTTCTTCGGCCAAGGTGCAGTTTTTCAATGCGATTGCTGAAGTACGAGAAGTGAACTCGATGAACTTGTCGATCCAGATCCAGCGCATGGACGGTTTGATCTCCGAAGATTCCACTCACCATAAAATCGATCAAGCCCGACGGTCCGGGGCAACCGTTACGCGGCCGAGGGGTTGTTGAGCTTGCCTTCGATATACTTGACGATGGCTTGGACGGTGAAGAGTTTGCTCATGTTTTCGACCCGGGGGTCTTTTTCGAACTCGCTGAAATCGCTGTGGGGCATTTTTTGTTTGAGCATCTCGATTCCCGCGGGTTTAACGACGCCGTTTTCGACATAATTGGGGTCGTTGGCGACGTTTTCGGGCATCAGTTCGCCTTTAGGGATTTTGATCCCGAACGCCTTTTCCAATCGGAACATGATGTCGAGAAAATCGATTGATTCTGCACCGAGATCATCCCGGATCACGGCTTGGGGCGTGACTTCGTCGTCATCAACCCCCAAAGCGTCGACCAGAACCTCTTTAACCTTGGCATAAATTTCGTCGTGTGTCATGTTGAATCCTCATCATCCACGATTCGTGGAAAAATGCCATCCTTCCATCGTCCACAGGATCAGATCCCGGGACGGATTTGTAAAGTCAAAATCTCCCATCGTCGTTTATGATAATCGATCAAACGTCGGTCGGTGCCGGCCAATTCGGGTTGTTTATCGGACAAATTAAAATAGGCCAACTCGATGCGTCCGGTCAGAGCCTGCTGGTCATCGATCAGACCGGTGGCTTTGAAAATCGCCCCGCTGGGGGTGTCCTTGAAATGCTCGACTTCGAGACGGAGGTTATTTCCGGGGGAGACGAAGTTTCCGTACCGAAGATTTCGAGCCTCCTTCAGAACGGCCATCGACTTGGAAAACCGATGATTGATGTGTAAAAGCCAACCCGCAGCCTGTGTCAGGGCCTCGAGCATCATCACCCCCGGGAGCACGGGAAAGGTCGGGAAATGATCGGCCAAGTATTCTTCGGCCAAAGACACATTTTTGACCGCGACGATCCGTTGCGGGGAAATTTCGCAGATCTTGTCAATCAGATGAAACTTCACGTTCGGAGGCAGGTTTTATCGGTGGTCGGGGTTGAATGCAAGCGATCGACCACCCACATGGTCTATTTACCGTCGGGAAAGGACCCGTTTTCATCGTCGTCCGCGTCATCCCGACGGATCATCCGGACTGGTAGCAGGACCGCCCCCATAACGTTGTTGTACAGGTTGCCGGCCATGAACCGAAGCAGATCGACGGTCGGACGGGCTTTGGGTTCGTGAACGCGAAGCAGTGGAATCACGGCTGCGAGTCTAAGGACGGCACTGATGGCAAAAAGCACTTCATAGAATGACAACGGGGCCAACCACTTCAATCCCAGGTCATAATGAAAATCACGTAGGGTCTCAGCGACGATTCCATAGAAAATCCCTCCCAGCATCCCGGCAATATTCACCACAACGGTATTGACCGCGACATAAGCACTTCCCCCGGCGGAACCGTTTTTACCGCTCGTTCCGGATAATTCCAGGACCAGATTGAAATTGGCCAGTTCTACACCTGTCCACCAGGCAGCCCCCAGACAAGCCAGAATATATCCCAACCAGGATTGTCCGCTGTTCATCAGCAACCACCCGATCCCGACCGGAACGATTCCCAGAACTGCCAGCATCATGGACGGTTTTTTGCCGTAACGATCAATCGCTTTACCCCACAAAGGCAGGACCAGAAATTGGGTCAACAAAGGTGTCACCAGAACGATCATCTGGGTCTGCGTGCTGCTGATTTGCAGATGTTCCATCAGATACTTACTGACGAACTGACCTTGTCCTGCCACCGCAAACCACAGAATCGCGGTACAGATACTGAACCACATAAACCGGGCATCTTTCAACGGGGTGACGATCATCTGAAAAAACGGTTGACGGGGTTTGGGATGAACTGAATGAGGAACCCAGTGAAAAAGGGCAATATCCACGACACCGAACATCGCCGAGACCGTGAAGATAGTCGTACAGACAATCATCAGGGTCATGGATCCTGCCTGTTCGGACACGTAATGATCCAAAACCCACCCAGCCACCCAAGCGGCAGGAATGGCAGTCACGATGCCCCATTGTCTACGACGGGCAAAGTACCGACCTCGCACCCGGTCCGGAACGACATCGGCCATCCAGCTCACCCAGGCAGGGCTTCCGATAGCTTGACCCGAATGCATCAGGAAAGAAGAAAACAGGAAAATCGCAATCGCCAGTGCCGAAGCATCAGGACCGTACCGCCAGATCAACCAAGTCGGTACGGCTCCGATCACGATCCACAACAATCGATTGATATAAAGACTGATCAAAAAAATCCGTTTTCGTTGACCCGTTCGGTCGGTCAATGATGCTGCAGGTAAGGACAATAATGCTGCCCCGAAAGGCATGGCCGAGAGCAACCCGAACTGAAACTCGCTTAAACCCAGTTGTGTGGCAAAAAGGGTTAACGGCGCCCCCGCCAGCGCGTGCATCCAGATCGCCCCGAACATCCAAGCGGTCGTGACGTACCGCATCGCGCGTCGGAGCTCGGGACCGGAAAGACCTACCATTTTATTCGCAGAGGAATCAGACATCGGAAGGTTCACTGCATGGAATCGTCGGACGTTGTAAGGGTCCAGACGGAAAATTGTAAGAGTTTCCGTAGACGATGCAATCAACGAATTGATCGATCCGATCAACGCATCGGAATATTTGGATAGGCGTTTCTACGGATTTTTACCCGCAAAACATGAGACTTGATACCCTCGGACCGGGTGATGGGCCGACCCGTCGCAAGAGCGTTCGCGCAACACTTTTTTGCGACATTCCGGTCTCGAGATCCTCTTTTTTGTGTTGTTGTGTAAGTTTTCCGATCGATCCGGTCCGACATTCGCGCAACACACCTGTTATCTATAGGGGGAAGTGTACGGTCAGGAGACCTGTTTACTTCTGAAACAGTTCTCATATCGTGTTAGAAGTAGGATTGCGTCTTGATACCGTTGATTCTGACCCGTCTGAAAGTTCTTGCCAAACGTTCGCTAGCCACGGTGGGCGTCCGTGAAGACGTCGGATTAATCCCGGTTGCGGTGTTGATCGGGATCCTGACCTCTCTCCTGGCAGTGGCGTTTCATGGTCTGGTCGAGTGGTTGAAAGATCGGTTGTATGTACAAAGCACGGGACAGTGGCTTTATGAACAGGGTCTTTGGATGCTGGTGGTCATCCCGGCTTCGGGAGGATTGGCTGTCGGGATCATCACGCGTTATCTGCTTAAAAGCCAAGGCGGACACGGTGTGGTCGATGTCATCGAATCCGTACTTCGAACACGGGGGTTTATCCGACCGATCCGCGCGATCGAAAAAATCCTTACCTCGGGATTGACGCTCGGTTCCGGTGGAAGCACCGGGGCAGAAGGACCGATCGTTGAAATCGGAGCAGCCGTCAGCAGCGGGGTCGGGAACCTGTTGTCCATTTCTCGTCAACGCATGCCCCTTCTGGTCGGTTGTGGCGCGGCTGCGGGGATCAGTTCGATCTTCCACGCCCCGATCGGGGGAGTGCTTTTCACCCTCGAAGTCATTTTAAGGGATTTTTCGGTCCGAACGTTTGTTCCCGTGGTTGTGGCCAGTGTGGTCGCGAATGTCGCAACCCAGGGGTTCATAGAATATCTCTCGTCTTACGAATGGATCGGTCCGACTGAAGGATATCATTCCATTTTCTGGGTCCCTTATCACCTGCTCGGACCTGATTTTTCCGTGACCTGGATCCAAGGATTGCAGTTCGCGATTCTGGGGCTTATCTGCGGAATGATAGGCGTAACCCTGACCCATCTCATGCTCTGGGGAGAACGTGCGTTTCGTCCACTTCATGGGCTGGGCGCTTTTCGACCAATGCTCGGGGGCGCCGTGCTCGGTGGAATGGGAATCCTGTACCTATGGTTGAGTGATCGATTCCTGGGTGTATTCAAACCACTTTCAATATCAGACTACCCGATGCCCGCCTTCTTCGGGGACGGATACGGGGTCATTCAAACGATGCTCAGCGGTAGTTTCGGACACGGTCTAACCCCATCGGAATTGCTGGTCCTTCTGGTCATGCTTCTGGTATTCAAACTGTTGGGAACAACCGTCACCCTCTGCTCCGGAGGATCGGGGGGCGTGATCGCACCGTCTCTAGTCTTGGGGGCCACCGGCGGATTGCTTCTTGGAAATCTGCTTAATCACATCGGAGTCGTCAGCGCACAACCCGGCGCAATGACCCTAGTGGGAATGGGTGCGGTGTTGTCGGCGGTGATCCATGCTCCGTTGGCTTCGATCCTGATCGTCTTTGAGCTGACCCAAAGCCCTGGAGTGATCGTCCCTGCCATGCTCGCGTGTGTGGTCGCGCAGGGAACCGCTCGGTTGATGCATCCGGACAGCGTCTATACCGAGCATCTCCGCAAACGGGGTGTTCGACCAGAATCGTCTTCGGACATGTCCAGTTTACGCAAATACGCGATCGACCATCTACCCATGGAACCGATTCTTCCACTTCGTCTCTCTGACCCGTTCAAACGTGTCATTGACCTGGCCGGGCAAACCGACAGGTCCCATTTTGTCGTGACCGACGACACAGGACAATTCAAAGGAATCATCACTTCCGAAGAAATCCGTCAGGTGCTTCTTGAACCCCAAGCCGTCCCGTTGCTGACCGTCGCAGAAGTCATGCGCACCGACGTCCAGCCGTTACGACATACCGAAAATCTCGCAAGTTTGTTCGAGGCTTTTCTGGTTCACGATATTGAAGCCCTTCCGGTAGGACTGGATCATGACCCGAACCGGGTGGTTGGAATTGTAAGCAGGGATTCCCTGATGAAACACTACCAGCGGTCCTGGCAGGACTCTTAACTTCTTGGAAAATCCGAAATTAACATTTTGTCCTGGTGTGTGTCTATCCGTCGGAACAGTTATCATGACGAGAATCACTAAATCCCGAAAGGAGCTCACGTGAGAGGACTTTATCTGACCTTGTTGGTCGTTGCGGTTTTGTTCGGGACGGGTTGCAAAAGCAAACCCAAAGACGGACGAGTCAGACCGCCGGTGGACGAACTTTATGACGAAGGACGAGGACTTCAAGGCAAAGACGTCATCGCGTCTTCCGACAAAATGGCGGCTTCACTTTTATCTTTGCCGCAATTAAACGCCTCGGAACGACAATGGACGATCGTCGTAGACCGGGTAGAAAATCTCACCCAATCCCAACGGGGGGATCTGAACATCTTTCTCATGCGCCTGCGGAGCAAGTTGCTGCAACTAGGAGGGGGACGTGTGACGCTGATCGAGAACATGCAGAAGTTCAATGACCTGCGCAACCGGGAACTCGAACCGGGGTCGGATCGGTTCGGACAAGGAGGACTCGATGCCAAACCCCGGACCGTACAACCGGACTACTTTCTCTCAGCCAAACTGGCGGAACTTCCGAACCGTGAAACGAGCTACTTTCTGGTCGAGTTTACCTTGACCAAAGTGGATCGGACGATCGTCTGGAGTGACATGTACGAAATAGCCACAAAACGATGACCCGTCTTCGAATCCATTACTCATGGGTTGCAGGGATTTTCGGGCTATTGGTTGTCGGCTGTCAGTCGGCGACGCAAAGCGGTACGTCCACCTTTTTGTCCGGAATGGATCTCGTCAGCATGACGGATGACATGGCCTCGCGGATCGGATCCGATCCGCAAGTCCTGTCTGCTTATTCCCGTAAAGGTCCGTTGCGGATCGTGGTCATGCCGGTCGTCAATCAGCTTCGTGCAGAAGTGATTCCCCGAGGAGCTGCCTACGCGTTCACCGGTCGGATACGCGTGTTATTGTCCAAACACACGCCAGACCGATTCGTCTGGGTAATGAACCGAGACGCGTTTCATGACCTTCGCGCCCGTGAACGGGATCTGTCGATTGATCCCGGACCCGATCCGGAGACCGTTCAACCGGAATACGCGTTGACCGCAACTTTCATGAGCCTAGGAGATGAGAATCGGAAACGACGGGAACAGTTTTATGTCTGTGTATTCGAATTGACCAATATTCAGGACCGCACAGTGTTGTGGTCCGGGTCGTATGAAGTTCACAAGACTGCTGTCCGCAATTTTCTGGATTGACCAAGCCGGAGAAATGCATGACCTCATCACGGCTAATCCTGACCCGAACCAAAACACGACTGTCGATGTTTTTTACACCTCGTCAGCCGATCGGTCATTGGCTGATGGTAATCCTTTTGGTCAGCGTCATCGGGTGTCAGAACAACAAATCCATAAAACAAAGTACTTCTGCGGTCCGGGACTATTTTGACGGTGATTTTGCCCGCGCGATGCAGAAACTGCAGAACCTTGCACAAACAACGGATGAAAATTATGTGCTGAACAATCTACGCCTCGGTTCGGTAGCGTTGACGAGTTACGAACTAAATGAGTCGGAGAACGCGTTTTTGCGGGCTTGGGAAGTCATCAATGCCGGAGGAGTCAATTCCGGGGCACGATCCGTCGCAGCGGTCTGGATCGATGAAAAGCTCAAAATCTGGAAAGGCGAACCCTACGAACGGGCACTGGCGAGTTTTTACCTGGGTTTGGTGTACTACATTCAGCGGGACTATAACAACGCCCGTGCCGCGTTCGAAAACGCCTTGTTCAAGCTGCGTGACTACGCCGACCCGGAGAAAAAATCAAACGATTACACGGAACAGGAAAGCACGTTCGTCCTAGCACACTTGATGCTGGGACGAACCTACTTGAGACTCGGACGGGACGATCTGGCTCGTGAATCGTTCGAAAAAGCTCGTCAGCTTCAACCGCGACTGGCCAGACTAGCAGAACCTTCGGTCCATACAGATTCCAACGTATTGCTGGTGGTGGATTTCGGATACGGTCCGAAAAAAGTGACCGATTACGACGGAACGATCGTGGGTTTTGCTCCGACACCCGAATCGGCCGGTCGGCTTCCGACACCGCGTGTTATAGTCGACGGTCAGGATTATCCGTTGGGTTCACTCGGAGAACCGACGATCGACACACTGGTGATGGCGCTGGACCGTCGTTGGCAGAGCATCGATACGATCCGAACGGTCAAGACAACCGTCGGAACCGGTCTGATCGCTGCAGGAGCGGGGTACGGCGTTTATAAAGGCGCAAAAGGAAACTTCGATGTCCAGGATGCCGCGATCGTCGCCGGACTGATTGCGACCGGAGCAATCCTCAAAGCCACCAGCCAAGCCGACACGCGACAATGGGAGATGGTCCCTCGGACCGTTTATCTTTTACCTTTGAGACTTCCCCCGGGAAGACACGACATCACGGTCCAGTTTCCGGAAATGAGCCACCTTCAACAACAATGGATGGGACTGGTCGCGTCCGACCGGGAAGAGTATACGTATTATATGCGAATGAACCGATGGTGGCCTGGACCTTGGTACTGGCCACCGAAAACTTTCTCCACTGCCGAACCCTGATCGGGAGATACTTGAGAAATGTTCAACACGCCTCTGGTGAAAACATTCCTGATAATCGTGATTTCCGGTTTGGTGATAGCTGCATTTTTCTACCAGGTCTCAGCCCCTCGTTTCGGGGTTCCGGACGAAAGGTTGCGGATTCGCCATCCGTCCGGATTTTCAGCCGTTCAACCCAAAGACTGGATCCCCACCGAGATACAACTGTTCGACGGAGATCTGACCCGACAATACCAACTAGGTTTTTTTGAAAACCGATCGGAGGTGATCCCCGCGGAAATCATGATCACTCGTCTACCCGGTCCCCCGGCCGATCTCGACCGATCCTTGCCCGTCCGTCAGATCGCGGGTCGTGACACGTACCGGAAATACGAAGAAAAACGCAAGTTCACGTTGACGACCCTCTGGTTTGAGGAAGGTGGCATCTGGTACCGGGTGACCCTTCGGGTGCCTTATGGCGCGGTTGATGAGGACCTATATCCTTATGTCGCTACGATTCGTACCGAACAACCGGCCATCCCATCCCCCACAACTCGTCCGAGTTCGCAACCCGGTCCGACCCCGAGCCCTTGAATGATCGAAACCTATTTCGGTTGACCGTAATAGGCTTTGGCACCGTGTTTCCGGAGATAGTGTTTGTCCAAAAGCACCTGCGGAATGCTCGTAAGTGTCGGATTCAACGCCAGACTCATCAATGCTATCTGTGCACTGAACTCCAGAACAATGGCATTTTCAACCGCTTTATCGATCGTCGACCCCCAGGCAAAAGGGGCATGCGAAGCCACCAACACCCCGCTGATATCCCCGGGATTTAATTGTTTCTCGGTAAACGTTTCGACGATTACTTTCCCGGTGTTCAGTTCGTAATCGGTGTTAATCTCGTCGGGTGTTAATTCGCGGGTGACCGGGATCGTTCCATAGAAGTTGTCGGCATGAGTTGTACCAAAACAAGGAATGGGTTTCAGGGCTTGCGCAAAGGCCGTGGCGCACGTGCTGTGGGTGTGGACGATTCCCCCGATCGATTCAAACTGCTGACAGAGGTACAAGTGGGTTGGTGTATCGGAAGAAGGTCGACAAGTCCCCTCAATAACCGATCCGTCCTCCAGTGACAAGATGACGATATCATCAGGTTTCATTTCATCATACGGTACGCCAGACGGTTTGATGGCCATCACGCCTTTGAACCGATCTACTCCGGATACATTCCCCCAGGTCAATTTGACCAGATCTGCTTCCACGATCGCTAGGTTGGCCTGGTACACCTGTTCTTTCAGTTCCGTGTATGACATAGTCCGGTATTTTGACGTATTCTGAAAAAAATGCACACCATTCGCGATTGCAAATGGTGTGCCAATCCTAAAACCGATTCAAAACCGGATCAAATCCGTCCAAGACCAGGCGCCAAATGGTAATAGATTTCGTTAGTCCTCAAGGTTTGCTGGAAATCAACCAAGTCCGTCCGGTCATCGATACGGACCATTTCAATCCCCGCCATGTCGGCAAAGTCCTGGATGTGCTGGGTTGTGATCGGATAACTAAAGACCGTGTGATGAGCCCCTCCTGCATAAATCCATGCTGACAAAGCGGTTTTAAAATCTGGTTTGGTTTCCCAGACCGCTCGAGCGACCGGTAGTTTCGGCAATGGTTTGGGGGGTTTGATGCAAGTCACTTCATTGACCAGCAACCGAAACCGATTCCCTAGATCGACCAACGAAGCATTGATCGCTTCACCGGGACCTGCATCAAAGACCAGACGAACCGGATCGTCCTTCCCACCGATCCCGAGGGGGTGGATTTCCATTTTCGGTTTCCCGCTGGCGATCGACGGACAAATCTCCAGCATGTGTGATCCCAGAACCAGAGGACGTTTCGGGTCCATGTGGTAGGTGTAGTCTTCCATGAAAGACGTTCCCCCTTTCAACCCCTGCGCCATGAACTTACAAGCCCGAAGCAGCGCACAGGTCTTCCAGTCTCCTTCTGCGCCAAATCCGTATCCTTCCGCCATCAAACGCTGGCATGCCAGACCGGGCAGTTGTTTGAATCCGTGTAAATCTTCGAATGTCGTTGTAAATCCTTTGAAGTTACCGTCAGACAGAAACCCTCGAATCCCCAGCTCGAGTCGAACCGCATCGCGAAGTGATTCGTGTCGCTTTCCACCCTTTTTCAGTTCCGGAACTGTCGCGTACTGTTCTTGCAGGGATTGACAGGTCCGATCGACCTCAGCGTCCGAGACCTGCTGACAGAATCGGACCACGTCCCCAATCCCGTACCCGTTCACCTCAAAACCGAACTTGGTCTCGGCAGCGACTTTATCCCCTTCGGTAACGGCCACATACCGCATGTTATCCCCAATCCGCGCGAATCGCGCGCCCTGCCAATCCGCCCACGCAGCGGCGGCACGCGACCAGATCCCGATCTGATCTTGGGTTTGCTTCTCCGACCAGTGCCCGACGACCACTTTGCGGTTCATCCGAAGCCGGGTGTGCATGTGACCGGCCTCCCGATCCCCGTGAGCGGCCTGGTTCAGATTCATGAAATCCATGTCGATCGTGTCCCATGGCAGATCCCGATTGTATTGGGTGTGCAGATGCAAAACCGGCTTGGTCAACGATCGAAGCCCCAAGATCCACATCTTGGCAGGCGAAAATGTATGATTCCACAAAATAACACCCACGCAAGACGACGACGCCGACGCTTCCAGACACAGTTTTCGAACTTCCTCCGGCGTAGTCAGAACTTGCTTGAAGACAATCCGTAACGGAATCCGTTTCGAATCATTCAGTCCCTTGACCAGCTCGTTCGAATTGATCGCGACCTGTTTTAACGCCTCCGGACCGTACAGGTGCTGAGAACCCGTAAAAAACCACAGCTCCATATTCTCAAAACTCATTTCTGCTCCTGAAAAAGACTTTTTCTGATCGTCGAGGTTATTGTTGTCCTAAAACCGTATCACGAATCGTCAGCAGATCCTTCATCACATTGAACAGATCACTTTGCTTCCCAGCGACACCAAATGCGTCGTGTAGTTGCATGTACAGTTTGAACAGCTTTTCATAAACCGGAACATTTTGTGGGATCGGTTGATAAATCTTGTCCTGCACACCAGTCATTCGGGAAATAGCCGTGTCAAAATCAGGATGGGCCCCTGCGACCACAGCCGCAGCAATCGCGCTGCCCAGGGCACAGGTCTGAAGGGATCGACTGATCGCGATCGGACGATTGAGAACGTCTGCATAAATCTGCATCGCCAGGGGGTTGCGGGCAGAAATCCCACCGCAATTGACCACCCGTTCGACCTTGACACCATATTCTTCAAACCGCTCGACGATCGCGCGGGCACCGAACGCGGTAGCTTCGATCAGCGTACGATAAAGCTCCGCCGGGGTTGTGTGCAGGTTCATCCCGACAAACAACCCACTCAACCGCTGGTCCACCAGGATCGTGCGATTCCCGTTATGCCAATCCAAGGCCAAAACCCCCGATTCTCCCGGACGTAATTGACTGGCCTGTTCGGTCAACTGCTGGTGTGACTGATGAGCGGGTTTGATCTGATCCACCAACCAGGCAAACAGATCGCCGACGGCCGACTGTCCGGCTTCCAGACCGTAGGCGCCGGGAACGACCGACTCGGGGACGATCCCGCAAAGCCCGGGAATATCCGGCAAATCCCGTCCCATTTTGCTGATCATGATGTCGCAGGTACTGGTACCGATGATTTTGACCAAGGTCCCTTCCGTAATCCCTGCCCCGACCGCACCGAGATGGGCATCGAACGCCCCGACCGCTACAGGAATTCCCGCTGAGAGACCGAGTTTCTGAGCCCATTGTTTGGACAACCGACCTGCCGACTGCGACACATTCCCGCACGTATCGGGTAATGACTTTCGTATTCGTCCGAGTCGTTTATCCAGGGACGCGACAAAATCCTCAGCCGGGTATCCACCCCAGTCGGGATTGAAAAAGGCTTTGTGACCGGCGGCACAAATCCCGCGGATCAGACGCGAAGGATGCTGCGTGCCGCATAAGATCGCCGGGATCCAGTCAGCGATTTCGACCCAGGTGTAAGCCGCCTCGAATACGTCCGGTGCCACACGGGCACATTTGAGGATTTTGGACCAGAACCACTCAGAAGAATATCGACCGCCACACTTGGCAAGGTATTCTGGGTGCTGTTTCCGAGCGGCTTCGGTCCACTCACCTGCCTCGGCATGAGAGGTATGATCCTTCCAAAGCCAAGCCATCGCGTGGGGATTGTTCGCAAATCGTTCTTGGACGGTGAGTGTGTTGCCTTCTGCATCGACGGGCATAGGGGTCGATCCGGTGGTGTCCACTCCCAGACCGATCACCCTCTGGGGGTCGAAACCGGCGTTTTTCTCACGAGCCAGTGACAAGGCCTTAGTCACCGCCTGTTCGATCACCGTCAGATAATCCAAGGGATGCTGTCTCGCTAGATCAGGGTTAGAGTCATCAAGGATGATCCCTTTTTCCCCACTCGGATAATCGGCCACCGTCTCGGCCAGCTCGCGTCCGTCGGATACGTCGACGATCAAGGCCCGCATGGAATTGGTCCCGAAATCCAGTCCGATCGTGTATTGGTTGGTCATGGTTGTTCCGCCTCGTCATGAAAGATTCGGTAGACGAATGATTTCTGTCAAGCCGCTTTTGGGTCGGTATTGTTGTCAAATCGGCGGGTTTGACAAACGGAGTTCTGAAGGTCTTCGTCCGGTGATACGACGAAAAGCCGTACTGAAGGCAAACGGGTTATCGTATCCGACGCGTCGGGCGATGATCTGGATTTTAAGATCGTCCTGAACCAGTAGTTCGGTCGCCCGCTGCATGCGAAGCTGATTCACATATCGGATAGGAGTCACCCCGTGCCATTTGATACAGAGTCTTCGTAACTGTTCCGTGGAAACGCCCGCAACCTTGGACAGGGTTTGGATGTCCCAAGGTTTGGAAAGGTCGGAAGACACTTCACGCCACAACCGAACCAACCGGACATCCAGCGTGGCAGGGGTCAGAAGCTGATGCACGTAGTGTCGCACCAGTTGCATCCAGACGCGATGGGTTGGGGTTTGACGTTCGGCTTCACATAACAAACCTTCGATCGCCAATCCCAGAGGTTGAACGTCGGCCTCGATTAAAGCCGGTTCTTCCCAGGCTTGGAATGCTTCGGGAATCTGGTCGGCCCACCAGATCACCCACCCGACCTTCCAGTCACCGTTGGCGTGGTAAGCGTGTAACCGCTCCGGAGGCGTGATGTAGGCATATCCGGGACCACAATCCATCCAACGTTCACGGACCCAAACACGCCCGGTTCCGTTCAGTGAAACCAATACCTGTGCCAGGGTCGGTTTTTGACGCACGAACTCGAAACCGGATCGTGCTTCGGAGATTCCCACCAGCGCCACTCCCGCTTCGGCGATGACATCCGATCCGGATGCGCCAATCAGTCGTTCTCGGGTCTGTGCCCCGATGATGTGTTTTTCGCAAAGGTCATTCTCTTTTTTTTGCATGGAAATCTCTGAGATTTTGTGGATTCTATTTTTTTATAGATCATTTGACAAAGCTTTGAGGAACCCATGCCCCCGACACCCCGCAACGAATATCCCCGTCCACAAATGGTTCGTCGAGACTGGTTGTGTCTGAACGGACCTTGGCAGTTTGAAATCGACCCGGGAGACAGCGGTCTGGAACGGGGGCTCAAGGATCGTCCTCTGAAAGATCAAATCGTCGTACCTTTCTGTCCCGAATCATCGCTGTCGGGCATCGGGAACGTCGATTTTATGAATGCGGTCTGGTACCGTCGTGAGGTAACTATCCCTTCGGAATGGAAAGACCGAGACGTACTCTTGCATTTCCAAGCCTGTGATCAGGATACGACCGTCTGGGTCAACGGGATCGAAGTAGTTCGACACCGGGGTGCTTGGACCCCTTTCTCAGCTTCCTTGAAAGGGATCGCGGGTCCTGGGGATACCTGTACCATCGTCGTTCGGGCACGAGATCCCGGACGCACCCCCTCTGCCGCGGGTAAACAGTCCGGTCGTTATGAGAATTACAGTTGTTTCTATGTTCGAACGACGGGTATCTGGCAGACCGTTTGGATGGAACCGGTCAGTGCCGTTCACTTTTCAAGGCCTCGGATCACTCCGAATGTCGAGTTTTCGAGGTTCGATATCGTTACCCCATTGACCGCCCCCGGTGCCTCGGTCGTCGGACATACCGTCCGGGTCCGAGTTCTCAAGGACGCCCGCGTGATCGTACAAGCCGAATCAGCTGTGGGGACCGACTTTTACCCTGCTTTTTCTCTGACGATTCCCAAAGAACATGTCGTGCTTTGGGAACCGGGTAAGCCGTTTCTTTACGATCTGGAGATGGAACTGGTCGATGCTTCGGGTTGTGTGGTTGATCGAATTCAGTCGTATTCCGGTCTACGAAGCGTGGCTATCGACGGTAAAAGGGTCTTGATCAATGGTCGAAGTGTCTTTCAACGACTGGTCTTGGATCAGGGTTATTACCCCGACGGTATTTTAACGGCTCCAACCGATCAAGCATTGGTTGACGACATTCGTCTGTCGATGGAAGCCGGTTTTAATGGGGCTAGACTTCATCAGAAGGTCTTTGAAGAACGTTTTTTGTATCACGCCGACCGGATGGGGTATCTGTGTTGGGGTGAGTTCGGAGACTGGGGGATCGACCGAACCGCAGTACCTTCGACGTATGTCGCCCAATGGCTGGAGACGCTTCACCGGGATTATAATCATCCTTGCATCATCGGCTGGTGCGGTTTAAACGAGACGGCAGAAACGATCACAGACCGAATCAGCGGGCTGGATGATTTGACCCGTGCCTTTTTCCTGGCAGCCAAAGCGATTGATACCACCCGACCGGTGTTGGACGCTTCGGGATACTCTCACCGTGTTCTTGAGACTGATATCTACGATTGTCACGACTATGATCAGGATCCGGTAACTTTCAGGGAAAGACACATCCGAACGGCCGAGAATCAAGTCTTCCAGAATCCCGGTTCGGGAGGAGACAACCCTCAGGTTTGGTCCGTTCCTTACCGTGGACAGCCCTACTTCGTGAGTGAGTTTGGTGGGGCTTTGTGGAACCCCGATGCGTCCCCGAACGATGCGTCCTGGGGTTACGGGAATCGCCCCAAAACGATCGAAGAGTTTTATGACCGTTTCGAAAAACTGTGCGGCGTGCTTCTGGAGAATCCTGCCCACTTCGGATACTGCTACACGCAACTCACTGACGTTTTTCAAGAAAAAAACGGGTTGTATCGATTCGACCGAAGTCCTAAGTTCGATGTCAAGCGTCTTCGAAACGCACAAACCCGTCCTGCCGCCATCGAACGATAAAAAAACCGGCCCCCGTCTTAATCATAAACTTTTATTAAAAAAGGACTTATAGACAATTTATAGCGGGTCTGTTTCGGGTCTTTCGCCAGTTCGATCGGCGATGCGACCACCGGCGACTGCGTGCTTTGGATTGAGGATTTGCCCCGCGGTGTACTCGAACGTTGCCCACCTCGAACCGACCGACCTTGCAATCCGAACAAAATACGTACAATACAGTTTTATATTCCATGCCTATGATCGGTTCTCAGGATGAATGGAGAATATGAGTACGCATTGCATTCGTATTCGCGGGGCTAGGGAGCATAATCTCAAAAACATTGATCTTGAGATTCCCCGTGACAAACTGGTTGTCATCACCGGGTTGTCCGGGTCCGGCAAATCGACCCTCGCTTTTGACACGATTTTCGCCGAAGGTCAGCGGAAATACATGGAATCTCTGTCGGCTTACGCAAGGCAGTTTCTCGATCAGCTTCAGAAACCGGACATCGACGACATCGAAGGTCTTCCCCCGACCATTGCGATCGAACAGAGGCACGCTTCGAGCAATCCCCGATCGACCGTTGCAACCACCACCGAGATTTATGACTATCTCCGGGTGCTGTTTGCCCGTGCGGGAACCCCTCACTGCTGGGAGTGTGGGCGGGTCATCAGCAGCCAGTCTCCGTCGCAAATCACCGATGCCGTCATGCAACACCCCCCTGGCACCCGACTGATGATCCTGGCTCCCATGATTCGGGGGCAAAAAGGTGAGCACAAAGAATTATTTGCTGCGGTCATCAAGCAGGGGTTTGTGAGGGTTCGGGTCAACGGACAGATGAGCGAGCTTCCTCGGCTAGAGGCAGCTCCTAAACTGGATAAAAACAAACGCCACACTATCGAGGTCGTGGTGGACCGAATCATCCTGAAACCTGAAATCCGTTCCCGACTAGCTGATTCGATCGAAACAGCCCTTAAACTGTCTCAAGGGTTGGTGATCGTCTCGATCGAACAATCCGGCGCCTGGACGGACCACATTTTTTCTGAAAAGTTTGCCTGTCCCGATCACCCGCATATCAGTCTACCCGAGCTGGAACCGCGATTATTTAGTTTCAATTCCCCCCACGGCGCATGCCAATCCTGTCACGGACTGGGAACGACGCTGGAATTCGACCCCCACCTGATCGTTCCGGACGAATCAATTTCCCTGGAAAACGGGGCCATCGAAGCCTGGCGAAAAAATGGGAAACGGATGAACATTTATTACGCCCGTGTACTGAGACAGTTTTGCCGGGATTTCGGGGTCAGCTATTCTGACCCGGTCGAAAAAATGGATCGTCAGATCTTTACGGTTTTGATGTACGGTACCGACGCAGCCGGTGACTTGGGCACCGGGACCGAGTTTGAAGGCGTCATCCCGAATCTGATCCGTCGGTTTGAAAGCACCGAAAGCGATTTTGTCAAACAGAGGCTTTCGGGGTACATGTCCGAACAGCCCTGTAAAACCTGTGGCGGCAAGCGGTTACAACCCGGCCCGTTGGCAGTCCGTTTACACACCGTCCAAACCCGAGCTCACTCCCCCACGACAACCCGCAAACCCGATATTTCCGGTAGGACGAGTCGAAAAAAAATCGCCTCTCCGGAACTTCCGGGATACTCCATTCATGATGTTTCGACCATGACGGTCGAACAATGCCGAGAGTTTTTTTCTAACCTGCATCTGACCAGCGAAGGCGCCACCATCGCTGAGCCGATCGTCCGTGAGATCGCTTCGAGGCTCGGGTTTATGGACGATGTGGGGCTTGGATATCTGTCTCTGGATCGTAAAACCGGTTCATTGTCCGGTGGAGAAGCCCAACGGATCCGACTCGCGACACAAGTCGGATCCAAACTCGTCGGCGTTTGTTATGTCCTGGACGAACCGACCATCGGACTACACCAACGAGACAATGACCGACTAATCCACACCCTGCTCAAGCTCCGCGATCTCGGCAACACGGTCATCATGGTCGAACACGACGAAGACTGCATTCGCGCGTCGGATTACCTGATCGACATCGGTCCCGGCGCCGGTGCCCATGGCGGAAATGTCGTCGCACAAGGCCCCATGCCCGAGGTCCTCCGACAACGACAGAGCGTCACCATCAAGTACCTGACCGGTGAATATCAGATTTTCAAACCTTCCACCCGACGACCGATCGATCCCAATAAACTCTGCATCGAGTTGAAAGGTTGCTCGGAAAACAACCTCAAAAATATCGATGTCCGAATTCCTCTGGGTGGTATGGTCTGTGTCACGGGGGTCAGCGGTTCGGGTAAATCCACTCTGATCAATCAGACATTTCTACCCGCGATGAAAAGGAAAATATACGGTAGCAAGGGGAAAGTCGGGGCGCACAAAGACCTCAAAGGTTGGAAGAATGTCGACAAGATCATCGAAATCGACCAAAGCCCCATCGGCCGAACCCCTCGGAGCAACCCGGCTACCTATACAGGGGTTTTTGATGAAATCCGACGGGTCTTTGCCCAAACCAAAGAAGCCAAAGTCCGCGGGTATCAAGCCGGACGATTCAGTTTCAACGTCAAGGGAGGACGCTGTGAAGCTTGTCAGGGTCAGGGAACCAAACTCATCGAAATGCACTTCCTCCCTGACGTTTTTGTCGAATGCGAAGCCTGTCACGGCAAACGATACAACCCTGAAACACTGCAAGTCGCTTTCCGAGGCAAGAACATCTCCGACGTGCTGGATATGACCGTCGAAGAAGCGTTGGGGTTCTTCGAAAACTTCCCCAACATTCATCGAATGCTTTCGGCATTGAATGACGTGGGGTTGAGTTACATCAAACTCGGTCAACCCAGCACCCAACTATCCGGAGGGGAAGCCCAACGGGTCAAACTCGCGACTGAACTCGGGAAAAATGCCACCGGACACACCTTGTATGTTCTGGATGAACCGACCACAGGGCTTCATTTTGCCGACATTAACAACCTATTGAACGTCCTGAACCGTCTTGCAGACAAAGGCAACAGTGTCGTGATCATCGAACATAATCTCGACGTGATCAAATGTGCCGACTGGATCATCGATCTGGGTCCGGAAGGCGGATCAGGAGGGGGAAGGATTGTCGCGAGCTGTATACCCGAAAAACTGATCACTCTGGATTACAGTCACACCGGACGTTATCTGAAGAAAAAACTGGAGGACGACGCCCGACACGCCCAGGACAGCGGATCGGTAGCCGTTGCCTGATCCGTCCGTTATGCTGCTGGTATGTTTCCTGAACTGTTTAAAATCCCTTATTTCAACTTCTCGGTCCACAGTTATGGGTTGATGTTGGTACTAGGGCTGTTGTCGGCGATGGAGCTGGCTAAGTTCCTGGCCCGTCGATCGGGGCTGAATCCCGACCATTTTTCCACCGCAGCGATTCTGGCGTTGGTCACAGGACTGATCGGGGCGAGGATCGCTTACGTGATTCAGTTTCATGACGACCCGGATTTCAACACCGGCTCTTTGGTGACCAACGTCTGGAACATGATCAACCTGACGTCGGGGGGATTGGTGTATTATGGTGGCTTTTTGTTTGCTTTTGCGACATTGGTTGGTTGGGCGATCTGGAAAAGGATCCCATTGCTTCGGGGAATGGATATTGTCGCCCCCTGCTTGATGATCGGACTGGCCCTGGGACGGGTGGGGTGCTTTCTCAACGGTTGCTGTTGGGGCGAGCATTGTCAGACCGATGCGTCATTCGCGGTGAGCTTTCCCTACTACAGTCCTGCCTATCTGGACGATTATCAACGGGGATTGATCCGTCCGGATCCTAGGCTTTTTGTTCGGGATCCGGTTCGTCAGACCGAACGTCTGATTACACCCGATGAACTGAAAAAACATCCCGATCTGGTTGAAATTGCTTCCCGTGAGAGGTCATTGCCCGTCATTAACACCCAGTTGATCAGCACGATCACCGCCGGGTGGATCGCCTTGATCTGTTATTTCATTTTTACGCTTTACATCACTCCGGGACGGGGATTTGCCGTCATGATGATTTGCGAGGGTATCACCCGTACGCTTATCGAAGGATTGCGTGTCGAACCGATCGAACTGACAGCCGGACGGTTCGGTCTGACGCTCAGCCAGATCATCGGTATCGGGGTTTTCTCGGGCGGGATCGTGCTTTGGTTCCTGACCTACCGACTCAAAGACGTACCCCGAATCGGGGATCGCCCGGGATACCCGGCTGATCCACATCTCCCCACCATTTCGGCGGGTTCACTTGCCGATGCAAAATGAGCTGAAAATCCGACCCAGCAGGTCATCAGGAGTCACTTGGCCCAAGATTCGTCCCAAGGCTTCCAACGCCACACGCAGGTCCTGAGCGATCAGTTCCGTAGCCCCCGTGGATGTAGAGGTATTGGCCTGATCCAGTGCCGAAAGGCATTCCTCTAACGCCGCGACATGACGGGCGCTTAATGACAGCGTCGCACCGGTTTCGACTCGTCCGAAAGCAAGCTCGGACATGATCCGTTCCAGTTCGGAGAGATTTTCGCCGGTCTTGGCGGAAACCCGAACCGTGGGAAAAGAACAACCCTCTTGCACATCCGGATGGGGTTTCAGATCGATTTTGTTTACCACACGGAGGTCAGGAATCCGGGGCAAGCGTACTGATGGATCGGGGTCTGTAGCATCCACCACCTGGATTACGAAATCTGCGTGTTGAAGGGTTCGCAAGGCCTGTTCCTGCATCTGCGTTTGTATCCCGTGGGGGTCATGGGTGATCGGTTCAAGCCCTGCCACGTCGATGACCGTCACGATTCCGCGATCCAGCACTATTTGTGCGCTGATGGCATCGCGGGTCGTCCCTGCGACCGGAGAAATCACAGCCCGGTCACTTCGGGTCAGGGCATTAAGAAGAGAACTCTTGCCCGAATTGGGTTTTCCGACAAGAACGAATCGCGGTTCATGCGTGATCCGTTCGATCCGGGCGGTGCTACGAAGCAATTGTTCGATTTCCTGGCGCACCTGGTCGATCCGATCGGTCAATTCCTGGGTCGAAATGAAGGAAATATCCTCTTCAACAAAGTCGATACCGGCTTCGAGAAGTGCCAAAGCGTCAGCCAACCGGTCCATGGGTTTTGCCAGTCGTCTTGCGAGTTCCCCGGACATCAACTGACGTGCCGCCCGCAGTTCGGATTCGTTGGCCGCATGGATGGTCAAAGCGACCCCCTCGGCTTCGGTCAGACCGAGTCGTCCGTGAATGAAGGCGCGAAAGGTGAACTCACCCGGTTCGGCAGAACGCGCCCCGCGTCGGATGAGATCTTCGACCACGGACTGCACCAGAAGCGGATTTCCGGGCAGGTGCAGCTCGATCAAATCCTGGCCTGTATAACTCCTTGGCGAACAAAAAACATATACCCAAGCCGGGAAAGTCACACTCGTTTCACAAAGAGCCTTCGGGCATCGTAAAGGGATTCGATAGGCGCCGGGTCGGGTCGGAGCTTCGTCGGTCAGTTCGTTCAGAAGTGCAATCGCCCGATCCCCGGAGACCCGTACGATCATCCTAGCCGCCACCCCAACGGCCGAGCTGATGGCCACGATGGTATCGGTCGTGATCATGCCCGACTACTTGCGTTTCTGACGGGCTTTTTTTTCCGCCTCTTGTCGCAGTGCCTCAGCCCGTTCCTGCAACCGTGCGAACCATCCGAACACTCCCCCTCTCGATGACGAAACCGGTTTGGAATCCACAACTTCGCCGTCGACGAATTGTGGTCCGGTCGGTTTGAGGGCTTCTTGCTTTTCGATGTGATTACGGATGATCTTGCTCTCGATGACTCCGAAAATCGTACTGGCAAAAATGTAGATGTTCAGACCCGAAGGCATGGGGTAAAGCATCAACGGGAACAGAAGCGTCGTCATCCACATCATCATGCGTTGTTGGGATTTCTGTTCCTCGGTCATGACGGGGGGTTTGGGTTGAAGCTTGTACTGGAGATAAAACGCTACTGCAAGAAGGATCGGAATGACATTCAATCCATCAATGTGAATGAACAAGAAGTTCCAAGCCCGGTCGAACTCGATCAGGTGGTCTGGTTTTGAAAGATCCTTGATCCAGGTCAGCCCGTAAAGAAACGGGGCATGACGTAGTTCAAACGTGGTCGAAAGCCCGGAATACAACGAAATCCAGATTGGCATCTGGAGAAACATGGGCAAACACCCGAGAATCGGAGTCGCACCGTGATTCTTGTAAAACTCCAGCATGGCCCGATTGAGGGCTTCTTTGTCGTCGCCGTACTTTTTCTTGATGCGCTCGATTTCCGGACCCATTTTGGCCATTTTGGCCATGTTGATCTGGGATTTTTTAGTGATCGGATGCAAAACAGCACGAACGATGAACACCAAAGCGATAATCGCCAGACCCCAATCCCGGAAAATAGCGTGAAAGATCCCCAACAACCACATTAAGAAGTTGGTGATGTCCGAGAACGCGCAGAAGGTACAGGCGCCGCTGATTTCGAGGGTATGGTGATACTGTAACCCCGGGGCACTGTAGTATTCGTTACGAAGCAGGGATCGAAGTCGAGGACCAAAAAAGACGTTGGCGTCGAGTTGTCGGGTAGCGCCCGGCGCCAGTGCACCGCTGGGGGTGGTTTCCAACAGGATGCTGACTTGCCGTTGATGCGGATCGGCTTGGGGATTCAAAGCGGTTCCGACCGCTTTGTCGATCCATGGGGTCTGCGGACGAAGGATGGCGTTGAAGTAGTTGGTTCCTGCACCGATCCAAAGCAGGGGCAGCCCATTTTTATCAACGGTGTAGTCGATTGTGGGTTGGGATGCATCAAAGGCTTCCAGAGGATTGTAATGAAGAACAACTTTGTTATCGGATTTATAACCGGCAATGAGCTGTCGATCCCCTCCACGAAGCAGTTCGCTTGCAGGAAACGTTGGACCCACAACCGTGGTTTTGATGTCCAAGGGTTGTGCAGACAAGTTCTGAACCTGCTGAGAAAACTCGATTTCATACCCCTGAGGAGTCTTGGGATCGTCCGAACGTGGGAAAACCCTGAAACGTTTGGTCAGGCGCACCAACGGCGAACCGTCCTGCTTCGCCAGGTCAAGGGTCAGAACCGCGGTATCGCCTTGCTGACGAGTCTGCCAGACCCACTGGCTGATGTCATGAGTTTTTCCGTTGAGGGTGATCGAACGGGTAGCCAAAGCCGCGGTGCCCGGATCCTGATAGGGACGTTCGAAAACAAACGGATCTTCGCGATCGACTTGCTGTTTATAACGATTCAGCACGACTGCATCGAGGGCCCCCCCGACCGGATTGATGGTCAATCCCAGAGCATAGTTCGGGTCATTTCGTATCGGTGAACCGAGCTGAACCGGCTGGGCACCGGTCGTATCCGTGATGGATTTAATACCATCCGCTGGTGTGGTTGCCGGGATCAGGGTCGGACCGGTCGCAGGGGATTCTTCGACCGAAGGCAAAGTCCCCGGAACCCCTGGAATGGTTTCTACCGGTTCGGGTGTCGGATGGGGAGGTGTCGGGCGGGTGGTCGGTTGGGTGGTGGGGGTTGGTAAAAGCCCGAAATAATGCAGGATCGGTTGGTAAGCAAACAGGATCACTGCTGAGATAATGATAAAAAGTACTAACCGTTGTCGTTCGTTCATCGTCCGTCTCGAAGCCGATCCCCCAGGAAGTTATCGAGGTCGGGGATCGCATAAACCTTTTTGACCGTTGTGTCGATGTCGTATTCCACACGAACAAACTCCACAACGTTTTCATTAATAATCACAAAGCTGGCGCGAGGGTCACGGTCGCGGGGTTGACCGACCGATCCGACATTGATCACCGCTTTCTCGCTCGCCAGCTCAAAACGGTTCTCCAGCTCGTCCGGTGAATAAAAATCCGGACCCTCCAGAAAAACCCCCGGAACGTGGGTGTGGCCCACAAAACAAACCCGATCGAATCGTTCAAAAATACTATGAAACTTGCCGGGATTGGTGTAAATGTCGTCCGGAAAAATGTATTCATTAATCGGACGACGCGGCGAAGCATGAGTGGCCACAAACTCGTTGGTCCGAATCCGAACAGGCAGATTACCGATATAATTCCAACGGTCAGCACGGCGTTTGAGGTCGGGGTCTTCTTCAAACTGTCTTCTTGTCCAGAAACAGGCCGATTCGGCGCCCTGATTGAAATTAAACGGTTCGAACAGGACGGCAAAATCATGATTCCCCATCAGACAGGCCCGGGCGCGTCTAGCGACCAAATCCAGGCATTCGGATGGATTGGGACCGTACCCGACAACGTCCCCGAGACAAAGGATATTCTCTATCTGCCGACGATCGATCTCCTGCATGACCGCGGTCAGCGCTTCTAGGTTCCCATGTATGTCACTGATGATCGCAAACAACTCGCCGTGCCTCACCAAAAAGCTATAGGGAGTCAAAAGTATCCGCAAGGCAACGGTAGCGTCAAATGGTGTGGATCGGTTTCAGCTCCGTCTAGTACGGAGCTAGTTGTCCTTCGGGCAGATCAATCCCCGCGGCTTTGAGATAATCCGCGATTTCGGACTGGAGGTCTTCCACGGTCCGCGCGTCATCGGTCAGAAAGTAATCGACCCATCGTTTCCCGTACTGCACATGATTCCCCTCGTCCGACCAGTCCACGTCCGCGAACAACTGTGTCCGCCGATCCCCGGCGGATCCGTATCGTTCGACCCGAGGACGTTTACGGGGCATGAAATAAACTTCCAAACCCAACGTCAGGTAACACAATCGGTGCAAAAATGGCATGGTCTGAGAAGCATAGAAGAGGCTCAAATCCAGACGAGAAGGCTGAACCCCTAGCTCTTTCAAACGAATCATTCCGAACTCGGCATGGCGGACTTCATCCCAGAAATGATGAGCAAGATCTCGATAAAACTCCCAAGGTGCTCGTGCCGACCAGGAATCAAACAGGATGGTTGCCAACAGACCGGCGGCGTAGAACTCGTTAAAGAAAATCTCCATCTCCGCGATCCTGCGTTGCTCGAAAGGTAGCTCAATCCGGCGGGAATAGTTCTCAAACCGATCTTCACAAATACGCTCATCGAACACATACTTGTCCGGCCAGACAAAATGAGCTCCGGACGATTCAGGTGGAGAGGGACGAATCCCCACGCCCTGCACACCACCGGCCGAATCCAAGAATGCCTGGATCCGTGAAGCCCAGGTCTGGGAATACTGTTTGAAATGGGTTTTCAGCCAAGCTCGTGACTGTTCAATGTCCACCAATATCCGACGCAAAATACGGACCTCCTGCGCGTTAGCAGATCCGTCCGCCTGCTCTAGGTGAAACCGATAGGCCTCTGACAGTCGATCGATTAACACTTGCCAACCGGTTAAAAAGCTGTTCGGGTCCGGAGCGTTGAGAATCTCATCCGCGACCCGGGCCAAAGCCGGTTCGACGTTGGCTTCAGAATGTCCCCCACGCAGTTCCTGAAGACGGGCTCTCAGTTCGGTCGCACGTTCGGCATGTGCCCAAAGCTGATACCCCATTCCGATTTTGGTCTCGTATTCGGGGACCTTTAAAAACCAGCCGGCCAATGCCTTGATGCAGGACCGTTCTAAAAAAAGGTATCGTCTGAACCAATCCACGGTCTGTCGGACTTCAATCCCAGAACTCAGGTCAGATGTCATGTCCACCTCGTGGAAACCGTTAATGGCCTATAAACAAATCCCGTCCTTTGACCAACGCCTGCATTTTTCGGTCAGCGATGGAACGTTTGTTCATCCAGAAACCACAATCCGGGTGCACCCACTGCACGCGTCCAGGGCCCATGATTTTCGAAGCCGTTTCGATACGACTAGCGACTTCATCCGGGGTTTCAACGGTGTTGACCTTGATGTCAATCACACCCAGACCCAACCCGATTCTCGGATCGAGCATTTCCTTGAAATGAACCAGCTCATCGTACCCCCGGAAGGCAAACTCCAGGACAACGTGATCACAGTGCAGTTTGTTCATGAACCCGATGAGCTTGGCCCAGGTCCCCTTCTGGATCGACTGCCCACCATAATTACCAAAACAGATATGAACCCCCTTTTTCTTGGCGCGGGGGGCATCCGTCCAAAACAAGGTTGATCGATTCTGCAGCCCAATCGCCTTCTTCAGGATGACCGGTGATGTTCGCTTCATCGACCTGAAGTACGTCCGGGTCAAGATCAGCGACTTGTTTCGCGAGTGCTCGACCGATCGCCAACGCGAGGTCAGACCGGGATTTGTAATGATGATCCATAAGGGTTTTGCATAGCATGTGGGGACCGGTCAAAGTGAACTTCATCTCGTGATCGGTAAGTGACCTAGCCCGCTGGTAATCTCTCAGCAGGTTCAAGGTACCCTCATCGACCGGTCCCTCCACCACCCCGGCCGGTTCTGCGCGAAAACCCATGCCCGGAATTTTCTGAAACTCATGAATATCGGATCGGGTGATCTGTGAACGAATGCCACTCATCGGACGAATGAAATATTCGATCATCCCGTTGGTATCCGGGTGATTAATATCGAACCGATACAATTCACCGTCCGCGACCACATCGATCCCGGCCATTTCCTGGGTTTTGAACACGACCCGTGTCGCGTCGATCAGCGCCTGTTGGCTCGGAAGCGCCACTAACCATTCCGGGACCGGGTACGAACCGACAACGGTTGTCAAAATGGATGGTTTGGACACAATACCTCCTCGATCGCTAAAAATGTGTGTTACTTGTTAACATAACCGTATCATGAAAAGACATGGTTTTCCGGGTCTTTCCCGACTTACCATCTTCCTTATTCCCGAAGCGCAACCCGGCAAGATAGTATGAAATACCTTGATGTCATCCGACCGGTCGAAGTCACCCTCCCGCCTCATGGGATCAAAGTGATCGAAAGCCATCACGGCCAACGGTTCGAGCCGGTTGAGCTGTGTCATACGTTCGCGAAGTTTCTTTTTGTTCTGGACGGTAAAGGGATACTCCAGGCAAACAAAAAGTTCGTCCTGTACCCGAGCGCGTTGGTGTATGTTCCCGCTGGATTGCGTCACACACTGATGGACCGAGAATCTCCCCTGGTCATTTATGCGGTTTGTTTTGATCCCCGACACTTCGATCGTCATCTTCAGGATTGTCTGTCACGCGACGGGATCCATCACTGGTCACTCGCGCATCAATCCCCCCACCTGCTGACCGAAACCCGACGCGATATTCGAGAACTGATGCACGAACAGCGGGACCTTCGTCCAGGATGGGAATGCCAACAACACGCATTGATCAATCAACTGCTCGTCCGGGCAGTCCGCTTGACTGTACGGGAGAGTTCTGAAGTGATTTCCTCGTCCGAGGGATCAGGGGTTCATCGGGTACAAAAATACATTGATTCGTTTAATTACCGTATGCTTCACGACACGCTGGATACTGCTGCGTCTGCCTGCGGTATTTCTCGAAGACGTTTCACAGACCTGTTCAAGACCTTGACCGGAGAGACCTTTCATACCTACGTCCGCAAACGTCGTATCGAGCGTGCCAAGCAACTGCTGATCGAGACCGATTTGTCTGTTGCGGGAGTCGCATTCGAGTCGGGTTTTGAGGACATTTCTCATTTTCATCGGATTTTTAGAATACTGGTCGGGCAGACGCCCGGCGACTTCGGGAAATCTCACCGACAATAAATAAACTGAGTGGACTTTTTCGGATACCACTGACGGAGTGTTCGATTGAGTTTCAAGCCTGCGGACGAACCCCTTGCATTGAAGATCGGTCGATTGACAATTCGGATATGAGCACACAAACCCCCCCACCGGTTGAGGTTGAGCTTCCGATGGACGTACGGATCGGGATCGTCGCGTCCCGGTTCAATGCGCCGATCGTGGACGAGTTAATCCGTGGTTGTCTGCAACGACTGGGAGAACTCGGAATGGATCCGAGTCGGATCGAAATACACCGGGTGCCGGGTGCTTTTGAATTGCCTGTGGCTGCCAAGATGATGGCCCAAACCCGTCGATACCAGGCCGTCATCTGTCTGGGTTGTGTGATTCGGGGGGATACCCCTCATTTTGATTATGTCGCCGGGGAAACCGCGCGGGGGATTATGAATGTATCGATCGAGGCGTCGTTGCCGGTGATTTTTGGTGTGTTGACCACGAATACGGACCGGCAAGCCTGGGATCGTGCAGGCGGTTCGCATTCGCATGCGGGTCGAAACGCCGCTGACGCTGCCGTTCAAATGATCGGCTTCACCAGAACGATTCGGTCGACGTGATCAAGACCGGTTTCGAGACGCCGGCGTGGACGTTTGGAACGATGACATCCGAGCTTCGGACAGATCTCCCGGTTTTAATCCCCGATCGACACCAGTTCTTGCCTAGCCGACTGTAGGTGGGATCGGGCAGCATCATCACGGTCTGGTTCGCGGCCGCCCACAGTCCCTTTGGCTCATTAATTCGGTTTCCATGACGACTAGCAACGCGGGCTGTCGATTGTTAGCCGACACTGGGATACGAAAATAGTGGCTCCCGCATGCAGTAGCAGCACATGCGGGAGCCATCCTTTTGTTATTTGAAAGACTGTCCGCTACGACATATTTGTCACAAGATCGTTAACAGAATCTCCTTCGGATGTGCGATCGACATCGTAATCACCGGAACTAAGAAGGAAGAAGGTATTTGTTCCGCTTCCACCATCGATAACATCAACAGAGCCATCTTCTGCCGAAAATTTATCATCACCGGTCGATCCATTCATCGTATCGATGCCCGGTCCGCCATAGATCTTGTCGCTGCTGCTACCACCCCTGCAGTAGATCATTTCCTGATCCGCCATAAAGAGTGTCTTTCCCGGTGCCCGCCACAATGGTGTCATTTCCACTTTCGCCCTCGAAGTAATCGTTATAGATCCCTCCGACAAGCGAGTCATTTCCTGCCCCACCATACAAAGACACGGCTGCCGCCGCATTTTGAAGATTAAAGACATCATTTCCACTACCTCCAACAAACACTTCGTTACCGGAATCGTCACTGGCGCGGGCAATGACCTTGTCATTCTCGCCCGAGGTGCCTTCATCGCCGACGGTCGCGAGATTCAAGCTTACGGAGGTGGTCTTGTCCGCATAGCTAATAGTGTCTACGCCAAACTCGCCACGCAGAGTGTCGGATCCAAGCCCGCCCACGAGCGTGTCATTCTGATTACCGCCAAAAATTTGGTCATTTCCTGATCCACCCAAAAGCAAATCGAAGCCATCTCCGCCATACACAGAATCATTTCCCGCATTACCACTGACGATGTCGTCTCCAGCGTCTCCAACCACAGTGTCATTCCCTGAGCCGCCGTCAATTGTGTCATTTCCGTCGCCACCGTTGATACGGACAGCCATTGTTACGGAAGAATCCACTAGCAGCACATCATCTCCACTACTTCCGTTAATCGTGACACCTGTCACAGATGAATCGCTATACGCAGCTTGTGAGAAGATATAACGAGAGGTAGTGCTGTTGTAGATCAACGAAATAATGTCTGCAGATGACGTCCCATTAATTGTAAGAATCTTGCCGCTGGTCGGAGTGGGCGTGTAGACGATCTCGCTGGCGGGAGAATTTCCACTCGATCCGGTTGCGACGATGCGATAGCTAACATCAGAGTTCAATGGAGCTGCCGTATCGGTGTATGAAGTAACCCCTGCCCCAACTGTCCCAATGTCTGTAAAGGCTCCGGAGCTGCTGTTGCGGCGTTGAACCTTGAATCCTGTTTCGGTGCTGGAAGTGTCCGTCCAAAACACCACTACCGTTGCTGCCGAACCCGACACGGCGGAGACGTAAGTTGAAGCGTCCGTGGGCTCAGTAGGGACCGCCGAAGCTTCTTCGATTCCAAATATCGCCGTTGTGTTCAGCACAGCCGTTCCGACAGTGATCGACTGATACCCGGCCGAGGGGCGTCGTCAGCGAGTAGCCCGACTCGAGCCCGTCATGCCGGATGCGGTACGTCCCGCTGTTAAGGCCGGTGAACTGGAAATAGCCGGTGCTGTCCGATTGGGCTGTTGCCTCACCCGTGTCGTAGGCGTTGTTAGTGTTGGCATCAATGTACATGGTGCGTCCGCTCAGGCCACTCTCGCCTGAGTCGAACACGCCATCACCATCGTCGTCCATGAAGAAGTAGCCGCCGATCGTGCTCTTCGAGGTCGTTCCGAAATTGTTGCCTGTGGAGTCTTCGCCGGCAGTGAGTGCGATCTCAAAATATTGATCGACCGGCGTGCTGAAGCGATATCCTGCTGGCAGACCATCGCGCCGCACAATGTACGTGCCTGGAGTCAAGTTTGAGAACGAGTAAGAGCCGTCAGATAGCGTGTCGAAATAAGACTCGCCTGCATCGCGAACGCCGTCATTATCCGTGTCGATGTAAATCCGTTTGCCGGATTGACCCGACTCGCCCACATCCATGACGCCATTTCCATCGTTGTCACCAAAGTAGATTCCGGAAATGGAACCGACCGTCGGAGGCGCATCTTCTTCGATTCCAAATATCGCCGTTGTGTTCAGCACAGCCGTTCCGACAGTGATCGACTGATACCCGGCCGAGGGCGTCGTCAGCGAGTAGCCCGACTCGAGCCCGTCATGCCGGATGCGGTACGTCCCGCTGTTAAGGCCGGTGAACTGGAAATAGCCGGTGCTGTCCGATTGGGCTGTTGCCTCACCCGTGTCGTAGGCGTTGTTAGTGTTGGCATCAATGTACATGGTGCGTCCGCTCAGGCCACTCTCGCCTGAGTCGAACACGCCATCACCATCGTCGTCCATGAAGAAGTAGCCGCCGATCGTGCTCTTCGAGGTCGTTCCGAAATTGTTGCCTGTGGAGTCTTCGCCGGCAGTGAGTGCGATCTCAAAATATTGATCGACCGGCGTGCTGAAGCGATATCCTGCTGGCAGACCATCGCGCCGCACAATGTACGTGCCTGGAGTCAAGTTTGAGAACGAGTAAGAGCCGTCAGATAGCGTGTCGAAATAAGACTCGCCTGCATCGCGAACGCCGTCATTATCCGTGTCGATGTAAATCCGTTTGCCGGATTGACCCGACTCGCCCACATCCATGACGCCATTTCCATCGTTGTCACCAAAGTAGATTCCGGAAATGGAACCGACCGTCGGAGGCGCATCTTCTTCGATTCCAAATATCGCCGTTGTGTTCAGCACAGCCGTTCCGACAGTGATCGACTGATACCCGGCCGAGGGCGTCGTCAGCGAGTAGCCCGACTCGAGCCCGTCATGCCGGATGCGGTACGTCCCGCTGTTAAGGCCGGTGAACTGGAAATAGCCGGTGCTGTCCGATTGGGCTGTTGCCTCACCCGTGTCGTAGGCGTTGTTAGTGTTGGCATCAATGTACATGGTGCGTCCGCTCAGGCCACTCTCGCCTGAGTCGAACACGCCATCACCATCGTCGTCCATGAAGAAGTAGCCGCCGATCGTGCTGGTCGTCGTGTAGCCAAAAACCAGCCCGCCGGTATCGGAACCATTGCTGACAGTTACTTCGAAATATCCCGCTGTTGGTGTACTAAAGCGGAATCCGCTCGGCAGATTACGTCGAACACGGTAAGTGCCAGGGTCAACATTCTCGAAGATAAAGTTTCCGTTAGAATCTGTGGAGGCTGTTACTTCACCGGCGTCTAGAACACCATCTGCATCCTCATCAAGATAAAACTCTTTGTTGTCCTGAGCCGCATCGCCAGAATCCTGAACCCCATTTCCATCTAGATCTGAAAAGTAGAAACCGCGGACTGTACCACCACTACTTGATCCGCCGAACGCCTCTGCTGCACCTGCAGTGACGCCCGAGCCGCTCCGCAGATCCCCATAAAAATCCTGGCGTGCATTTGCGACCACATTGGCAGTGTTTGCAGCAGTGGTTGAAGGTCTAAATGTTGTGCTGCTGACATAGCTGTGCGAATCCGCGTCAGTGATCGAGATATCATCATTGACCGTGCCGCTGATCCCGGCATTCCATTCAGAAAGGGTTTTTGCGACGTCGTTAATCCGGTACGGTGTAGAACTCAAATTAGCAGATGGCCAGACATTATTTTCGATAAGGTCAAAGCGCGATTGATCACCAACCCGCAGCCACACAGTATTTGTTGTTGATCCAACTTGGAGATTGTTAGCAAACGTTAAGTCATCATATCTGATGACTCCATCCCAAGAACTGGGTTTATCTACCAACAAAAGCGGCTGACTGCTTGAAGAACTTGCAATGCGCGTGTTGTTGACGATCGCTACATTGGAAACAATACGCGTTGACGGGTACGTCGCATCTGTCTGATTCTGCTGTATAATGAAATAAGCCCCTCCGGTAAGGACGTTATTACGGATTACGGAGTCCCTCAATCCGTGGTTGATCTCAAATCGTGCCGCGTCGATTTCATTGTTCTCGTAAACGATGTATCGTCCCGTCGCGTTCCGGCTCAGATCATTCTTCTGACCGTCTGGCCCAATCAGCGGACCCGCCCATACCTCTTCGGCATCGAGATAATTCTTAGCAGCCCACATGTACTGCCCGGCAGAAAGGCGCAGAGAAGATTTCCCACCAGGTTCGCCACTCAAGGTCGGATTAGATAGGGAGTTATCATAAAGAAGCACATACTCGCCCTGCCCGACCCGCACCGCAGACTCATCTCGAGAATTATGCACCGTATTCCCAAGCAGTACGGTGCCCGAGTGCATGGTTGTTCCGCCAAATGCACTGTAGAAATACCTTGTCAAACTCTGAGTGTCGACCGTGCTGGAATTTTGAAACAGAAATCCTGCCCCGCCGTCTGTCGACTCCTCGTACACGGCATTTAAGTGGTCAAAGACGCAGTTCCTGATGGTGATGTTTGACCCAGGCGATGGCACTTTATTGCCATTCGTGTCATTTGAACTAAGGAACCTAGCTCGATCACTATAACCTGAGTATGAAGTCTGAATTTTTAGGTTCTCGAAAGTGATATTTCTGGTGTATAGGTTTTGGTTTACAATTGACAGAACAGTACCGTTGGCCGTTGTGCCATCAAATGTCGCTTCCAGAACGGGGGTTGCACCAGACCCTGTTGCTCCGAAAAAAATATCTTTTTTGCCTTGAAGATTCAGGCTGCCGCCCAAGTAGTAGGTCCCACCCCGCTGAAAGAGAATCTGCTTCTTGCCGGAATCAATTGCACTTTGCACTGCCGAGCGTACATCGGTTCCCGATGCCGAATATAGTGGTCGAATTACTCAGTGCCGCAGAAAGATCAATCGTAACGGTGTCGGTCAGGGATCCGGACGGTTTGTTGATGGTGACTGATATCGTGCGAGTCCCTGTTCCGCTGTCATACACGTGAGCTGCGTTGAATCCCGGGATCAGGTTATACTCAGATCCTGAATCATTGAAGTTCCAAATAATGGAATCCGTCATCGGATTGACGTCAGCGCCCGCTATTCCAATAGCATTCGGGTTTAGTCGCGTATGGACCCCAAAGCCCAGCGTCGCAACGACCGCTAACTCGCTCGACCCGCTGCGGCCCGTGACCCAGTTACCGCTATTGTCTAGAACTTGGATCAGATCTGCGGCTAAATGCCGACGGACCTCTAGAAGTTCGCACACGATAGGACGAACCGCAGTTGAGAGTGACTCAAATCTGAGCATAACTAACTCCTAAAGATTGGGGGCCCGCCTTGGAGATCCCTTTCCCCACAGGACTAGACTCGACGTGAAGGGTAATTTATTGTTTTCGTTCGTCAACAAATTAGTTAAAATTTGACGATTGTGTTGACGGTGTGGGATGTTCTAGGTACTTTATCTATGACGAGAATTAGCCGTAAAGTTATATATGAATTGGCCCGCAATGGAGATAGAAGATTGAATGATTTAAACGAGGAGAGGAATCTACGCTCATACACTTCAACTAGGATGGGGATTCTACAACGTTTGGCAGAGTTTAGACAGCTCTACACCTATCAAAAGCGAAATATTCCGGGCCAAGTTAAGACATTGATCGAACGGCTCCAGCGGGCAAACAACGATGTTATGGCGATCGGTGGTCGTCCATTTCGAGACCTCGATGTTTTGGAAATCGGACCTGGGCAGCGGTTTCGGCAGCTGAGCTACTTCGCTCGCTTTAACCGCGTCATCGGGATTGATCTAGACGAGTTGGTTCAAGGAGTAAGTCTGATTTCCTTGGCCAAAATGTTGAGGCACAATGGTCCTATTCGAGCGATAAAAACCTATGGCCGGCGTCTATTGGGTATCGATCGTGCCTTCGAGCGGGAGATGGATAATCAACTCGGAATCAGACGTCCACCTCGGTATGATATTCGCCGCATGGACGCCGCACAAATGGCGTTTCCTGCGAACTCTTTCGACCTGATATACAGTTATTCTGTCTTTGAACACATCCCCGACTGCAGAAAGGTGCTGACCGAAGTAAAACGCGTTTTACGGCCCGGAGGATGCGTCTACATTAGTCTTCACCTTTACACTAGCGAGAGCGGGTGCCATGATCCTCGGATCTTTGCCGGCAAACGAGAGATGCTCCCTCTTTGGGCGCATCTTCGGCCACAGCATGCCTCAAAAGTGCGCCCTAACGCTTACTTAAACAAGCTTCGCATGAAGGAGTGGGATTCATTATTTGAGGAATGTTTGCCAGGAGTGATTATTCAGCATCATAAGTATGGCGAGTGGCGATTGAGGCCAGAGATCGAGAAGTTGCGACAAAGCGGCGAGCTTAATTCGTACGAAGACGAAGAGTTGCTTACAACCGATTATGTGGCTCTATGGCGTAAACCGGAACAGTGATAACTGTATGATCCACAAGGTCATATGACCTTATGATCTTTTCAGGACGACTTCCAAGAACTGGGCGACCGCTTCTTCATACTCAACCATCCCCAGTGCGTCACCGGTGGAGGGCGGCGTTCGTTTGGTGCTCCGCCGCCCCACCAGTTTCAGGGACTCTTCCCGCCCGGCAAGGATCGACCACAATGCGCGGGAGACCTGGCTGTAAGTCACCTTGCTACCACAGGCACCGGAGATTGCACGGAGCGTCTCCTCCATCTGCTCGGCCTCCTGCGGAGTGACCATGAACTTCCGGTTGACCGTCATCGCCTTCGGCTTGACGCTGGACGGCCGGATCGTCGACTGCGCAGCCGGAATCGCATCGGGCACAGCCGCTGACGCCGCCGTTCAAATGATCGGCTTCACCAGAACGATTCGGTCGACGTGATCAAGACCGGTTTCGAGACGCCGGCGTGGACGTTTGGAACGATGACATCCGAGCTTCGGACAGATCTCCCGGTTTTAATCCCCGATCGACACCAGTTCTTGCCTAGCCGACTGTAGGTGGGATCGGGCAGCAGACAACGTATCCGCCTGAGCCAGGTGCCACTGATACATTTTTTCGACCGCTAGTAGTTCGTTCCTGGCCGACTGAACAGCCGACTGTGCGACCGAAACTTCGATCGAATCGGAAATGGCATCGGTTTCCATCCTGGATTTTTCTGCCCGCAGTCGAAGTAACTGTTGGGCTTGTTCGAAACGTTTCTCAGGATCTTGCTCTTTGACCAGCGCGAACTCCTGTTCGATCAGGGTTTGTTCGATGAGTCGATACCGGGGGTTTTGTCGCAAATGGGTGATAATCTGAGCACGCGCGTCGGACAGCTGACGGTAGGCTCGTGTCAGAGATTGCCTGGCTTGACGAAGTTCAAAATCCATGGGATGGTTCGCGAGCGTCCGGGCATAAGCCTGTCGATAAGCCACCTGCGCCTGAAGAACCCGTTGTCTGGCTTGGTTGGCGGCTTGCTCCCGGGCAGACGGTCCGGAAGAGTTCGGACGATGAAAAGTCAGATAAACCCCGGCTTGAGCAGGAGTTAACATCATTAGACTGATCAAGAGGGGAAAAAGTCGCATCTCAACCTCATTACTGCTACAACTATCGGTCATTGTATGCATCGGCTCTGAAGCGCTGGTTGGCGCGGTTATCGTTTTCCCTGCTCAGTTGTGGGTCTGATTTGCCTGTGGACGGCCTATAAGATGGTCGAAAATCAATCCTGGAAACCCCAAACATGGTTATGGACCCTGGCCGGGGTAGGGTTGATGGTCTTGGGATTGGTCGGAGTCCGGTTGAGACACGGTCGGGACCTTTATTAACGCATGTCTTTATCTGTAAATGGGTTATGATTTTTATGGTCTTTTTATTCTCACCGATTTGAGCTCCGGAGTAGAAGACGAATATGATGGCTTAACGGGAGACCTGGTTGTCAGCCGAAGCAATTTCAAACAATCGCGCGGACGATATTGAGTTGATGCGCCGGATCGCGTCTCGAGACCCCAACGCGCTTCGAGCGATGTATGACAAATATTCGTCGATGGTCTACACGATTGGTTTAAGGGTGCTGGGACGTCCAGAAGAAGCTGAGGAATTAGTCAGTGAGGTTTTTTGGGAGTTATGGGACAAATCGTCGCGGTATGACCGATCCCGTGCTGCACCGACGACCTACTTGGTCACCTTGGCACGTTCCCGCGCGATCGACCGGTCCCGGCGCAAGGCCAACCGGACCACCGGAACTGTCGAACTGGTCGAGGAAATATCCCCCGTAATCGGAATAACACCCCTCGAGGACGCCGAACTGGACGAACAGAGGGAACGGGTTCGCGAAGCTTTAAAAGGTCTGACCCCCAACCATCGTCAAGCCATCGAATCGGCGTATTATGACGGATTAAGTCATACCGAAATAGCCGAGAAACTGGGCAAACCCCTCGGAACCATCAAAACCTATATCCGTCAGGGACTCATCCATTTACGGGATGCGCTGCGTAATGAATGAAGGATTGGTGAGTGCAAACCCCATGCGTGAAGAACTCGAACAGTTAATGATGCTGTATGTCGTCGGATTGGCCGACGAATCGGAAACTGCGCGGGTTGAGGAATGGTTGGCTTCGGGGGATCCGGTCGCACAGGCGGTTTACGCCGAGGCATCGGCAGTGGTGCACTCGTTGCCCCAGGCCCTTCCTATGCGATCTCCCCCGCGTCGGGTTCGAGATCAGTTAATGTTGCGTGTGTTGGCTTCGACCCAACAACCGATTCAGAAAACGGATTCCCGAACTTGGGGAACATGGGTCACGTGGTCGGCCGGGGGGTTGGCAGCCGTCTTAGCGATCACGACCGTAGGACTCTGGCAGATCAATCGTCAAACCCAGTCCCAGCTCGCGATGGAAATGGAACAGGAATCCCGAACCAATCGATTAGTCGCGTCTCCGTATGTGCGACTGGCCAAACTACAAGCCGAATCGTTCCCCGGTCTGCCCATGACCGACCCGATCCGACAAGCCGGCGGTGGACTGATGTACTGTGCTGCCAGTAATCAGTTCCAGTTGAGAATCGCCAAATTATGTCCGCCGCCTCCGGGACGAGTCTATGAATTGTGGTTAATCTCCTCCACCGGGGAAAAAATCCCCGCAGGAACCTTTGTCCCCGACCCCAACGGAACGGTCACTCACTTTTTCCAAGCCCCTCAAGGCGTCGAGTTCGAAATCGCAGCCATCACCGACGAACCCCCGGGAGGAAGTCCCACCCCCACCGGACGGATCCGTCTCAAAGGACCCCTGAAAATTCTGGATCCGTAGACCCGATCAAGGTCCAATAAATCATTCGACCTGAATTCAACATTAATTTCGGGAATCCGACTTAATCGCCCGGTATTGAATATCCGATATTCATCGAGCGGATGAACACACGATACCGGAAATGTCGGATCATTTCGAACTTCTTCATCAAGCCATCGAACGAAATACACCGATCGTTCTAGCATTACCATCATCCTCGGTAATCAAGCCCTACCGATCACGATTGCTTCAAATCAGCGAAGATGGCATTTACCTCGAGTCCGTCACCGGACAGGAACCAATGCTGGACGAACTCATCAAGTCCGCGCGACCCGTGACTGTTGCGTTTCGTGCCGACGTACGACGGGTCGAGTTTAGCACCCCTATCCTGCAACGCCTGCGGGATTATAAACTCAATGCACAGACGATCATCGAGGCCTTGGTATTAAAACGCCCAGACGAAGTCAAAGCCGTCCAACGACGCGCGGACTATCGCGTGTCGGTCCCTACCGACTGCGACGTCCATTTCCGATTCCACCGTATTACCGAACAGGCCAACATTCAGGATCCGCCCCCTTCTACGGCAGAAATGATCATCGACGTACGGGACTTTTCGGCAGGCGGCTGTGGGGGAACCTGGAAACGCAAAGCAAACGACCCCAAACTCGTCCCCGAACAGCGCCTCAGAGTACAGATCGAAAGCCCCGTTACCTCGGCGATTCTTGACGCACGCGTCCGATTTGTTCAACCGCTGCAGGAACCGGAACTGGCCAGAGTGGGGATCCAATTCATGCTCAATATCAACTCCATCCCCGACCGTCAGAAAATGATGCAACTAAACAAAATTTTCGGAGAACTTCAGCGATTGGAGCTTCGGCAGAAGCGACTTGCGAGATAAAATTCCCGCGAAGATCCCCTTGTTTCTGAATCGGCCTACAATAGGTCGGCATGAGTCATCATCTTTATCAGGCTGCCATTGTCGGAGCAGGTCCGATCGGGATCGAACTCGCCGTTGCCATGAAACAGGCCGGGATCGATTACATTCATTTCGATGCCAGACAGATCGGTCATACCATCAGCTGGTACGCGCCACAGACACGCTTTTTTTCGTCCAACGAGCGTATCGCGATCGCCGGCATACCTCTTGTGACGCCTGATCAGCAAAAAGCTACTCGTGAACAGTACCTCGCCTATCTGCGTAGTGTGGTCGAACAGTTTGATCTACCAATTCATACCTACGAACCGGTAATCGATATCGAGCGTCAGACGGATTACTTTCGACTGACCACCCGAACCCAAGCCCGGGAAAAGACTTATCAGGCCGGACGTCTGATCCTCGCGACGGGAGGGACCGACCGTCCACGTATGCTCGGGGTCGAAGGAGAGCACCTGCCTCACGTGTCTCACTATCTTGCAGACCCGCATCAGTACTTTCGGAAAAAGGTCTTGATCGTAGGGGGTAAAAACAGTGCCGTTGAAGCGGCTTTGCGTTGTCATCATGTCGGAGCTCGAGTCACTTTCTGCTATCGAAAACCCCAATTAGCGGAGCAGAGCATCAAATATTGGTTGTTGCCTGAGTTCAAGTCGTTGATCAAAACGGGCCAAATTCGGGCTTATCTGAACAGTCATGTGCGTCGGATTACGACGACGCAAACCATCCTGTCGGTTGAAACCGGTCCGGACTTGGCCGTCGAGGCGGATTTTGTTCTGCTGATGACGGGCTACGAGCAGGACGCAACGCTGCTGCGACGAGTCGGGGTAAAGCTCGAAGGCCCGCAACAAAAACCCTGGTACGACTCCGAAACGATGCAGACGAATGTCAACGGGTTATACGTCGCCGGAACAGCGGTCGGAGGAACCCAGGACAAGTACACCGTCTTTATCGAGAACTGTCACGTTCATGTCCAACGGATCATGAAACACGCCTTTGGAGTGGATATAACAACTCCCGGTTTGGCGACCGCGAGTCTCTCGCCGGAATCTTAAATGGAACAAACCCCCTTTGCCCACAATTCCTGATCAGGCAGCCTGTTTCAGGTCAACGGTCATTTCCTTAGCGGAACGGACACGGTTCAGTCCGTCCAAAGCCGCGACTTTATAGCATTCGGCCAAGGTGGGGTAATTAAAAACGTGTTCGACAAAGTAGTCGATCGGCATCCCTGCTGCCATGACGGCCTGACCGATGTGGATCAGTTCGGTGGCACCGGTTCCCAGTGCATGCACTCCCAGGAGCCTTCGGGATTGAGGGTGGAACAGCAGTTTGAGCAATCCCGAATGATCTCCGATCAGCTGTCCCCGGGCGATTTCACGGTATCGGGCCATACCGACCTCGTACGGGGTTCCCGATTGAGTCAATTGGTGCTCGGTCGATCCGATCATGCTGATCTCTGGAATGGTGTAAATTCCGTAAGGGTAGACTTGGCTGGGGGATTCTGCGTATTGATGAAACATGTGACTGCTAGCCAGACGCCCCTGTTCCATGCTTGTGGCAGCCAAAGCCGGGAAACCGATCACATCCCCGCATGCGTAAATATGCGGAACATCGGTCTGATATACCTCATTGACTTTAAGTCTTCCACGATTGTCCGCGGTCAAACCGCAGCGATCCAACCCAAGGGTCGCCGTTGCGCCCTGACGACCGATACAGTATAAAAGCGTTTCGGAACGGATCGTCTTGTTACTCGTCGTCGTGGCAACTACGTCCATATCCTCCAGCTCGATCCCGGAGACGTTTTCTCCGAGTCTTAATCGTACGCCTTGATCACGGAGACGAAACTGGAGTGCTTCGATCAGTTCCTCATCCACAAACTCCAGTAACCTTGGTCGGGACTCGATCAATGTCACTTTCACCCCCACCGCAGCCATCATACAGGCGTACTCCGTCCCGATCACCCCTCCCCCGACGATGGTCATCGACCTTGGAAGATGCGTCAGGCCCAACAACTCGTTCGAATCAATCACCCGACCGGGTGTAAATGGTACGTGTGCGGGCCGGGCAGGCTCGGTACCCACCGCGATCAGAATAAATTCACCCTTGAGATCGATCACGTGATCCTGTTCTCGCTGGACACGAACGGTATGCGGGTCCACGAACGATGCGTCCCCCGAAGAACATCGAAACATGGTTTCGTCGCATCTGATTCCGGATCACGTCCACTTCCGTGCGGACCACGTGTTCCGCTCGATAAAGCAGGTCCTGGATCGTGATTTCCTGTTTTACGGAATAACTCTCTCCATACACCTGACGCAAGTTCAGTCCCGTCAGATGCAGGACGGCTTCACGGATAGCTTTAGAGGGGATCGTACCGGTATGGATACAAACACCCCCAAGGCTATGAAACCGGTCGATCAACGCAACACGTTTGCCGAGTTTGGCGGCATTCAACGCGGCTTTTTGGCCTGCAGGCCCGGACCCGATCACCACCAGGTCAAATGACTGTGACATAATCCGTCGTCTCCATTCCCTTTTCATTGATCGACCAACGGGGCAGATGTGTTAACCTCTGACGTTTCGACGGATTATTCGGAAAAACCCTAAGCCATCTGACCGATAAATTGACTCAGCAACATGTTGACACGCACCGTGTCTTACGCAAAAGCCGATCTTAAAATGCCCGCGAACAAAGGTCATCCCATCACAGGACCGTCAACAGACCGGGCAAAGTGAAAACCGCCCGTATCAGATTTCTTACCACCCGCAGCGATCAGAGATTCGGATCCCGCCATGGATTTTCTGGTATGTTGGGAATGATCCCGACGTTCTTGCGTCCTGCATTGTTTCGCATATCCTCGCGGTTGCGTATTGAAGGAGATCAAAACGAATGTCGGATTTGGTGGCTGTTAGACGGGCACTTATTTTCAGTTTCAGACAAATCAGGATTGAAAGAGTTTGCTACCGCCCTGCAGAAGGGAGTTCGGTGTTGAGCTTCTTTCCACCGGCGGAACCGCCCGGTTCCTGCGCGACGCCGGTCTGAACGTTCTCGATGTTTCTGAGGTGACCGGATTTCCGGAAATGATGGACGGACGGGTCAAGACGCTTCACCCTAAACATCCACGGGGGGTTGCTGGCACTTCGCGACAACCCCGAACACGTCCGGGCCATGACCGAACACGGAATACGACCCATCGACCTGGTTTGCATCAATCTGTACCCGTTCCGCGAAACGATCGCAAAGCCGGGGGTGACATTCGAACAAGCGGTCGAAAACATTGACATCGGCGGTCCGAGCATGGTCCGTTCGGCAGCGAAAAATCATCGGTTTGTCACGGTCGTCACATCAGTGGATCAATACGACAAGGTGCTCGGAGACTTGCGCCAGCATAACGGATGCACCTGTGGTCGTACATCGATTGAAGCTGGCCCAACAGGCTTTCGAGCACACCCACATCTATGACGGGGATGATCAGCGCCTACCTCCGAACGCAGCTCCGACCAACCGAAACCGACGCACTCCCCGGACACAATCAGCCTGTCTTTGACCCCGGAAACAGGAATTGCGGTATGGGGAAAACCCTCACCAAAAGGCTTCGCTTTACTTGGCCGGACCCACCAACACGTCCAGCGTCGCCGACGCCCAAGCAATTACACGGCAAAGAGTTAAGCTATATCAATTTGCTCGACGCCGATGCGGCCTTGTCAGCCGTCAAGGATCTAAAACACCCCGGCGCCTGCATTGTCAAGCACGCTACCCCCTGTGGACTCGCGATGGCCGACGATATCGCGAAGGCATTTATAACGCGCCTATGAATCCGATCCTTTGGCCGCTTTCGGGGGAATTGTCGCGCTGAACCGACCGATCGATCATCAGACCGCCGAGAAGATCATCGACGGACAAAAGTTTCTCGAAGTGATTGTCGCCCCGGGGTATTCTCCCGAAGCACTGGAATTACTTAAAAACCGCTGGAAGAACTGCCGGATCCTTGAACCCAACAACAAGAATCTGCAACCGTCTTCAGACGACTGGGTGATGCACAAGATCGCCGGTGGGTATCTTATCCAACCAACCCGATTTACTCGAATTGACCGATGCGGATATCAAAGTTGTCTCCCGTCGCGTACCGACCGAAGATGAACTGCGTGACCTGAAGCTAGCTTGGATCGCGGTCAAACACGTCAAAAGCAACGCCATCGTCCTGGCCAAGAACCAAGCCACCATCGGGATCGGCGGTGGACAGGTGGATCGCGTCGGCGCTGCCCGAATCGCCATCGAAAAAGCGGGCACACGTGCGCCGCGATCGGTAGCGGCGAGTGACGCCTTTTTCCCGTTCCCTGATGGTCCGAGGCTCCTTCTCGACGCCGGCGTCACCGCGATCATCCAGCCCGGGGGGTCGGTCCGCGATCAGGAAACCATCGATCTGATCGATCAACGTAACGCCGCTTTGATCTTTACAGGACATCGACATTTTCGACACTAATATCATGGAGAACCCCGTCATGTCTCACCGAGTCCTCATCCTGACCGGCGGAAAAATCCCGTATCACGATTATTCACGTTCTGCTGAAATCATCGCAGCCGCACTGCAGGCCCAGCAGCACTCGGTCACTGCCACACACCAGGCCGAAGCAGCTTCAAAACCTCTCATCGTATGATGTTCTGGTCCTGTTCACTGACGGAGATTATTTTTAACGACAACCAGATCGATTCGATCATTCGATTCGTCCGTTCCGGAAAAGGAATCATTTCGATTCATACCGCTGCCGGAACCCAATCCGTCTCATGACGGCTTTTCCCAACTGATTGGAAGTCGGATCAAAGGGGAGAAAAATCTTCCCGCACAAAGCCTTGATCGAAGCCCCGGACCATCCGAATCCTTCATCGGGTACAGGATTTTGATCTTGACGACGAAGTCCATGACCTGGAACTGATCGGCGAATCACGTCTGCTAATATCGGCTTGGTTAAATGGCAAAAAACAACCTTTGGCTTACGTTCGTGAATATGGACAGGGGAAAGTCGTTCATTTCGCTACCGGTCATAGCTTGACCGGGCTGACACATCCGCAGTGGCAGAAGGTCTTTGTCCGTGCGGTCCGATTCGTTGGTGGAGAAGATTGGTCGAACCGGACCATCCGCTGTGCATGTATCGGGTATGGTGGGTCTTTTAACATGGGCAAACTACACATGGCGGGGTGTGCGGCAGCGAGGATGAAACCGGTAGCCGTCTGCGATATCGACCCACGTCGCACGGAGACCGCCAAATCGGAACTCGGCGATCATTTGCAGACCTACACCCGCGTGGAAGATTTACTATCTGAATCCGAAGCCGAACTGGTGACCGTGATCACCCCCCATAACACGCATGCGGCCTTATCATTGCAGGTGTTAAACAGCGGTCGTCATGTTGTTACCGAAAAACCTTTCACCCTGACCGTCGCAGAAGCGACCCAGATCATCGAAACCGCCAGACAACGCGGTAAGATGGCGACCGTCTTCCATAGCCGACGCTGGGACGGGGATTTTCAAACCATTCGACGTTTGGTGGAATCCGGAGCCATCGGTGACGTCTTTCACATCGAATGCAGTTTCGGTGGATATGGTCAACCCCGTCCCGATTGGTGGCGGGCCAGTAAATCCATCTCCGGAGGCGCTTTTTATGATTGGGGCGCTCATTTTGCCGACTGGATCCTCCAGCTCATTCCCTACAAAATCGAATCCATCTCCGGAGATTTCAAGAAACTCAAATGGCACGGAGTCGATATAGAAGACTATTGTAGTGCTTATATTCGATTCGAAGGTCAACGCTCAGCCAGTCTGGAACAAGGGTCGATCAATGCAATCCCCAAGGCCCGATGGCGGATCCTCGGAACTTCCGGGGGAATCGAAATCCCGCGGGAAGACTGGGAAGGTAAAAACGGTATCAAACTCGTGAGCTATGCCACCGGCAGCCGGGTCGAAAGCATTGTACCGGTCGGCAAAAGTGACTGTGACGCGTTTTATCGTAATGTCGCAGACCATTTGATCCTTGGTGAACCGCTGGCTGTCACCCCCGAAAGCGCCCGAAAAGTGATCGCAGTCCTCAGCCTAGCTGAGCTTTCCAGCCAACAAGGAGGGCGACCAATCGTGCCTGATTTTGAGCAGTAAGGACCCGGTCAAAGGCAAGAAAAGTTCCATCACGGTTGCTGAACCGGATCCGACAACCAACCCTTCGGAGGAGGATCAGACTGATGCCATACGGTCATCCCGCAATGGTTATTAGAAGATTCCACCGGCGAGGGATTTAATTCTACTGTCGTTGAAGGATCAGCTATCGCAGAACGTGGTTCGGGTTTGAGATAGTACAAACTCATTCCCAATAAGACCCCCACCCCTGCTGCCAAACCCAGTTTTTGACCCATCCCAGGTTCCAGAGGCTTTCGAGCAGGACGGGATAACCGGTACGACGACCGGGAAACCAAAGATTCGTCCAAACCCGACGGAGAATCGATGATCGATTCCGACTCATCGAAGACATTTTCCGTAGAAGTTGATCGGGTCGGTTCGAGCACTCATAAATTCTATCGGACATCACCGTCGGCAACTTTGGTATTTGTTTCCTGCTGGGATTGACACGACAGCTTTTTGGCCCGTGACGGTATGCTCGATCGTTTTCGAGCGTGTATTTGAATTGAAGGTCCGTACTGTTTGACTCTTAAGTCCTCGAATGACCTGTTTGATTCTTAAATGATGTATAAAACCACTTTTTCAAGGGATCGGGGCTGAGTTGATCTTCGCCCACGGTTTTAAATGTTCCTAGCTGCCTTCGATGAACCAAACAGACGGTGACTTGAGGGACAAGTGATAATTCGATCCACCCCGTCAATCCATCTTCGCGCAACAGGACCACGGGGTCCAGTGTTCGAAGGTGATTGTCCGAACGAGGAAATAAAAGCGTACCAGCAGACCACGGTTCGACGATCCGAGTCGGTCGCCACGCACGAAAGTAGATCCACACGTCGGATTCAGAAACCGATGAAGGAATGTTGACCACGGCTGTCGCCCGGGCAAGTGGCTGATGAAAAGCAGACATCAGCCCGATCATCACCAGACTGATCAGACCAACCGATCCAGCCAACCAAGGCGTTATCCATCTTTTCCATCCAATCAGACGAATGCAAAGCAGAATCAGGACGATAATCCCCCCTGCCCAAGCGACGTTCCAACGCATATCCGCCCCGATCCCACCTGGCCAACCCAAAGTCGGTTCGTAAACCCGATCAGAGTACTCCGATCGTTCCAAAGCCGGAAATCGAGCCAACAACTGATACGGATTATAGGTAGAATAGTCCTGATTGTCTTCCAATCGTTTTAACCGCACCCGTTGCGAGCGACCATTGACTTGCAGAACCAACTCGTCCCCCGACGCTTGCCAGGTCATCCAAGGCACGGTGATGGAAGTTCTTCCCGGCGCGTCCCACTCGATTCCCAACGACAGATCTGCCCGGATCGATACTCGTCCCGGACCTTCGGTTTCAATCCGCAGCGGGATATATTCCCCGGGCCGGTACTCTCCATTGGTCAATAACTCTACCTGTTGTGCCCATCCGGATTGAAACCCCCAGCCATAGACGAACAGAATCCCTATCAGCCGAATCCACCATCGTGTACGAGACGGTCCAAGGGTTAAACCCAAATACCTACGCATCAGAACTCCAGTTCGACCGCGAGTCTCAACACCTCAGCCACGCTCCAGGCTTGGGCAAAGGCTCCGACCGGTCGGTGAGGTGGCTGAGCTTCGTAGATCTCACTGATCGAACCGACACACCCTTCGTCTAACGACTGTATCAATGGTTCTAACCACCGACGCGCCTGATCCAACGACGCCCGCGAACGTTGATTCACCTTCAGATACGCCTCCAGGAATGCACCGATCAACCAAGGCCAGATCGTTCCGTTGTGATAAGCCTTGTCCCGGTCGAACTGCGATCCGACGTATCGTGGCTGATACTTCGGGTGCCCCGGTGCTAAAGTCCTTAATCCGTAAGGAGTTAACAGCTCTCGGCGGACCACCTCGACCACCGACTGTTGTTGTTCCAACGTCAGCGGGGAGTTTGCAAACGAAACCGCAAAAATCTGATTCGGACGGCACGCGTCATCCCGTCCCGTTTCGTTGACCACATCCGCCAAACCCCGGTTATGGTTAATCCAGAACGTCCTGCGAAAACTCTCTGCGACCTTCTCGACCAGCGCGTTTTGACCCATCAATGACAAAGCGTGATACCATAAGGCGTTGATTTCCACTGCTTTACCATGACGAGGCGTAAAAACCACCCCATTGGTCTTGGCATCCATCCAGGTCAATTGACTCGTCGGATCTCCCTGGACAATCAGTCCGTCGGATTCATCCATTTTGATTCCGAACAATGTTCCTTTCCGATACGACTGTAGGATTTCTTCGCAGACGGGTCGAAGAACCGAGTCATAGGTCTCTTGATCCCGACTGTATCGAAGATATTCATGACAGGCATGAATAAACCATAGACTCGCGTCGGCCGCGTTGTAAATCGGTTGGTGCGTGTAATCATCGAAAACGTTGGGGATCAGCCCTTGATGGACATGACGGGCAAGCCAACACAACACTTGACCGGCCTGATGGTAACGACGTGTTGTCAATAACAAACCCGTCAACGCGATCATGGAATCACGCCCCCAGTCGCCGAACCACGGGAAACCCGCCAGGATAGTCGCGCCGGAGTTTTCTTGGTCGACTACCCGGTTGACCACAAAGTCGTTGGCTGCTCGAACCAGTCGTTTTTGTGCGATCGTCGGAGCGTCCTGACCCGGGAGATTTTTCTCCCTTGTGTGGTATTCGTTGTCCCAGTTGAGGTTTTCGACCGGTTCCAGACCCGCCCACAGGACCAGAGTCATCGACCCGTCCACCTGGACCGAAAAGTATCCCGGGGTAAAAAGATCCTCCTGATCTTCCTGACCTCGTTCGGTTTCAATCGAATAGGTAAAATTATACCACCAGTCCCCGCCCGGTTTGAAAACGGTCTTTTCGCAGGTCAGATAAAGAGAGTTTCCGTACCGGCGCACGCTGCACCCGTGGTCCGTGCTCTGGACCTGAAAAGATGCGTCAGCTTTCAATAACGAATGAAAATCACGTAGTGCTACGAAAGGTTGGATACGAAACTCGATCGGTCCTCCGGGTCCCGGATCGATCGTATAACGGATTCCTACGACGTTTTTTTCCCAACACAGGAGAACCTCTTTGCACAGATTGATACCTTCGGCTTCGTAGTCGAACTTGACCACGACATCCTTTTCAAAATGCCACAAGAACCGTTCTCCCCGGGGGATAAACACATCCCGAAATTGACAAATTCCCAGTTCCAGGGATTGTCCCTCACGGTGAAAGGACTCATTGACCCTGGACAAAGTCACCACTCTACCGACGGGAGGCAACATAGCCGCGACGAGTAGACCGTGATAACGTCGGGTGTTGCATCCGACCAGGGTGGACGACGAATAGGTCCCCGTTCCATTGGTGAGCAACCATTCCCGCCCGATCCAGGGCTGCAGTTCTCCGTAGGTTTCATAGGCGTACACAGACATGCTGCTTTATTTTATCGCAAAATGTATCGTCTGTCTGATCGGACAATCTCATGAAACCGATTTTATACGATGCCGCTTTGAACGATCGGATTTGCGTCGGATTTGCGTGGCATGTAACTTACCGGATAATCCATACAGGGCTGGTGTTGCTGATTTGGGAAGCAAGTCCGATGCGAGAAGGAGTTTAAAGCGTGTTTTTGCAGAAAATTTTCGGACTGTTCGGTGTCGATCTTGGAATCGACCTGGGCACATGCAACACGCTGGTCTGTGTTCGCGGCCAGGGAATCGTTCTCAACGAGCCTTCCGTCGTTGCCGTTAATGCGCGCAACGGGAAGGTCATGCAAAACGGTATGGCCGTGGGGCTGGTCGCCAAAGAAATGCTCGGTCGTACCCCCGGTTCGATCAAAGCGGTTCGACCATTGAAGGACGGGGTGATCAGCGATTTCAACACCACCGAGGCAATGCTCCGGTATTTTATCACCCGGGCCACTGGCGAAGGACGTTGGAAAAGCTTGACCCGTCCGCGTGTGGTCATTGCCGTGCCTTCGGGGATCACGACCGTCGAAAAACAGGCCGTGATTCAGAGCGCCGAACGGGCCGGCGCTAGCCGCGTCTTTCTTGTTGAAGAACCCATGGCCGCTGCCATCGGCGCGGGACTTCCCGTGACCGAACCGACCGCCAGCATGATCGTCGATATCGGGGGAGGAACCACCGAAATTGCCATCATCTCCCTGGCCGACATCAGTGTCTGCGATAGTGTCCGGGTCGCGGGAGATGAGTTCGATCAAGCCATCATCGATCACATGAAAAAGACCTACAATATGCTGATCGGCGAACAGATGGCCGAACGGATCAAGATCGAGATCGGATCGGCAGCGCCGTTCCCCGGGGGTAACGAACCATCCATGGAGGTCAAAGGACGCGATATGATCTCCGGACATCCCCGGAAAATGACGATCTCCGCAGGTGAGATCCGCGAAGCCCTCCAAGAACCGGTCACCAGCATTGTCGAAGCCGTCTCCCACGTCCTGGAACAGGCCGAAGCCGAGCTGGCAGCCGACCTGGTGGATAACGGGATCACCATGGCAGGCGGATCTTCCCTTCTTCGGGGTCTGACCACGGTGATCAGCAACGCGACCGGTCTAGAGGTCCGACTTGCGGAAGACCCTCTCACCTGCGTCGCACGCGGAACAGCCGTCTATCTGGAGAATCTCGAACTCTGGAAAGACACCATGGAATCTGATGCCGACGAAATGTGACTGGTGGACCCGATCCGGGTTATTCGACGTTTGTAAAACGTGGTCAGCTGTTCAAAACTCGCGTCTTACTCACAGGAGTTTTTACGATCCGACTGGTTCCGATCATTCTCCCGTTTCTGGCCCTTTTGGCCGCGTTGACGCTCCCGGACGTCAAATCCGCCGTCCGAACCACTTTTCGATCGCTGTTTGCTCCGATCGCCTGGCCTGCGCGGACTGCGGGTCTGATTTTTCACAAAGCCACCACTTCCGTCGATTCCGGTTCGCTGTTTTCACCCGACCCTTCTGAGCTCAGTCCTGAAGCCCTTTTGGTCCAGATTCAAAACCTCAATGCCCAGCTCGAAGACCTTAAAAAGCTCTCCCACCTTTATCAGCAACTCGGTGAACCGCTTCGCAGAATCAGCCGTATTGTTCCTGTCACGTCCGGTCCGGTCGACCAGCGACAAACCATCACCCTTAACACCAGTGGATTGACGGGATTACGAAACAATGCCCCGGTCCATCATCCGCTCGGATTCGTGGGACGGATCGATTCGGTGGGTGCAGGATCGGCCAGGGTGCTGCTGATTACCGATCCTTCGTCCAAAATCACCGGACGATTTGTCCGGTATCAACCTCGACCGGACGGTGGGATTGATATCCTGCGTCTGGATATCCGACCACCGCTTTTGGAAGGCGCAACCGACCGGATGATCGCCCGAGCGATCCCCGCAGCCGAAATCCGCAATGTCCTCAAACTCGGAGATATCGTCGAACTGGACGACGACCGTTTCCCGATCCCTGCCTTGAAAGGGTTACGAGTGGGTGTTGTAACCGGAATTGACCTTCCCCCCACCGATGCAGGGTTTGCCCGGATCGAAGTCAAACCCACCGTCGATCTTGTGTCACTCCGCGAGGTTTTGGTCGTCATACCCCCTGCAGGCTCATAGCATGCGATGGATCAGCTTCACCCTCATGGCTTATGTGATGCTCGGTCTCCAGATCGGGCTTTATCCTTTTGTACCCGTCAACTTTGTGTTGATTGCTACGGTGTTTGTTTCACTGAATGCCCCGCGTCAGGTGGCGGTCCCGGCCTGTTTTATTCTTGGTCTACTGCACGACCTCATCGGTATCGGTCCTATTGGCATGTACGCGGCGGCCTATGCCGGGGTGGCCTTGTTAACGGCATCCGACCAGCACGCGATGGCGTCAGATCATCCGATCAGTCACTTTCTTGTAACGTTGTTTTCAGGGTTCGTCGTCGGGTTGATCGTTAAACTGATTGACGCCTGGCGTGATATCGGCACATCCTTGCTTAACGATCTGTTGACCGGTTTTTATACCGCGTTGGCATCCGTGGTCGTGCTTCATCTGTTAACCAAGCTTAGACGAAAGTTCCGGTTCCGCTCGTTCAACACCTACTGATGAGGGACGGTCAATCCTGTTTTGGCGATTCATCCGCAGGACGTGTGGTCGCAGCGGCCTGCTTTTTCACCTGTTTCTCGTACCAACTCTTTCCTTTGATCCCCTTCGAAGCGATGTAATTGTTGACTTTGCCCTTGTACCGCTCGAATACCTGGGTCTTGTCTTTGCCTTCCGGAAGCGCCATGGCAATATCCCGGGCCTCTGCCCACATATCCATCGCATAAGACCGAACGCCCTCAGGCAAATCCGGATATTCCGCGTTTAACCCACCGACATTGTGACGATACCGTCCCCCGACCATCCGTTCTTGGATCATTTCCACTTGTTCCGGAGTCAGAATTGATCGCATTTGTTTGATAAAGTTTTGTGGAATGCTACGCAATTGCTTGTCCAGCTTTTCGAACTCCGCTTTGACCTGCTTGTAGTGGTCGTAATGGGCTTTATGCCAAGCCCGCAAATCGCGGTAGGTTTGCAAAAATTGTTCACGAACCTGTTGCTCTTTGGCAGGATCATTCAGTTGCATCTCCTGGATTGTTTCGTTCACGCGTCTCTGAATGCTGGCTTCATAAGCGGCCTCTTCGTTCGGCTCCTGGACCGTTTCCTGCGCCTTCATTTCGGACACCAGTCCCAGACACAACACCGAAACTCCAAACCATTTCCATGTTTTCATCTGATTCCTCCGTCATTAATGAATACGAACACTTCACGCGATCTTACACGTCCCTAACCGGAATGTTGTTAGAAAATCCATCCGTGCAAAGACATAAGGCCGATTGTGACATCCGGGCCAGCTTCTGTTATGTATTGGATCTGATATGACGGTTCCCATGATTCTTCCCGGAAAGACCATCGGCATTTTGGGAGGCGGACAGCTCGGACGGATGTTCGCCATCGCGGCCCGTAAAATGGGTTATCGCGTCCACGCATTTGACCCCACCCCGGACTGCCCGACCGGTCAAGTGGCGGATCTGGAGATCAATGCCCCCTATGACGATCTTGAAGCCGCTAACCGTTTCGCACAAAAAGTCGATATAGTCACCTTCGAGTTCGAAAACGTTCCTTCGCAAACCCTCCAACTCATCGAACGACTCAAACCCGTCCACCCCTCCCCTTTTGTTCTGGATACCACCCGTCACCGGCTTAAAGAAAAGGACTTCCTTTCATCTCACGGGTTTCCGGTTGCCCCGTATCGAGCCGTTCGTGATCTTCAACAGCTTGTCCAAGCCATTGAGGAACTCAATACCCCTTGCATTCTTAAAACCGCTGAGTTCGGGTACGACGGGAAAGGTCAATTCAAAATCCAGCACCCTCAGCAAGCCCGACAAGCCTGGGAGACTCTTAACTGCTCTTTGGCGGTGCTCGAAGGCTTTATTGCGTTTGAGCATGAGGTGTCGGTCATTGTCGCCAGAAACCACAAACACGAGGTTCGGACCTTCCCGATTTTTCACAATACCCATGTCAACCATATCCTCGATCTGACGATCAGTTCGCCTGATCCGTTGCCCGATCTGTCGGTCTACGTTCAGCAACAGGCACTGGAATTGGGTGTTCAGATCGCCCATCAGATCGACCTGATCGGCGTTTTGTGTGTTGAAATGTTTACGGTCGGAAATCAGGTTATTGTCAACGAATTGGCCCCCCGTCCTCACAATTCCGGCCATCTGACCTTCGATGCCTGCATCACAAGTCAGTTCGAACAGCAGCTTCGGGCGGTCTGCAATCTGCCTCTGGGTGAAACAACCCTGCTTAGGCCGGCGGCCATGGCCAACCTTTTGGGCGACATCTGGTTACAAGCCCCCGATCATCAACCCCGATGGTACGAGGCATTGACCGATCCGACCGTCAAACTGCATCTGTACGGCAAAACGCACCCTCAAAAAGGACGAAAAATGGGACACCTGACCTCCACCGCGTCCACCCCGCACGAAGCCCGCGACCGTGTGCTTCGTGCCAGACAATCCCTTGTTCACCAGTCATGATCGGATCTTCGGTGACCCGGTCATGATCGATTCAGAAGCTCATGGCCTGTTTAAAATCGTTCCAACGTTGGTCGATCTGTTCACGGGTGGTGCTTTGCAACCCACCGAGAGAGAAGTCGCTGATCGTGAACGAAGCCACACAGGTCCCGTAGGCTAATGCGCGTTTGACCGTGGCGGGGGTGACGTGTCCCTGGGTCGAAAGGTATCCCATCATTCCCCCGGCAAAACTGTCTCCCGCACCCGTGGGATCGACAACATTTTCGGCAGGAAATGCGGGTAATACGAATGTATCCTTGTCGGTCACGAGCAGCGCACCGTGTTCGCCTTTCTTGATGACCACGAACTTGGTTCCGTAACTTAAGACTTCCTTGGCGGCTTGGATCAGGTTCTTTTTCTCTGTCAAAAGTCGGGCTTCGCCGTCATTGAGTACCAACCCATCGATCATACCAATGAGTTTTATCAGCTCTTTGCGTTCCGTCTGGATCCACAGATTCATGGTATCGGCGACGACGAGTTTGGGTTGTTTGATGCTTCGGAGCATCTGTTGCTGCAAAACCGGATGGGTGTTGGCTAAGAAAAGATATCGGCTGTCACAAAAGGCCTCCGGGATCTTCGGGGCATTCTCGGCGAGGACATTCAGATCGACCTGAATGGTCTCGGCTTCGTTCATGTCCCTGAGATACGACCCGTGCCAACGAAACGTCTTGCTGCCTTTTCGGATTTCCAGACCGCTCAGATCCACGTCCCGGTTTTCAAACACTTTAAAAAGCTCTTGGGGGGCATCTTCACCGACCGCGCCGACTAGCCGGACGGGAGTGAAAAAACTTGCGGCATACGAAAAGTAAACCGCCGAACCCCCGATCACGTTGTCGCGACGACCGACGGGGGTTTCGATGGTGTCTACTCCGATGGATCCGGTAACCAATAATGACATAAGCTCAACCCTATCAATGAGTTATGAACGATTTAAGAAACAGGTAGTTGACGGGCTTTCACCCGCGTTTCGGTAACCGTATACAGCATGCCCGGTTTAGGGGATTTATAACGCGCAAACAACCGATCGATGGCATCGTCCTGTTCGACTTCTCCGCCCGAAAGCTGGAGATAAACGATCGCACGGGAAAAACGTTGTCGGTTTTCAAAAAGTCGGTGTGACAACACCTTGTCAGTGGTCATGAGATCGAGCTGTTTCTGATGGGCCTGTTTCAGGAGCTCGTCGGGGTCCACAGGCATCGGGTCCAGGGTCTGGACGGTGTGTCCGTGTCGTCGGACCGCTTCGATTGCCGATTGCGTGAAATTCCCGTGAACAAGCCATCTCATCGGACCAAAGATGTTACCGGATGACCGGAAAATGTCGAATGTCGGATGACGTTTTGCACGTTCCCGAATCAGAACGATTGCGTTCGGACACAGGACAGGTAGATTTGAAGCATCGGTCTTTCTACCCCGTGGGTGGATGGTGGTAAGATCTGTCGTTATTCGATCCGCCCCGGACATGCAGAGAGTGTTCAGATGTCGATCCGAGTCGGAATTGTCGGAATCGCGGGATATGGTGGTGGCGAAGCCCTGAGGTATATCGCTCAACACCCGGAGTTTGAGTTGGTTTATGCTGCGGGTGAATCGACCGCCGGTTCAAAAGTGTCCGAACGGTATCCGTCCGTCCCATCTGGTATCGGAGATCTGACAATCGAACGGTTCGATCCGTCGGCTGTCGGGCATGTTCAAGTATTGTTCACGTCCTTGCCCACCGGAGCATCCAAAGGTCTTCTGTCACAAGTGCCTCCCACGACCAAAGTCGTGGACATCGGTGGAGATCATCGTTACGTGGACGGATGGACTTACGGTCTGGCAGACGTTTGGCCGGAACAGATCCGGGGAAAAACACGCATCGCCAATCCCGGGTGTTACCCGGCAGCGACCTTGACGGTCCTGGCTCCGCTTCTGGTCAACCGTCTCATCGATCCGGGTCATCTGATCATCGACGCAAAATCCGGTATCTCCGGGGCAGGTCGCGGGGGCGGGGACAGCAAGTTCGGGTACGCAGAGTGCAACGAAGACCTGACCGCCTACGGGTTGCTCAAACATACCCACATGCCCGAAATCATGGCTACGATCGACAAGCTGTGTGGCAATCAACCCGGTGCCGGCAACGGACTGGTTTTCACGCCTCACCTGATTCCCATGACCCGGGGCATTTTGGTCACGATTTACGCACGCGGGACAGCAACCACCGAACAATGTCTGGAAGTTGCCCGGACTTTCTACCGGGACCGCAAGTTCGTCAAAGTGACCTCCCAATCTCCCCATACGAAATGGGCCTGCGGGTCTAACCTGGCGTTTGTCAGTTACGCTTGTGATCCGACACGTCAGTTGGTGATCGGACTCGGCGCGATCGATAATCTGGGGAAAGGTGCTGCAGGTCAAGCGATCCAAAACGCCAACCTCATCTGTGACCTTCCGGAAGAAATGGGTCTGGATTCGGTCAGCTTGTGGCCTTGATGAAAATCCGGTTTCTATGGATTGGTTTCGGTTAGTAACTCGACCGGCTGCCTTCCCTGGAAACCGGTATGCAGCTCGTGCCAATGACCGATGGTCTGCTCCCCGAGCCTCCAGCACAGATAAATCTCCCTCCCCTGATGTCTGGAAGGAAAATCCACCAGACCCATTCGATAATCCTTTAGCTCACAGCCAATAGCTTTGAGCTCGTCCAGAAGGTCGTTGAGTCGGTCCACGGTCTGCTCCAACTGATTTTCCAGGTCTTCTCTGGATTGAGGATAATCCCGGTTCTCGAGCTGTGCGTGCAGGTGAGTGGCTGTTTCGTGCGTCGAAACGATGTCCGCAACAATCCGTCGGACCAGAGGCAACGTTCGGTTAGCCTCTGCGAGAGTAAAATACTTTCGTTGTCGATGGAGGTAAGTATCTGACGACCAGGATTTTGAAACAGCCATACGTCTTCCTTTATCGCGAGTTCCGTCCCGAAAGATACGATTGTTGTCGCGACACGGTTCGGAATCAATCCGGACAAAACAGGTTCTCTCGTACCGTTCCGGTTCGAATGTCAGAATGGGCAATACGAATCGGTCATGACCTACAATTCAGATGAGCGGATTATTCGGAGTCTGTTTTCAGCCCCGATGATACTCCTGAAGCGGTTTGACCGACCAATCGTGTTTCTGCAACTCGGCAATACCCCGTGCGGCCGCTCTGGCTGCGGTGATCGTAGTCAGGATAGGTACCTTGTGCATCACACTCATAGCGCGGATTTTGCCCTCATCCGTGGTCGGTCCCTTTTTGGTCGGGGTGTTGACGATCAACTGCACCTGACCGTTTTTCATGTAATCACGGATGTTCGGACGTCCCTCGGCCAGTTTGTTGATTCTTTCGACTGATTTCACACCGGCTTGGACAAGCACGTCGTATGTCCCACCGGTAGCCAGGATCTTGAACCCGCATTGTTCGTACAGTCTGGCCACAGCCGCGATTTCGGGCTTGTCACGATGGTTGACACTGATGAAAACCGTACCCGACAGAGGCAAAGCAGCCCCGGCGGCGATTTGGGCTTTGGCGTAGGCGGTCGCAAAATCATCGTCAATTCCCATGACTTCCCCGGTGCTACGCATTTCCGGACCGAGGATCACGTCCACCCCTGGGAACTTGCTGAACGGGAAAACGACCTCCTTGACGCTGACGTGTCGTGGATCGGGTCGTTCATAGACATTCAGCTCGTCCAGTGTTTTGCCGGCCATGACCTTCGCTGCCAACGATGCCCAGGGGACACCGGTAGCCTTTCCGACGAAGGGGATCGTACGTGACGCACGGGGGTTGACTTCGATGAGGTAGATCTCGCCGTCCTTGATCGCGTACTGCACGTTCATTAACCCACGTACGCGGAGGGCTTTGGCGAGTTTATGGGTATGCTGTTTTAGACGTTCGACCAGTTCCGGGCTGAAACTGTAAGGCGGAAGTGCACAGGCCGAATCCCCGGAGTGGATTCCGGCTTCTTCGATGTGCTCCATCACCCCGCAAATGACACTTCGTCCGTTCCCGTCCGGGTCATAATCCGCGATACAATCCACGTCGCATTCGGTCGCATGGTCGAGGAACTTGTCGATCAGGATCGGGTTTTCTCCTTCGGCTTTGACCGCGATCGACATGTAATGATTCAGCTGATCTTCGTCCGACACGATTTCCATCGCTCGTCCCCCTAACACGAAAGAAGGACGCACCAGGACCGGATACCCGATTTCCGCCGCTACTTTTCGAGCATCTTCGACCGACCGGGCGATCCCGTTGGCTGGTTGTTGAAGACCGACTTCCTGAACGAGTTTGCGGAACTTTTCACGGTCCCCGGCTGCTTCCAGAGATTCGATACTCGTCCCGATGATCGGGACCCCGGCGTCATGCAACCCCCGGGCAAGGTTCAAAGGCGTTTGCCCCCCGAGCTGCACGATCACCCCTTTAACCCGACCTCCCGGTTGACCAAAAGGTCTACCGTTGAGTCGTTCACAGACATTCAGAACATCTTCATGGGTCAAGGGTTCGAAAAACAGCAGATCCGACGTGTCATAGTCGGTCGAGACCGTTTCCGGGTTGGAATTGATCATGACCGATTCATACCCCAATTCTTTCATCGCAAAGGCAGCATGGACGCAACAGTAATCAAACTCGATGCCTTGACCGATCCGGTTGGGTCCACCACCGATGATGATCACCTTGGGTTTGTCGGTCAGACGGATTTCGTCTTCCACGACTGTCCGACCGTTGACCACCATCGGCGATTCATAAGTACTGTAATAATAAGGGGTTGATGCCTCAAACTCGGCTGCACAGGTGTCTACCAGCTTGTACACCGGTTCGATACCCAGCTGCTTGCGGACGCGTCGGATTTCGTCGGGGGTTGTGTCCCAGATCCGCGCCAGTTGCACGTCGCTGTACCCGAGTTGTTTGGCTTGACGCAACAGGTTGACCAACCCCGACGGGGATTGATCCCGTTGGTTCCAGTCATCGATCCCCGTTTCGATCGTCGTCTCGAAATCCACCAGTTCTTTCATTTGGGACAAGAACCAGGGATCGATCCGGGTCAACTCGTGGATCTGATCGATCGTCCATCCCATCTTGAGGGCGTAACGTACGTAATACAGGCGTCCCTGGGACGGAACGGCCAGTTTGCGACGCAACCGATCTTCAGGAATCGGGTATTGCGCGTCCTGCTTGTTGCCTTCTCCCCGTTGGGCATTCAACCATTTGTCGTTTTTATCCAACCCGTATCCGAACCGTTTGACTTCCATGGATCGGATACCCTTTTGAAGGGCTTGCTTGAACGTCCGACCGATGGCCATGGCTTCGCCGACGGATTTCATCTGTGTCGTGAGGGTTTCATCGGCATCGGGGAACTTCTCGAAAGTCCATCGGGGAATCTTGATCACGCAATAGTCGATACTCGGTTCAAAACAGGCCGAGGTGTACAGTTCGTATCGACCGTTTTTACCTTTGCGACTGGTAATCGGATTGGGCAGTTCATCCAGGGTGTATCCGACAGCGAGTTTGGCTGCGATTTTGGCGATCGGGTATCCGGTGGCTTTGGATGCCAGCGCCGAAGACCGAGAGACCCGGGGGTTCATCTCGATCACGACCATATCCCCGTTTTTGGGATTGATACCGAACTGGATGTTCGACCCACCGGTTTCGACCCCCACAGCCCGGATGACAGCGAAACTCGCGTCGCGCATTTTTTGATACTCTTTGTCCGTCAAAGTCTGGATAGGCGCGACCGTGATAGAATCGCCCGTATGGACACCCATCGCGTCAATATTTTCGATCGAACAGACAATAATGCAGTTATCATTACGGTCTCGGACGACTTCCATTTCATACTCTTTCCATCCGATGACCGATTGCTCGATCAGAACTTCGGTTACCGGGGAGGCATCCAGACCACGTTGAACGATTTGTTCGTATTCTTCGACGTTGTAGGCGATTCCCCCGCCCGTTCCGCCGAGGGTAAACGCCGGGCGAATAATGGCCGGGAGACCGACCAGCTTCAGGATTTCGCGGGCTTCTTCCAGGCTGTGACAGGTGCCCGACACAGGAACCTTCAGACCGATTTCCTGCATCAATTCCTTAAACCGTTGTCGGTCTTCTCCGCGGAAGATGGCTTCGCGGTTGGCGCCGATCATCTGCACACCATATTTCTGGAGAATCCCCCGGTCGTAGCAGGCCATTCCGGTATTTAACCCGGTCTGTCCCCCGAGCGTGGGTAAAAGCGCGTCGATCGGCGTACCGTTGGCTTGTTCCCGGGCGAGAATTTTTTCGACCGATTCCGGGGTGATCGGTTCGATATAGGTGGCGTCGGCAAACTCCGGATCGGTCATGATCGTTGCAGGATTGCTGTTGATCAGAACGATCCGATAGCCTTCTTCCTTCAGTGCCCGGCAGGCTTGTACACCGGAATAGTCAAACTCACATCCCTGCCCGATGACGATCGGGCCTGAGCCAATAATCAGAATAGAATGAATGTCGGTTCGTCGCGGCATGTCGGGTCAAAAGGATACAGGAAAATGTCCGGGAATACAGTCTGCCCCCTCCTAGACGTTCATAAAGCCTTCGCAATTGCGTCAGATCGGGCTTTTTTTATCATTTTCAACGCGTTTCATGCTTCCGATCGTTCTTCATCATGGGATTTTTGGTTACGACCGGATGCGGTTCGGACCTTGGAAGTGGTGTTATTTCGGAGGCGGAATCGATCAGGAAATCGCCTCCCGAGGCCACCCGTTGATCGTCGCACGGGTATCACGGACCGGCCCGATCGCTGAGAGAGCGGCTCAATTGAAACAGACCGTTCTGGATCAGTTGGAACTGATGGGACGGTCCTCGGACCGGGTGATCATCTTGGCTCACTCGATGGGTGGGTTGGACGCCCGGTACATGATCCATCGGTTGGGAATGGCGTCTCGTGTGGCCGCTTTAGTGACACTTTCGACCCCTCACCGGGGGTCCAGCTACGCCGACTACATCCTCCGGAATATCGATAAGAGTAGGCGTGCTCAACAGTTACTACGATTTCTCGGTCTTGACCTTTCGGGCATTCGGGACCTGACTCGACCGTCCATGCAACGGTTCAACGAACAGATACCTGATCATCCGGACGTGACCTATTTTTCCATTTCCGCATCCAGACCCTGGTATCGCGTTCCGGCGTTTTTGGTGCACTCGCATCACATTGTCAGTCGTCATGAAGGCCCTAATGACGGTGTCGTCTCGGTTGCTAGCGCTCAATGGGGGAATCACCTTGAAACCTGGCCAGCCGATCACATGCATGTGGTGAACCGTCGGCTGGTACTGGAAATCCGAAACCGAACGGGTAATGTCCGTTCTCGGTATGCCCAACTACTCGACAAGCTGGAATCACGGGGATTGTTGAACCCCTCCTCGTCCGGAACCATCATTTGAATCTTTTTGGTTCTCTTGCGCTTGCATCGGCCCCGGTGGATTGAAGACAATTCATTTCATGACATCACGAGTGGTTTTGTCCGTTTGGGGCCCTGCTTTCGGGAATGATCTTCGGGAAGTGGTTCGGCAAGTCCGACAACACGGGTTTTCTGGAATCCAACTCGATGCGACCTCACGCATGATTGATCTGTCCGATTTGTCATCGTCAGCCCGTCGGGAGATCAGGCACTTGTTATCGACGCACCAGCTGAGACTCTGTTCGATTCGTCTTGAATACGGTCCGTCCGGTCTAGGACCCGAAGCGGACGTGGACCAGTGCCTCGACAAAACCGACACGATCTTGAATAGCGCCTCGGAATTAGGCGCAGCCGTGGTGTGTCTTGATCTGGGTCGATTACCTCCGGTGCAACGTACGACTGCACCCAAGCCCCGGATCACACCCGACATGGCCGGGCTGATCATCGTTCCGGAAATATCTACACCCGCCCCCGAACCTCCGGTTCCCACCCGGGTCGATCCGTCGTTATTGTCTCATTGGCAGTCCGCCTTGGGACAACTCGGGGAAATGGCCGACCGTTACGGAATGATTTTGGGATTATCCAGCTCTCTGAGCAGTTTTGCTTCACTGACCGGTTTGTTGAAACAGATGGATTGCCCTTGGTTCGGAGTGGACTTGGATCCGTCTCTGGTATTAAAGGATTCATGGTCGTTGGATGAGGTTTTTGATGCTTTGGGGCATCAGATCCGACACGTGCGTGCCCGGGATGTCGTGATGGGAGAGGATAGACGCACCAAACCCGCGATTCTCGGTAGAGGGGATGTTCCGTGGAGGGAAGTATTGTCCGCGTTGGATGAATCCGGATATGCCGGAGCGTTGACCATTGATCCGAGTGAACTGTCCGACCCGGCCTCTTCGGCGGTAACAGGTCTCAAACAATTACAAGCGATTTTGCAGTTGTAAGTGCAAGTGCCGTTCCACCCTCACCCTTTGGGCAAATTCTCTTCCATCAAATGATAATCAGAGAGGGTCATGCCCAGATTCTGATACACCCGTTGGGCAGATTGATTGTCTTTTTCGACATAAAGCCTGAGCATGACCGCCCCGGACTCAACGGCTGCTTGTCGCGTGTGATGATATAAGGTCTTGAAAATACCGGTTTTACGATAATCCGGATGCACGTACACGGATTGAATCCACCAGATGTCCCCGTTTCGCCAGTCGGACCATTCGTGAGTGATCATCAGTTGCCCGACGATCCGATCGTCGGTTTCAGCAACGAAATAAGTCCCTTTTGACGGGTCTTCCAGCACCGCCCGAACTCCGGCCAAGACGACGTACGGGTCCAGACGTTTGTGCTCGGTTTCCCAAGCCAGTTGCAGGTTGTAATTCGTAATGGCGATTTGATCCCCCAATCGGCCTCGACGGATATTCAAAGCGATAGACATAGACCTGAGAATATCTGTTTGAACCTTTTCCGTCATCAGAACAACGATTCGTCGGGTTCTGACGACGGGACCCATTTGAATCCCAGATGTTCATAAGCCGATCGTGTCGCCCTGCGTCCTTGGCGGGTCCGGGTAACCATTCCCTTTTGCAACAGATAAGGTTCGACCACATCCACCAAAGTGTCCGTTTCTTCACCGATGGTGGCCGCCAGGGCTTCGATCCCCGCAGGTCCACCCTTGTAAATCTCGATCAACGTTCTTAAAAAGGTCCGGTCCAATTCATCCAACCCCTGGGCATCGATTCCTTCCAGCGCCAAAGCCGACTTCACAATCGGTTCGGTCAGCTTTCCCTTGCCTTCGACAAGCGCATAATCCCGAACCCGTCTGAGAAGCCGATTGGCGATTCGGGGTGTTCCACGGGATCGGTGGGCAATCTCGATAATGGCAGGCGGTTCATACTCCACCCCCAACAGGGCTGCGTTTGCACGCAAAATCATCTCCAACGACTCCGGTGAATAAAACTCCAAGTGCAAAGGTAAACCGAACCGGGACCGCATCGGACCGGTGATCAAACCGATCCGGGTTGTCGCCCCGATCAATGTAAAACGGGGTAACGGGATCGTGACGCTTCGCGCGTGGGTACCGCTATCCAACGTAATATCGACTTTGAAATCCTCCATCGCCGGGTAGAGGTATTCTTCGATGACCGCGTTCAAACGATGGATCTCATCAATAAATAGAACATCCCCTTCTGAAAGACGATTCAAAATCCCCACGATATCGGCCGGTTTGGTCAAGGCCGGTCCGCTAGTGACATGCACGACAGACCCCATCTCGTTGGCAATCACGTGGGCCAAAGTCGTTTTCCCAAGCCCCGGCGGACCGTGCAAAAGGACGTGTTCCATCGGTTCGTGACGTGACCGGGCGGCTTGGACCGCTATTGACAGTTTACGAATCAATGACTCCTGCCCGACGTAATCAGCAAAAGACCGAGGACGAAGCGCGTAGTTAAATCGTTGTTCTTCTTGACCTTGGGATTCGGCGGAAATGATTCGTTCTCTAGCCATAGCGGTTCATCCGTGGTCTGAAATCGGAACAGGCTAACTCCGAAGCTTAAGCATCTCTCGGATCAGTTGTTCAGGACGTTGTAAATCAGGATAGGCTTTCCTGGCGCGATCGAGCAAAATCTCGGCGTTATATCGTGATTCCCCCAAAGCCACCAACGCGACTACAGCATCTTCATCCACGGCGGATCGAACCGTTGACGAAGGGGGGGGCATCGGTTGGTCCGGGTCAACGGTCTCCATGAATGCCCCGAGCTTTCCGCTTAATTCAGCAACGATGAGTTCGGCCGTACGCTTACCGATGCCTTTTAGACCGGTCAAAAATCGGGTGTCACGTCTTTCGATCGCTGAGGCGATCTCCGGAACGGGAACCGTTAAAGCTCGAAGGGCCGTCCGCGGGCCGATCCCCTTGACGGTAATGAACTGCTCGAAAAAACGTTTATCTCGGGATTGACGAAACCCGATCAAAGCCGGTTCAAAAAAATTCCCATCTCCCTGTAGGAAAAAGAGGGTATGAAAAACGGTTTCGGTTCCGACCTGTCTTCCGAGCGGTTCGACATCGGCTGAGGGAATCAGGATCTCGTATTCGATCGGGCCGACTTGCAGATAGGCCCGATCATCCTGCAAACGTGTAAGGATTCCGGTCAGACAGGAAATCATCAAGACGGAGATTACTCTTAAACCCTACGGTTGGGAAATGTTCGAACCAGGATTCCGTTCTGTGCGTGGTGAAAACGACGTGATGACCGGGGCAGCTGACAACCGAGAGGTTGCTTGCCACGACCACCATGACCAGGCAGGTTCGAAAAAAGAAGTCGTCGTCCAACCATCGCTCGGAGCAGAACTTTCATCCCAGCCTTGGACGGAACCGGTTACTTGAGAAACACCCGAACTATGAAAAGTCGCGTCAGCAAGGGCTTGTTCGAGCTTTTGATGAGTCAGGCGCGTCGATCTAGTCGGCTGCACCCGTAGATCGTTGAAAAAATAAGCCCCGATTCCCAGGACTCCTGCATGAAGAACCACCGCGATAACAGCTGACAAGCCGATCCGACGCCAGGGATGATCTCGAAATGGACGTACAGGGAAATGATTCATTCACGTACCTACCGGTTCGGTTCACCAGGAGAATCCGAATCAATCGGGTTTTGCGAAAGGATCTGATCCAGATGTGCCGAAAAAGCCCCATTGCTGAGGATCTGGTCGATCCCGGCTTGTCGGGCTTGTTGAAAAACGGGAGTCGCGACGTGCGAACAGAATCCGACAACATGCCCACCATATTTTTGCTTCCAGACGATAACGGTATCAAGGGCTTGGGGGTCATTTAGATCTGCAATCAACCGGTCGGCGGACGTATTGAGTAACTTCGATGCGTCGCGGATGACTTGAAAAGCGATCCCTTTGGCCCGAGCCGTGGCGACCACCTTGCTGCTGAACAGGAGATCACGGATGTAGATCAGGACCGGTTGCATAACGTCCTTTTTATCATAGCTTGGCGTGGAGCAAAAAACATCCCGCGTCCAATAACTCACGTCAAAAGCCTCTCCTGACCGATACAACCGATAAGCCGCAGGACAAACCTGCGAAGCAACCGAATTTTGCAGGCGAGACGTTCGTCTCCCGAGGTAGAACCTGAAAATGGATCTGGCAACGATCATCGGATATGTGCTGGCTTGGGGGTGTCTGGCCTACGGAATGTTTCATGCCTCTCACGGCGCGATTGGGGCCTATATCAAGCCCGGAGAAGTGATCCTGGTGGGAGGCTGCGCTTTGGGGGCCGCGATCGCGTCGATGCCGCTAGCAAGCATTACCGGTGCACTGATGGCCGGGAAAAAGATGCTGTTCAGCAAACACACACACATCGATCATCTGATCAAGGAGATCGTGCAATATGCCGAAACAGCCCGACGGGACGGGGTATTAGCGCTGGAACAAGTCGCCCGTGAGGCGCCGGACCCGTTTTTGCGTCGGGGTCTGCAACTGACGATAGACGGAACAGACCCGGAAATGATCGAACGGATCATGCGGATCGAAGTCGATGCCATGTTAGAACGTCATAAACACGGTAAACATTTCTGGGCGTCACTGGCCAAGTTCGGTCCGGGTTGCGGTCTGATCGCGTGTCTGACGGCCCAGGTGGCCATGTTCCGAAATCTCGACGGTGACGCGGCTGCTATCGGTGCCGCGTTGGCAGTGGCGTTGGTAGGAACCTTGTACGGAGCATTGCTTCAGAACATGATCGCCGGTCCGATCGCCGAAAAGCTAGGCATCCTGTCCAAAGAAGAGGGATTTGAAAAGGAAATCATTCTACAAGGTGTGCTAAGCATCCAGGCGGGCAACAACCCTCGCGTGGTTGAAATGCAATTATTGAGTTTTTTGAGCGCCAAACAACAAGCAGCCGCGATGAAAGCGGCCGCCTGATCAAAACCATAACCGTTCAACCGGGTCTGACACAGGAACCGATACTTCATGGCCAAGGGATGCAAAAAATGTGACCCGCACGAGTTGTGCGAAGAGTGCCCGGAATGGATTTTCACGTTGGCCGATCTGATCATGTGCATGATGGGGTTGTTCGTGATCATGTGGGTTTTGAAACCGGGGGGAAGCCCTCAGACGGCCGCCGCACAAGACCCCAAAGATCAGCAACAATGGCTCGAAACAGTAGGCGAGATCCGAAAAGGATTCGGGTATGTTCCGGACCCCGGGTCGTCGGATCCGGTGGACCAAGCAATGATCGCCAAGCAGATGCGCCTGGTCGGTCCCGGGGAAAAGGGCACTCAAAAAGACCCGCAGGATGCCGCCGAGGGTACCGATCCGCAGGTGCAGAACATCCGTCCGAGCAAGCTGGCTGCGGTCGGAACGCAAATCAATTTCGAACCCGGGGAAACAATTCTGGATTCTGAGGACAAGCGTCGACTCGATCAGATCGCTGATCGGATCCGGGGGTTGAGGTTTATCGTGATAATCAAAGGTCATTCATCCCGAGATGACTTACCCGAATCGGCTTCTTCACAGGCGTTCATGCACCTATCGATCCAACGAGCACAACTGGCTGCGGAATATCTGGTCGAACGCGGAGTTGCACCGGAAGTGCTCCGAGTTCAGGGGTGCTCGATTTTCGAACCGATTCGTCAAAACGCCTACACCCGTGATCTGCAGTCAGCCAACCGTCGGGTGGACGTATTTTCCACCGATTTGATTATCCCGGATTTGCAAGATCCGAACCGGGTTTCCCTAACACCCCCTCATTAAAAGAATGGGGTTCAGGTCGGGACAGATTGGTTGGGATAGCGCGTCTTGATAGGCTGGACAAGTTCCAGTTCGTTTCCGTCAGGATCTTTGAAAAATGCGATTTTGACCTCTGGATCGTTTTCAGGAAAGAGTTTGGGGGGAATGTGGAAAACGATTCCTTTTCCCAACAATTCCTGATAAGCCGCGTCCACGTCCGGGACTTCAAACGCAAAATGCACCCAACCCGTACGTGAAGGATGAACAGGTTCATTGCGTTCAATGATTTCGATAGTCGTGCTCCCGGCCTGAAGGAATACAATATTCCGTCCATCGAAACGCCCGACGGGCTTGAGGCCGAGTACTACCGTGTAAAAATCCACAATTCTGGGAAATTGGGGGGTGCATAACGCCACATGATGGGTGTGAGTAATAATCATGTCCCTGATTTTCGAACCGGGTCGGCTTTTTGCAACAAGACGGTTCGATCCAAGATCCCCCAAGCGGCTAGGATGACTTGACATTGACCGAGAAATCCGAATACTAGCCCCTCTTTCGATTTTCGGAGCCGAGTTATGTACGCAGTGATCGACCAGAACAGCAAACAATATAAAGTGAGCGTCGGGGATACCATTCGTCTAGACACTCCTTACGATCCCGAAGTCAAAACCATAACGTTTGACCGGGTGCTTTTGGTCAGTGGTGACGGGCAAGCCAAAATCGGTACCCCCGTGGTGGAGGGCGCTCGGGTCGAAGCTCAGGTACTTCGTGAAGCCAAGGGCAAGAAAATCACCACCGTAAAATATGCCCGCCGCAAGGGTTATCACAAAAAAATCGGGCACCGACAGTACTTTACCGAAGTCAAAATCACGGCGATCAATGCCTGATCGGTGTCGATATCCATCGTCAATCCCTCAACAACCCCGTCCCAAGACGGGGTTGTGTTTTGCGGTCGGTCAGCGCATTTGAGTTCGAAATCACCTTCAGGACGATCCCGAGGCAGGATTGTCCGGATGATGCTTCGTTCACCCCCACGACTAACCAGAATGATTTCCCCCCCGGAGTCATCCATCACTCAAACCCAACCGAGGGATGCAACCGAATACAATCCAATCATCCCACCACGGATTTGAAGTGATTGATCAAACCGTTCGTCGATGAATCATGGGATGTCACCGTCCCCGGCGATTCAAGTTCAGGGAGAATGACGTTAGCGAGCTGTTTGCCTAGTTCGACGCCCCATTGATCAAAGCTGTTAATATTCCAAATGATCCCCTGCGTGAAAATCTTGTGCTCGTACAACGCGATTAACTGTCCGAGCGTGTAAGGAGTGATTTGTTTGACCAGGATCGAATTAGTCGGACGATTTCCCGGGAACGTCCGGTGCTGAACGAGCTGGGGCGAGGCTTTATCTCCCAGCTCCTTTTGAACCGTTTCCGAAGTCTTCCCAAAAGCCAAGGCTTCGGTCTGCGCAAAGAAATTGCTCATCAGCATTAAGTGATGTTTTCCCAAGGGGTTATGTGTTTTACAGGCCCCGATGAAATCACACGGAATGAGTTTCGTGCCCTGGTGGATCAGCTGATAGAACGCGTGCTGACCGTTGGTGCCCGGTTCGCCCCAGATGATCGGACCGGTCTGGTAATCGACGACCTGTCCGTCACGATCCACATATTTCCCGTTGGATTCCATGTCTCCCTGTTGGAAATAAGCCGCGAATCGGTGCAGGTACTGGTCATAGGGCAAAATGGCCTGCGACTGGGCCCCGAAGAAATTGTTGTACCAGATGCCCAACAGCCCCAAAATCACCGGCATGTTGCTTTCCAACGGGGCCTGCACGAAGTGCCTGTCCATCGAATGCCCCCCTTCCAGAAGTTGCTCGAAGTGGTTAAATCCGATCGTCAACGCGATGGACAACCCGATGGCAGACCACAATGAATACCGTCCGCCCACCCAGTCCCAGAAACCGAACATGTTGGCAACGTCGATCCCGAACTTGCTGACCTCTTTGGCATTGGTAGAGACCGCGACAAAATGCCTCGCAACTGCCTTTTCATCCTTAACCTTTGCCAGGAACCATTCCCGCGCCGAATGAGCGTTGGCCAACGTTTCCTGAGTCGTGAAAGTCTTGGAAGCAATGATGAACAAAACCGTCTCCGGGTCCACCCGTTTCAATGTCTCAGCGATATGGGTCCCGTCCACGTTGCTGACAAAATGAGCACGAATTCCCGGAACCGTGTAAGGTTTGAGGGCTTCAGTGACCATGACAGGTCCTAAATCCGAACCCCCGATCCCGATGTTTACAATATCCGTGATCTTTTTCCCGGTATAACCGACATGTTGACCTTGATGAACAGCGTTACAGAATCGTTTCATCGATTCAAGCACTTTGTTGACCTCCGGCATCACGTCTTGTCCGTCTACCAGAATCGGCGTATTGGACCGGTTCCGTAAAGCTACATGCAGCACGGCCCGGTTCTCCGTGCAATTGATCTTCTCCCCGCGAAACATCCTTTCCCGCCACTGCTCCAGACCGGCTTGTTTAGCTAGACCCAAAAGCAATTTCATCGTTTCCGACGTAATCCGGTTTTTTGAATAATCCAGAAGAATGTCCTCGAACTGAATCGAAAACCGGTTAAACCGGTCCGATTCCAACTTAAACAGGTCTCGTAGATGTACCTGTTTCATCTGATCGTAATGTTTGACCAAAGCCTGATATGCCGCCGATTGGGTAAACGTGCTCATAGAAAAAGTTCCAAAAAGCCTCTTGCAGCCTGTCAATCACTAGTTTACGAACTCCTGACAAGGATTCACCCCCCCGAGCGTCAAAACACGTTCTTTATCCCTAGTCAAACTCTCTCACCTCCGGTATGATGCCCTTGCCCGGAGAGGTGGCCGAGCGGCTTAAGGCGACGGTTTGCTAAACCGTTGTACGGGTTTAAATCCGTACCGGGGGTTCGAATCCCCCCCTCTCCGCTGTTTGGAACAACAAGCCCTTCGCAGAGCAATGCGAAGGGCTTTCTCCTTGTGTAGCAAAGACTTACGCCATCGAGCACGAAGTTCGAAAACACGATATCGAGGATCTGACGCTTGGCCGCGTAGTCGGCGGTAAGCCATTGCTTGGTCAGGCTTTGTGAGAGTTCGAACACTTTGATCGTGTGATCCGCCTGCTGGCCGCGTGTGACATCGACGCGATCAAGTTGTTCCTTCAATACGGCGATGCGGTCGCGGAGTTCGATTCCCTTGCGGTTGTATAGGTCGTCATCGACGCCGCCCGCAAGGCGGAGGTCGAGGAGTTGATCCTGCTGCTGTCGGGCGCGGGTGAGTTGGCGTTGGAGTTCCTTGGCTTGATCCTGAGCGGCCTTCTGGTCGTCGCGGCGAAGTGCAGTACGAGTACGACGGGACCGGGCGGCGGATCCAGAAGATCTTCGCCGGCACGTCGGTCGCGGATGAAGACACGTACTACACCGAAGGGTTCCAGGCGATCGAGACGCGCCGGTCGTTCGCTACCGCGACGCGAACGGACATACAACCAGCACGTCCACCGGTGACGGCACGCTGGAGGAGACGCTTTACGTGACCTACGACGGGAACTTCAACGTGACAGGGTTAGTGCAGGAAAACCAGACGTTCGTCGAGCGGTATGTGTATACGCCGTATGGCGACCGCAAGGTGCTTGATGCGAACTTCACCGACGACTCAGACAATCTGACGGACTACGATTCCCAGTTGGGTCATCAGGGGCTGAGGATCGATGCCGAGAGCGGGACGTACTACAACCGGGCGAGACAACTTCATTCGGGGCTGGGGAACTTCACGCGGCGTGATCCGCTGCTGACTGAGTACCAAGATGGGATGAGCTTGTATCAGTACGTACAGGGAAATCCAAGCGCCAATGAGGATCCGACCGGCAGGTGTCTCATTGCTGTATACTGCGGAGGTGTGGCGAGTGGTCAGCAGAATTGCGGGCGCTAATCCATGACGCTCTGGGAAGTGCGGCCATCGATGGCAGTGGTGGCAATGTGAACAAATTTCCAACACCGTTACCAGCGCCAACAGCGTGGGGTATTCGCGGCCCCGCTACAAAGTTCCCGCAGACAGTTTGCGATTGTCTCCGTTCTTCAATCTCTGAGTGGAACCAGTTGAAAATTCCACGGGACCATCTCAGTAATAACTCCAACTGGTCGCTGAAATGTCTCACCAAGCAGTGCGAGATTCCAATTCGGTGGTCAGGGTTACCCAGAGGTCCAGTGTTGGATCGATCGGCAGGTTTGCATGGTCCGTTGTCGTCGCAGCCGATCGGGTTCAACTCAACCACATGGACCATGAAGAGCTGGGTTACCGCCGAGAAAACCGAATGTCCGTAAGATTTCTGTCTTAAAGAGCCAGTACTGGACACAGTCACCATAGGGGCGGGTGGGATATGAACATGTGCGTTGAACTGCCGAGCTGCCGAGTATGGTGGATCAAGACTGCACTCATTTTGTTTACTGCTCTTTTTATCGCGGGGGGCTTCCTACTGGACTTGGCTTCGCACTCGCTACGATGCCGCAGTCCGTCAGATCGAGGTCAACGGTGGCGCTGTAAGCGCTGATCGCGACGGACGAGTATTGGGACGCGCCGCTAGGCGAACGGTGACGATACGGTTGTCGATCTTCCCGGTCGACCCACAGTGCTGACGCTACACGCTCAGCGTCTTGTCCCCCCCCTTATTCGCCGCTGACGTCTCGTCGACGATCCCGATCACCCCCGGTTCGTCCTTCGACTCACCCGGTGCCGGCAAAGGTCCGGCAATGACCCGCGGGCGGATGATTCCCCGCAGGGGAACGTGGTTCCACGTGTAGTTGGGACAATAACTCCTGCAACGTCCGCGCAGCCATGCCCACCTACAGTGTCATCGGTCCGGCGCTTTTAGCGAGGTAGACCACTGATCAACCCCCGCGCATAGGCCTCCAGATGCCTCCGCACACCTTTGTCGGCAAACACGGCCATATCGTCTTGATGTGGTCGCTTTAACGCATCACCCATACGACGAATCTGTTCCCGCTCCACCCAGACCTCAATGTCGGATACTGGATTCATCGGAACATCGAGCACAGATTCGTGAGCGGAAGTTGCGCTGGATGCTAAGGAAGGGGGACCCAGACGCGTCTGTCCTGTCTCATCGGTGTCACTTGAAGTCCGCCACCGCGAACTCGCTACGGTCGAGGCCCTGTTTGAACGCGACGGCGGTGACGCGGATGCGGCCTTTGATCGTGATCGGGCCAGCGTAGAGCGGGCTCTTGTTGTCGGGACGCGAGCCATCGAGGGTGTAGCGGATCTCGGCACCGGGCGTATCGCAGGCGATCGTCACGGTTTGCAGCCCGGCGGGGGTCGATCCGCCCGCGAGTGTGATGGTGGGCGTGGCACAGACGAGGATGTACTCGGCACTGGTGCGGCGGGAGTCGGTGTGCCCGTCCTTGAACGCCATCGCGCGCACGCCGGTCTTGGTAGTGATCTCGATGAGTTGGCCTGGCCGGTAGACCTCGCCGGCGTCACGCGACGGGTCGGTGCCATCTGTGGTGTATCGGACGGTGGCGCCGGGGGTGGGGCAGTCGATGGTGAGGGCGACGCGCGTCGGGTATTTGCCGCTCGGCGAGGAGAAGGTCGGCCGGGCAACAATGGGCGGGACGCGGTCGGAGACGTCGACGTCGGCGAACTCCACCTGCGCCAGCTCACCGGCCTTGCCGCTGGAGAGGAACAGCCCGGCGTAGACGCGTGTGTCGAGCGTGGACTGGCTCTTGTAGTCCCACTCGGCGCGGCCGGGCGTGGAGTCGTAGTAGAAGTCGACCGACACAATCTGCTTCCAGTCCGACTCGGCTTTCGGGGCAGCATCGGTATCGGCGCGGTAGGCGGTGAAGACCGTGCCGACCCGCGTGACGCGAAGCCACTTCGGCGGCGGTCCCTTGTCCGCCTTGGCGTGCTGGAACGTGCCGCCGTGCGTGTTCCACGCGTAGCCGGAGGTGAAGACATCACCCGCCTGCGTGACGAGGAAGAACTCGGTCCAGGCGGCGGGGTCGTCGGTGATGAGCAGCCCGTGCTGGGCGGCGGCAGGGGCGCTAGGGTCGAGGCGAGCGATGACCTGCACGTCGCCGTCTGCGGGCTTGAACACGAACCGTCGGCCGGCCTTGGAGAAGGCGGTGTGGCGCTCGAGGTTGTTGCCCGCGCCGCGGAGCACGATCGAGCCTGGCGTCCGACCGCGCGCCTCCGACCCGGCAACGCCGGTATCGCCCAGGTCCATCGCGTGCCACCCGTCGCCCAGGGCAGCGCTGGTGGTGTCGGGGGCCTTGCCGAAGTCGATCTGTGACGCCGAGTCGAGCACGGTGAGCTTGTCGATGTCGGACATCAACCCTTCCGCCCATGCGGTGATCGTCACCGGGTCGACATCGGCGTCCACGAGCTGCGCGCGGACCTCGACGTCGACAAACGCCCTGCCCGCGGGGATCGTGGCGCCCGCGGGGATTACCAAGGCGGGGTTGTCCGACGCCAAAGTCACGGGTAGGTCGCGCGACAGGTTGGCCTTTACGCGCACGACGCGGACCGTCGCGGTCTTGCTCTCGGCGACCGTCCGGCTCATCGCCAGCACCAGTACCCGCGGCGTGTTGCCGTGGGCGCGCATCCACTCGTAGATCGACGGCGTCTCGGGCGCGGGGGCGGGCAGGTCGTTGCTGTCGGGGTGGAAGCGGTTGTTCTCGACGCGGCGGGGTCGGGCTTGACCTTGCCAGATGTAGCCGTTGGAGCCGTAGACGCGGTTGTCATAGATGTCCCAGCCGTCGGAGGTCGGGTCCTCGAACACCGCGAGCGGGCCATGACCGACCACGCGTGCGACGTTGCCGCGCAGGATGCCGTCGAAACTGCGGTCGACCGCGAGCAACGTCGGCCTCCACGGGCTGGAGAGGTATAGCCGGTTATAGGCGTAGATGTGCTCGCTGTTACAGCCCAACAGTTCGAGCGACCCGGTGTTTCCCTTACCGTCGCCGCGGAAGTCGTTGTGGTAGAGTACGAAACGCGGGCCGTTGGGCCCGTGACGAAGCGTGTGCGCCGGGTCGCACCAAACCGCGCTGCCACTGAGGTTGAACACGTTTTGCTCGACGATGTTTTCGAGGGGAAACCGCCCGTGGAGCTGTGCGGACGTGCCTCCGGGGTTGAACGTACACCGGCGTACGACGCAGTTGGACGACCACTGAAAGATCGCGAAGTGACGCATGTCGTTGGCGGTGACGTTCTCGAGCAGGTTGAAAGTTGACCCGGCCCACCCGCACCAGCCGAGGTAGGCGTTGCCGCCGCTGTTGGTGTCGGCCCATGTGCCGTCGAAGCGGGTGTCCCGGATGGTCATGTGGGTAGTCTCGGCGAAGCTGTAAGGCCAGTTGTCGGCCTTCCTCACGTACAGGTTCTGCACCCACCCGTTGGCGGCGCGGCCGAAGCCGAAGGGGTTCATCCGCGACTCCTTCGCGACATTTTCGATGAGCAGGTCCTGAAGCCCGTTGTGCTCAACGAAGTCACACTTGCGGACCTCGGCGCGGTCGTCGGCGTAAAGATCGTGCGACAGCGGGGGGTCGACGAAGATCGCGTTGCCCTCGACAGCCGTCACCTTCGCGTAATGCATGCGCCCGAAGTGCGAGTTGCCACCATAGAGGACGTTGAGGTCGGGCTTGTCGTAACGGGCCTTCATCGTACCGACCTCGTCGCTCGACGGTTGGGGGTCGATGCGGACACGGTCGCCGGGCGCATAGACGTCGGCGGAGTCCAGCACTACGCGCCGACCCCCACGCGGCGTCGAACCGACGACCTTGCGCGACGCCGAGTAGCTGCCCCCGGTGAAATTGATGGCGGTCACGACGTCGCGCCGGGCGGGATCGGGGTGAAGCTCGATGCAAGTTCGGTCGGGCCCATCGCCGTCCACGACGATGTTGCCGCGGTTGATGTCGCGCCCCGACCGCAGACGGTATGTGCCGGCGGGGATATAGATGATCGCCTTGTGCCGCGCCGGGTCGGCCGACACGTGCGCGATTGCTCGTTCGACGGCGCGGTCGAATGCCGCGTCGTCGAAACCGTCGTCGTCGCCACGCGCGCCCAAGGCGGTGACGTCGATCACCTCGTACCCGCTGCGCACGGCCGTATCGTTGACGTCGGGGATCGCGCCTTCGTACCCCGCCGACGACACGTTCGGGTAGACAATGCCGTCAGGCCCGACGACGTCCGCATCGGTCAGGCGCTCGACGTCCCAGGGGTCGATCCGGTACTGCCCCGGCCAGCGGCTGACCTGCCCAAACGACGTGCCGCCCGTATCGGTACCGGCGAGCAGAAGGCCGCTCAAACTCGCGACGGTGGTGGCAAGAACGGCACCGAGACGGAGGGAAACCAATGACATCATGGGATCGTCCTTTCTTGAGGCCTAGGCGGTTGTCGAAGGCGGTACGGAACGCGGAGTGATACGTCTAAAACCTCGCATATACGCCTTTCATACGTATTACTAGGCTATCCGGAGCCTTCTTGTGTGTCAAGCGATGAACTGCCCGCCGGTCAGTCAGTGCTCTTGTCGCGCGAGCAAAGGAAGGGGCGGCCAGACGTATCATCTATGCGCCTCTATGCCGTAAATCGCTCTGTTCCGACCAGTGTCAAGCGATATAGACGCGGGATGCCATGACCATTTCGGCAATACTACGCCTTGGCGATCGTCCGAGCGGGCAAGGAGGATCGCCAAGGCGTCGATTCAACACGCCGATGCCCCTCCGAATCGGTCGTCTGTGCCGCGGCCTGGAGGGGCGTCGTTGTGCCGGAAAGCTTGGGCTCGGGTAGCTCCAATCTGTTTCTTGCCCGGGATGTATCCCGATCAGGCCCGCGCGTCAGCACGGGCATGATGTCGACTCGGGACCATCGAATCGGCCACTTCGGAAATTCGATCGAGTCGTCGTCCAGGCCCCTGGATACTTTACTTTGGCGGACACTCCCGACAGGGATTCCAAGAATCATGGTGGAAGGTGGCCTATCGGACAACGGACGTATCGCTTGGACGCAGGCGGTTGGTATCGGTCGATCCCCTGCCCTTTCTGGCGTGTTTGCCGCCGGGGAAGAGTTTGGTCGTTTCGAACAGTTCCCCCCCCCGTGAGACAACGCCTGGGCGTAGGGGTGGTCGTGCGCGTCGCCGAGGTAGAACCACCACGTGCAGGCGCTGCAGACGCAGACGAGACGCGCCATCGAGCAGATTGTCGCATGGTTCCATGCGACAATTACGGAAGACGCTTGTTGGCAATCCCCATCTAATTGCGTACCTCCCGTGCGGGCATTGCTAGTCGCGGATCAGACGCACGTCCCATTCGTTCATCCGAACCCCCACCGTCGTGCGGGCGGCTTCGCCCGGCCCGACCGTTCCGCGCCAGGTCCGCGACGACCGCCGCGTCCTTGCTGTCATGAACATCGAGAATCGAGGTTAACCAAATTAACATTCCGAGCCGAATACGCTTTGTATGGATGGGGATGACCTCCTGCACGCGGTCCCGAGCAGCATCCATGCCACTCCATTATCCATTACCACCGCTTTTTGAGGCATCTCCATTTTTGTTATTAGTCGCTCTTACAAGCAGTTGCAGAAAAAGGCTCCCGCGGGACCGGCCAAGGTCCAAAAATTTCGTCCAAATTTTTCTTGCAGGTAATACGGATGCACCTTAGAATGCATTCGTATTGCTGGAGGAGTTTCAGATGCCTGTGACTGCAACTGATGTGGCCTATGCGTGTGGATTGTCCCAGCCGACGGTAAGCCTCATTCTCAACAACCAGCGACACGAGCGATTCCGCCCCGAGACTATTGAGGCGGTGTTCCGCACCGCCGAGAGGCTGGGGTATCGCCCGAACGCGTCAGCGAAGAAGATGCGGTCCGGTCGCTCTGACACGGTTGGTCTGCTCCGTAGCACACGCGGGGGGGTGTCGTGGCTGAGTGCATCGGTGATGCAGGGACTGCTTGAAGAGGTCGCTCGCCGGGACATGATGCTCGCCGTCAGCGAACTACCCGACGAGCAACTCGTCAATGAGGGACGCATGCCCCGCCTGCTCCGCGAGATCAGCGCAGACGGGCTTGTCATCGCCTACACCTACGACTTCCCCAAGAAGATGCTCGACGTAATCGATCGCTACAAAATCCCGGCCATCTGGGTCAACAACAAGCTAGACGCCGACTGCGTCTACCCCGACGACCGTGACGCCGGCCGACAGGCGACGGAGTACCTGCTGCGGCTGGGGCACACCAAGATCGCCTACGTCTCGGCGGTTGACTTCCCGCACTTCAGCCAAGAGGACCGCGAGGCCGGCTACGTCGACGCGATGCGCGCCGCCGGACTGTCGCCGCGAAGCTTCCGCCAGCGAGGCCCCGTCGACTTAGTCGGCCAGATGCGGCTGCTCGGTGCTGTCCTCGACACGTCCGACCGACCCACCGCCGTCGTCACCTACAGCGGCGAGTGCAATGGTCTGCTCCTCCAAGCGGCTCTTCGCGGGATAAGCGTGCCCGGCGACCTCTCAATCATCTCCATCGGCAACGGCGTGCCGACTGAGGCTTACGTGCAGGTCGACACCGTACAGATCCCGGGCGCGATCATAGGCTCTACCGCCATCGACCTGCTCGTCAAGAAGATCGCCGCACCGGGTTCGTGCCTCGGCCCTGTCGTCATCAAATGTGAACTCGTCCCCGGCGCAACCTGCGGGCCGGTGGCAATGTGATTGTTCCGCAGGAGGTTCGTTCATCTCATTGGGACCTCGCGTCCTGAAAGGAAAGAAAATGCGTCCGCTCACCTCTTCTTCTACTATCGTCATCGCGATGATAGCGGTAGGCACAAGCCAGTATGCGGCTGCTGGTCTCATCGCTTATGAGCCGTTTGACTACTCCATCACGGATAACTCGCCAAATGACAACAAGGACGTGGACCTTGCCAACAACTACCCCGGCGCCACCTTAAACTCGAGCAACATGAAGTGGCGAAGCGGAAGCTCCAACCACGGCGTCGTCTCGGGAAGCCTGTCGTACACCGATTCCGGCGGGCGCATCCTCGTCACCGCTGGGAATAAGCTGAGTACGCTCGGCGGCAGCAATGGCAGCACTAGCCAGGGCGAGTTCCTCAATGGCATCAACGGCAACGCGATCAACGTGAACTCCGGCGTCATCTGGGTCAGCGCCATCATGCAGCACAGCAGCGGTAGCGGCGAGGCGGTCATCATGCTGCAGAACGGCTCCAGCGTGGATCAGTCACCCTTCATGGGCGACGCCAGAAACAATCCTGTCGTTTGGACGCTTCAGGGCGCCACTCCGACCAGCACGGCGGATGCGACACAGGTCACGTTCCTGCTGGCCCGCTACGACTTCGACAACGATACGGCGCACCTCTGGGTTAACCCGTCGCTCGACGCCGAACCGTCACTCGCCTCTGCGCTGGCGGCGACCAACACTTTCACGTCCGCGAGCGTCCAGCGCTTTCGCTTGAGCTCGGACGGCAACAACTCGGTGTTGTGGGACGAATTGCGCTTCGGCACCACCTTTGCCGATGTGACCCCTCATGTCATCCCCGAGCCCGCAATGACGGGCCTGTTGGGTCTGGCGGCGATGGGGCTCAAGCGCCGCCGGCGGACTTGCTGGGCATGAGAAGCGTTATTTCCTCCGCTGCCTCCGCCCGGTGGTAAGCCGGGCGGGGGCCTTTGCAAGCGCTCGCATGCCGGAGTGGGCTGGTAAGTCGTCCTTCGACTTCGGCAACTTCAAGGCATGCCGACTGAGGCTTACGTGCAGGTCGACACCGTACAGATCCCGGGCGCGATCATAGGCTCTACCGCCATCGACCTGCTCGTCAACAAATGCGAACTCGTCCCCGGCGCAACCTGCGGGCCGGCGGCAATGTGACTGTTCCGCAGGAGGTTCGTTCATCTCATTGGGACCTCGCGTCCTGAAAGGAAAAAAATGCGTCCGCTCACCTCTTCTACTACTCTCGTCATCGCGATGACAGCGGTAGGCACTAGCCAGTACGAGGCTGCTGGACCGATACAATGTATCGCTAGGACGAGCAGGAGCTTCGTGTGCCGTATCGCCCCCCCCGTGAAATGCAGGCACCAGCGAGCGTTCACCCTCGTCGAGCTCCTCGTCGTCATCGGGATCATTAGCATCCTGATCGCGACCCTCCTGCCCGCGCTCACCAAGGCTCGCGAGTTGTCTAAGCAGGTGAAGTGTGCTGCGAACATGCGACAGCTCGGCGCGGCCATACACATGTATTTAGGCGAGAATCGCCAGACCTTCCCGTACTCCTACTACCAGGACGACCGCGAACCTAACCCCGGGTTAATCTCCTGGGACATGGCGATTTACCGCTACCTCGGTGGGAAGACCGCCGTACCGACCTCGCCAGGTGTGTACGCCTGCCCGTCCGACGACCTTCCTCGAGGCTCGTCCTTGATGCCTCGCTCGTATGCTCTGACGCATCGCTACTACAACTACTCGTCGTTCTCCGGCGGGTTCAAAGGGTGGGGCGTAGGCGTCTATTATAGGATCCGCGCCGACGGCACACGCTATGACGCTGGTAGTGCCAACGTCGGTGACATCGACTCGCGCCCGCGGCGGATCACCTTTTTCAACGACACCTCCAAGACCCTTCTCTTAGTCGAGCGCCCTGCTGGCGGAAACGTTATCGGAGGTGTTTACTTCACGACCGCGAAGGACCCCTATGAGCAGTGGCGGGACGCGCCCCTCCGGAAGCCCACCCATGCCGGACGGCGAAAGTGGAACTACTTGTTCATGGATGGGCACGTCGACGCGTTTGAGCCGCGGGAGACTATCCACCCCCTTGCCGCATCGACCCTCGCCATCCCCAATGCCGGCAATCCTCACGGGTTCTGGAGTAAGCCTGAGTAGGGAACCTTATTGCCCCCCTGACCGACCTGTTGCGGCTCCCTCTCCATATGCTCACAGGTGAGGATTGGGGTCGGGGGGGGTTTTAGGGGCACCTCGGAGACGCCGGTGTGATGCCACTGATCCGCAGGGGCCTAGTCGATCGACCGGGAGTGAATTTGTTGGAGGTTGAAGGCCGCCTCGTTACGCAGACTGACGGTGCGGCCACAGCAGCTGAACTCGAAGGGATTGAACTTGTCTTCCAGCCTGCTGGCCGCTCGATGGCTTTATTCCTGGCGGGAGATATAGCCCCCATTGCTTGACGTGCGTTTCGATGCGTAAGCTAGTCTGTTCATCCGCCCCGATACCGGCCTTGGCGAGCGAGGCCCACGTGTGCGCCGGGCGACTTAGGAAGTCAAGGCGGGAGTGCCCGTTGAGCTTTAGCGTCTTCAGATGCTCGGCAATTCGGAGATCGCATCGCGAGTTCGGACGAGTGCGCCGACCCGCGACTGAGTTTGTCAGTCGCGGGTCGGCGTTTTCGTTGCGCAGCAGCAGGCGGTGTTCGGTGCAGACCACGGAGATCATCGTGGTTGTTTTCCAGTGACCGTGCGGGACTTTTTGACCACACGCACGCCCGCGACGCCCGGCCGTGGGTACGGGTCGTGTTGGTCTTGACTCCCGACTCGTCGAGGAACACCCGCCCCGCTAGCCCGACACCTGTTCAACCGGTCGTGCCAGGCGTAGTGTGCGACTTTGACGTCCGACCGATCCTGCTCAGTGGCGTGGATCGACTTTTTTAAGCGGCAGATCCAGCTTGATCAGCCACTTCGGAGATCGTCTACAGGCTCACGCTAAACTCCAGTGCGTTCTTGTTCTCCTGTCGCGTCGCATTGGGATGAGCGGCGACACGATCACGAAGCTTATTCTGCAGTTCTGGAACGAGCTTCGGTTTGCGGCAGGACTTGCCACGCCCGGGATCTAGCGTCTTCTGCTCACGGAGGATCTTTTGATCCGCCTACGCCGGACCGGCAGATGCCAAAGAGCTCGGCGATCTCCTTGGTGGGTTTCTGTTGCTGCGAGAGTGGGATGATCCGCTTGCGGACCATCAACGGATACGCCTCCATACAACGCCCCCTTGTATGCGCGGGACATACCGCAAACTGGGGCCGGGCGCTAGAGAAAGCATCGCTCGGCTCTGGTGCGTACGTCAAGTGGATCGGTACCACCAAGGCGATTACGACGGTAAAGCAGCATCTGGCCGCGATCGGAATGTGTTTCGACTGGCAGGTGACTGGTCACTTGATAGAGCGAACCCGGCATGGAGTGTTCACGGGCAGCTAAAGTAGGGAAAGACGCCCATACTCACAATAGCCGAAGCTCGGCAACTCATCGACTCCCTCGACACCAGCACCCTCATCGGTCTTCTCAACTCCTCCTTGATCGGCGTGACGGTATACAGCTTGGCCCGCGTGTCAGCGGTGATCGGCACGCCGGACGAGGACTACTACAGTATCGGCAAGCGGGGATGGATCCGGCTCAGCGAGAAGGAAGGCAAATACCATGAAGTTTCCGACCATCATAATTCCGTCGAGCACATGGATGCTTACATTGAAGTCGCTGACCTTCGCGATGCAAAGAAGTCACCCCTGTTCAGAACGGTCAATCGATCCGCTTTAGAAAGTACGATCGACCGTACCGACTAGCCCTTAAACAAGCGTATTGCTCGCCCTGATTGCGGGAGGGGTGAATAAAAGCACTCGAAACGCCCGCGTTTTCGGGTAAGGAAGGGGTTCCTACACCAACCTTCTTTTACACACACGGAGGCGTTTCGAGTGAGCACCATTACAACCCGAAAGATCGCACGACGCAAACGACGCATCGAAAAACGACTCGGCTCCCGGCACGCCCGCATCGCCCGCGACGTGCCGATGCTGGCTGCCCGGAACGTTCACTACGACATCGCCGACCGCGCTTCGGCGGTCTGTCATGGCGAGATCGGCGCGATCCACTCGCTGGCGCGGCGGGTCGGGCTGATCCACGCCATCGCTGACGAGCTGCATCTGCTGAAGGTGCATCTGCCGTATCACGAATCGGATCACGTTCTGAACATCGCCTACAACGTGCTCTGTGGCGGGGATTGTCTACAGGACCTGGAAACCCTCCGCAACGACGAAGCCTACCTCGACGCGCTGGGTGCCGGGCGTATCCCCGACCCCACCACCGCCGGAGACTTCTGCCGACGCTTCGTCACCGACGAGCAACTGCTGACGCTGATGGACACGATCAACCACGTCCGGGTCAACGTCTGGAAGCATCAGCCCGCGTCGTTCTTCGATTGCGCGATCCTCGATGCCGATGGCACGATCGCGTCGACCACCGGCGAATGCAAGCAGGGCATGAGCATCAGTTACAACGGGCAGTGGGGATACCATCCGCTGCTGATCTCGCTGGCCAACACCAAAGAGCCGCTCTACCTGGTGAACCGCCCGGCGAATCGTCCCAGCCACGAGCAGGCGGATGCGTACCTGGACCGCGCGGTGGCGCTCTGCCGGCAGGCCGGGTTCAAGTCGATCCTGCTTCGCGGCGACACCGACTTCACTCAGACCTGGAAGCTGGACGCGTGGGACGACGCCGACGAGGTCACGTTCGTCTTCGGCTGCGACGCCGGGAGGCCCTTGATCGCGCGGGCCCAATCGCTCGATGACGCCGCGTGGAAACGGCTCGAACGCCCGCCGAGGTATGACCCCAAGACCGGGCCACGCGCCCGGCCCGACAACGTCAAAGAGCAGGTGGTGGTCCGGAAGAAGTACAAGAACCTCGTGCTGGAGTGGGAGGACGTGGCCGAGTTCGAATACCGGCCCGGCAGGTGCGATCGCGTCTATCGCCTGATCGCGTTGCGTAAGAAGATCAACATGATGGAAGGCGAACTCAAGCTTTTCGACGAGTACCGGTACTTCTTCTACATCACCAACGACCGGACGAGTTCGTGTGAACAGATCGTGTTCATCGCCAACGACCGCTGCGATCAGGAGGACCTGATCGCGCAACTGAAAGGGCAAGTGCGGGCGCTGGACAATCTTCACAGCAACTGGGCGTACATGGTGATGGCGAGCCTGGCCTGGACGCTCCAGGCGTGGTACGGCCTGATGCTGCCGGCACCAAAGGGGAGATGGCGTGAACGATACGAACAGGAGCGAACTGAAATCGTGAAGATGGATTTCAAGCGGTTCGTGACGAACCTGGTCCGCCTGCCGTGCCAGATCATTCGCAGCGGTCATCGGCTGCTTTACCGGATGTTGAACTATAACCCCGGCAGCCACGCTGCTCCGTGGCGTGGCCGCGTGGCGAACACGGATGCGATGTTGACGAATCCGGTGTGATGTCGGGGTACGGACGCCCCGATCCGCGATGGCCTTGCGGCGGAGAAGCTTGATGACGCAGAACAACCCGAATCCTGCCCCCCGACGCCATCAGCGTCGCCGCCCCGACACGCCCTGAACACCACCGCACCAACTCTCAATCAAGACACCACGGCATACGCTTGTTTAAGGACTAGGCTTCAACTACCGAGAGACGGATGTCCTGCATGGAAAAGCGTCAGACAACTCTGTCAAGCCTGAAACTCCTGCCAAAGAAAATTGATCCCTTTCGGACGGTGAGGCCCCTGAACTTCGCGATCCGATCTCCCATCTTGATGAGTCGAACAACCTGCGGTGTCGGGATCTTCCGCGTCTTCTCGCTCCATTGATTTATTAGCTAGAAAAAGCTCCGCATCGCGTCAGCGTTCCGCTTTGTACGCGTCCATACACGACGCTTCGTCGCTCAGCGCCCGCAGTACCCCCAGTGCGGATCAGCATCGCGCTTCTTTCGCTCGTCGACGATGTTACGGAACATTTCCCAGACGTCTTTCATCGAATCGAAATGATCCCGACGGTCGCCGATCACGTGCACCGACTTCACGATGCTCCAGCCAACCAGCTCCTTGAGGTGGTGCTGACATTCGACCACGCGACCGACAACGTCTGTGCGATCTCCTCCGCCTCCAGCGGTTCAGCGACAGATACAACAACGCGTGGATCTGCGCCACCGTGCGATTGATGCCCCAGCGGATGCCCATCTCTCTCAGTGGGGGCGAAGATCACGGAAGCCGATCTTAGCTTGAGTGCTTTCTTCAGCGCCGTGTCGGATGCCTTGGTCGACCCTTCTAGACTCGTGATCCACTCCGCCGCCACTTCAGTTGGGTTGCCCGCGGGCCGCAAATTTTGCGCGTCGACGCTCAGCACATTCATCGTCTGATCATCCGTCAGCAGATCGAGCTCATCAAAGCACCATCGCCTGCACCGATAGCCATCGTCCGGCGTTGGCAAGCAGTGACGGATCCAGCACGAAAGACGACGCACAGACGCAGCTCATGGCCACTGCCCGGCCTGACGTGGAGTATGAGGTCAAACCGCCCGCCCGGGAATGCGACCCGGCCGAGCGTCTGCCCGTCGAATTGCCGGCACTCGGGGGTCTCGCCGCAGGCGACGATGGCCTTGCTGACGCCATCGTCCCCAGACCCGGGAACCCTGATGCACCCAAAGCCCGCCGACCGGTCCTAGGGGTCGCCCCTCGGCGGGGGGGAAACTTCCACGGCCCGTCGAGGGACATCATCGCGCGGCCCGGCCCGACCACGCGACCTTAACGTTGCCCCAGTTTCAACTTGGTGGCCTGCGGCGACCCGTCCGTCCATGCGTGCGTTGATACCGCGATCGCGAGGAGGGCACGATGAGGCATCGCGGCCCCGCGCCAGACGGACGATGACTGAGAACGGCCCTTGATGGCTTATGGGCGGGCCTCCGTCGACTGGGGATGCTGTCTGTCAAGTCGCTACCAACGAACGTTGCGCCAGCAAAAGTGACGGGTCGCGCAATTTGTACTTGACAGGTAATATGTATGTCCAACAGAATATTGCTTACTAACTGCCACGGAGACGGTTGGTGAGGCGGCTTACCGGTGGAAACGACGGAGGCGGAGATGTGGCGAGTTCGGACCTGAATTCGTTCAACAGCCCGCGCGGCAGATAGCGGCGTCTGCCGGGCATTCGACACAGTTTCGACCTTTCCCCGTCACGCGGCACGCTCGCCCTTGGCTCTCCGATCATGTTCTGTTTCATATAGAATAAGGAGTCCTCTCATGTCTCTTGTCATACCCCGTTTTGCCTCGGATACTTGTTCGTCACGCGTCCCCACCTGCCGGCTGAGCCAGGTGTGGGTCGACGCGCTGGAATCGCGCACGCTGTTCGCCACCTGGACCGTCAACCCCGGCCAGAGCGTGCAGGCCGCCATCGATGCCGCGGTCGCCGGCGACGTCGTCCGCCTCGCCGCCGGAACACACAACCTCGCCGCCGCCGTCAATGTGAAGGTGGGCGTCACCGTTGAGGGCGTCGGCGTCTCCACCGTCGTTAAGAGCTCGTCGACCAACGACTACATCTTCAAGCTCAACTCGTCGAGTCTCACCAACGGCAACCAGCAAATCCGCAACATGCGGCTCGACGGTAACGCTCGTGCGAACAAGTTCGCCATCCAGGCCAACTTTCGCCACAACGTGAAGATCAGGGGCATCACCTTCGACAACTTCAGCGACACCACCGTCAACCTCCGCGGTGCCGGGTGGAACCAGGGCAAGGCGAATCGTGTCTCCGGTATCGAACTGGGCAATTGCACGTTCAACAACTGCGGGGTGAACAGCACCAGCGGGTTCAAGTCAGGCGTGGTGGTCATCGGCACCACTAACAACGCGTGGCTTTACAACCTCACCATCAACAGCTCGGGCCTGGGTACGCACGGCATCAAGTACGACTGGAACGCCGCCGGCAACGAAGGGTCGGGCGGGTGGAACTACGGGCTTAAGATCGAGCGGTGCAACATCACGACCGGTGCCGACTCTTTCAGCATCGAACTGTTCAACTCCTACGCCAACGGCACGACCGCCTGCGACTTCAACAATAATACAGTCAACCGCTCGATCTCGTTCGGCGGGCAGAAGGACTTCGCCGCCACGTCCGATGGTATCCTTGACGCGCGTATCCACCACAACAACATTACAGGCTACGCCAACCTTGCCATCGAGGTGCAGGGTGGCGACCTCGAGATCGACCACAACTACATCAAGAACCCTGGCACCTACGGCATCGCCATCTGGAACGCTGGCGACGCCGGACCGCGCAAGAACTACTACATCCACGACAACGTCTTCGAGGGCGACTCCAACGCTGTCGGGTCGTACGAGGGAATCCGCGTCCAGGGCATCCGGGGCAACGGCTCGACCGGTGGCATGAACCTCAACATCTACAACAACACCTTCCACTTCATGGACAAGGCGATCATCCTCAAGACCTCCAGCACCGATGAGTACGTGCGCAACGTCAACATCCGCAACAACATCTTCCTCAATCTCGGCCGAGGCGGCATCGAGTTCCTCCGCCAGAGTAGCGCCGGCACGATCGATACCATCACCGCCACCAACAACCTTTCGTACCTCGGTGCCGATAAGATCGACTACGGCGACTTCGCCGCCGTCACCAACTACACCAAGAACACCAACTACACAACCACCAATCCGCAGCTCGCCCAGTCCGGCGCCAAGCCCAACGCCTTCTACCGTCCGAGCGCGTCGACCAGCTTCGTCGTGGGCAAGGGCTCGAGCAGCGTCCCATCCCGCTCGACCAACAGCTTCAGTGGCACGCCTGATATCGGCGCGCTGGAGTGGGGCCTGGTCGACGACGTCGGCATCGCGCTAGCAGACAACTTCGAGACGCAGTCGGTCGGGTCGGGCGGGGCGGGCTGGACCGTCAACAGCGGCACGTGGGCGGTCCACCAAGGCACGCTCTCTAAGACCTACCGCACCTCCGGCAGCGGCATCGCCACTAAGGGCAGCGCGGCCTGGAGCAACTACACTTTGTCCGCAGACGTCACGCCCGAGTCCAACTCCGGCGGCGCGGCACTGCTGTTCCGCGTGCAGTCGGCAAACCGCTTTTACCAGCTCGAGCTGAAGAACAACGCCGGCACCAAGCAGCTTGCGATCTGGAAGAATAATAATGGCAGTTGGAGTCAGGTCGCGGCGTGGAACTATAACTGGTCGGCTGGCACCACCTACACGCTCAATATGGTCTGCTCCGGCAGCACGCTGACGGCGTCGGTGAACGGCACGCAGGTCGGCACGGCGACCGACGGCACTTGGACGAGCGGCTATGTCGGCCTCCGCACCGATGGCATGGCCGCGCAGTTCGACAACCTTAGCGTCATTCTCGCCTGATCACGTAAGTGTGAGCGCTTTGCGTGGGGCGCGTAATCTCGCGTAGGGGCGACGCATGCATTGCCCCTACGCGAGGCTTTGACGCAAAATCTTCGTTGTATCGCGTCGAGGCATCCAGGCCCGGACGATCCACGCAAGCGGATCGTCCGGGCATATTTTTTGCGGTTACAGTTGATCCTCCTTCCGCCTCTTCTCCCCACTTGGAGCGATACACCACCGACTCCGGGATCCCCACAGCCTCACACTGATCGCGGTCGTCGTACTACGCCTGTTTCGGGAGATACAGGTCCGAATCGAGCATCAAAGACCGCTGCATCACATAATGGCCTCAGCTCATCAGTTTGCTAGCAGTAGATTTGATGCTTATCGCACAGTAGTGGTAACAGACGAATGTCGCACGGTTACCCGCCCGGCGCAGGTAACGGAGCTGAAGAACGGGAAGCCGTATCTGATTGACTATGAAGCCGGCCACCGGGACACACTCGTTGTTCCCGAAGGTGCCAAAGTGTGTTGTGTGGCCGAGCCGCCTTCGGATGTCGGCATGCGGCATGGATACTTGCTCTGCTTGGCATGCCCGTTGAGGCATGTGTCGTATGGCATGACGAAACGGCATAACGCGGCAGACCGATGAGTTGCGCCGGGAAACCTGATCACACCCGCCAATCGGGAATAGGCCCCCTCTAACAACGTCAGCGAGATTCTCAAAGCGTGGACAATTCCTTTACCGCCACAACCGGATACGCCTTCGTGCCTAGTAGTCTGTTGTGCCTCAAATGATCCGACGCTGCTGTCCATCCACGACGGGTGAACTTTTAAAACCGAATCTTTCTCGGGTTGGAGAACTACGACTACACGCAGGCGTTCAATACCCCACAAGTGCATCGTGTGGGGGATCGACCGATCCGTCAAAACAACCCCTTTCCCCAAGCGACACTTTCTCCACTGCGAAGCACACGCGCAGCCGATACGCAAATACACCCCCGGCGGTCGAGCTGTCTCGCCAGACCGGCCTTTTCGGCGAAGACGTGGCAATCATCGTCCCCATGACCAGCACAACCGAAGACGACCGCGGCCAAGCGTCAGATCCTCGATATCGTGTTTTCGAACTTCGTGCTCGATGGCGTAAGTCTTTGCTAAGCAATGAGAAAGCCCTTCGCATTGCTCTGCGAAGGGCTTCTTGTTCCAAACAGCGGAGAGGACAGAACACCAGTCGAACCATTCCTCGCCGCCGCGGCGAGCATTTTTCTACCCGAAGTGGATTCTTAATTGCATTTCCAGACGACACTTACATCTGATCCCGCTGCCCTTATCGGGCGGCCGACGGATTGAAGGGAACAGATGGGCTGAGAACAATTACTGGCTTGGGTGACAGGTCGGGTGGACGAGCAGTTGCGGCTGTGCGATCTCCGACCGGTGTCGCTACTTGATCCGCGACCGCGATATCAAGTTCACGTCCGGCTTCGACATGATCTTCAAGTCTGTCGGCATCGAAGCCGTCAAACTCCCCGCGCGAAGTCCGAACCTGAACGCTTTTGCCGAACCATTCGTTTTGTCGATCAAGTCCGAATGCCTCGACCGGATGATCTTCTTCGGCTGGGGATCGGCACGGAATGCAGGTCCGGGTCGAGGGGTGATGTAGGCGTCTAAAACAGGTCCACCCCCTGTGGCCTTGGATTGGATGCCGATTCGGTTGAATCGGCGTTACCAAGGCGGGGATGCTGGACATGGATGATTATCTGCAGATTCGTCTGCTTCACCGGGATGGGATTTCGGCCCGCCAGATCGCCAAGCGGCTGGGTCACGGGCGTGACACGATTCGCAAGGCGTTGTTGAACGCGTCGCCGCCGCCGTATACGCGGAAGTTTCCTCGGGAATGCCCGAAGCTGACGTCGGCATGCCAGGGGGTGATCGATCAGATTCTCAAGGATGACGAGGCCGCACCACGAAAGCAGCGGCACACGGCGCGGCGGGTGTTCGACCGGCTGGTCGAGGAGCACGATTACACCGGCGGGTACGACCAGGTGCGTCGCTACATCACGGCGCATCGGTTGCGGGAACGGGAGACTCACCTGTTTCTCGATCACCCGCCGGGCGGTCGGCTCGAATGCGACTTTGGTCACATCCACGTCGACTTTCCGGACGGGCGTCGGCCGGTGCCGGTGCTGCTGTGTGTCTGGTCATTCAGCCAGTACTCGTTCGCGATCGCGTTGCCGGACGAGACGACGGCGTCGGTCCTGCACGGGTTGGTCCTGGCGTTCGAGTTCTTCGGCTGTGTCCCGCTGGAGGTGTGGTGGGACAATCCCAAGACGGTGGCGGTTCTGGTACTCAAGGGGCGTGACCGGCGACTCAACCCGCATTACGCGGCCCTGGCGAGCCACTACCGCTTCGCACCCTTGTTCTGCATGCCGGAGAAGGGGCAGGAGAAGAGCGACGTCGAGCGGACGGTCTTCGCCTTGCAACGTCGCTTCGCCACGCCGGTGCCGCAGGCGACGGACATGGACGCGTTGAACCGTCACTTGTTGATGTGCTGCCTCAAGGAGCGTCATCGGCGGGTGCGAGGGCGCGGCGACACGATCGGCGTGATGTTCGCCGCCGAGCGCGCCCATGCGACGGAAGTGCCCGCGCGGCCGTTCGATCCGTCGATTCAGCACGTGCGTCAGGCGGACAAGTACCAGACGGTGCTGTTTGATCGTGTCCGCTACAGCGTTCCGCGTCAGATCGCGTTCCAGAGCGTGACGGTGAAGGCGTACCTGGACCAGATCGTGATCGTCCACAAAGGGCAGATCGTCGCGCGACAGCGGCGTGGCCGTGTATCGGGCGAGCAGGTGCTGGACCCGATTCATTACCTGAGCGTGCTGGGGCGCAAGCCGGTGTATCTGGACAAGTCCCGTCTCCTGACGGACTGGAAGTTGCCGCCGGTGTTCGCGCGACTGCGCGAGGTGTTTGATCAACGATATGGCCCCCGCACCGGCACGCGCCATTACATCCGTGTGCTGCAACTGCTGTCGACCCACCCTCAGGAAGTGGTCTGTCGTGCGATCGAGGCGTGCATCGACCGCTCGGCACTGACCGCCCAGATCATCGCCGACAGACTCGAAGTCTCGCCGACGACGAGCCCGGCGGCCCGATTGATCCCGGAGTTCCCGAACGTTTATGTGCCGCCGCCGGACCTGCGGCGGTTCAACCAACTGCTGGTCCGTCATTCATCGCAAGGAGAACCCAATGACCGAACTGCTACTGAAGCACAACCTCAAGGCACTGCGCCTGCCGACGATACTGTCGGAGTACGTCAAGCTGTCGCGTGAGGCGGCGGAGACGAATCAGGGGTACGACGATTACCTGCTGAAGCTGACCGAACTGGAAGTGGCCCAGCGATCCGCCAACGCGCTGGCGGCACGCCTGAAGGCGGCGGCGTTCCCGGTACTGAAAGACCTGGAGACGTTCGACTTCACGCTCGTGCCGGGCGTGAACAAGCAGAAGGTTCTGGAACTGTCGCGCGGCGAGTGGATCGATCAGCACAATAACGCGGCACTGATCGGCAACAGCGGCACCGGTAAGACCCACCTTGCGATCGCACTGGGCCAGGCCGCGTGCCGAGCGGGTCGGCGCGTGAAGTTCGCCACGGCTCAGGCGTTGGTGAACCAGCTCGAGGAAGCACAAAAGAACTACCGGCTGGAGCGGATGCTGGCGATGCTTGAGAAGATCGACCTGCTGATCGTGGACGAGCTGGGCTATATCAGCTTCAGCCGCTCGGGGGTGGAGCTGTTGTTCCAAGTCTTCGCCGACCGGTACGAACGCGGCAGCATCCTGATCACGAGCAACCTGCCGTTCGGCGAGTGGGGACAAATCTTCCAGGGCGAACGCATGACCGCGGCGCTGCTGGACCGGTTCACCCACCGCTGCACGATCTTCGAGATGAACGGCGAGAGCTACCGGTTCCGGGAATCCACGAAGCAGGCTCAGAAGGAGAAGAAAGCGACGACGAAGTAGCGAACCTGACAACCGCGGTGCAATCTCTTCGTGATCGTTCACGAAGCTGGTAGAGTTGCCCGCCGATCGGGTGGCCTCAATTTAGACGCCGACCCGGACCTGCATTCCATGCCGATCCCCATTCGGCGAAGCATCGCTGCGGCATGACATCGTCGAATACATCACGCACTACCACGAGGAACGACCGCACCAAGGACTTGGCAATGCGATTCCGTTTCCTATCGACGAACCCGACACACATCCGCGCGACGGGCCGGTTGCGTGTCGTGAACGGTTGGGAGGTTTGCTGGGTTCGTACCACCGAAAAGAGGGTGCATGACCAGAAGATGAGTTTTTCTTCTGACGCTGCTGAGGTCCTACCATCACAGAAACGCTGCCTGAAAACTGAACTACTGAAAAATCACCGATCAGCTATAGTGCTATCACAAGTATCGCGAATGACCATATTGTTCGTCTGTACCAAAGCAGGGCACTCGAGTTTCTTTACACCACGGTCGGTTCCCTCCGCTCGTCGACACTATGGTGGCGAGGATTCCACGACATCTTGCACCCAAACTCCCGGATCGCCATCAGAAGTAGCTAGCCTGCCGTCAGCATACAACCGAAAGCGCATGCGTCGGGTACCAAGTTCATGTTGATGAAGGCTTTCGAATAGTATGTCGGAACCCTTAAGAGCGGAGTTGACATCGAAACGATACCCGCGACACCACGGCAACAGCGAGCCGAACGGAGACTGTGGATCTACTTCCGCTGGTAACTCTGGATGATTCGACCGTACCGCATCATAGAACGACCGAAAATCACCTACATGCTGTTCGGATGTCGCATTGTCGGCATGCACGAGCTTGTAGACCGTCGCCGCAAACTCTGTAAACGCCTGTTTTTCTAGTTGATATCTTCGCTGAGCAAGGTTGGCAGAGACTATGAAATAGGCTGCTGCTACTGCGGCACCCGCTCCACATATGGCTACCAAGATAGTGTACCGACGAATCGAAGTTACCATTTCTACCTCGCTACTTTTTGCAGGGTTTCCACTTCGGTGACGTTACAGGACCTCTTCGCTCTCGATCCCAGCCCTGCGTATGAGACGAATCTACGATTGTCTGCCCCGCCGTGGGCCATGGGTCGATGACGACAGGACCCCCTCCAGGTCCTGAGATTTCTATCCAATTGTGATAGGTGTTGACCCACAGCGCGTACTCCTCTGTAGCGTCCACCGAGGTCACGACAAAACACGATTTGCCCTCAGCTTGAAACTCTTCGAGGGCCGCAATCGATGCGTCCTGCATGTATTGCTGCCAGTCTCCACATTGATTGCCACCCGTCACGTTTCCGGCCGTTCCACCCATTTGTGGCGAATTAATTCGTTGCAAGAGGACAGCGCCTACGATCTTATCAGCTAGTCGGCCCGCCTGCTTAATGCAATCATCTGGGTCACAGCACTGGCTTTTCCAGTTGGTTCGGGTGCGGGGACATAGATTAACCAACTTCGTGTACAAGATGGCCCGTTGCGCGCCAGACTCAGCGATAAGTCCGAGGACTCGTTGCCGTTCTTGCCACTCAAATGCTTCCGAAGGTACAGTTACGCCGCAACAGTAGCCGCTGGAATCCGTATACACCACCGGATTCCCCCGGTAGGGCTGATATAGATTCATCCCATCTTGGTAGTCCGACCCCAACGGGTCGCGCTGCGTGAAGCCGCCGATACCCGGATGGTATCTTTGCCGACCGCGGTTGTAGTACGTCCCGCTCTCGGTATCAATGCGCAGACCTTGGTGACCAAGCTGCCAGTCATAACTGGTGCTCGATCGACTGCCGAAAGTACCCGTCAGCACTGTCCGGTCGCCGAACGGCGTATAGACGTATCGCTCCACGAACGTTTGGTTTTCCTGCACCAGACCTGTGATGTTGAAGTTGGCGTCGTAGCTGGTGACCTTGAACGGTCGCGAGAGATCGTCGTAGCTGTAGCCAATGCGCCGCACTCGGCCGTCCACGCCGCTGACGATTATGCTGGCAATATCTTCCGACAAACGTCCGGCAGAGTCGTAGTTGTAATCGAGCCGACGCCGGTCGTGGAGTTAACGCTGTACGTGGAGGCGGTGTCGGGATACAGCGCGTAACTGACCCACGACCGATCGATGTTCGAGGAGTACAGGTAGACCGTGGTCTGGGTTTGAACGCCATTGCCCGAACCTTTGGGGTTGAGCGCTTTGAGCTGGTGCAGCCGCCCGAAGCCGTCGTAAACATACTCGGTCGTGCGATCGGTGTCGGTTTCGGTCTCGGCAGCCGTGTCGTTGACGTAGTTCTCGACCGTTTTGAGCGTCCGGCCGGCCAGGTCGTAGGTCGTGCGGGTGGTGCGGTTGGCGTTGTCCACCACGTCCTGCAAGCGTCCAGCCGCATCGAATATGTACTGTGTGAGGATGTAATCGTAGCTGGTATCGGTCGGACCGCTGTAGTTGCTGAGCGAGGGCAAGGCGTCTTGGGCATTGTCGATGACGTTGGGGATACCGTCGGAATCGCTGTCCTTGTAGCTGTAGCCGGAAGAATTCCAAACGAGCTGGTTGCTGCTCGTGCCGCCGTCTTCGGCACCGTCGCGACCGTAATCAGCAGTCCCAACCAAGCGATCCACCGCGTCGTACCAATAACCGATGACGTTGTGGTCGAAGTGAGCGGCCGAAGGAAGACCCGTCAGGGTCGATGATTCGGAGCCATCCCGCATCCAGTTCGTGACTAGCCGTGTCCTACCGCCGTTATCCAGCCAGTAATCGGTCTGCTCGATCGTCTGGTCGCCCGTGAGGTCGTCCGCATCCGCGTAAGTTCCTGACGCCGACTCGGTCGGGTCGGCGGTGATCGAAGCGCGGAACAGCCCTCCAGCGCCGTCATAGAAGTTCTTGTCGATTCGCTGGCTCGGGTCCTGGGTCTTGATGAGATTGCCACGGGCGTCGAACCAGAAGCTGACCGTAAACCCGTCACGCACCGTGCCAGGTGAACTGCCGGTGGAGGGATCGACCTCGTGCGTGGTGGTACGGTAAAGCTAGCCGCGCTCGTCGAACAGTTGCACCGTCTTGCCGCGCAGCTCGCCCGAGTCGATGACGAAGTCCGCGTCGCTATCGGCGAAGGTCTCCAGCGTCGTCTGCTGTCCGAGGTTGCCGAATGTGTACTTCGCCGCCGCCTCCGCCAAGATAGCGACTCCGAGGTTCTTCTCGTCCTTGAAGTCGCCCTCCGAGTCCAGGTAGATGATGCCTCGCTTCTCCAACCGGTCTTTCGCTTTCTTGAAGACCATCTCGACGACCACCTTCGGCTTGCCGATCTGCTTGATTGCTTCGGCCGGGGTGATCGGCTTGGCATCATCCGCACGCGCGATCGTAAGAATGCCGGTCATCAGCGCAACCGTCACGAGCATCCGCATTCTTTACCTCCACAACGAACCCCCTCGCCACCGAACAACCAAGCTCAGCGGCCGCCGACGAAACAACGAGGGTTTATGAAACCACCTCGTCTACGGCGGTCAGCTGCAGCGACTGGTTCGGCCTCAAGCTACCACAAGTGCTATACATTCTGTTAACCAAAGCATTCAAACTACAATTTGAGTTTCACCGCATTGTATACCAAGTCAATTCCAATGAGCCACGATATCAGCTTGTGATCTGCGTCACGCTCGAAGCGCCGAACGACAAAGTTCACCGGCCCGGTTTTGCGGGCCGGGTCAGGTGCAGTGCCTGGTTCGGCTGTGTCCCGGAGGTAGTCCAGGCCCCGCTGGGTGAGCCGGACCTCGGTGTACCGGGGGTGGGCCGGCGGGTCGCCGGGGAACCGGTAGCACACCGCCCCGAAGTTGCCCTGGCCCTCCAGCAGCGGCTGCCACCCGCAGCCGTGGACGAGCCCCACGAGCACGTCGCCGTACCGCTCGACCGCCGGGGTCGTCGGGTTCAGCTCGTCGGCCAGCGCTCGCCGGGACGCCGGGGAGGGGTCGTCGGCTGCCTCGAGTGCCCGGCGGAGGACCCGGTCGGACCGGACGAACGCGGCGCCCGGCGGGTCCCCGCCTTCGGCGCGGGCTGCCGCCTGGTTCAGCGAAGTGCTCCGCGCTCGCAGTGGCGTACGCCAGAAGGCCGCTCAGGATCAAGCCAAGGAACTCCAACGCCAACTCACCCGCGCCCGACAGCAGCAGGATCAACTCCTCGACCTCCGCCTTGCGGGCGGCGTCGATGACGACCTATACAACCGCAAGGGAATCGAACTCCGCGACCGCATCGCCGTTTTGAAGGCACAACTTGATCGCGTCGATGTCACACGCGGCCAGCAGGCGGATCACACGATCAAAGTGTTCGAACTCTCACAAAGCCTGACCAAGCAATGGCTTACCGCCGACTACTCGGCCAAGCGTCAGATCCTCGATATCGTGTTTTCGAACTTCGTGCTCGATGGCGTAAGTCTTTGCTACACAATGAGAAAGCCCTTCGCATTGCTCTGCGAAGGGCTTGTTGTTTCAAACAGCGGAGAGGGGGGGATTCGAACCCCCGAAACGGTTTCCCGTTTACAGCATTTCCAGTGCTGCTGATTCAACCACTCTCACACCTCTCCGGGTAGACATACAATCTAACACGATATCCGTGTCGTCTCAATGTGGCAACCCTGCCTGATATAAACCGGGCATTCTGGACCGGCCGATCACACGGGTTTTTAAACTGGACTTCGGTATCGACGTGTCACGGATATTTTCAGTTCTGGTCGCTGAGGTTAAATTGGGGGTATGCTTGCACATACTGCCAAAGGGAAAGTATTGCGTACGGAAGGTGAAACGATCGTTTTTCGCCCCGGGAACACCACTTATGAAATGTACCTTATCTGTCCGGACTACCGCGGGCCGGTCAACGAACCGGTGGAACTGGTCATTCGAGCTTCGGCCCGGAAGGTATATACGGTTCCGTCAGGGGGTTTATTTGTCTCTCCGATCATGGGTGTTCCCAAAATCGTGCAAGGTCGGGTGAAAGACCTAACGGACGAGCAAATCACTTTAAATTGCGGGGTGTTAATCAACATCGCTTTACCGACAGTTCCCGGGGGTATCGAACTTGCGCGTGGTCCGATCGAAACCGGCGCGTTGGTCAATGCGGTGCTGCTCGCGGGTGCCCGCGCGGAATGGGTCGGGGAACCCGCGCAAGCACAGACTGGGTAGACTGATATGTGAATGGAGAATCAATAATCCCCGATCAAGTCGTTGTGATATGAACAAAGCCACCAGACGGCCCCGCCGATCAGCAGACTGGCAAGGATCTTGCAACCCATCTGAGCCCAGCGTCCTTCCATCCCGTCAAAAAATGACTGATGGAGCAAAAAAAGACCAACACAACCTGCGATAGCGATCAAGAAACCCAGCGTCAGACGCCAGGCTAGCTCGACGAATTTGACCTTCGAACGTGTCATACAATCGAGTATCGGTCTGACCGGCTGCTTATCTGCAAAATCCGTAACATTTTCGTAGCTCGGGTCATTTGGGATTTGACCGGAAGACGGTTATGTTTGAGCAGATGAAAGCGAAACAAGTTGCTATCGTGACAGGTGGATCCCGTGGAATCGGAAGGGCTATTGCAGTGGCGTTGGGTCGGGAGGGGTTTGACGTCGTGGTCAACTACGCCCGTTCGGCGCAGTCGGCCGAGGAAGTCAAAGCGGAGATCGAAAAATCCGGTTCGCGGGCACACATTGTCCAGGCGGATATCTCGGTCCGACAAGATCGGGACCGGTTGGTCGATGAGACGATTAAAACTTTCGGACAGATCGATCTGTTGGTCAACAATGCCGGTGTTGCTCCGGACGTACGAGCCGACGTGCTTGAGGCCACCGAAGAATCGTTCGATCGGTTGATCAACATCAATCTGAAAGGTCCTTACTTCCTGACCCAACGGGTGGCACGTCACATGGCCGAGCGTCGACAGGGAAAGATCATCAACATTACGTCGATTTCGGCTTACACCGCTCATACGCACCGTGGGGATTACGGTGTTTCAAAAGCAGGGTTGGCCATGATGACGCAGGTCTTCGCTGCTCGAATGGCCGAGTTCGGGGTCCATGTGTATGAGATCCGTCCGGGTGTGATTCAGACCGATATGACCGGACCGGTCAAGGAAAAATACGACGACCTGATCTTCAACAAAGACCTGACCCCGATCAAACGGTGGGGACAACCGGATGACGTTGCCCGTGCGGTCCTGGCGATCGCTAAAGATTATTTCCCCTTTTCCACCGGAGAGGTTTTCAATGTGGACGGCGGATTTGCTATGCGGCGACTCTGATCAGAATTATCTCCGATGCATCATGTCGCAATTTCTACCTGATCGATCAAAAATATGGGAAATCGTTTCTGAGGACTGAACAACCTTCCGTTAGTCTCGTTCAACAAGAATAGACTTCCGTTTCCAACGAAGGAATCGTACACCTCCCCATTCCTTTTTGAGTCAGTAATTGTGCCAAAGCCTGTTGTTGGTCGGTTTCGCCATGCACGATCCAGGTCTCGGTCTCGGGCGAACAGGTCGGCGAAAGAAATGTCGCTAATTCCTGCCTATCGGCATGGGCACTCAACCCATGAATGGTTCGAATTTCACAGACCACTTCATAAAAGCGATCGAATATTTTTACACGCTTTTGCCCGTCCTGCAGACGACGCCCTAGCGTGTCATACGGTGTCCATCCGACAAAGAGCACCATATCCGTAGGTCTTTCCAACGACTGTTTCAAATGATGCAGCACCCGCCCGAACTCGCACGTCGGACTTGAAGCGATAATCACACACGGGCCTCGGTCCGAATTGATCTGGCGGGATTGCTGGGACGATTTAGCCAGAATGATCCTACGGTGACCGAACAGGTCTTCCTGGCCAAACAAATCACGGGTTTGCTGATCGAAGTATTCCCGATGTCTTTCGGTTACATCAGTCATTTCAACACCCATCGGCGAATCAACGTAAATATTAATCGGACGAATCTTTCCTTCTCGGATGAACTTGCGCATGTACCACAGAACCGTCTGTGTTCTTCCAACCGCAAAACTAGGAATGATCAGACGCCCTTGACGGGTCACGACGGTTTGAACGGCATCGAGCAGTTGGGGTTCGATCTGATCGATGGCCCCGTGCGTTCTTCCACCGTAGGTCGATTCGGTAATGACAAGATCAAACCGACTTTGGATCGGTGAAGGATCATTGATGATCGGGGTGTTGAATCGACCGAGATCACCGGTGAAAAGCATGGAACGTTTTTCCCCGGATTCGACCCATTCCAGCGTAACATAAGCGCTTCCCAAAATGTGTCCTGCGTCATGAAGCGCAACATTGATCCCCCCGATCTCAAAAATCCGACCGTAAGGAACGGTCCGAAACTGCTGAGCCGTCCGATGCACGTCGCTGACGGTGTATAACGGTTTGACCTCGGGTTCACCCGGACGACGTTGGCGCCTGTTCAGGTACTCGGCGTCTTCCTGCTGGATTTCGCCTGCATCGGCCAACACAACCCTGGCCACGTCGGCGGTGGCGTCGGTGCAATAGATAGGCACCTCATATCCGGCCCGGACGAGTACCGGCAGTTTTCCGCAGTGATCCAGATGCCCGTGCGACAAAACAATCGCAGACAAATCTTTCAGCGAATCGGGGACCCACTCATTAAAGGCACGCGATTGATCTCTTCGACCTTGGTAAAGCCCACAGTCCAAAAGAATCTTCTTTTCCCCGATCTGAATCAGATGCGAAGAACCGGTCACCGTTCGACAGGCCCCCAGAAATTGAATACGCATGCCGAAAGTGTATACACCCTCGAACGAATTGCGAACTCACTCCGACGGCACGGTTCACGCATTTCGGTCGGTGAGACGCAACAGACCATAACCACCGACGGTCATCTGAGCCGGGTATCGCTGTTGCCGATCCCGCGAAGTGCCAACGTAAGGGCATCCACATTGGAAGCCAACCGTTTGGCTTCATTGACATCAATGATCTGGCGTTGGAATAGCTCTACCAGGTGTTGATCGAAACTCTGGCTGCCCGCTTCTTTGTTTCCGACACAACCCTTCAGCTTATCAAACTCACCATCCAGGATGTACTTCTGAACCAATGGGGTTTTGATCATGATTTCGATGACCGGAACACGTCCCTTTTCGTTGCGCTTTTTGGCCAGCCTTTGGCAAATGATCGCATTGAGGTTTAGCGCCAATTGTTGTTGCATCAGCTCCTTCTGATCCGGATCAAACAGCGAAACGATACGTTGGACGGCCATCGACGCATTGGTGGCATGGATCGTGGTAAAGACCAGGTGCCCCGTATCGGCAGCCCGCAAAGCGGTCATCAGAGAAAAAGTATCCCGGATTTCTCCGATCAGAAGTGTATCCGGGTCCTGACGCATTGCCGACTTAAGCGCGTATTCATAACTTTCGGTATCAGTCCCCACCTCAACCTGACTGACTAATGATTTGATGTTTTCGTGCTGATACTCGATCGGGTCTTCAATGGTAATAATCCGTTCGGATCGCGTCCGGTTGATCTTGCCGATAATGGCAGCCAGCGTGGTCGATTTACCCGAACCGGTGGTCCCTGCCACCACAACGATTCCTCGGTGGTAGTCGGCCAGGGATTCCACGACGGGCGGTAGATTCAGTTCCGCAAAGTTCGGGATTTTGGTGACGATCCGACGCATGACCACCGCATACCGCATCCGGGAATGAAACAGGCTCACCCGAAACCGAGCTGTTCCGTCCGGCATTGCATAAGCACAATCTGCAGCACCCCGATGCTCGAGATTATGAAGCACATCCTCTTTCCCTTGGGCCAGTTCCCGTACCATTTCCGCCATAGCATCATCGGTCAACGGGGGGCAATCCAGAAACCTCGCCCGTCCGTCCACCCGAATCATCGGGATCGAACCGGCCTGCAGGTGGAGGTCTGAACCGTTGACCTTGATCACCGTCTTCAGGAAATCACGAAGTTTCAGCGTTCGTTCTTCGACGTGAATCTGCGGCTGGGGTTCCGTGTAATCTACTGCAGGGGCGTTTTCCTTGAAATCCGAAATGTTCGACATAATCACTCCTCGATGGTGCAAATCCGGGGGCAACGGCTCGGGACAGAATCCGATGACTTAAAGTTCCATTATAACCGGGTCAACAGAAAGTCATAAAATCAATTCTGTGGGAAGACCCCCGACGATCGATCGGCTCCCTCAGAAAATAAATTGACACACACCATTACTGCTTCAAATACTGCCCAATCGGGAACGAACGAACTCCGCACGGGCCGACCGTCGGGCGTCGCCTTCCACTTTACGAGACAGCATTTTCTGCAAATGTGCCGGCTGAGACATCAACAACAGTTCGTTCAGCAGCCTCATCTCGATCCCCTTGAGTCGTCCAAGATTCACACCCATCCGAATATGACTGAGCTGTTGAAGCACTTCATCGCTGGTCAACAGACGCGCCGACCGCAAGATACCTAGTGCCCGGAACACCCGGTCATCCAATGCCATCGTCCTTTCGTTCAATAACGTCCGACGGGCGTGATGCTCGTAGTCGATGATCTTCGGAATTACAACTTGCTTGAAATCTTGGATAATCTCTTCCTCGACCTTGCCGAGGGTTGTCTGGTTGCTGATCTGATAAAAGTCGCCTGTGGCTTCGGTTCCTTCCCCGTACAGACCGCGAACCGCCAAACGAAGATCCTTGGCAGCCCGGAAGACCTTTTCGATCTCGCCGGTCAATTTCAGGGCCGGAAGGTGCAACATCACGCTCACTCGTATCCCCGTTCCGACGTTTGTCGGACACGCAGTGAGGTATCCGAAGGGAGGTTGAAAGGCAAAGTCCAGAACGCTTTCCAGTGCGTCATCGATCGCGTTGATCTGCTCCCAGGCTTCTTCAAGCTGCAAACCGGACCGAAGCACCTGGATCCGAAGATGATCTTCTTCATTGACCATGATCGAAACGGATTCATCCCCCCCGATAGCAACACCACGTGATCCCTCGGCGTTGGCGTGAGGTTTACTGATCAGATGTCGTTCGACCAGCAGTTGGCGGTCGATCTCGGGTGCATCCGCAAGATTCACATAAAACAACTGTTCTGTGATTTTGCCCGCGTTGGCGAGAATCGCATTTCGAACCTTTTGCTCGATCGTCGTTCGTTGAGCACGCGTACAGCGGGAAAGAAAATGATACCCGGAAATGTTCCTGGCCAGACGAATTCGCGACGAGATGACAATCTCACTCATAGGTCCTTCGCCTCGCAACCATTCGCCAGCCCTGGATGTCAGATCACTTAGTTTCATTCGCTTCCGCCTGTCGAATCTGATCCCTCAACTTAGCCGCACGCTCATAATCCTCAGCCTCGACCGCCCGGGCCAATTCACCCCGGAGTCGTTCGATATCCGGTCCCCTTCTCTTAACCGGGACACCCACCGCCCCGCGTCGGGTTGGAACTTTACCCACATGATGGGTGGCCCCTTCATGTGCTCTCTGGATCAAGGGGGATAATTCCCGTTCAAACACCTTATAATCATGTTCACACCCCAGAAGCCCCCCCTGCCTGAACTCCGCCCAGGTGATGCCACAATTCTCACATTGCAGCGTCTGCTCACGGGCGATCCCGGAATGAGCCATGACAAAGTTCGTCAGCAATTCGTTGATCGGCTGATGACCTTTGACCGAACCGATTCCTTCCAGCTGTGACGCGCACTGCTCACAGAGATGTTTTTCGAGCTTTTTGCCACCTTTGATCTCGGTCAGGTGAACCGTCGCCAGATTGTTACAGTTGTCACATTTCATGAGTTTTACCGATTCGAACCACCAAACATGATCCAAATAATCGTATGAATGCCCTTATGACCCGTCAACCAACCCGAACGCATCAGCCCTCTTCAACCTTTTCAGGGTCTGAACAAGGCACTGCAACCCGGCGCTTCGGTGATTTCGACCGAAATCAGTCGCACCTCTGCGGGAAGAGTCAACGATCGGGCCACCTGATAAGCGATATTCTCTGCACTCGGATTCAATCGGCTGAATGCCTCGGTCTCATTGAGATGACGATTGTTCCATTGGACCAGTACCCCCTCCAACTGTTTTTCCAGTCGATGAAAATCCATAACAAAACCCGAACCGTCCAGTCCGTCGGCTCCGACCGTTACCGTGACGGTCCAATTGTGTCCGTGAAGCGGTTCCAGCGTACCGTCGGGTAATCGAACCTGATGGGCAGCACAAAATGTCCTTTGAATCCGAATCTCGTATGGCATGAAAATCAGTTTACACGAACCAGTCGCGAATGGTTCTTTTTGCGTTCTTCCGGATCAACAAGTTTAATAGAGTCATGTCCGATCCTGTGGTGTCGATACCGGCTAACAAGATTATCCGAATCGCCAGACGATTCTCGATGGTCTCCTTGATCCTGAGAATCGCGATCCTTCTGGTCGTGACCGGTGGTTTTATTCTGATCAGCCTGGGACAAGCGGTCTGGGGAGGGGCGTTGATGGCGGGAAGTTTGGCGGTACTTTTTTTTCTGGGAGGTCGAAGTGTCCGTGCGCATCAGGACCTTACCCGCACCAGCTTTTTGATCGAAAGTCGTCGGTTCGAAGAAGCGGAGAAAAGCCTTCTGCAGTCGATCAACCGTTTTACACTCCATCGTGCCCCCCGACTGGGAATGCTCCAAAATCTGGCAGCACTTCGTCACGCACAGAAACAGTACGTCGAATCCGCGTTGTTGATTGACGAACTTCTATGTCAACAGAGACTTGACTCGGGTTTGAGACAAAGCCTTCTGCTGATGCGCGCGGAGTGCGCCCTGGAAATGAATGATCTTTCGTCAGCCCATTCTGTCTTGTCAGCCGTTTCTTCGGACATGACCGTTCGTGACCGACTGAAATTTTTGGAATTACAGGTGGATTACTGCGCTCGGATCTCGGCATGGGGTTGCGTGACAGAATCCCTACCTCACAAGATCGAACTCGTCGAGCTGATGCCTGCCTGGTCCGCGGCGAGGGTCCAGGCGATCATGGCGTTGTCGGCATTGAAGACCGGGCAAACGGACTGGGCGCGTTGGTTGAAACGTCGTGCTGAGTTGCTCGGCGACGTACGGTCGATCATCGAATCCCGATCTTTCCTGCAGGAATTGTGGGGTGAACTTCGATGAATAATCCTTCCCCACGTCGGAATCTGATACCCCTTCTGACGGGAACATGTCTGTCCGTCGGGTTAATGGTCGTTGCCATTTGGATCTGGTTTGATGCCAGCGACTTGGCTTTGCGTTCGGAACATCCGGACGTTCTTCGATGGGCCGCACGGTCGCTGGCGATCGCTGCGGCTTCCGGATCGCAGATCATTATCCTGTCTCTGGTCGTCGGTCGGTTGTATGAACACCGTCCGTTCCATGACATGTTGAAATTGACCGCTTCACTGATCTGTTGTCTATCGGCTGTGATCGCAGCAGCACTGGGTCTGGCGGCGCAAGGATAACGAATCTCCGTCGAACAGGTTTTAACACCGACCGGATCAGGGTAAACTGAATCACGTGATGAGACCCCCCCACCCATTCGCCGCAGCATTTTTTCTCGTTCTGGTATCGTGTTCGATCGTTCGGTCGTCGTCCCAACCGACGGTCGACCTCACTGAACGATGGTTGGACGTGGCAGAGATATGGTCGAACCATGAACAGATGGTTCCAGCAGCCGAGGCGTTGCTCGATGCGGCGACCCCTTTTATTACCGACCAACCACGTCTTCAACGACGGGCCATCGATATCACCCTCCGACTCGGAGACCGGGACAAAGCCCTTGCGCTTCTTAACGCCTATCGCAAACTTGAACCCAATGACCAGTTGGCCCAGGTGCAGACCATTGATCTTTTGGTGGACGGCATGCAAACGGCTGATGCGCGAAAACAGTACCTATCCCGGATTCTTTCCTCCCAAGCCGTTCATCGAAATGTTCGTTCTCACGCGGGGATCAAGCTCTTTTCGGTCCTGACCGACATGGGGGACGATCTTGGGGCAACCGAGGCGTTGAACCGAGCTCTGCTTTTGAACCCCTACAATCCCCGGGCTTTGCAGTTGCGGGTTGAACAACTATTTCGGTCGGGTGCACCGGCCGAGAAACGTACTGCAGCACTGGTCAATCTTCTGAAAAGCAACCCGATGCAGCCTGCGGTGATTTTTTCCATCGCGGAAGAACTGGCTCGCTGTGGGGCGGATGAACAATCCGTTTTGCTTTATCGTTCCGGGTTTGAAATCACCCGGTCATTGGGCATGACGCCCGACGCACAGGATCTGACACATCTTTCCGCTTTATTGTTGGCGCAGGGCAAATACCCCGAGGCAGCCTCGATCGCCACGATGGCAACGCAACTTGCACCTTCGTCACCCAACGCCTGGTTCATGCGGGTGATGGTCGAGATGCAGGCCGGTAATGAATCTACTTTTGCCTCAGCGCTCTCGGACGCCAGATCCGCCTTGATCCGCAATCTCATGGTCCTCCACCGGTTGATCGACCCCCAAGCGCCGGAAGTTACCGACCAGACGCCTGCGGTGCTTCCTGATGTCCGCAACGACGCCAGATCACTCGAAGTTTCCAGCGATCTAGCCAGAACGTACACGACCGCACTCGGGGACTACGCTTGGCTGGATGCTTATTTTTCCGGACATCCGATCGATCCTGCGGTTATGGAAGCGCTGACCATTCTCACGGGAGAAAACAGCGTCCTTGTCACCCGACTACAGGGATTCTCGGCCTTGAAGAATCAACGCACGGACGAGGCCAAAGTCAAACTTTCTGCCATTGCGGATCGTGATCCTCTTGCAAAAGTAGGAATGACCGCGATCCGGCTCGGACAAGGCGAATCCCGCGAGACGATACTTCAAGAAGCTTCCGAACTTCTTTCACAGATGCCCCTGGGAGTTTGGTCTTCAACGGTTCGATATTCCCTTCGAGACTTGGGCGCGATTCCCTTTTCCAACCCGGATAAATCCGAAGTCGTAAACCAAGCATCCAAACTACCTGAAAAGTGGCTGACATTCGCGCAAACACCGGGCAATTTTTACCTCATGGAACTCAGACCGCTCAAAGTAGGTATTGCCGTGGGTGAACCCATGCTCCTCAGACTGCGCGTTCAGAACGTCAGCGATTTTCCGCTGGTGATCGGTCCCGGCGGGGTTCTGGATCAATCGGTCGCGATCGATGCCCAGGTCAAAGGACCTCTGGAACAATATTTTCCCGGGGTCACTTTTGCCAAACTTTCCTCGGATCTTGTCCTTGAACCCAAACAAAGTACCTTTGCAATCGTCCGGATTGATACCGGTGAACTAGGGAGTTTTTTCCAGAGTCTGCCCCATCTTCCGCTTTCGGTTTATTCCTCAGCAATCAGCAATCCCCGACTCGTCCAGCAGACACAAGGATTGACCGTCGTACCCGGTCCCGGCGGGTTTCGAGCTCAAGGCGAAAGCGTGATCGACCGTCCATCCGTCGCGTTACAACGACAGGACGTTCGTCAGAAAATCGATGACCAACTCAAATCCACTGATCCTGCTCAACGATTGTCCGGCTATCTGTCTCTGATCGGAAACATCCGTGTGATTCAGAACACCCCCCAATCCACTCCCGAGCAGAAAGAGGTCGCAGCGCAAGGACAAACGATGCTAGACGACGCCTTTGCGTCCGAATCCGATCCGTTTGTCCGTGCACTGGTGATGCTTCAACAGTTAACGGTGCTGACCGATCCCCAAACGGTAGAGAACCACGTGCGGACGATGCTCCAATCATCTGATCTGCAGACCCGTTTGACAGGTTGCATTGTCGGATCGCAACTCAAAGAAGATCAGCGTAAGTCGTTGTTCCAAGAGATCGAAACCGATCCGGATGAGTCTGTTCGTAAAATCGTTTCAACCCTGTTGAAGCTAAAAGATCCTGCACCCGCCACGACAATTTCTGAATCGGAATAGATCCCCGCAGAAAAAATCACCGGTCATCCGTTGTGGCTCCTATCCTTACCGGGGCTGGTGCGCGTTTGATATGACAAAACCGCACTCAGTGGCATTTTCGAAGGAAAACTTCGCAAAAAAATAATTTTTCCCCCAGAGGGTGATGCGCGAATGAAAGCCCCAAGGTGACGTACGAACGGTCTTTCAAACAATTTCGTGGGCGGGTTTGGGGGTATCGTCCCGGATCGTTTGTTGCTTGGCTTGATTACCGTCAAAGGAAAACAACATCATCTCATCATCAATCCGGGCCTGAAGGTGACATGGACGCTGCCAAATTTTCCAGAGATTCTTCAGGGTTTCGATGGCATATTTGATTTCGATGTCCAAACCGTTGTGCTGGTGCGCCAGATACAATTCCCCACGGTTGTTGTAATTCCCATCGACCACGTAAATGAAAGGCCGGCCGAGATTGGTTAAACGATACAGAAGGCTTTGTCGGATCCGTTTGGGATCCCGACTGACAATCCTCAACTGACCGGTGTGAGGATCTCGTCCGTAATGATAATATCGGTTTTTCTCGATGAACTCATCGGTCATGAACTCGTCAATGAACATCACGTCGTTGTAAAGCCGACGTACTTCAAAGATTTTTTCTCGACCCAGACCCAGACCCTTGTCCCATTTTTGTTTTTCTCCCAATCGGTCGGCCAGTTCATAATCCGCACCGAATCGACCCTTGTTCCATCGGTCTTCGATATCGCGGAACAGTTCCACACCGATTTTGTAGGGATTGAATCCGCCAGGAGGCATGTGAACTGTCCCCGAATGATGATCGGCATAATCAATGACCTCGGCGCTTTCAAGGAAGTGCGTGGTCATCAGCTTGCTATGCCAGTAGGTCGCCCACCCTTCGTTCATGACTTTGGTCATTCCCTGGGGCGCATAATAGTAAGCTTCTTCGCGAATGATCGACAGGCAATCGGCCTGCCAGTCTTCGAGTCGAGCATTTTCCAGTAGAAATAAAAGTACATCCCGAGTGGGTCGAACCGGAAAAGCCTTTCGTGATCGTTCGGCCTGTTCCCGACGTTTTTTGGTTTCGGCTTCGATCGCGTCCGGAGGATTGATCCACCGATCCATGTAGTCCTTGGCCTGAAACCGGGAGTTCTCCGGTTCGGAAGACCGGTCCGGAGGATCATGACGGGTCGGCTGACGCTTCATGAAAACCGAATAAGGGTCGATCTGATCCTCCAAACTGATGCAGACATCTAGCCATCGTTCGACCGTGTCGTATCCGTGCTTTTCAATGTGTTTACGGACACGCGTGGAATGATTGGCCATTTCGTCCATCATTTTGCGATTGGTCTGAGAGAACCACAGATTGTTCTTGAAAAAATCGCAATGGGCATAGACGTGCGCGATCACTAGTTTTTGATCCACCAGGGGATTGGATTCCTGGAGATAGGCGTAGCACGGGTCATTGTTGATGACCATCTCGTAAATACGTCCCAACCCGTAAAAATGCTGTTTACGAAGACGTTCATACTCCATCCCCCATCGCCAGTGCGGGTATCGCTGGGGGAAACCCCCGTAAGCCGCGATCTGGTTCATTTGCTCGTAATCGCACATCTCGAAGATCGTTTCGTAAAAATCCAGTCCGTAGGAACGAGCCTGTTCCCGGATCTGTTTCTTGGCAGCGAGCAATTCGGGAGGAAATGGGATCAAGGTATGAGAAGGCATGGCATTTGCCTCAACAGGTCAAAAGAAACGTTTGATATGAGTGTTGTATAACTCATCGTTACAAGACAATATATCAAACAAGGGCAAAACCGGTCTGTTTTTTTATCAAGGGTATGATGAAACTAATCCAATCTCTGCTGCGATTCCTGGCCATGGAACGGGGAAAATGTGTCGGTCTGTACAAAAAACTCTGTCGTCCGGACGGTACGGAATACGCGATGTTTCTGAAAAAACACGGGAAGTTGTATTCCATCGGAGAAGACTGTTCGATTCTTACGTCCTGCAACATTACTGATCCTCATTACGTACGACTAGGCAACAATGTTCGTCTCAGTACTTGTACGTTGATCGGGCACGACGGTTCGGTGAACATGCTCAACCGGGCTTTCGGGTTGAAGCTCGATTCCGTGGGCAAGATTGATATCAAGGATAATGTATTTGTAGGTTATCACGCGATCATCATGCCGAACGTGACGATTGGTCCCAACGCCATCGTGGCAGCTGGCGCCGTCGTCACCAAGGATGTTCCCCCTAATACCATTGTCGGAGGAATTCCTGCCAAGCCGATCGGAAAAGTGGACGAATACGTCGAACGTCTTAAAACCCGGAATGCTCAATATCCCTGGGCAGAACTCATCCGCCAACGTCAGGGAACTTATGACCCACGGATCGAACCCGAGCTGAAACGACTTCGTCAGAAATACTTTTATGAAATCTGATCCGAATCACCTCCTGTCTGGGGGGGGGTATACGATGATTCCGTTTTAGTGTCCTTTTCCGAAGAACGTTTTGATCGAGTCATAAATATCGTCCTTGGAATTGACCCGACTGGTCAGCAGTTTCTCATGTCCCCGGAGATGTTCGTGCAGGGTGTTGATGAAATTGCCACTACCATACGCGCTAGCGACCTGGCAGTAACCGAACATATTGGCCACCGGCAGAAGCTGTTCCTTGATGATCCTGACACATTCCCGGTTATCCGATTCCGAACTGTTGTCACCGTCGGAAAAATGAAATAGATAAATGTTCCATTCGCTCGGCTGATAGTGGGCATCGATCAGTTGTTTGGCGAGTTTGTAAGCCGAACTGATTTTGGTCCCCCCGTCCTCACGGAGATGATAAAAGGTCTGTTTATCCACCTCTTTGGCGTTGACGTCATGCACGATGTAACGTGTTTCGATCCCTTCATAATTCTTACGAAGCCATGTGTCGATCCAAAAGCTTTCCAACCGGACGAGTTCTTTCTGCTCTTCGCCCATCGACCCGGAAACGTCCATCATGAACACGATCAACGCGTTACTTTGGGGTGCTTTGATTTCTTTCCAGCTCCGGTAACGGATGTCCTTTTTCTCGGGGATGATCAACGGATTGCCCGGATCATAGGTGCCGAGCATGATCTGACGCTTAAGGGCTTCTTTGAAGGATCGTTTGAAATGCCGGAGTGAATCCGGTCCGACCCGTCGGAGTGAGCTGTAACGCTCTTTGATGGTGGTGATTCGGTGAGCACCTTTGGGTTCGATACGGGGCAGTTTGAGTTCCTCCCCCAAAAGTTCGGCTAGTTCGTCCAAGGTCAAATCGACTTCCATGAGGTGTTGACCGGGTTGTTCTCCTCCCTGACCTTTTCCTTGTCCCTGACCGGGGACGGGTTGGCCTTCTTCGCCTTCACCGGAACCGATCCCGCCGGAATTGTCTCCGTACCGGAAGTTCGGCAGTTCGATCGATCGGACAGGGATCGAGATCAGGTGTTTGCCTTCCTTTCCGATCAACTCACCCTTGGAAAGAAACTTTCGTAAGTCGTCGCGGATACGTCCTTTAACGATCTGTCGGAATCGTTGATGATCTTTTTCGATTTTGAGAATCACGAAATCACCCTCATTACGATTCGGTTGGACGTTTGATCAGTAGCCACAATCCCAGTAGAACCACGGCTGCGCTTCCGATCAATCCGACCAGAGTTCCCGGCCAGGCCTGTTGGGAGGCGTCTAGGAAATTGACTCGAGCGGGCATCAGATGCCGAATCCATCCGATCCAGGGATCGGTTACCCAGAAAAAGCATGCCCCCAACAGTCCGAGTAGAATCAATACCAGCGCGGATCGTGTACTTGTCATCATGTTTTGTTACTCATTCTCGGACCGGTACTTCGCGGGGTTTCCGGACGGGTTGGATTAACCATCCTGTTTCGAGTCACCCCGGGCAAAGATACTGGCCACGTAATTCAGTACATCGGTTGCACTGACTTCGTTGTAACCGAAGTATTTGATCAGACGTTGTTTAACCACGTCGATTTTCTGCTGGGTTTCGTCATCGACGACGCTGCTGACGAGATTCTTGAGTTTGATCGTATCTCGTTGGTCTTCAAACAGCTTCAGTTCCAGCGCCTTGAGAAGTCGAGCATTGGTGTTGTATTCGAACTTTTTCCCGTCCAACGCCAGGGCACCGATGTAGTTCATGATCTCCTGACGGAAGTCGTCCTTGCGACTTTCGGGGATATCGATCTTTTCTTCGATCGATCGCATCAGACGTTCGTCGGGGTCTTCGTCACGTCCGGTATAACGGTTGCGTACGCGTTCGTGCTGGGTGTAAGCGCGGACGTTTTCGATGTAGTTGGCTGCCAGGCGTTTGATGGCGTCTTCGTCGGCGCTGATCGCCCGCTGGACTTCGCCTTTGATGATGTCTTCGTACTCTTCACGGACCACCGCCAGCAGCTCGCGGTATTCTTTTTTCAATTCCTCATCGGTGATCAGCGAGTGATGAGACAGACCACTTTCCAGTTCGTTCATCACCATGAAGGGGTTGATGGTTTTTTCGACCTGGGCCTGATGAGAAACCAGCGCGTTGCTGATTTTGTCCTGGATGTATCGGGGGCTGATTCCCTGCATTCCTTCGCGGGGGGCTTCTTCTTTTAGTTCCTTGATGCTGTCCTCGGTAAAACCCGGAATCGATTTGCCATTATACAGTTTGAGTTTCTGGAGTTTGGTGATTCCGGCCTTTTTGGGTTCACTCAGGCGTGTCAATACCGCCCACATCGCAGCCACTTCGACGGTATGCGGTGCGATGTGAACGCCTTTGATCCGGTCTTTGCCGAAATCCTTATTATAGATTTTGATTTCATCATCCAATCGAGTGTTGTAGGGAACATCGATCTTGATGGTCCGGTCACGAAAGGCTTCCATCATCTCGTTGCCTTGGAGTTTTTTGTATTCCGGCTCGTTGGTGTGCCCCAGAATCACCTCATCGATGAACGTCTGGGCGAACTTTTTGGGTTTGATGACGTGTTCCTGAGAAGCACCCAGCAGGTCGTACAAAAACGCCACGTCAAGCTTGAGGACTTCGATGAACTCGACAATGCCACGATTGGCGACATTGAGTTCGCCGTCGAAGTTAAACGCCCGGGGGTCTGAATCGGACCCGTACTCGGCGATTTTGCGGTAGTTGATATCGCCGGTCAGTTCCGTCGAATCCTGATTTTTTTCGTCCTTGGGTTGGAAAGTACCGATGCCTTTTCGGTCTTTTTCGGAGAGAATCAGGCGTTTGACCTTGACGTGGTCCATGACTTTTCGCCATTCTCCGTCGTACATTTCCATCAGATCGGCCATTACCTTTCGGCAGAAGGGGCAGATTTCGGGGTAAAGCTGGATACGTCTTCCTTCCGGGAGCGTACTGTTGATCTGCGCCAGGACCTCGGCCCGGGCTTCCTGGGGGATCAAGAGCAACGGTTCCTCGTGCATCGGGCAATCAACATAGTGCTCACCCTCATCGGTTCCCATCTTGTGAGGCAGACGCCAACTGAAGGTGTAAAGCTTGCCCTCTTCGGTCCGGCTATACCATTCCAGACCTTTTTTGAGCAACCGAGCGATGGTGGATTTGCTGGACCCGACCGGTCCGTGCAACAGCAGGATTCGTTTTTCGGTTCCGTACCCCTGGGCAGCGGATTTGAAAAAATCGACCAGCTGCATCAACGGTTTTTCGAGTCCGTAGATGGCATCGGCCCCTTCTCCGATGGGGTCGGAGAAGAACTTGTATCGTTTCATCTCCTGTTTGAACTGGGTAAAGGTTTCGACGCCGAACGACGTGATCATGTCGTAAACCCGTTGAAATGCATTCCGGGCTATCGCCGGGTTTTCCTGAACCATGTCCAGATATTCCCAGAAGGATCCCTCCCAATGCTGTTGACGGTACGAGGATGTATCGATCTTCTTTTCGATGATGGCTGCGAGCGAACTGGATTTGCTAAGCGGCATAGGACTACCTCGATCTCAATATCCCAGACAGATCCAACGACCGGGGGTTGGTACACCGGTATTGAACGAAAGACGATCTGTTAAAGTTAAGACCTAGGAAACAGATCGGTTCGTGGGGTTTGGATCAGTCTGTCATTTCAAAGAACGTCTGGAGGATGAAAACGAATCAACCATCCCGCCCTGTGCGGCCTATGATTATACGTCATCGCCTCCATGCGATGCAGTTTGTGACACGATTCACGGTTGGTTGGATAAAATGAATCATGTCCAAACGAATTGAAAATACAAAGTACCGATCGGACAATGAGAAGTAAATAAAAATCGGTCGAGTTTTCTGATTTTCAGAAACTTCATTCGCAGGGAGTGTTTTATGAAAACTGCTTTTTGGTCTGCTGGTTGTGGAATGCTTTTTTTGGTGACGGGGATCCTGATGGGTAGCAGAGTTAACGCAGAACCGACCACCCAGCCGGTTTCGGCGCTGGATTACGTCGTTCGAGACATCGATGAACAGGATTACGATTTATCCCGGTTGAAGGGTCAAGTCGTTCTGATTGTCAACGTGGCCAGCAGGTGCGGTTTTACCAAACAGTATTCCGGTCTGGAAAATCTCTATAAAACCTATCGGGATAAGGGATTTGTTGTGATCGGTTTCCCTGCTGATGATTTTAATCAGGAACCAGGATCGAATCAGCAGATCAAAGAGTTCTGCACCAGTCGGTTCAATGTCACGTTTCCGATGATGGCCAAGATTTCGGTCAAAGGCGAGAAAAAACATCCGGTGTATCGATTTTTGACGGAAGAACCCACCGCAGGGAAGTTCGCGGGGGAAATCAAGTGGAACTTCAACAAGTTTCTGATCGGACGGGACGGAAAAGTTCTCGCCCGTTATGACAGCAAAGTGGGTCCGGAGGACCAACAACTTCTCCGAGACCTGGAAAAAGCTCTGGCCGAGTGACATTTCAATAACATTAGGTCATATCAGGACTTAAAGATCGGTATGGTCTTGAACTGTTGTCCCAGGATTGGTTTGCTGGGGGTATTTAACCAGTCCTGGAGAATGGTGGCATAGACGTTTCTGAAATCGATGTTGTGGATCAGATCGCCTTGATCCAGCCGGGTCAGGGAAGGGTGATTTCCGACGAGTCCTGCCCGTTTTTCGATCGCCGGTCCGAACAGGAACATCGGCGCTGCTGCGCCGTGATCGGTACCCTGACTGGCATTTTGCTGAACCCGTCTTCCGAACTCGCTGAAACACATCATCAACACACGCTGATGGTTTTTCTGTTCTTTCATATCGTTCCAGAAGGCACTGACACCTTGGGCGAACTGTTGCATCAGGTTGTCATGTCGTCCGCCTTGATTGGCGTGGGTATCGAATCCACCAAGACTGACATAGTAAACACGGGTAGGCAACCCCCCGCGGATCATCGCAGCCACGGTTCGCAATCCTTCACCGTAACTACCCCGAGGATAGGACGAACGCGTGTTGTAGTTGTTGACCAATTGAGTGATCCGGTCACTAGACAGTTGAGCATCCATGGCGGTTCGGGTCAAAAACTCCAGCTGATTGTCCGGGGTGATAATCCGAACCCCTTTGGTCTTTGTCTGTCCTGATCCTCCCCCCGTTCCGGATGGTTCAACGGTTGTTTCCTGACCGACGGTTCCCCCGTTGAGTTTCAGATACCGTTCCTGATCTTGCCCTTTGTAGCGATAATTCTCCGGACGCTCGAAGTTTAACGGTAGGACACGCTCACCCTTCATCGCCAGCGGGGCCGTATCCCCGATCGCAATCCCGGCATGGGGGTCTTCTCCAGAACAGGTGTTATCAAAGTAGCGACCGAGCCAACCGCTGGTCGTCACTTCTTTGTCAGGAATCGCGGTATGCCAGATATCCATGGACCTGAAATGAGACCGGTTGGGGTTGGGATATCCGACGCCCTGAATGATCGACAGCATCCCGTCATCGTACAACTCTTTCAGTGGGGCAAGATTCGGGTGAAGCCCGACATAACTGTTCAGTTTCAACACTTCTTCCGCACGCTTAGCCAATCCCGGACGGGCGCGATAGTAGGCATCATCTCCGTACGGGATCACCGTATTCAATCCGTCGTTACCCCCTGACAGTTGAACGACGACCAATATTTTCCCGTCCGTACCCGATTCCTGCTGGGTCAGCTTGACGTCCAACGGATCCGCCATAGCCCAGACGGTGGAGTCGATGAAGGTCGGAACTGTCAATCCCGCACTGACCAATGCAAGACCACGCTGGAGAAACACGCGTCGGGTATGTGAATGTGTCATCGTCGTTTAGGCCCAACCCGGACACCGGATTCGACCTCTCCTTAACAAAGTTGATACTCGGGCATGGAAAGAATCAGACTCACCATGTTTCTTACACTCGATTCGTTCGGTTCAGAACCGATAGCCTCGATCAGGATCGCGCGTTTTTGTTCCGAGATCGGTCGTTGAATCAGTCGTTCGACCCAACGATCCACGATCTGTTCTGTGGAACCGTCCACCTCCACTTGGATACCCGAAGAGCGGTTTCTTCGATTGATCGCGTCAATCACTCGACGACCACTCGTAACCGGTTCCCCCCCCGCCAACCACAACACCGTGTTGTATCGGACAAACATCGTACTAGTGTTGATCCACATTTTCCCCCCCGGCCAACCTTTGACCGTGGGGGGCATCAGAGGTACCTGTCCCATCTGGTTCAAGGCACCATTCAAACGATTGACTTCGGGCATCTTGACCCCCAGAAGACGGACCGTTCCGACCACGAGTTGGATCGGGCTTTTGATCTGCGACCCGATATTCTGTCTGTTGTAAAACGCCTTGGAAGTCAAAAGCGTTCGGATCATCGGTCTGAGTTCGTAATCGTTCTCTCGTAACACCTCGCCTAGACTAGCAATGACGGCAGGGTCGTACTGTTCGTTGACAAAAAAGTTCCAGAATCGCGAAGCGATATATGGTCCGCAAGCCTTATGACGGAGGATCAGGTCGATAATATCATCCCCGTCGAAGTTGCCCCGTACGCCGAAGAAGGTCTTTTCTCCGTCGTCATGATCGAACTTGCGGAAGATGAAGGCTTCGCCGTCGTGGGCCCATCCTGTAAAAGCGCGGGCAGCTTCTTTGATGTCGTTTTCGGTGTAGTTTCCGATCCCGAGGGTGAATAGCTCCATGAGTTCGCGGGCATAGTTTTCGTTGGGTCGTGCCTTTCGGTTTTGCTGATTGTTCAGGTAATCCAGCATGGCCGGATCTCGGGAGACGGCTTTGACGAATCGACCGAAGTTCCCGGCCGCATGGGCGCGCCAGGTCTCGTTCTGCTGCCACATCAACCAGGCGGATCGTTCGTCTCGGGCGCTGGTGGTAAAATGTCCGTGCCAGAACAGGGTCAGCTTTTCGTGGAAGGGGTAAGGTCCGTACGCCATTCGTTGAACCCACCAGTTGGCAATGGCTCGTAAGGCTTGCTGATTGGCTTGGTTCATGCGCTGGTTCAGGAGCATCCGTTCTTCGGCCGTCTTGCCTTCGAACAGTTTTCGACGTTCAGCAAAGGTTCGAGGATACCCTTCGATATGAGATAAATCGGGCTGGTCGGTGGCGCTGATCAGATCTGATGGACCATCGGGAAAATCCAAAAGTTCATCGACCGCTGCCTGTGGGCCGGCTTCGAGAACCCGGTTGATTTCCTGTTCGGTCCCTCCGAACCCGGCCCGATTCAGCAAATGGGCCGCTTTGACACGGTCCCACGGATCGGATGAGGATTCGACAAACGGTTCAAGCTGGGGGTGTAGCCGGGCCATGAATCAAACCTGCCGATATTTAAACGTTCCGCCTTTATCGATTATTGCCTCTGAACAAATTTACCTCCATCCGGGTGAAAAGTTGCACCTAATTTCGGGTCTTTGTTCCCGGATTTCATTTTACCTGAAACGATTCGCTTCTGATGAGGCATTTTCATACACTTCTGAAGGTATGAAACGTCTTTCGTTTGACATTCAACCGGTCCTTGACGGGAAAGCCCGTTTGACCCCTGACCAAGCCTTGGAGCTTTATCATCGAGCGTCTTTACAGGATCTGGGGGAATGGGCTCATCGGGTCACACAACGATTGCACCCGGAGGATTATCGTACCTACGTGATCGACCGGAATATTAACTACACCAATGTGTGCACGGCCAAGTGCACGTTTTGTGCCTTCAGACGGGATCATGAAGATTCGGACAGTTACACCTTGTCGTTCGAAGCCATTGGTGAAAAAATTCACGAACTCATTTCGATCGGAGGGACCCAGATCCTCATGCAGGGAGGGATGAACGACCGGATTCCCATCGAGTGGTACGAAGACCTTTTACGGTACATCCGTCATCAGTTTCCGACGATTCATATTCATGCTTTTTCACCACCCGAGTTTGTCGAGTTCGAACGTTTTTTTGGAATGGACGTCCGTCAGATCATCCGTCGGTTCAAAGCCGCCGGGCTTCATACGATTCCCGGTGGTGGTGGCGAAATCTTTTCCCCCCGTGTCCGACGACGGATCGGAATCGGCAAATGCACCGGAGACGACTGGTTGCGCGTCATGCGAGTCGCTCATGAAGAAGGAATGAATACCAGCGCCACCATGCTGATCGGACACATCGAGTTTGTCCGAGAGCGGATCGAACATATGTCTGCCATTCGTGATCTTCAGGATTATGCATTGGCTCTTGCTCATCCGGACGATGAGTTCAGACGATCTACCATCCGAAACGTGCGGGAAAAACACCCCGGCGTTTTTGAAAAGTCGGATCTCACTCCCGAGCAACTTCCTCTGATGAGTGGATCGTATACCGCATTTATTCATTGGCCTTTCCAACGCGAAAACACCCCGTTGGGTCGAGCTAAAGAATGGGACCCGGATCTTTATGGTCCGTTCGATGATTCGACCCATGAGGATATTCTTCGAGGACGAGTCGTTCGGATGGCCGGGGCAGATGAATACCTACGAATCCTGGCGATCGCACGTCTGTTTTTGGATAACATTCCTTCGTTGCAATCCTCTTGGGTGACGATGGGTCCCAAGATAGGTCAACTGGCGTTGTTCTTTGGGGCCAACGATATGGGGTCGGTGATGATGGAAGAAAACGTGGTTTCCGCAGCCGGTACCACTTATCGGTTGGAAGCCCGTGAAATCTGCCGACTCATTCGGGACGCGGGCTGGATCCCTGCCCAACGAGACCAGTACTATAACGTGTTAAAACGCCACGACGGCCCCGATTCGCCGGACTTATCGCCCGATCCCAACCCACGCACTCGAAAAGTACCGAAAATCGACAATACCTACATCGGACGAGCTCCCGGAATGGAACCGATTCTTGATCCGTTCCGATCCGAGGATTCGGTCAAGGTCCAGCTGCCTATTTTAGGAGATCCGGTGAGCAAGGGTTAAACCCACCCTCGACATACCGCCAAAGTGCTGCAAACGCTTCATGTTCGACCTAAACTCAGAACAAGAAGCACTAAAAAAAGATCACACCCATGAGGCCCCAGTTAATTGGATTTATTCGTCCGGAAGGTGTGCTAAAATCCGATCATGTCACAGACGATTCACGCACCGTGGCGTATGGAATATATCCGATTGCTCGAGAATCAGGATCAATCCCAAGGCGGATGCTTTTTGTGTCAGGCTGTCCAAGCCCTTGGAAGTGATCCGGATAGACGATCCCGTCGAGTGCTCTGGTCTAGTTCACATAGCATAGCAGTCATGAACAAGTTTCCTTATACCAACGGTCACTTGTTGGTCGCGCCTCGTGAACACGTGTCCTGCCTGGAGGATCTGTCGGACGAGCAGTTGTACGATCTTCAATTGCAAACTGTCACAGCCACACGACTTCTGAAAAAGGCGATGTGCCCCCAGGGGTTTAACATCGGCATGAATCTCGGTCGGTGTGCTGGTGCAGGACTTCCCGGTCATCTGCACCAACACGTTGTTCCTCGTTGGGCCGGGGATGTCAATTTCATGTCGGTCATCGGAAACGTTCGAGTCCAACCCCAAGCGATGGATCTTTTATACGACGAATTAATGGCATTGATTCCGTCTATTACGCAATAAAAAGAGGATACTTTTTGCCCCGTGATCGGTATAATCCTGTGAACAAGGAGGCACCGATGCGGTTCCTCACAATCGTCCTGTTTTTGTTATTGGTGGGGCCCGTAGTGGTCGCTGCACAGACGCCTGCAAAATCCGCTTTGCAGAAGCGTCTTCCCGAATTGTCGCTCAAAGACGTCGCTCTGGAAGAGGCGTTAGCCTTTTTCCAGGACGCGACGCAAGCCAATTGGTTTATCAACTGGCACGCCATCGAATCGGCAGGCGTCTTGCGAGACGCCCCCGTGACGGTCAAACTCAGGTTCGTTCCGGTACACGTGGCACTTCGGACCGTCCTGGAATCAGCAGCCCCCGGATTGCTGACATTTGAAGTGGATCAAAATGTCATCACCGTCACCACCCGAAAACGGTCAGAAGAGAAGATGTTCGTTCGGATTTATCCGGTTCAAGACCTGCTAGTAGAAATCCCCGATTTTCGTGGACCGAGCCTAAACCTGACGGATCGTATGACCGGCGCACGAAATCAACCCCCACAAGGCGGGTTATTCGACTCAAACGCCCGAACCCGTGATGATGATCCGATCCTGACCCGTTCGTATCGGGCTGAACAACTGATTCGGCTGATTCAAACCACCATTCGTCCGGATATCTGGAACGTCAATGGCGGGAAAGCCCGAATCACCTTTTTGAACGGATACCTCATTGTGGTCGCACCAAAATCGGTTCATGAAGCCCTTGGTGGTCCATGGGACTGATCCTTTTGTTTCCGGAGAAAATTGATTTACACTGGGGAATATGTCTTATGAACTGGCATTGATTGGTGCGGGCAACATGGCTGAAGCCATCGCACGTGGGTTGCTGAACGGACAAAGCCTCTCCCCCGAACAGATAATCGCCGCTGATCCCGCCGAGAACCGAAGAACCCTGTTTACGCGCGAACTGGGAATCCGAACCACCGCCAAAGCATCAGAAGCAGCCAAGGACGCCTTGGCGGTGTTGTTAGCGGTCAAACCTCAGCAAATGGACGAAGTACTTCACGAAATCTCGTCGGTTATTTCTGAAAAAACCCTGGTCATCTCGATCGCTGCGGGGATCAGCACCCGGTTTATTGAAACGCACCTGGGTCTTGGTAGACAATGGCGGGTTGTTCGGACGATGCCAAACACCCCCATGCTCGTCGGTCAAGGGGCGGTAGGGGTTTGTTCCGGCGCTTTTGCAACCCGCGCAGATGTGACCGCAGCCTCACGATTTTTTTCGCCAGCTGCCGAAGTGGTTGAAGTGACCGAACAACTCATGGACGCCGTCACCGCCGTTTCGGGTTCTGGTCCAGCCTACGTCTTTTATTTGCTCGAGCACATGATCGCTGCAGGGGTGTCTTTGGGATTATCACCGGATCAGGCCACCCAACTCGCCAGGCAAACGGTTCTAGGCGCTGCCACAATGGCCACAACGACCTCGGATTCTCCCACCGAGCTCCGACGCAAAGTCACCAGCCCTAACGGGACCACACAAGCCGCTATCGAATACCTGGACCAGACCGGGGTCGGTTCCCATCTTGAAAAAGCCATCCAAGCCGCTTATCAGAGGTCTGTCGAACTCGGTAAAAAATAACCCGGGGGTTCATCCCAGGATCGTTGTTATCGAATAAGATGAGTGATTATGAGGAATCCGTTTAATCATCCTGCCTGGATCGACATCAGTTTACTGGTCGGACGGGTTTTGCTGGGCTTGTACATGCTTCTGGCGGGCTGGGGCAAGATGCGCGGAGGCATTCCCGCGTTTGTGAATGGTGGATTTGCCAAGCTACGCCCCGACTGGCTTCCTGAGGCTCTCGCGACGCCTTACGGGTATGCGATCCCGTTCCTCGAACTGTTGGGGGGATTGATGTTGATCCTGGGCCTATTCACTCGTGCGGCTGCAGGGGGACTGACCCTGGTCTTGCTGAGCATTTCGATCGCACAGATGAACGCCAACGGGATCACCGGCGCGCCCCCGGTCGGACCGTTCCACCATGCTTATATCATGACAGCCATGTGCTTTATGATCGCGATCATCGGATCCGGAAGACTGGCGTTGGATCCCCTTTATTTTGGAAGCACCGGAGAAGGCAAAAAATCATGATCCGCCACCCTACCACTTTTCTCCGCGGATGCGAAACGTGATCGATCCGATGGCAGTGACTACTTCCATTCGCACGCTTCATTCACGACGGGCAGCCAGGCTGCTTTCCCGTCTGAGAAAGCGTTTTGATCTGACCACGGAGCTTATCCCGGTCGGTCCGCTTCGGATTTTGTTCACGCGTGTCACCGATCCCAAGCGTGTGCTGAACGATTTGTGCGACAAGATCGATGCTTATGAGAGACAAACCGGTCAACGGGTCCGGGGAGACGAGTTGGGGTTGCCGTATTGGGCTGAAATTTGGGATTCTTCCCTCGGCGTCGGTCAATGGTTGATCGAACACCACCGTACCCAGGATCTGCGGTTGTGTCGCGTTCTGGATCTCGGTTGCGGAATGGGACTGGCCGGGACAGTGGCAGCCGTTCTCGGGGCACAAGTCACTTTCGGGGATATCGAGCGAGACGCTTTGGGTTTTGCAGCGCTAAACGGGCTGCGGTACAGCCCTCACATCCAAACCCGACGGATGGATTGGCAGACCGATGACCTGCGAACCACGTTTGATCTGATCCTTGGCGCTGACGTGCTATACGAAAAATCTCAATGGGAATCCCTGGACCGGTTTGTCAAAAATCATCTGGTACCCCGTGGACTGGTCCTGTTTGGCGAACCCGGTCGAATCACCGGGCAAATGTGGCAACAATGGATCCGGGACCGTGGATGGGAATTGACTCAGACCTATCAACATCTACCCGCCCGGACCAGCCCGATCCGGCTTTTCATGCTTAACCGTTGTCTGAAAAAGACTTAAAGAATCCATCGTTCTCGATTGCAGGTTATCGGACCCAAGGTTACAAATGAAGCAAAGCCGGTACGATGGATCGTGACGGCTTTGGAACTTTTTGACGCACGGAGCGTCTAATCCATGTCAAGTGTCGGTGGAAGAACCAGTACGTCTTCTCCGCGGGTCATTCCTGAATCGACTGACACGCGGGAAATGGACCTGTTCCGCAGAGCACAGACCGGTGACCGCGGGGCGTTCGGACAGCTGGCGATCAGACTCCAGGACCGGTTGTACAACGCCATTCTTCGAGTGATCGGCGACCGGGAAGAAGCGCGTGAACTGACACAGGAGGTGTTCGTCAAGGCGTTGACCAAAATCGAATCCTTTCGCGGAGAAAGTCAACCGGCTACCTGGATGTTCCGCATCGGAATCAATCTGGCGATCAGTCACTTGAGAAAGAACCGACGACATCGGTCGTTTTCGCTAGACGCTTCCCGAAACGGGACCCAAGACCAGGCTTCGGCACTGCTTGGTCAGCTCAAATCCCCGGGGCTTTCTCCCGATCAGGTTATCCAGGAACGAGAAACGCATCAGCAGGTCCTCACAGCACTCGGACAACTCGATGCCGAATATCGAGCGATTCTGGTCATGAGAGACATCGAAAATATGGACTACCAGCAAATAGCCGATGTGTTGAATATTCCTCTAGGAACACTCAAGAGCAAGCTTTTTCGTGCCAGGCTTGCCCTGAGGGAACAGATGATCCTTTTAAACACAAAACCCGAAACGACCAACCGACCTTCTGGCTCTTGAGAAATCAGGATGGATCGACCCAAACTCTAACGAATCGACGACGATGTCTGACGGAATTGAACAAATCGAATCACGCCTAGCCGCCTACATTGACGGGGAGCTGTCCGAATCGGAACGAGCAGAGATCGATCGGTATCTGGCTTCGAATCCGGCTCATCAGAAGCTGATTCAGGAACTCAAGGCTCACAAACAGTACTTGGCTTGCCTGCCACGAGAATCGGCACCGGCAGAAGTTTTGGATCATCTTCAATCACACCTGGAGCGTCAGGCACTTCTGGAGAATGTCGAGAATGACGCGAACATGCTGAGGATCAACCGTTGGCCTCAGTGGGGTGCCATCGCCGCTACTCTGGTCTTGGCAGTGGGATTGGGGGGTTCTGGTCTTTTCGGTGTTACCGGGCGGTTTTTTGAACCATGAGAATATCGCGATCGCCCCGCCTTCGGTTCAAAACCTGCCAAAGGCCCCCTCGTTGGATGAAACTCATGAATCGGGTCTTTTCACCGATCCACCGGTTATGTCGCCGGAATCGGGTTTTTCTGGAAAAGCTACCGATTCGCCACGCCTACACCGGTCTTTGAACGTGCAGGAGACTGACACGCTCCGTTCAGAATCACCGGAGCAACTTTCGGGGGCTTCTACTTCGGAAAATACCGGAAATTCTTCAACAGTTGTCCCATCACTTCCACGACCCGGACGGGTCATGATCGTTTCAACCGATGATCCGCTTTTGACCCGCAATTTATTGGCAGGATATTTGGGACAAAATCAATACGATTACGTATCTGTTTCTCCCCAAACTGCCCGGATTGGTTTTGAAGGTCGGTCCTCATCGCCAATGCCCACGACCTTACCAGCAGGATTTTCGACAAACGAGTTTTCCCCTTCGTCGAATGACTCTTCCGCACAGGCCCCTGCCAGCGAACAGGGATTGATCGTTCGCAACTTGTCGCAGGAAGATCTGGAGAAAATTCAGGAAGTCATCAACACCCAACGAGGCAACCTCCAGCACGCCCGGTTGATTGATCTTGCGCCCTTGATTTCAGTCGGTAACCCGCCGAAACCGACCACCGAACCGTCAGCCATACCTTTGCAAGAAACCATCGAGCATACCCGATCTTTGTTGGATTCAGCCTCTTCAACGACAATGCCCGCTCAAGACGCACAACCCCGTTTGCGGTCGATCGAACCAGGATCCAACCCCCAGCAGGATTCGATGACCGGGATCAATGCCCCTCTTGCGATTCAGGCAACCGCCCCGCCTGCTGAAAAGCCTGGAGCCTTGTCCGAGACATCGTCCGATACGACCACGGATGTGATGATCATTGTTCGTCAAGAGTCACCCTCTGTTTCTCCGACGATTCCTTCCACCCTGCCAGCTAGTAGTCAGCCTGCAGAGAACTTGCCGAGAATGGTTGTCCCTTCCGGATCCACGGACACGCCGACATCCGTTGCGACGGAGGTGCCTTCAACCCAGCCTTCCCCGATTTCTCCCGGCGATTGAAAGGATTAATGGAGAGCAGAACCCAAAGGGCAAGCGTCTGGTGTTTCAGAAGCTGAACCATCCTTTTTTGTCGTCCACCTCGTTGAGGCGTTGTTTGACGTAGCTAGCGGTGATAGTGATGGTCTGTCCTGACAGTTCCGGGGCATCGAAGCTGATCTGTTCGAACACTTTCTCCATGATCGTATAAAGGCGTCGGGCGCCGATGTTTTCGATTTTCTTGTTTTGTTCGAAGGCAAACCCGGCAATGGCATCGATGGCTTCGTCGGTGAAACGGATCGTCACGTTTTCGGCTTTCATCAGCTCGATTTGCTGGGTAGTCAGAGCGTTTTGCGGTTCGGTCAGGATTCGAACAAAATCCTCTTTTTCCAGGTCCTGCAACTCGACCCGGATGGGAAATCGACCTTGCAGTTCGGGCATGAGATCCGACGGTTTGGCGCTGCTAAACGCCCCGGCTGCGATGAACAGAATGTGATCCGTCTTCACCGGACCATATTTGGTGGTTACTGTCGATCCTTCCACAATAGGGAGCAGATCGCGCTGAACTCCTTGACGACTGACATCCGGTCCCTGTGTTTTTTCCGCGCCGGCGATCTTGTCGATCTCGTCAATGAAAATGATCCCCGACTGCTCCGTCTTGTGAATGGCCGTTCGAATGATTCGGTCACGATCGACGAGTTTCTCGGCTTCGATTTGAAAAAGAATCTGTCGGGCTTCGCGGACGGTGTATCGTTTGGTCGAACGATGGGTGGGCATTAGTCGTTCGAACATGCTAGTCATGTCCGGATCCAGATCCATCCCGGCTGCTCCGAACATACCTGCGACATTCGGTTTTTCCTCCGTACTGATTTCGATTTCACGATCTTCCAGCTCACCCCGACGCAGCTGCTCGAGCATCTTTTCACGATTGCGGGTACGACGGGTTTGCTCCTCGGGATCGTCGGTCAATCGTGGTACGATCGGGAGCAACTGATCAAGCAATCGTTCTTCAACCGCACGGGTTCCTTCTTCTTTGACCTGTTCGAACAGTTCCGAACGTTGCTGGGCGATGGCGACCTCAAGCAGGTCACGAACCATTGATTCCACATCCCGACCGTGATAACCGACCTCGGTAAACTTGGTGGCTTCGACCTTGACAAATGGCGCCCCTGTCAGAGACGCAAGTCGTCTAGCGATTTCGGTTTTGCCCACCCCCGTCGGACCGGCCATGAGGATATTTTTCGGCGCCACATCCCTGGCCAAGGTTTCGGGTAACTGCTGACGACGCCAACGGTTGCGTACCGCAACGGCTACCGCACGCTTGGCTGCCGATTGACCAACGATGTATTTGTCCAGTTCGGACACGATCTGTTTCGGAGTCAGGCTCAACATGATGAACGACCTCTTTTCTTTCATATAGTAAGATCTCAAAAGTCTATCCAACCGAAAGGCGAATAAAAGCGTGTCACTCGAGATCACCTGGATCACCCTGCTGCTTTTGCCGATCGTCGGTCTGATGATATGGAAAACGATTCGGCTCGATCGTGTTCCGGGGGGACTGATCGTATCGGGCCTGATCTTTCTTATATTGGCTTCGACCGATCCGAAAATATCTTGCGAAAGGCCTCTACGGATCGTGGCAGCGGTGGATGTTTCGCCTTCAACGCGTGGAGCGGTCTTTCGAAACCCCGAAGCCGTTCGAGATCGAATCCGCCAACTCTTCCCCGGTCGTCAGGTCCGGATCGAGTATTTCGCGGACGGACCGGTCAAGACTTCCCATGAGGTGAACTGTTCGTATACCCGATTGCCCTCTTACGATGCAGATATCCTGCTTCTGATGAGCGACGGACGGTTCGAAGCGTCGCCGGTCCTTCCCCAGGTTTATGTGTTGTACGACCCTTCGTTGGATTCGCCGAATGACGCGCAAGTGACCGAATTGGAATGGCAAGAAACAGGGTTGAGAGTCGGGACGATAGCTTCGAACTCCGGGAGAACGCTGGAGTTGAACGAAACTCAACATTCGTTTGTGGTTCCGAAAGGGTCTTGGCAACAGGTGGTGACGATTCCTCCTGGTCCGGTGACCGCCCGACTCGATCTGGGGGACCTTTGGCCTGAAAATGACCAGCTTTCGACCGTTCCGACTCCAGGACGGGACGATCGGCCGTGGATTATCCAGACAAAGGACGATCTTCCCGAAGAACCATTTGCCTATCTTTCCCCGTCGGCCATTTTTTTGCCTACGAACTTGTCGTTGACGGAAACCCAACAAGACCGTCTGATTCAGTACGTGAAAGATCTCGGAGGGTCCTTGATTGTATCAGGATCGATGCGTGATCTTGCCCCGCGACTTCGTTCGATATGTCCATTAAGCGGTGTCCCCCCCACCCCGCAGGCACAATGGTTGGTGTTACTCGATGCCAGCGGTTCCATGAGCGGTTCAGACGGGGGGGGTTCCCGTTGGAAACAGGCCGTCCGGGCAGCCATTCAAGCCGTTAACCAACTCGAACCCAATCAGAACGTCACCGTTGCCTTGTTTTCCCGATCGTTGCAGGAACTTGCTCGATCCGTTTCCCCTTCTCAAGCCGGTTTGGTGTTGCAAAACGTGCTGAATCATACCCCCAGCGGACCGACCGGGTTGGAAAGCGCCCTTTTCTCGTTGGCTGCAAGCCCATCTTCCGTTCCCACACGAGTGCTCTTATTGACCGATGCCGATGTATCCATTGAATCCCCGACGAAACTGACCGATGAATTGACCCGGGCGGGAATCCGTCTGTTCACCCTATCAACATCACCGAGACCTGTCGACGAATCCCTTCGACGCGTGATCGAAAAAACCGGAGGACAGCTCATTCGGCAACACGATCCGAACTTGTGGCAAGAGAACTTTCAGCAACTCCTGACAACGGCTTTAGGAAACGACCGAATCGACCCCCAGCCGGTCACCACTTCCGGGGAATTGACGGGCATGACGGTGTCTTTCACTCAACTTTTTCGAGCTTTTACTCGCTCCCAAGCTGAAACCATCCTTTCCACCGCGGATCACCCCGTCGCAGCGACCTGGCAGGTCGGTCTCGGTCGAGTGACAGCCGTTGCGGGTCTGACCGATCTTTCCACCCAACAACGGTTGATAGCGCGTCTGAAACGTCCTGCTTCCGATCCCCGTTTCCGAGTTCGTTGGGAAAACGACCGGGTCCGATTGCTGGCATCGGATTCGCAATCGCCGGTGAACCAACTTTTACCGCAACTGATTGACGGAAAAGAAGTTAGAAATATTCCACAGACCGCCCCCGGACGTTACGAGGTTGATATTATCCGTTCGATCAACCCCCGGCTTTTGAAAGTTGTTTTAAATAACCGGTTGATCGACGCCCGTGTTTACCCTGGACGATACGACCGTGAGTTTCAGTCAATCGGAAATGACCACCAAGCCCTGAAGACGATCGCAGACCGAACCGGGGGTCAGGTCATTCCACCCGGTTCACCGATTCCTTCCACAGCTCGATTGTACGAGTTCCAGCCCGTCGCCCCCCACTTGTGCGCAGTAGCGGTCATCCTCCTGGGCACAGCCACTGTCCTGTTGCGCGATCCATCCCTTGTAGACCGCCTGATTTACCGTTACGCCCGACGCAAGGTCAGATGAATGATCTCGCAAGGCACGTTGACCCGTAAGGGGAACCAATTCCCGATCCCGTTGGAAATGACCGCGGAACAGTCCCCGCGGGTATACAACCCTGACCAGTACCGGTACATCAACGGACCGAAACCGATCTCGGAGATCAACTGCAACTGCCCCCCGTGCGTATGACCGGCCAATGTCAACGGGATCCCCGCAGCCTGGGCCGCGTCAAACGAATGAGGGTGATGGACCAGCAAAATCGCAAACGCATCTGAACGACGCTGGGGCAACACGCGGTTCACACCCTTCCAGACGTCCGAGTCACTACGACCACTCCACCGTGGCGCCAATATCTGAACCGGACAACCCCGAATACGAATCACCGAAGATTCGTCGAGCAACATGCCCACCTCGGCTCGACGAGTCAACGTTTCAAATACCTCCCGATTGCTGATACAGTCGTGGTTCCCCTGACAACTCAGCACGCCGTATCTTCCCCGCATTTTTCGGAGCATTTGGATTCCGTCCGGCAGGTCTTTCAGAGAGTGATTAATTAAATCTCCCCCCTGAAGAACAAGATCCGCGTCCAGTTCGTTGGTCGCACGAATAATCTCACGGTACTTATGATCCGACATGAATGAACCGACGTGTGGATCCGTCACCAGCGCGATGGTCAGTCCTTCCAGTGACGGGGGAAGCGGTTTCAGAGGAACCTCGATCCGTCGGATTCGGAAATCATCCCGCGCCATGACCGATTGCCCTGTCATGGCCAAAGTCACTGCCGGCGGCACAACCACCACCGCCTGTGTCAGAAATACTCGACGAGAAGGGTTGATCCCGTCATCACCGTCGCGAAACCGACCGATGGCTCGTCTGAACCAATCCAATGTCTGACGGGCTATCGAAGGTAAAAAAATCAGGGGCAAAACCAGAAAATGCCAGATAAATACCAGCTTTACTGCCCACTCGGGCATGATCATCGTTTCCAACCGAATCAGACGGGCTATCAGCAGCAACAACAAACCCAGAACCGCTGGCGCCATGGTCAGCGAAATAAACCATTGCCATCCGGATCCCAGTCCGGCCCGTTGAACCTTTCGGCGGACAAAATACCACCACCACAGATCCGCAAACAGCATCAAAGCAATAATCGAAAGCACGAACCACATGTTTTATCTCATTGAAACTTTTCCAAGCCTGAGGATGATAGGCATTTATCATGATCCGATCGACCCCCGTGTTCATCATCGCCCTGGTTTTGGTGCTGTGTGCCAGTTGCGTGGAACGCAAGCTCACCATTACCAGCCAACCTTCCAACGCTCTGGTTTACATGAACGGTAGGGAAATCGGACGTACACCGATCGAAACCGACTTCTTATGGTACGGCAATTATGACGTGCAGATTCGAAAAGAGGGATACCAGACTCTGAAAACCCACTCGCGCATCTCTGCCCCGTGGTGGCAATGGGTTCCGATCGATCTACTGGCCGAACTGATGCCCTGGCATCCGACGGATCATCAATCCCTGCATTATACGTTAAACCCCGCACCTGCTTCGGACAAGCCGGTCCAGACCCTCATCGAACGTGCGACCGAGATGAAATCCGAAATCGAAGGTCCGGTGGCTCGTCGTCCGTAACGTTTTTACCTCCGATCTCAACTGATCAGACAGGGTGTGGGTTTGACACCCGGTCTGGCCTGTCCTAAGTTCGGATCATGTTTCGTTTCACCAAACACGGTTTCTGGGAGATGGTCCTGGGGACGATCGGATTGACGCTGATCGGTGTCGGACTGGCGCTGATCCATTGGGGCTTAGTCCTGATCCCATTTCTGATCTGGGTATGGCTGATGGCTTTTTTCCGAGACCCCCAGCGGAATATTCCCGGGCAACCCAATGACTGGGTCTCTCCGGCCGACGGACTTGTCAGTGACATTACTGAGATCCCTCATGACGAGCTTTTGGGTGGTCCGGCGATCCGGATCGGCATCTTTCTTTCCGTATTCAACGTCCACGTCAACCGCGCCCCTTGTGACGCGGTCGTTCTGAAAACCATTTATAAAAAAGGCAAGTTCATCAATGCTTTGCATCACAACCATGCATCAAGCCAGAACGAGTCCAACACGATCCTGCTGGGGGACACTTCGGGTAGACCGATTGCGGTCGTCAAACAGATTGTCGGTTTGATCGCCCGTCGGATCATTTGCACCGCCGCGGAAGGAACGTCGCTGACCAAGGGACAACGGATCGGAATGATCAAGTTCGGATCACGTACAGAACTGCTCGTTTCCAAAGGACTTAATCCCACCGTCCATGTTCGCACGGGACAAAAAGTGAGGGGAGGAGCCGACATCCTTTTGACCGTTGACCGTATCGGATCCGAACCATCCCGACCTGTTAATTTGTAGCAAATTTCATCAGTCCGTCCGGGGGGGAGACGTATGATAATATATGATCCGATTATCGGACCGAGGTTTGATCCTAAGACGTTCGTCCCGCCGGCCGATGTCGCTTCGGAAAAGCAATTCGGGTGTAAACTCATCCGTTGCCTCTGGGACTATGACCAGCTTTGTCGATTCATGTCTGGACACGATGAACAACACCGCTCAGGAGGTGCAGAAGAAGGTACGTCCCCGGGCTGCAAAGATGCTGCGTGCGCTGAACGGTAAAAACAATATCCTGATCACCACCCATGTTCACCCCGACCCCGATGCCGCCGGGAGTTGCCTGGGGGTTAAAAGGTTGCTTGAAAACGCCCTTCCGAATGCCAAAACGGTCATCCGGTTAAAAGGTCAATCCGATGCCCCTCGGCTGACGGGATTTATTCAAACCGCCCAAATCCCGTTCGAACCCTGGTCGGATGACGATTTAAACACCTTTGATGCCATTGTCCTACTGGACACGCAGACGTCGTTCGGTGTCAATCCGCTGCCCGCGGGCGTTCATCCGACAGCTTTGATCGACCATCATCGGGGTCGAGGAAGACGCACCAAACTCGCTTTCTCGGACGTCCGGACGGACGTGGGCGCGACAGCTTCGATCGTGTTCAGTTATTTCATGGAATTGCAGCAAACGATCGATCCGACGCTGGCTGCGGCGTTATTGTACGCGATCGAATGCGATATTGCCGGTGCAGCCGGACAACAGTCCCAACTGGACACAGTGGCGATTTCCAGTCTCAATCTGATTGCCGATGTCCGAAAACTGTGGCAGATGCGTTATGTGGACGTCCCGGCAAGCTATTATGTGGCTTTTGCCCGATCCATCGAGAACGCCCAACGATACGACCATGTCCTGATCACGCATTGCGGAAAGATCGACCAAGTCGAAGAAGCCGCTCTTTTGGCCGACGGACTGCTTCGTTGTGAAGGGGTTGAAGTAGTGTTGGCTACCGCCGAGCACGACGACAGGCTGATTTTATCCCTTCGAAGTGAATTACCCCGGATCAGTGCCGGTGAAATCGCCCGTCGTGTGCTTAACAAACTCGGGGACGGAGGCGGACACCGAACCAAAGCCGGGGGACAAATCCCTCTTACCGAAAATACCAGCATCGAAGTCCTGCTGAAAACGATTCAACGTCGGTTATTACGATGCCTGAAGGTTTCCCGCACCCGGGGAACTCCTCTGAAAGGATGACCTCTCATTGGCTGATGACGGGGATTGGGTTAAAATCCTTCCTTTTCTGATCTGGTCGAAGTGGTTTCCGGAATCGAAACGGTTTCGAAAAGTCCGGGCTTGTTATCGCAAAACCGATGGTTATGTCGAACGAATTACCCAAAGCGTATGACCCCGCAGCCGTCCAGAACGAAGTGGCACGGGTCTGGGAAGAAGAAAAATGCTTTCACGCCGACCCGAAAGACCCCGGGGAACCGTATTCGGTGGTCATCCCTCCGCCGAATGTGACCGCAGCGTTGCACCTCGGTCACGCGTTGAATAACACGTTGCAGGATATTCTGGTCCGTCGTGCACGCATGCAGGGCAAAAATGCCGTGTGGCTTCCGGGGACCGACCATGCCGGGATCGCCACGCAAACCGTTGTCGAAAAACGAGTTCTCAAAGAAGAAGGCAAGCGTCGGACGGATTTCGCACGCGACGAGTTCGTCAAAAAGATCCAGGTTTGGAAAGACGAATACGAGCAGGTCATTCTCGGACAACTCAAAGCCATGGGTTGTTCCTGCGACTGGGACCGGACCGCCTTTACGATGGACCCGCCCCGCGCTCGGGCCGTCCGTGAGGCTTTTTTCCAACTGTTTCGAGCAGGACTGATTTATCGGGGCAAACGACTGGTCAACTGGGACCCGGTCACCCAAACCGCTTTGGCAGATGACGAAGTGGAAAACGAAGAAATCGATGGTTTCTTCTACTATCTCCAATACCCACTAGCCGACGGTTCGGGCACGATCACGGTCGCTACCACACGTCCTGAAACGATGCTCGGGGATACGGCCGTGGCGATCAACCCCAAAGACCCCCGGGCTTGTTCCCTGAAGGGAAAACAGGTCCGTCTGCCGATCGTGGGACGACTGATCCCGATCATCGAAGACGAGTACGTCGTTCTACCCGTCTCTCTCGGAGGAGACCCCGACGATCCCAAAGCCCAAATGGCCACCGGTTTTCTCAAAGTCACCCCCGCCCACGATCCCAACGACTACGAAATCGGACTCCGTCATCATCTGCCCGTCATCAACGTCATGGCACCAGATGCAAGTATTTCAGACCAGTACGGATGGACCGATATCGGAGAAGCACAGTTCCTACTCGGACTATCTCGGGAACAAGCCCGGAAAAAAATCGTACAATGGTTCAAGGAACATGGGCTTCTCGAAGACCAGAAACCGTACCGCCATAGCGTCGGACATTCTTATCGCTCGCACGTTCCGATCGAACCGTATCTGAGCGATCAATGGTACTGTCGAGTCACTGACCAACGCCTGTCAGGCGCCGCCTTAAAAGCATTGAATCCGTCTTCCGATCGTCCGACCGAGGGGACGTTGACTTTCTACCCGGAACGGTACGCCAGGACTTACCAGACGTGGCACGAAAACATCCGTGATTGGTGCATCAGCCGACAGTTGTGGTGGGGACACCGGATTCCGGTCTGGAGTTGTGAACGTCCGACGCCCCAAGCCCAAACGTGGATCGAAAACCTGTCTTCCGAGCAGATCGCTACGCTCCGTGATTCGGACACCCTGTATGTATGTGTACGACATGAAGACGATTCCGGTCAAGAACTGGTTCGACAGCTCGAATCCTTCGGGTTTGTGCAGGATCCGGATGTTCTGGACACTTGGTTCTCGTCGGGTCTTTGGCCGTTGAGCACGTTGGGTTGGCCCGAACAAACGCCTGAACTGGAAAAATGGAATCCCACAGCCGTCCTATGCACTGCAAGAGAAATCATCACCCTGTGGGTCTCCCGGATGGTGATGTTTAATCTCTTTTTCAAAGGCCGTATACCGTTCCGGGATGTTTTCATTCATGCAATGATCCAGGACGGTGAAGGACGCAAGATGAGCAAAACCCTCGGTAACGGGGTGGATCCGCTGGACATCATCACGTCGCACGGGACCGATGCCCTGAGGTTCACGCTCACGTCTATGGCGACCAACACCCAGGACGTGCGGATGCCGGTGGAAAAAGATCCCGTCACCGGGAAAAATACTTCACCGAAGTTCGATCTCGGTCGTCATTTTGCCAACAAACTGTGGAACGCTGCACGATTTGTCATTGGTCAAATCGAAGGCATTGAAGAAACCAGTCAACCATCGGTCACCTTGCCGGATCGCTGGATCCTGAGTCGTTTCAATCGAACCGTGACCGAATGCGATGAAGCCTTGAAGAATTACCGATTTGATCAGTACGCTAAAGCCTGCTACGACTTTTTCTGGCGAGATTTTTGTGACTGGTACGTCGAAATCGCCAAGGTACAGTTGAAACACCCTTCGACCCGCGCATCGACCGCACGGGTGATCGCATCGGTTCTGGACGTAGCCCTTCGATTGATGCACCCGGTCGTCCCATTTGTGACCGAAAAAATCTGGTGGAAATTAAACGAAGTCTGCCCGAACCGGGGGATCGAAGGTTGGATTAAACCCGGATCATCCAAACGTCTGATCAGAGCCCGGTGGCCTGAACCCCAGCAGACCGACGAACAGGCGGAAAATGTCTTTTCAAAAGTCCGGGATCTGATCGTAAGCATCCGAACGGTACGAAGCGATTACAAAGTCAATTCTCGACAAACGGTGGATGTGACGGTGATGACCACATGTGACCTGAAACCGTCGCTGCAAAACCATCAGGAAATGATCGAATCGCTGGCCACTTGTCGGTTGATCGGGATTCGTGAACGATCCGATACTCCCCCGAGTAATGCGGTCAGAGTGCAGATCGGTCAGACCGAAGTTTATGTTCTCGGACTGGTCAATGCGGACGCGGAAAGGGAACGGATCGCCAAACGCCGCGAAGAACTGACCCGCTCGATCGCGGCATTGCGAGGACGATTAAATAATGCCGGCTATCTGTCCAAAGCCCCCGCTCATCTGGTCAAGCAGACCCAAGACCAGCTCGCGTCGGCCGAGGCGGAGCTTCGCTCGCTTCCATCCTGACCCGGAACCCGCCATGTTCTGGCAGATCACCGACGAGGATCTTTGGTCATCCCAGCAGGGAAACCCCGGTGCACTTCAACGGGTGTATTCCCAGGCACTTGAACCGTGCGCCCGGATCGCCTACAGCCTTTGTGGCGACCCGGATCGGGCACAACAGGTGATGCGTGAGCTGGTGCGTCGTAGTACACGACAGTTTCCACGATGGAAATACGCCGACGAAGCTTCGGCTTGGTTCATGCACCAGACGATTCTGCTCCTGCGCGACATCGACCCTTCGATCGAAACTCGGGACGACCCTTTGCTTAAAGACGTGGCAGGGCCGGACGTGATTCAATACGCCGCCATGATCCGGGCGATCCGAAACCTGCCCCCGCAACAGAAGGAAGCCTTTTTGCTGACCCATGCCCAACGATGGAATACGCGTTTGTGCGCCATCGCCATGGACTGTTCGAACACAGCCGTCTTGACTCATCTGAAAGAAGCCGAGCGTCAGCTCCAACCGCTTCTAGGTGAGCACGCGTCGGCGCTTTTGGAATACCTTCATCAGGTCCATCGTTCGATGCCGATCCAGTACCCCAAGGCACCGATCCGGATTGGTGCAAGGATCCGAGCCCGTCGGACCCTCGGAAGATTGGTGTACGCTTTCGGATGGGGACTGATCCTGCTGATCGTGCTGACGATCCTGTGGTTTTGTTTGGTCCTTTGGCCGCGGATCGAGATCTGAAATATCATCGGACAAGGCATTTGATGACCGAGTGGTTATAATCGCGGTATGGGACTTGTGTATCAGACGACGACACTGGGAAACGGACTGACCATTTCGGCTGAGATTAATCCGGACGCGCATTCATTTGCAGCCGGATTTTTTGTGCGAACCGGTTCCCGCGACGAACCACCAGAAATTAACGGGGTGTCGCATTTTCTTGAACACATGATGTTCAAGGGATCGGATCGTTACACCTGGGAAGACGTCAATCGTATTTTCGACCAGATGGGCGCACGTTATAACGCGTTTACCAGCCAGGAGATGACGGCGTATTACGCTAATGTCATCCCGGAGTTTTCCGAATGTGCCATCGAACACCTGTCCCATCTGCTCCGACCGGCCATCCGTCCGAGTGATTTTGAGACCGAGAGAAAGGTTATTCTCGAAGAAATCGCGATGTACCTGGATGATCCGGGTCACGTGATTTATGAAAAACTGATGCAGCTGCATTTCGGGACACACCCTTTGGGAATGAGCGTCCTCGGACCGGCTGAGAGTATTCAGCGGATGACCCATGAGCAGATGCGGGCATATTTTGACGAGCATTACGGTCCGGGAAATACCGTTTTGGTGGTGACCGGTCGGTTGGATTTTGATCAGGTGGTCCGGTGGGCAGAAAAATATTGCGGGCATTGGGAACCTCGATCCTGTCCGCGGACAACCGCCCCCCCCGTCCTTCGGGCTTCTCGTCATAACCTGACGGACGAAAAAATCAATCGGCAATACACGATGGCACTGACGCCTGGACCGAGCGCTCAGGACGACCGTCGGTTCGCAGCCCGGGTTTTGGCCGATGTCATCGGGGATTCAGAAGGATCGCGTTTGTACTGGGCATTGGTGGACAAAGCCATCGCTGAAGAAGCGGATTTTGGTTTTTATCCCCACGACGGGTGTGGAAGTTTTTACTTGTCACTGGTGACCGATCCTCAAAAACAGGAACAGGCACTTCGGATCGCCTTGGACGAACTGGAACGGGTTAAACAGGATTTAAATGAAGACGAAATCCTACGTGCCAAGAACAAGATCGCTTCGTCTTTAGTCCTCGGGGGAGAATTACCTTTGGGTCGGATGCGAGCCATCGGCAACCAGTGGATTTACACCGGAACATATCGTTCGTTAGACGAAGACATGCAGATCTTATCAAGGATTGACGCCGACGCGTTGCGATCCTTGATACAGTCGTTCCCGTTTGATCCAATGACGATTGTCACGCTAGGCCCCAAGTCCGGGTGATCGGTCTTTTTTCATTTTCGAGTGTTAAGTTATTTTGTTTTGCCGACTTATCGATTGTCAGGGGTTTTGACCGATAACCCTTGATCTGAAACCGTCCTCTTCCCAGATTACCCACCTTTCCCGGAATGAATCGGGTATGAAAATCGGGTCTCTTCATAATGGGGCTCGTGAAAACCCTCACAAGCCATTTACGTATAAAGAGTTAGAGAAATCTAAGTCTTTCGGATTTTGGTTAAACGGATTGGCCATGAGAACCGATACCTATAACAAGCTCAGTCGTTCAATGAGCCCCCGTCGCAGGACGCGATGGTTGGCATCGGTTCAGTTGTTCAATTCCGCATGGTCGTCGGAGCAGATCATGGCCAAAGTCGCGTTTGCGTTATTATGTATCTTTCTAGTAGGCGTTTGGGTTCATCCCTACGTCAGTGGCGCGTTAGAACCCGTTCCTTCAACTCGTCCGAATTCCATCTCTACCGATCAGATCCGTGGGGTGTCTGAACCGGATATGAACCGTCCGTTCGTCACGGTCCGTGGGAAAGAAGGGTTTTGGAGACTGGGCAAGACCGATGACGGAGTCTGGTGGTTCATTTCCCCAGACAATACCCGCGAGTTTCTCAATACCGTCACGACGGTCCAACCTTTTCAGCTCGGACGTGAATCCCAAGGCGTGCACTACGTGTCCAAGGATTACAACGGAACCGTCGGACAATACGACGGTGATCTGCGGGCTTGGGCGGAAAAAACCCTTGTCCATGTCCGAGAGACCGGGTTCAAAGGTTTGGGGGCTTGGTGTCATCCGATTTTTCATGAACTGGATGTTCCCGTTACCCGTGATCTGAACATCTGGAAGCACTACCATAGTGGGAATTACAAGCTCTACTCTGCCGACTGGGAAAGCTACGGCGACACCCTGATCGCCAAGCTGGTCGGTTCGTTGCGTGACAATCGGAATCTGGTGGGATATTACCTGGACAATGAACTGGATTGGTCCGATGCATCGGTCGGTCCGAGCGTCTATTTCAACGGATTATCCCCGGATGATCCGAACCGCAGACAGGTTATCGCCACGATCCAACAACTTTGGCCGACGATCGGGGATTTTAATCAGGCTTGGGAAACCCATTTCAAGGATTACACCGAGCTGGACACGCTTCAATCCCTGCCCAGGAATCCGACCGAAGCTTATAACCGGTTGTTCAGTGTGTGGTTGGAGAAACTGGCAGGGGATTATTTCCGGATCACGACCTCCCTGGTCCGCAAACACGATCCGAACCACCTGATTCTAGGGGTGCGATTTGCCGGTTATGCCCCACGGGAGGTGGTGCGTGCCAGCCGGGAATATACGGACGCTCAATCGATCAATTACTATGTCGCTGATGCGATGCTTGACCCGGATATGTTCCGGATGATGTATCAGGAATCCGGACAACCGATCATCATCACTGAATACTCTTTTCACGCCTTGGACGGACGGTCCGGGAATCGGAACACGTTCGGGTTCCAGGCACAGGTTCCGGATCAACAGGCCCGGGCCGACGGATATCGACTTTTCACTCAACGCTTGGCTCGCGTTCCGTACGTGGTCGGGGCGGATTGGTTCCAATGGAGTGATGAACCCCCTTCCGGTCGAAGTGCCGACGGGGAAGACGTTAATTTCGGAATTGTAGACGTGGACGACCAACCCTATATGTCCCTCGTCCAAGCGGTGCAGCAAACGACACCTACCCTGAACGCGCTTCATGCCCGAAGCAGCACCGACGATCAAACTAGTCTGTGGCGGGATTCATTCATGCCTGTTCCGATGACGCAGATCGGTTATCTGGATCATCCGATCACGATCAACGGAAACTTGTCGGACTGGAGCGAAATGTTCCGGCTTCCTAACGTTCGAGCAAGCAATACTGTCGGGATGGAACGAAGCACGACCCCCGCGCCAAACGTCTTCATCGGTTGGCGGGACGAAGGCTTGTACCTCGGATTTGAGGTCTTTGATACGAATATCGAAAGCATGCCCGCGGACGGACGCTGGTGGACTCGAGACAACATCGAGTTCTGGATCAGTACACGAGCGGTGGCTTTGGACCAACAGGTTTATAACGCCTTTTGCCATCAGTTCTTTTACGTGCCCAAGTCCAATCCGACCAATGGCGCGTTCGGGACGGTCGGTCAGTGGCATCGTCCCGGAGATGCGATTCCGAACAATCTGATTCCTCACCCTACTGTTGTCCAACAGACGCGCATCCATCCGGACCGGTATACGGTCGAGATGTTCGTTCCAGCGTCGGCCTTGAACGGTTGGAACCCGCGGGAGAATCCGGACATGGCATTTAATTTGCATATCAGAGACTTCCATCAGACCTTGGATTATTTCTGGTCTGCTCCGAAAGAGGCTACCACACAATTACGTCCGAACACTTGGGGAAAGCTGGTGCTGAGAACCGATCAGGTTACTGGACGGTGATTTTTCCGATCCTGACTTGATTTTTTCCTAGCACGGCTTTCTCCTTCAGGACAACGAATGGTTTACTTATGCTCACTGCCGAAGAAACCCTGAACCGGTACTATCATGAAATGCGATGGCGGTTACTTTCTTTAGCGGCCGACTTTGACCGTCTTCAACGCGCCCAAGGGGGAGAAAAGCTGCTTCAGTCCGATCCCCGGTTAAAAGCCCTTAGGGAATGTCTTAACGAGGTATTATCGACGGACGTCGGACGGGCCGAACGGGTCCAGATGATCTTGTCCGATCGGACACCCGTCCTCTAGACCAACTTCCGGAGTTCCTCGGTGACGCGATCGGTCACTCTTTCGATAGTCCCGTTTCGTATCTCCCGAATCCGATCGACGGGATTCTGTAACAGAAGTACGCGAAATCAAAAGAACTTGGTCGAATTACCACGAATTACCATGATATATTCCATTTCATCGGAGAGAGAAACCCCGGCCTCGAAGGTCGGTCCATGATACACAACCTGATATGCACCGGAGGAGAAATGGCAGTTCGAATCGGCCCGTTCGTTTTTGTTGTCGGGGTCTTGGGATCTCGCCTTACCATGGTCGGCTCGGCCTTGGCGCAACAACTAGCGTTCCCCGAAGCCGAAGGATTCGGACGATTCGCTACTGGTGCACGTACCAATCTCTCTGCAGCTACCGTTTATCATGTTACCAACCTGAATGACTCCGGTCCGGGTTCCTTCCGAGATGCCGTCAGCCAACCCAACCGTTTTGTGGTTTTTGATGTCGGGGGTATTGCCCAAGTTAATAGTGTCATCCCTGTTGCCAGTAACATCACCATTGCAGGACAGACCGCTCCGGGCGGATTTACTATTTTCGGTAACCGTGTCAGCTTCACAGGCGCCAACAATCTGATCAGTCGGTACATCGCGATCCGAAAAGGATATGCCGCCGGACGAATGGATTCGGCCAGTCTGGCGCGGGGACAAAATATGATCTTTGATCATATGTCCATCACCTGGGGATCCGATGGTACTTTCGATATCAACCCCGATAGCGGTTATTCCATCAACAATCTGACGATCCAAAACACCATCATCGGACAAGGACTTAATCATCTTAATCACAGCACCGGTGGACTCATGCAAGTCAATGAAGGGGATAACTTCAGCGTTATCAAAAGCCTCTTCATCGATAATGTGACCCGAAATCCCAAAGCCCGTGGCAATAACGAGTTCATCAATAATGTCGTTTACGGTTATCAGACGGCTGGCTACATCATGGGGGATACCGTCAACATGACCTCCAACGCCAACGTTATCGGAAACTATTTCATCGAAGGTCCGATCGACGGAAGCTCACCCTTTGCCAGCGGCACCAATGCCTTCAATATTTATGCCTCCGATAACCGTGTCGATTCTAATCGCAACGGCGCCCTTGATGGTTCGGTCACCAACACCTATCCCGGTGCTAATGTCGTTGCTAGCCCTCATGCCTTTCCAACCACCAACTACCTGACTTCACAACAGGCAGTCCCCTTCGTCATGAATAACGTCGGCATGAATATCACCCGCGATGCGGTCGATTCCCGACTCATCCAGGAACTGGCTTCGTACGGGACTCTCGGTGGAGCCATCGACCGTGAAAACGAACTCTTCCCCAATTACCCCAACGATCCATCCTACCGAAATTCCCGTGCCAGACTTGTTGATTCAGATAATGACGGAATCAATGATAACTGGGAACGCGCCAAGGGGCTTAATCCATCCAACACATCTGACTGGAAAAATCTCGCAAACGGATATACCCAGCTCGAAAATTACATCAACGAACTCGGAGGGTACGGTACCACACGCTCGACCAATGGTGGAACATGGACGCAAGCTTCTACCTGGGGAGGTACCGTTCCCAACTTCGCGGATACCGTCGTCGTCCATGGCGGATTAATGCATGCCTCGGGATATGCTTTTGCACGACGGGCGGTTCTCAACGGCACGTCCACACTGACCGGAGGCAGCATCGACGTGTTTGATACCGTTTCCGTCGGACAAAACGCAGACGCCGTTCTTACCCTCTCCGGAACGGAACTCAATGCCGGACAAATTCTTATCAGCTCCACCGGCAACACCGCCACTTTGAACGTCAATACAGGTTCCGTGGTCCAAACCGGAACAATAGCTTCCGGCGGAGGAACCGCTCAGCTTAATTTCAACGGGGGGACATTCAAAGCTCTCAGCAATTCTGGCATCTCAGTCCCTGTTTCCGTCCAGAATCCTGGCGCAACCTTTCATACCAACGGATTCGATGGATCCGTCTCCGGAAACCTCAGCGGCACCGGAACGATCACCAAAACCGGTATCGGAACACTCACCTTTAACGGAAACAATTCCGCCTTCTCCGGACAAATAATACTGCAACAGGGACAAATCAACCTTGCCACCAATGCCGCCAACAGCATTACCGGAACCATCACGCTTCATAACGGAACCCAACTCAACATCTCTACCTCTGGAGCCTCCACACCTCTGACGCTGGCGAATAACGCCACAGCCAACCTATCGGCTGGTGGACTAACCTATAACGGTGTGATTTCCGGAAACAACACCACCGTCCTGCAAATCAGCAACTCCTCCTCCGGTACAAGCAACTTCACCCTCGGTGGAAGTTTGGCCGGTTTCTCCGGAAAAATCCTTCTCACGGGAACAGGAAATATTCGGATCGGGTCGTCCGGGAGTTCTCAGGCCGACTTCGACCTAGGAAACTCCACCGGAACCATCCGATCGACCTTCGACGGAACGGTCTATTTCGGTTCTCTTACCGGTGGAAGCAACACCCGTCTTCAGGGATCCACCAACGGTACGACCGCCAGCACCTATATCATCGGAGGTAATAACAAAAGCACTACGTTCGAAGGTCTCGTCACCGACGGAACCAACGCAACTCCGGCCAAACTGCATATCACCAAAACAGGTGCCGGCACCCTCACCCTTACCAACACTGCCAATTCCTACTCTGGAAATACAACCATCGAAAACGGAACCCTTGTCGCCTCCAACACCAACACCATTCCCAACGGTCCCGGCAAAGGAAATCTGTTTGTCTATTCCCCCGGGACCCTCGATTTGAATGGGGCCAATCACACCTTCAATGGATTGAATGGGGACGGAACCATCCGCCATCCAGCCAACAACCGAACGATCACCCTCGGCAACGGAAATGCCGACGGAAGTTTCTCCGGAAACTTCCAAATCACCGGCGGAATACTCAACCTGATCAAAATCGGGACCGGTACTCAAACCTTGATCGGAAATATGACCTACAACGGTTCGACCTCCATTCAAGCCGGGAAACTCGTCGTCAACGGATCCTTGACCAGTCCGACCATCACGGTCGCCAATCAAGCCACCCTCGCCGGAAACGCTACGATACTTTCACTCGTCGCCAACGCAGGTTCGATCCTCTCTCCCGGAAACAGCATCGGAACTATCCATGTCACCGGGAACACCACCCTCGCAGGACAACTCCAAATGGAGTACGACCCTTCCGGAAATGTCGATCATCTCCGTGTGGACGGAACCCTCAATCTCGCAGGCAGTTCACTTGTCTTAATGCCCCTCTCCGGCACGACCGTTCCTACGCCCCCGGTTTACATTCTGTCAACCTATAACCAGCTCATTGGAACCTTTTCTACCGTGACCGGCATTCCGACGGGGTATGAAATCGACTACCGATACAACGACGGTAATAGCTCCAACCATATTGCCCTTGTTCCTATTCCCGAAGCTTCTACCCTCCACTTGCTCGGACTCGGAGTCCTAAGCCTGCGAAGAACCCGTCATGAACCAACCTTTTCGACCCGAAAATGACTGTAAGTGATTACATAACCAGAAATTATCCCTCGACGACGCTTTTTTCAATCGGGTCCACCTGTACGCCGGACTGTCGTAGAAACTCCACCGCCCCTTCGACCTGAGAGATTTGCCCTTCCAGCAACACGGCCATGATCCCGATTTCATGCTGAACACTGGCTTGACGAATATCAAACACGACGTCCGGAAAAGCCCGGCTCATTTCCCAGATGATCGGTCTTTCAACCTCCCTACGGGTGGGAAACGTAATCCAGTATTTTCTCGACACTTTCTGCATTCACTTATTTTGCCCCTCCCACGAACGTATATCCACCCTTTTTTCCCCAATCTTCACCATTCCGGACATCCCTTTACACCCGGCTATCGTTGGATATACTACTCATTGTCGTGCGGGTGTAGCTCAGTGGTAGAGCGTCACGTTGCCAACGTGAATGTCGAGGGTTCGACCCCCTTCACCCGCTTTGTAACCCCTATAAAATTTTGTGAAATGCGTTGCATGTGCTCTGACGCCATGTCAGGTGTTTGACACCTGAGAAGGTTGTCTGAGTCTTAGGTAAAACGCTGACCGCAAGTGGCGTCCGAAAGGACCTGATAACGGCACTTGTTTTCTCGCCTGGCCGAGCCCCCTGTGTGAAACCGACACATACGTCAAAAGTCGACCAGACCACCGAACGCTAGGTCCCGAAACAACGTGGCAGACTTCTGGTTGCAACGGACCCTACTGCATAAATTAGCCAGATTGTCCCGGATCCATTCAGGGCTTTGCTGCTTTGGCATTACCGGATTGCCCCTGCAAGCCCAAAATAATTGAGAATAATTAAGGAGTCACACAAAAGATCGTGTGCAACTTAATGCAGAAGGGAATCTTAGTGACTCGCAACAATTGCTGATTGATACTACGTGGCTTTGTCGCGCAGAGGATTGGATTTGGTACTGGAAACGCTATTCAAGTGGTTTGTGTTCCTTAAGGCGAGTTGGATAAATGCCTGGGCGTGCAGACGGTCAATTTTCATAAATTGAGACCAGCGTCACCGGAGCAGGAGTATCGACTGCACATCGCGGCGCTGGAGTAGAGTCTTACCAAGCCGATTGTTATCCACGGGCCGGAGGACACCAAGTCTCCGGCAACTGGAAGGGACGATTCGACCCGTTCTATCACCAAGTTCAGAACCTTATCACCTTCTGCCGGCGCCTGCCCTGCACACTCCTAGCAGATGATGTGGGGTTGGGTAAGACATCAGTGTGGGGTTGGTCCTGTCAGAGCGGATCGTTCGCAAACGTGTGTCACGGACGTTGGTCATCTGTCCGTCGATTCTCGGGAACTAATGGGTCGAGAAACTACAGGGACAACCGTACTGGATGTGGCAAGGCAAGCACAAGAGCACTTCTTTTCGATCCAGTCTCTCGAAGCAACCTTGGCGGTACTTCAGGCTCGCGGGGACTTGCTGCGACGGTTGCACGATCTAGCCGAATCCAAGCTGAGAATCGGCGAGAGCACGAAGCTCGATCTTATCACGATCCAGGCCCAACAGGTCCAATTTGAAGCGGAAATCGCCGAAAGAAATATCGAGCTTCGCAACGAACGACTGGCGCTTGCACGGTTGATCGGTCAACCAGATCAACCACAGAATGGACAATCACGCCGTGGAGTGAATCAGAGATGCCAGTGCCCACTGAAAGCGAGCTATTGTCGATCGCTGTGAATCGCCGCCCGGAGATTCAACAACGGCAATGGCAACTGGCAGCACCGGGGCTGGATTTGTGGAACACAAGGGTGGCTTATACCGTCCGTGCATCAGGCCGAATCGAAAATGAAGCTGAAATCGCCAGCATCGTGATCGGGGGTCGAAACGGTACACCGATTACATACGCGATGTTGCCACAGCAGGCGTGGGACCAGAGCTTCGTACGGGCTCGGCCAGTAAAAGCGGAGAAGAGGTCGTTATTGGCACTGTACTGATGCTCATCGGTGCCAATAGTCGAACGATTGATCGCCGTGACCCAAGCAACCAGGCAAGTAATTCGACCGTTCGTTTTCGGTCAGGCAATCATTGTGACAGTCCACCTGCCGATCCTGTTCCTGGCCGGTACGTAAGGAAAAATGTTCCAGCCGATGGCGATCACCCTCATTATCGCGTTGGTGTGGGCGTTTGTATTGTCTGTGACACTCGTACCCGCACTGGTGGCATTGCTGGTAACGGGCAAAGTGAGTGAGAAGGACAACTTCGCCATCCGCGGCATCAAGAAGGGTTACGCACCGCTGGTGGATGCCTCCGTCAAGGGACGATGGGGGATTGTTTCGTTCGCCTGCGTGCTTTTCATCGGTTCGTTGTGGTGTTCACACGCATGGGCAGTAAGTTCATCCCTACGCTCGACGAAATGGACATCGCTGTGCACGCAATGCGCATCCCGAGCACCGGTATCTCGCAGTCACAAAAAATGTAGACCGATGTAGAACTGGCGGTTTCGATGATCCCTGAAGTCGCCTACGTCTATTCCAAGACCGGTACAGCCGAAATGGCCAGTGATCCCATGCCACCGAATGTATCGGACACGTTCATCATTCTCAAACCCAAGGAACAATGGCGCAATGAAGTCGAAATCGAGCGTGTGATCAATGAGTTGGAGCCTCAAGTCGAGTCCTTCGTTTCACACGATGACCATCACGGCAAGGAAGAAGAAGGTCATACCCACCATGGCGTCAATCTGATGACGCACAAGGGTAAACTCAGCGGCTCATCGAACTCACGCTCGCCACCGTACCGGGCAATAACTACGAGTTCACAACCGATTCAAAATGCGGTTCAACGAGCTTATTTCGGGTGTTCGTAGCGACTTGGTAGTGAAGGTGTACGGCGAACGCTTCGAGGATATGGTCCCGACTGCCAACGCCATTGCCGCTGTGTTGTCATCAATACCCGGCACAGCCGATGTGAAGGTTGAACAGATTGAAGGTCTCCCGATAATGAATATCGTCATCGATCGCACCGCGATCGCGCGATACGGTTTGAGTATCGCCGATGTTCAGGATGTGATCGCGCCGCGATTGGAGGGCGCAAAGCAGGGGGAAGTCTTCCAAGGGGATCGGCGATTCGATCTGATAGCGCGTCTACCCGACGAAATCCGTCGCAACATTGACGCTCTGGTCAATCTGCCGATCCCCTTACCGCAAAACTCGACGAATCCGCCGTTGGGGCTTTGATCGCTGACCCGGTCTCTAATTCGGATCATGTTGGTTTTGTTCCACTGGGCACGGTGGTCCGTATCGAAATCGTTGAGGGGCCGAACCAAATCAGTCGCGAGAACGGACGACGCCGGGTCGTTGTTCGAGCCAACATTCGAGGTCGCGACATTGGTGGCTTCGTCGCCGAGGCTCAGGAAATATCGATAACCGGATAAAGTTACCCCCGGCAATTGGCTTGAATGGGGCGGTCAATTCGAGAATTTCATCGATGCTCGTCAGAGGCTCATGATCGTCGTACCCGTCTTTTTCTGATCATTTTCATTCTGCTGTTCAGTGCTTTTGGTTCGGTGAAGTACGCACTTCTTGTCTTCAGCGGTGTGCCGCTTGCCCTTACGGGTGGGATTGTGGCGCTTTGGTTGCGGGACATGCCTTTCAGCATCACCGCTGCCGTTGGTTTCATCGCGCTTTCAGGTGTCGCGGTATTAAACGGTTTGGTAATGGTTTCGTTTATCAACGAACTGCGTGCGAGAGGCAAAAGACTCGACGATTCTATCCGAGAAGCTTTGCTGACACGTCTTCGGGCGGTGTTGATGACCGCGCTAGTCGCATCACGGGGTTTTGTGCCGATGGCCATCGCGACTGGTACCGGGGCAGAGGTACAAAAACCGCTCGCCACCGTCGTGATCGGTGGAATCATCAGCTCGACACTGCTTACGCTTGTTGTCCTGCCGACGTTGTATCGACTGTTTCACCGCAACAAAAGCCCCCTTCCGGGTTTACCCGACGTCATCAGTCCAGCCCGTCATGATCAAAATCTCTGAATAAGGGGCTTTGATATACACCGACTCTGATCTGATGGTGTACTGAGAATGTGTCTACGACGCCCGTGAACCATGCCGCGATGATCTCTCAATCCGGGGAAGACAACCAAGGCGTCAAAAGATGTCGGGACGCAACCGGTCGGTAGAAGATCGCGCAATATTCCGTCTGTTAACGTTATTGATGAGACTGAGGGTTAGAAGGAACTTCCCGGATAAACGGGAAACGACTCATTAAATCCGGCTACATAACCCGTAAATAATGAGTCCCACACTAAAAAGTAGGGAAAGTCCTCCGACCAGGCAGGCCTGACCGCGGTGCTGATCATCCAAAGCACGGGCAATAAGTATTCGGACGGCTATCAAACCGAATAACCCCAAAAACAGACTCATGTACAGGGTCGACTGGAAACCCAGATCGGTCATTGTAACCACGGTCTTGGCTTGTATCTGAGCAACCCAACCCAACACCAATGCTAACACCCACGAGACGGGCAACATCGTCGCCCAGAAAATTTTGCTCCAATCATGTCGTCCGGTCATGGATACTCAACTCCACATTAAAGCACGACTTATGTTGTATCGACCGAATCATAGACGGGCTGATCCGAATTTTCATAACAGTTTTCTGACAAAAAATTAATAAAAGACCAATCTTTTGTTAGCATTCTGGAAGGATCATATTTATCCATGAATCCGGATTAATGGATGAAATGAATTGGGTTTTGACATAAACTTGTGATACAGTGGTAATTCGGGCAATGGGTTGTCCGATCAAAACCGTATGTCAGAACGCAAACCGTTTCTTCAACTCGTTTCCGAACGTGTCGTCGTGCTTGATGGCGCGATGGGGTCTAACCTTCAAGGCAGGACATTTGACCTTCAGAAGGACTGGATGGGACACGAAAACATCTCGGAAGTTCTCAATTTCTCCCGTCCGGACGTGATCCAGGAAATCCATGAACGGTTTCTGGAAGTCGGCTGTGATGCGGTCGAAACCAATACGTTTGGTGCCAACAAGATCGTGATGGCCGAAGCCGACATGGCGGATCGGGTCTATGAAAATAATGTTGCAGCCGCGCAAATCGCGCGTCGAGCTTGTCTGAAGTTTGAAACACCCGATCGACCTCGTTACGTCATTGGTGCAGCCGGTGGGGGCACCAAGCTCCTGACCCTCGGAATGACCGACTGGGAAACGTGTGAGGAATCCTATTTCACTCAGTTCCGCGGTCTGATCGACGGGGGGGCAGACGTTTTACTCTTTGAAACCCAACAGGATCTGTTGATCATCAAGTGCATGATCGTAGCCGCCGAACGCGCCTTTGCGGTGACGGGCAGACGCTTACCGATTATGGTCCAGGCATCGATGGACCAGGACAACGGGAATCAGATGCTGACCGGTTCGGATGCTTCGGCTTTGGTGGCTGCGATGGAACCGTTCGATCAGGTACAGGTGCTGGGGGTTAACTGCGCATTTGGTCCGATCGAACTGACCGACAGCGTGCGATACATCGCGGGACATTGGCCTCGATACGTATCAGTGCTTCCGAACGCCGGTCTTCCAGTGATGATTGACGGCAAGGCTAGCTTTCCCATGACCCCCCCCGACTTCACCAAAGGGGTGATGAGGATGGTGGAAGAGTTTGGTGTCAATATCGTCGGTGGATGTTGCGGGACGATGCCCGAACACCTGCAACTGCTGTGCCAAGCCATCGGCACGGATCGAAAACCGATTGTCCGGTCGGTCCAATCTCGACCGCAGGTATCGTCGTTGTATTCCGCCGAGGACATTAAACAGGATAATTCTTACCTGATCGTTGCCGAGAGGACCAATACCAACGGTTCGCGTCAGTTCAAACGGTTGCTTCAGGAAGGAGATCTAGACGGTCTGACATCGATGGCTAGGGATGAAGTGCGTGACGGTTCGCACATGTTGGACGTGTGTGTGGATTTCGTCGGACGAGACGGGGTTGCGGATATGAGGCAGGTCGTTCAACGATACGTCAACGCGATTCGTGCCCCGTTGATGCTCGACTCGACCGATCCTACCGTGATGGAAGCCGGTCTGAAACTGGCCGGGGGACGATGCGTACTCAATTCGATGAACCTCGAAGAAGGGGAAGAAAAGTTTGCTGTCATCTGCCGACTGGCCAAGAAATACGGCGCAGCCGTGGTCGCCGGGTGTATTGACGAAGACAAAGAAAACGCGATGGCCCGGACCCGTGAACGCAAGCTTTCGATCGCCCGTCGCATCCGCGACCTGGCCGTGAATAAATATGGGTTGAGGGATCAGGACATCCTGTTCGACCCCTTGGTGCTACCGATCAGTACGGGAATCGAGGAGGACCGTCGCAACGCATTGGAAACGATCGAAGGAACGCGATTGATCTCGGAGCACCTTCCGAATTGTTTTACCGTGGTGGGGTTGTCGAACGTATCATTCGGACTGAAACCGGCCGCCCGGGTCGTGCTTAATTCCGTATTTCTACACGAGTTACGCGAAGCAGGTCTGACCGGAGCGATCGTCCATGCGAGCAAGATTTTGCCCAAGAACCGAATCCCGGATGATCAATGGCAGGCAGCGTTGGATCTGATTTATGACCGTCGTCGAGAAGGCTTTGACCCGTTAACCTATTTCGTCAGCCTCTTTCCGGACACCGACGTGAAAGAAACCGGATCGGGCAAAAAATCCAAGTACGAACAAATGCCTCTGGATGAAGCGCTCAAACATCACATCATCGACGGCGAAAAACGTGACCTGACTGTCCGTCTACAAGCGGCCATGGATTCAGGACTTAAACCCCTGGACATTATTAACAACATTCTCCTGGAGGGTATGAAAGTCGTCGGTGACCTGTTCGGTCGAGGCGAGATGCAGCTGCCGTTCGTTCTTCAGTCCGCAGAGACCATGAAGGCTGCGGTGGCGTATCTCGAACCGTTCATGGAAAAGGTCGGGGGTAGCAGCAAGGGCAAGATCGTCCTGGCTACGGTCAAGGGAGACGTTCACGACATCGGAAAAAATCTGGTGGACATCATTTTGACCAATAACGGCTACACGGTCATCAATCTGGGAATCAAGCAACCGTTGACCGACATCCTCAAAGCGTATGAAGAGCATCATGCCGACGCGATCGGTATGAGCGGACTGCTGGTCAAGTCGGTGGCGGTCATGAAAGAGAATCTTGAAGAAATGAACGCCCGCGGCGTCAATCCCCCGGTTCTCCTCGGAGGAGCCGCATTAACACGAGATTATGCGGAAGACGACCTGGCTAACTTGTACCAAGGTCCGCTTCTATATTGTCGGGACGCTTTTGATGGTCTTAAGGTAATGGACCACATTTCCAGTCGAAAGCTCGACGAACTGCTCGAAGCACAACGGGCCAATGCCCTGAAGCGCAAACAGCTTCGCGCCAACGCCGTACGCCCGTCCAGTGGCATGGTCAGTAACGCCCCACAGATCCGCAAGGACAATCCCGTTCCCGTCCCCCCTTTCTGGGGTCGACGTGTCGTGACCGGAATTCGAGTGCAGAACATCTTCCCGTTCATCAACGAAACAGCCTTGTTCACCGGGCAATGGGGTTTTAAGCGCAAAGGATTGTCCGAGGAGCAATACCAGACGTTTCTCGATGAAAACGCACGACCTGTGTTCGAATCCCTCCAGAAGCGTGCGTTGATCGAAGGGTTTCTCGAACCTAAAGTCGTTTACGGGTATTTCCCGGTCCAGTCCCAAGGCGATGACCTGATCGTCTACGAACCGGATGATTTTAATCACCCGACCGGTTGCCAATGTGGAGGATGTACCCCCCAAGCCGTCGGGATACGCGACGGAAAGATCGTACCGGCAGTAGACAAGCCCCGAGAAAAGCTCCGTTTCACCTTCCCCCGCCAGAAGGAACGCAGACGGTTGTGTATCAGTGACTTTTTCCGGTCCGTGGATTCGGGAGAATATGACGTTCTAGGCGTCCAACTGGTAACCGTGGGTGATCGTGCCACCCACCTCGCCGAAGCTCTTCGGGCCGAAAACCGGTATCAGGAGTACCTCTACCTTCACGGATTCGGTGTCGAATCGGCTGAGGCGCTAGCCGAGTTGTGGCACAAGAGAGTGCGCCAAGAGCTGGGATTTGGTTCGGAGGATGATGCGGATATTCGTCGTATTTTCCAACAGCATTATCGGGGCAGTCGATACAGCTTTGGTTATCCCGCCTGTCCGAATCTCGAAGACCGAACGAAAATCGCCCAGTTGCTCGAACCGCAATCGATCGATGTGATTTTGAGCGAAAATTACATGCTGGTTCCGGAACAAAGCACGGACGCGATCATCGCGCATCACCCGCAGGCAAAATACTTCGACGTCGATTGACGGTCAATCCGAGTTGTGGTACCGGATCTTTATCGACATTCTTTGCAAACCGCATTCAATGTCGTAGCATGCATGAATGAAGCTTCGACCCGGAATTCCCACCCTCGCGGATGTGGATGCACTCAAAAATGATCCTTGGTACGCCGAGCACTTGGCTTGGAATCATGCGTTTTTGGATCGTCATGGGAAAGCCTTGGAAGGCTATGGCAAACTCTGGGGACAAAACCCATTCAAAATGTGGTCCAGACGGTGGGAATATCCGTTTGAGGCCCAAAAAGTGTTGGATTATATCGCGATTCAGTCGGGCAGACCGCTGAAAATGCTCGATGGGGGATCCGGTGTCACCTACGTCCCTTACTATCTGGTCGAAAAATACCCCGATTTGTCGGTCATTTGCTGTGATACCAACGCGTCCTATGCGCCAATGTTCCAAGCAATCAATCAGACGGTCGGACACGAGAAAGTAACGTTCCAGCAAGCCATGCTGCAAAAGCTCCCGTACGAGGACGGCTCGATGGATATTGTCTGTTGCATCTCCGTCTTGGAACACACGGACAACTATGACGAAATCGTGAACGAGTTTGCCCGGGTGCTGCGTCCGGGCGGATTGTTGGTTCTGACATTCGACCTCTCCCTGGATGGAAAGTTCACCCTCTCGCGACCGACTGCTGAGAAACTTTTGCGTAATGTCGTATCCCGATTCGACGTTCTTGAAGGACTTGACCCGATCCAGGAGCTGTCCCGTATGCAGGATCAGACGCAGATTCTGTCGACCAATCATATCAAGACCACCGAACCCGAGCTTCTCCCATGGAGGTATCCCGTTCTCAAAGCGATCAAGGACCTGATCGAAGGTCATGGCTGGACCGGCGGGTTCAGAAGCAAATCAGTTTTTTGTCTCAGCGGATTGAAACGATGAGTGGACAGGATATTGATTGATCAAGGGACGATGGGACTGAAACGGTGGATCGGAAAAAATACCTATCCGACCGTACAGGAAACGGGAAACAGTATGTCTCTGATCCCCGATGAAGTTCAAAACAGCGGCGCGACCCCAGCTACGCCGAGGATGATTCACGATCCGAAGCTGGTTTGGAGATGGTTTTGGGGATTATCGATCGGATTGCTGGGGTTTTATCTTCTTCTACAGAACCCCTACTGGGTCCCCGGCGGGGATAGCGACTTTTATGTCGCGATCGCCAGAAACCTCGTTCAGGAAGGCAAGTACGAATACAACGGGCTTCCGGTAGCCATCAGCCCCCCGGGTTGGCCTTGGGTGATGGCATTGGTACTTCAGGTGTCGCCTTACTTTTTATCCCTGAAGCTGCTGGCGATGCTATTCATGTGGGGTTCGTTGCTGATCGGGTATTTTATTGCCCTAAGGTTCGTTCCCCCGCGGATTGCCGCATTGTCGGTGGCGTTGGCGGGAATCCTGATGCCTGTTTACTCGCTGACTTATTTCCTTCATTCCGAAGGGTTGTATTGTCTACTGAGTGCAGCAGCACTGTTGTTGGTGTTCCGTCTACGTGAATCTCCTGATCGATGGGTCGAACGCATCGGTTTGATCCTTCTCTGCGTCGCCATCCCGTTCGTCCGATGGGCCGGGGTTTTTCAAATGCTTCCTTTGGTCGCGGTTCTACTGAGTGGACGCTGGAGCAGGTCCAACCAGTCGCGGCAATGGTGGACCGCGATTTTTTGTATACTGGCAATTATATCCACCTGGTTGGGAACTCGTTACTCTCTCGAATTGACCGCCGAGCAATTACAGGCCATCAAAGATGCCGGAGGATCCTCGGTGATGGAGGAAGAAGTCAGCGAAGTCCCTTCCGACGCCGCTTCGGTTGAGCTTATCCCTATCACCGCCAAAGGCGAAACCAGCGTCATCGAAGAATACGCCCAACGAGTGATCCGTTCCGGCAAATGGTTCAGCTGGTTGTTATGGCATCCGACACGTTTTGCCGGACCTTTGAATAAATGGCTGGATTCCACCGTATCACTGATCGGGTGGCTGGTCATTGTGTTGCTGGGTTGGATGGCTGTTCGACGTCTGATCAAAGGAGAACTTTTGTGGTTTTCTCTTGCTCTGTATTGCGGAGGACTATGCCTCAACTGGCCGAACCCCAATGCTCGATATTTCGTTCCCGTCGCCGGATTGATCATCCTGGGCACTTTGCTAGCGATCCGTGATCTTGGACAGGTTCTTGACCACAAACCCATTGATTGGAGTAAATGGATCCGTCGGGGGTTTGTTTACAGCATCATCCTGTGCAATGTTGCTCTTTACGGGGTTGACGTTCTGGTGATGCGTAGCAGCAATTTCTACGACACTTTCGAAGCCGGACAGCATCGCGATCTGGTCAATATCGCGCACTATCTACTGAATCTGCCCCCGGAACCCGATCGAACGAAAGTCAGCGAAAAAGAGTTCTGGGCTTTTGCCCCCTATCGACCCCGAGACGGTGCGATCATGATTAATGAACGTTACGAAAATCTTGACCGTGTTCGTTTCAGCAAGGCCGGGATGCGGGCGATGGTGCTTTTGACCGATCTAAATATCAAACCCCTCGACAAAGGATTAAGCAAGTTCACCAGCCCATCCGATCCTGCCACCAGTGAATCAGGTAAAAGATTTCCCACACGGATGATCCGCACGGTCCGGCGGCTCAAGGTCGATTGGGTCTTGATCCAAAGTCCGGCTGTCCCCTGGCGGGTATGGCATTTCAGGATACCTTTGGAGTGGTACCGGATGTTTTCCCGATACCCGGATCGTCCACCTTCGGGCGGATGGACGCTGTACCGCTATAACCCTAACGAAGGGGATCTATTACCTCAACCCGTTCCTGCCGTTGACGGTTGGCCTAAACGAGTTCCGGGAATGTGATTCGACTAACACAATCCGTTATGACCGATTCTTCTTTGACGATTATTATACCCCTCGTGGCAGGTATCGGGAATGCCCTGATGACCGAACCGATGATCCGTCAGCTACGCCAAAACCTGCCTCAGGCGAAGATCCTGGTCATGGCAATCAATTCCCCTATTGCCGAAGTAGCAAAGCGGATCGGTCAGATAGACGTTGTGGTCACCGGTGGGGGAACCGTCAGGCTGCTCCAAGCCGCTACCTACGCCCGAAAGTGTCGTCCCGATTTTTATATCGTTCCGTTTCCTTCTAACCGATGGCAGTACAATGCCTTGGCACGGGCCGTCGGAGCAAATCGGGTTATTATTCACGACTATCCCGTTGGGAAATGGTCTGCCTTGGGGTTTTTACACCCCCGACGAGTCCCGTCCGTCCGGGGGATTCATGACGTCGAACAGAACCTTCGATTATTACCCGAATTGGGAATTCAGCCTCTGTATCCAGACGCACCACGATTTCCGTTAAACAAGCAGGACCGGGAAATGATCCATCGAATCCTGGAAAAATCTGGAATTAATGGTGATTTTGTGGTGCTCCATGCGGGAAGCGCCAAGACCATACTCGCCGAAGCTAAACGTTGGCCGGAACAAAATTATGCCCGTCTGGCCAGGTCGATTCGGGATGAAACCGGACTGAATGTTCTGGTGGTCGAAGGTCCGGACGAACAAGGAATCAGCCAGTCGATTTATTCCTACCTTTCCGATCGGAGTGGTATCCGACCCGTTCAATTACAGGGAAGCCTAGGTCTAGCCGGTGCACTTTTGGAGAAATCTCGGTTTTACGTGGGAACCGATTCGGGGCTTGCGCATCTTGCCGCTGCGGTCGGACGACGTGCTATCACCCTGTTTGCCCCTGCCGATCCGGATCGGGTCTGTCCGTTCGGACAACGGGATCTTGTGATTCAGCCCGAGGGTCTTGAAAAACCTTCATTTCTGTATCCTTGGGAATCGACCAAACCCCGGATCAGACCCGGTCATGTTCAGGACATCCAACGCATCACGGTCGAACAGGTCATGTCCAAAGTACGACAGGTCGTGTCTGCACAATCCTCTTCCGTCAGTGAAACGGGCCGACCATGAGCAAAACGGGAACCATCCTTAAAACCATTCTCAAATCCGTCCTGTTTTTGCTCGTACTGACTGGGGTAGGGTATGCGATTTATCAACAGTGGCAAAAGATCGACTTTTCGCAGGTCACGATTCGCCTGGTTCCAATGGTTCTGGCATTGGGAATGCTGATCGGTGTTTCGACCGTTCAGATGATCAGTTATCGCATGCTATTAAGAGCCTACGCACGCCCACCGGGATGGCTGGCGATGCTTGCTGTGGCTTGGGTCCCGCCTTTGGGAAAATATATTCCCGGAAAAGTCGCAGCCCTGATGGCAGCGATGGCGTTACTTAAACGTTTTTCAATTCCCACCGCGGTTGCTGTGTCCGTCGTATTGGTTTTGGACGGGCTTGCGGTCCTGGCCGGTCTGATTAGCGGATTACCGGTTCTGTACTGGGAACCGGTTCGTCAAATCGTCCCTTGGGCATGGGTGGCGTGTATACCAGTGATTGCGACCGGCGTCGTATGTCTTTGGCCGAGTGTTTTTGGACGTCTGATCAACCTGCTTTTAACACGCTTGGGGAAATCTCCCTTGCCCCGACTTCCTACAGCAAGTGAGTACCTGGTCCCGGTCTTGTGCGCTTTTTCGCAATGGGGACTGGCGGGGCTTTCTCTGATGTGGATGGTCGAATCGATCACGGACCAGGACCAATGGCACCGGTTTCCGCTTTTTATCAGTTTTGCAGCCTTATCCCAGACCATCGGATATCTCGCCTTGTTTGCTCCGGGGGGGATTGGAGTACGCGAAGCCATTCTTCTGGCAGGGTTGACCCCGTTGGTCGGACCTTTGGTCGGTTTAATCGTCCCACTTCGGGCTTTGTCACAAATCGTTGTGGATGTGATGCTAGCCTGTATCGGATTAGGGATTCTTGCACGTCTGAAGTCGTCCCCGGGAACGATCCCAGCAACATCCTCTGCAGTCATTCCTCCGTCCGATTCGACGTGATGACTACCGTTCCAGTCTTTTGGTCGGTACACTCCGATATGTGTCGGAACACGCAAGTCTTTTCAGTCTCCAGATTGATCCCATCGCTGTCATCGAATCAATCCGGCAGACCTCTATTCCTTTTGAAGTCCTTGGACCCGAAGAAGACTGGCGAAAGATTATCATCACCCCTGACCCCCAAGCGTCCTCTCAGCAGCTCACGTTATCGCTGAAGCAACGTTCGATTGATCAGGTGTTTTTCCGGAAGAAAATCCCGGACCTGATGTCGACCGTACAGCGGATCACGGCTTTTGACCCCCGACGTCAGGAATCGTTGCTTCGTTTGATTCCCAACTGGAACGTTTGTATCGAATTGACCGCCGAACCGACCTTTTACCAGCACCCGGACTTTCTGAGAGTAATGACCCTCGTTGCCCGACTGGTCGAGGGGGTTTTTGTCATACCCACAGGGTTTCTCGACAGCGAATCGCGTGAAATTCTGATGAACAACGGGACGAGCAACCCTCAGGCCGTTTTGCCGGTCGGTCTGCCATTTCCCGCACCAACCGACACGCCCCTGACCCAATCCGCCCCTTCCGCGCTGCCCAGAATTGAAACACCGACTGGAGCCCATGATTTTTTGATTCCCGACGCCCGGAGAGTCGCCGAACGAATGTACGTCATGCTCGCGGTTGCTTATCGTGGGGTGCTGGACATCAATCCCGACCGACCCAATCGGGATGCCTATCTGGCTCGATTGGCTGACTGGTTCTGGTCCATGAATATCGGACACGAACTGGAAGAACATGAACGATACGTCCTGGACCAACCGTTGGGCGAATTGGGTCTTCAACGGGCTCAAGAACTGGTTCAATCCTTCGAAGCCGTCTCTATTCTGGCTTGGGCATTGGAACTGGTGGAACTGACTGCCCACGATCAATTCGTCCAACCCAAACGACTGGTCGAAACGCTCGGTTTGTTCCGTGAAGACGCCCGGTTCGTGATCGATTCGGCACAATTACGTTGTGAAGCCGAGATCCGCACCGTAGCCGACCGGATTTTAGCAGTCCATTGGCGATTGAGAGAACTCGAGATTCATCCCCGTCCTGTGGATTTTTTATCCATGTGCCGTGACGGATGGTTTGGTGCGTTTGACACCGAATCCTTGACCATGATCGAGAATGATCTTTCGGTCAGCCAACAACCGATCACCCGGATCGACCCTACCATGCGCCAACGGTTGCATCAATCCATCCGTCAGAGGCACCAGGCCCTCAACTGGCTATGCGGTCATCATCCTGTCTTTTCCCACGTGAAAATCTCAACCTGACCCCCGTATATCCGGTCAGGCAACGGCACGATGGGATGTCGACCACTGGATCATCGTCCGGGCGATCTCATCAAGTGGGACTATCTTTTCGGCTGCCCCGATTTTGATGGCTTCCATAGGCATACCGAACACCACACAACTGGATTCGTCTTGCGCCATCGTCCTGGCACCGGCTTGACGCATCGCCAGCAAACCCGCGGCACCGTCACAGCCCATTCCCGTCAAGATCGCACCGATCGCGTTGGCACCTGCGACCTCGGCCACGGTCTTAAACAGCACGTCCACCGAGGGTTTGACCGCATGAACCGTAGGACCGTCCGTGATCGACACGTAATATCTTGCCCCGGATCGTTTTAACACCATGTGATATCCCCCCGGTGCGATCAGTACGTGTCCAGGAATGACCGAATCACCTTCCTTCGCTTCAGTGACACGAACCTTACATATCGTGTTCAATCGCTCCGCAAAACTGGCTGTGAATCGAGGGGGCATATGCTGCACGATCAACGTACCGGGGGCATTGGCGGGAAACCGGGTCAGCACTTCGGTCAACGCTTGCACTCCACCCGTGGACGCGCCAATGGCTAATATTTTATCCGTGGTCTCTGAAAGCGCCACAACGGACAAGGGCTGGCTGGTCTCGACCCGTTTCCAGAGTCGTGCCCGAGACGCCAGTTTTACCCGGGAAACCAGGTCTACCCCCAAGTTGGCGATCGAGTACGAACCGTTCGGTTTGCACAAAACGTCTACCGCCCCAGCTGCCATCGCGTCGATCGCTGTTCGACTTCCCTGAGGCGTCAGAGACGACAACACGATTGTCGGAATCGGTGTCGTACTCATCAGTTTCTTCAGAAACGTGATCCCGTCCATCCGCGGCATCTCGACGTCCAGGGTCAGTACGTTCGGACGGTGTCGCCCGATCATACTCAGCGCAACGATCGGGTCCGGAGCAGTCCCGACGACCTCGATCGACGCATCTTTCTGCAACTCTCGCGTCAACATCTGACGCACTACGGCAGAATCGTCGATCACCAGAACTCGGATCTTTTCAGACATTACCATCCCCGATTATTGGTCCGTGATAAGCTGGACGATCAGTCTATGCCCCTCGATATCAAAAATACGCGTCGTTAAGTTATTCTCAAAACAGATCTCCGGTTTCTCAATCTGGATAGGATCGATTGTCGGTAACGACAGTGTGATTCGATCATGCTCTGAACGGGCAATCCTCGGAATCAATGCCCCAGCGATGACGTTCACGAGCTCTTTCAAACAGTCATCGGATTTCTCATGGGCATCGGCATCAGAAGGGTCCATCCCCAAAATACTCGCAGCCAAGACAAGTGTGAAATCACGAGACGTGATCACTCGAATCAACCCGGAAAAGTCCCCGCTGAACCGTAGTGAGGCGATGACGGGATTGGTGAGCCTGTCCACCGGATCATCCATCGGCTCGGCGGGTAGAAAAGCCATGGTCTCGAGTGATTGAATCAGCGTTTCAGAAAGTGCGTCCTGAATAAGATCATGCGGCATGGGCAACTCCTAGTACGTCTTGGATGACTTGGCGGATCTGCTCGGGTGTAAATGGTTTCTTGATATATCCCTGTACTCCGGTCGATCGTAGCTGTTGTACGCGAGATTCCATCGACTCACTTGAGACCACGCAGATATTGACTCCTGCGAGCTTGGGGTCTTGTCGGAGTTTTTCGGTGACTTCGACACCGCTCATCTCGGGCATGTTCAGGTCCAGGAAAACCATATCAAATTTCCCTACCCTCAGCATCGCCAGCGCGTCACGACCGTTGCCGGCTTCGGAGATCTTTTCTACTTCTACACCACATATTCCGAGGGTTCGCCTGATTACCGCTCGCGTGGTGGCAGAGTCATCAACAATCAAAAATCGGTATGCCATGTGTCTCACCTCTATTCGTTCAAGCCGCCATCGAAACCACCTGTCCTGACCGTTTGAGCAACACGTCTCCGGTACCGACCTGAATACTCATCGTGCGCGGGATAGACCCACCGCAGTCTTCTCCATCCAGAAGAATACCCGCCTGCCATAGCGCCTTTCGGATCGAAAGGTGGTTTCTTTTGCCGATATCGAAGGTAGTTCCGGTTTCCAGCATTTTGGCCCCGCCTGCGATTTTGCAGCGGAGGCGCTTCTTGTCAGCCCCTGCGGACATCATCATCTCCAACAGTTTGACCAGACCGGTATCGCCAAACATGAACGGACAAGTCTGCGCCTTAGCAAGATCGGTGGAGCTATTGGGGAGTTGGAAATGAAGTAATCCTGCGATCTTTTTCGCCGGATCGTATAGCGTCACTCCGATGCATGACCCGAGCGAATAGGTGATTATAGAATCTTCCGGGTTAGTCGCGACCTTCGCATCCGAAATATTGACAACATGTTGCACGCGGACCTCTTTTCATCACCGCTGATAGATCGTTGCTTGAACATACTTGAACGGGTGCTTCACACCTGTCAGCGATTCGCTATGCCCTGTAAACAGGTATCCCCCAGGTCGAAGCATCTGGTAATAACGGTTCACCAGTTTCTCTTGTGTCGGTTTATCAAAGTAGATCATGACATTTCGGCAAAAGATGAAGTCCATCGGTCCTTGAAACGGAAATGGCTCCATCAGATTGGCGTACTTGAATGTGATCAGATTGCGAATCGTCGGATTGACCGTATACGCCGGAGTACCGTCGGGCATTTTGCGTGGCTCAAAGTACTTGGCTTTCAATTGTGGAGAAACCACCTGCACCTTGTCGGCGGTATAAGTTCCGGCTGAGGCCTGTGCCAATACTTTTGTACTAATATCACTCGCCATCAGCTTAATATCCCATGACGCGGGTTGTGGTAGCGATTCCATTAACGTGATCGCGATCGTGTAAGGCTCTTCACCAGTCGAACAGCCAGCGCTCCAAGCGCGGATGTACCGATTGGATCCACCTCTTTCCTGAACGATCAGGGGAATAAGCTTGGTCTTAAGAAAGATGAAGTGGTCGTTTTCTCGAAAAAAGCTCGTGAGATTGGTCGACAGCGAATCAATCAGGATCGTGAACTCCTCTCCGTTCGGGTTGGCTAATACTGAATCCAGATATTCCCTATAGGTTTTATAGCCCATCGCTCGAACTCGTTTAGCCAACCGGGCAGAGACGAGTTGTCGTTTGGCGTCGGTCAAGTGGATCCCGCAGTGTTTGTATACCGCTTGAGCAACGCGCTTAAAATCCGCGTCAGAGATTTCCGTTTCTTGCAAGGTTGTCAACACGTTGATCATCCTTCGTTGTCATTGTTTCCAATTGCAATCGTCCGAAATGAACGGTTAGCCGACCCTGAAATCCCGTCATTCCGCGTTAACGGGATGACGAGAGAGATCCGAATCTTCAAGCAGCCATGCGCAAAGACGTAGTCGTCGATTGATCCGTCTGTGAAGTAACCGGTATCGATTGATCGATTTTCAACCCGACGATCGCACCGAGTTCGGCGGCGCATTGACGTAGTTCATCGGCTTGAGCACTCATTTCCTCGCTGGCAGCTGCGGATTCTTCTGCACTGGCAGCGGTCTGTTGGGTGACTTTATCCATTTGGCTGACCGCCGTGTTGATTTGCTCGATACCGGTAGCCTGTTCGCGACTGGAAGCAGCGATTTCGTCGATCAGCGATGCTACTTTGTCTGCTACGGTGGTGATTTCCTGAAGGGCCTCTGCGACGTCTGTTGTCAGAGAGACACCGTTTTTGGCATGGGTGACCGACTGTTCGATCAGCGTGCTGGTATTCTTAGCGGCTTCGGCACTGCGCATCGCGAGATTACGAACTTCTTCTGCGACAACTGCAAAACCTTTTCCGGCTTCACCCGCGCGAGCGGCTTCGACCGCGGCATTGAGCGCCAGCAAATTGGTCTGGAAGGCGATTTCGTCAATCACCTTGATGATCTTGGCCGTTTCGCTGGCAGATTGTTGAATCTGATTGATGGCCGAGAGCATTCGGTCCATCGCCTGGTTGCCTCGTTCTGAAACTTGCTTGGCTTCACCTGCGAGTCCCGCAGCCTGCTGGGCATTATCGGCGTTTTTACGGGTCATCGAACTCATTTCTTCTAACGAAGCTGATGTTTCTTCCAACGACGCCGCCTGCTCGGTCGCACCTTGGGCCAGAGACTGACCGGACTGAGCAATCTGTCGCGCCGCGGCAGAAGTCTGCGATGCACCGCTGCACAACCGCTCGGCCAACTGGGTCATTACACGGGTGATATTCCGTCCCAGGAAAAATGCGATCAATCCACCGACCAATATCGAAACGCCCAATCCAATCGCTACAATCCGCTGTAGGATCGATAAATCGGAAATGGTCACTCCGATTGTATCTGCGGTGATCCGACCGGTTTCAGCACGAACCCCTTCAATAATGTCCGTGATGTCTTTCCCGGCATTTCCTCGCTGGGTGTTGACCTGCTGAAGTTGATCCGCCAGTGCAATACGCTTGACGATATTATCGCGATAGCTCGCGACCGCCTGTTTCATCTGCTCGAGATCGGATTGCTCATGGGGATCGGTAAACATTCCCTGGATCGATTCGATCCGCTGGATGACTTCGTCGAGCTTGACGGGGGTCGCTTTGAGTGACTGGGAATCCCGGTTGAGCATAGATCGAAATCGATCGAACCGAGCGTTGTTCATCTCCTCTTTAGCCGACGAGATCGCTTGAAGTTTGAGACGTGCGTTCTCGATAGCATCCAGAGACTTGCCCGCAGCCAGCTCTGTCTTCATTGTCTGGTTCTGCACGTCCTGGAGTGCCTGATTGGCTTTCGTAAACTGTTTCGCAGCCTCGTCCGAAGAGGCGTCCAATCCCTTTACCTCGTCGAAAAGTTCCCGAGTCTTTTTGTTCAAGATGATGTAATGATCCAACACCTGACGGATCTTCTGGACCGAAGCCGCGAACGAAGCCATCTTGGGTTTGCCCTCGGCCATCGCGGCTGCTTTTTCCACAGCCTGACGAATATGGTTGATGAGTTCATCACTTTGCGCGGCAAATTTGGGATCACCGGTCAACCCATAACTACGAGAGGCCACACGCAAGTTCACCAATGGCTCAGCGATCGAATGAATAGCCGCTTCCTGAGGCAAAGTCACTTCCGTAATCTGGCCACCCTGTTCTAATACCTTGTGAATCTTCCAGACCGCTACCCCGCCGATACCCAGCATCAGAATCATCAGACTACCAAAACCGAGTCCCAGTTTATATGACAATCTCATTCGATGATCTCCATATGTCCGACCTTCAAGGCATGCTGAACACACCAATCCCATTTTCCCCGTGAGCTGCGGAGAAAGACCTGTTTTCTGAAGAATCACATGTTCTCACTCGACAAATCATCTCCGGTTCTGACGATCCGGTCGATGTCGAGCAGAATCTTGACCGTGCTGTTGATCTTGGCCATTCCGAGAATGAACTGTGTCTCTACGGTCGATCCGAACTCCGGCGCGTCTTCGATCGCGTCTTCCGGAATATGAGGCACTTCACTGACCTTGTCCACAATCAGACCCGTATTCACTATTCGAGAGCCTTTCTGTGTCTCGACCACGACGATACAGGTTTCATCCGTGCGTTCGGTCGTCGGCATTCCCAAGCGTGATCGTAGATCGATCACACTGATCACCTGCCCGCGCAGATTGATCACGCCTCTGACATGAGGCGGAGTCCGCGGCACGGCGGTGATGTCCATGTATCCGATAATCGATTTCACTTTACCGATCGGAATTCCGTACCCTTCGCTACCGAGTTGGAAAGTCAGATACTTTCCAGCCCTTGTCTGAGTTGATTGCATAGTACTCATAACCGTTTAAACTCCTGATCAACCCGACCCATAACCGATCTTTTAGTCCTGCGCCAGAGATACGATGCCCGGGATATCAAGAATTAAAGAGACATTTCCGTCACCCAGCACCGCACACCCACTGATGCCTTGCACTTTCCCCATGTCTTCGCCGAGACTTTTGATCACGACTTGCTCCTGCCCGAGCAGTTCATCCACCATCAGACAAATCCGACGATCCGCATCTTGGACGACCACAACCAGTGCCTGGGTCAGGTCATCCGTTCGGGACTCGACCTCAAAAAGACGGTTAAGCCGTACCAATGGAATTAATGAGTTGCGGATATTCAGCAGCTCGCCCCTTCCCTGGACGGTGCAGAGCTGTTGCGTGGTCGGGCGGATCGACTGCTCAATGCTGATAATCGGGACGATGTACTTGTTTTTGCCCACCTTGACCACCAGCCCGTCGATTACAGCCAACGTCAACGGCAATCGGATGATGAACGTACTGCCTTTTCCAGGTTCTGTAACAATATCGATTCTTCCGCGAAGGGCTTCGATGTTCTTGCGAACCACATCCATTCCCACACCACGCCCGGAAATATCGGTTACCTTTTCCGCAGTACTCAGACCGGGTTCGAAAATGAGCTTATAGATTTCCTGATCGGATAACGTTTGGTTTTCCCCGACCATACCGTTTTGAATGGCTTTTCGGAGGATCTTTTCTTTGCTCAGGCCTCGCCCGTCGTCGCAGATTTCGATGTTGATGTTTCCGCCTTTGTGATAGGCTTTGAGTTCGAGTCGTCCGACACGAGGTTTGCCGAGCGATACTCGCTGGTCCGGGGGTTCGATCCCGTGATCGATGCTGTTACGAACCATGTGAACCAACGGATCGGCCAAGGCTTCCACGACATTTCGGTCCAGTTCGGTATCGGCTCCGGTGATGATCAGTTCGACCTCTTTTCCGGCCTTTCGGGCAACGTCCCGGACCAGACGGCTCATTTTCCGGAAAACAGCATTGACCGGGATCATCCGCAATGACATGGACAGGTCTTGCAGGTCTCTTACGATCTTGCCCAGGTGATTGATATGCTGAGACAACCGCTGGTTGGTGTTCAGGGAATCGGCAACGTCTTGGGCGACCATACTATTGGCAATGACCAGTTCACCGACCATGTTGATGAGGGAATCAAGTCGGTCGGTTGCGACCTTGACCGAGTTCTCGGTGGTCGAGGGAGATTTGGGAGGGGTGATTTCTCCGTTAGAACCCGGAATCGGCGACCCGGCCGCTTTGCTGCTACGTTCCGTGGAGACGGACAGATCCTCGATCAGCTCGCCTTTCGCCACTTTTTCGGCCATCTGATTGAGTCGTTGGCAAAGCTCGCGGACACCGGGCTGGGGTTGAAGTGGCTGTCGATGGGTACTGGCCTGCTCGAGGGCAGCTAGAAGGCGCTTCATCAAGTCAATCGACTGCAAAATGATATCACTTGCCGATCCGGTGACCCGAAGTTTTCCTTCGCGTCCAAGGTCCAGAAGATTTTCGGCTGCGTGTGCGAGAGACTGAATCTGGTTCAGATTGAGAAATCCCGCTACTCCTTTGATCGTATGAAACGCACGGAACAGTGCACCGATGGAATCCAGGTTGCCGGGGTCTTCTTCCAGTTTGAGGATTTCCTGCTCAGCCGTTTCGAGATGACCGGTAGCTTCGGAGAGGAACTCGGCGATCAGAGGTAGATCGTCCGGGTTGAACAGATGAGCAGATTCAGGAAACACTTCTGTGGCGGCGGATCGAGCGGCTTCCTGACGTGGCTGTTCGAATGAATCCGGGGTCGGGGCGGGGGTCAATCCGACCTGCTGTTGGTTTTGCAGGAGTTTCCGGATCTCCTGAACGGTCTGGTGGACGGATTGCAGGTGTGCATTGACGTCCTGGGCTTCGTTGAGGATCAATTGCTCGAGTTTGGTACGGGCGTCTTTTCCGAAAGCGGATACGTTATTGACGACCTCTTGATGCAATCCTTCAGTTTGCGATGTAATTTCAACGAGCTGTTCGAAGCGGCTATGCACGTCTGCCAGACGGGAAAGATCTGAGTGATCGGCTTGCTGGAGGATTTTTTGAATCGCTTCGACGTGTTGGATAAGCGGCTGCATTGTTCCTTGCCTTAAACCGTTATTCACCGACGCATCTGCATTTTCGGCTGACCGTTCGAAGGACTTGACAGAAACCGAGGCCTTCCGGTGAAAAGAAAAAGGTGGGTTGTTGACCCACCTTTTCAGGTACGCCGTACAGTCACTTATCAGACGAACAGGATATTAGGACTTTTCCTGCTCATGAGCTTCGACAAACCACAAATATTTGTCGATGGTACGGGAGATACTCGTGAACAGGTCTGATGTGTCTGCATCGTTGAGTTCATCGGCTTGATCGGATGATTCTCGAACGCTTTTACCGAACTGGGCTAAGGCATCGGCAAGAGCGTTCACATGATCCTTGCAAGTGTAAATGTCGGAAGGATACTCTTTGAGAGAACTGGATTTGGCCACGATACGGGCGGTTCCGAGGGCGGTTCCTCCGAGTTGAACTGCTCGTTCGGCGATTTCATCGACCGCTTCAACGACGGCTTCATAGATTTTGTCAAACAATTCGTGTAGCCCGATGAACTGAGGACCTTTGACGTTCCAATGGGCCTGCTTGATCTGTGTCGCAAGGTCGATTGCGTCGGCCAGACGATTATTCAATAGTTGAATCACTTTTTTCCGCGTGGTTTCGGGTAAATCGTTTCGGGTTTTATGCATATGACGCTCCTTATATGTCATGATTTTAGGCAGGCTGGAACGTGGACGAGGGGGTGGGTGGTATTTTTTCAGACGCAACCGAAACATCTTCGACCGTCACCACCACTTGCATGGTTTCGCCGGTTCCACCGTAGATCACCCCACTGGTCGGAGCCGTATCCCGATAGTGTCTCCCGACGGCCACACGGATATGATCGGTTTGAGGAAGAGTCCCGTTGGTCGGGTCAAATCCCTTCCATCCGATATCAGGAATGTAAATCTGTACCCAAGCGTGAGAGGCGTCGCTTCCAGCACGGGCGTCGCCGGTATTGCCCGTGTAAACATATCCACAAACATATCGGGCAGGGATTCCGAGAAGCCGGGCCATGCAGATAAACAGGTTCGAAAAATCCTGGCATACACCTTGCCGCGATATCATCACTTCATAAGGACTTGTCGCCAGATGGGTCGAACCCGGGGTGTAGTGGTAATGTTGGAAAAATTCGAGATTGATATTGAATAACGTTTCCATGATATCGCCGTTGTTTCGTTGAACGAATGACATGGCGTAATCATAGATTTCGCGGATTTGTGAATTGGGAAGTTCCTCAGGGAGCAAATACGGTGCTAACATCGTACGTTCCCAAGGCATCCATGAAATGGGGAATCGTGGTCTGTTGATCGGTTTTTTGGTGAAAGCGAACGGATCGACATCGAGCACGTCCACCACCGAATCGGCTTCGATGTGTAGCTCCTGATAAGGTCCGGTAACGATACAACGAGAAGCCCAGTTCCCGAAAACGTCTTCGTATTCGACCAATCCGACCGACGGAAAGACACTGATCTGTGAGGAGATGACCTGTTGTCTCCAGTCATGAATCGGTCTCAAGTGAAGCCAGTGCTCACTTTTTTGGACCGGTGTCTCGTAACGATAGGAGGTGATGTGCCGAACATGCAGCCGCCGAATGTTTCCTTTCATACAGTTACCTTATCTGCTTGATCACAATGGGAAGGGTCAGTCGTTTACAAGATGATCTTTTCAAAGTCGGATTCGTTTTAAACGTAACGCGTTACCGATAACAGTTACATCGCTCAGTGCCATAGCTGCAGCGCAGATGATCGGGCTGAGCAATCCGAGTGTAGCAATGGGGATGGCTAAGATGTTATAGATAAAGGCGAAAAAAAGATTCATGCGGATGATTCGCATGGTCGCTCGTGAAAGTTTGATCGCGGTCGGAACCCCGTTCAAGCTTCCCGAAACCAGGACGATCCCCCCGGTTTCCTTAGCAATATCCGCCCCTGAACCGATAGCGATCCCCAGGTCGGCTTGTGCCAACGCAGGCGCGTCATTGATTCCGTCCCCGACCATCGCGACTGCGGACCCGGTCCCGGACCGTCCATTTTGCTGTAACTCCTGAATAGCACGAGCTTTATCACCAGGTTTGGTGTTGGACCGCCAATCGTCGATCCCCACCCGCTCGGCCATTATCCGGGCGATCTTTTCATGATCCCCCGTCAACAAGATCGTCTTCAAACCCATCTGTTGTAGTTGACGTACCGCCTGATAGGAATCGGGTTTGAGTTCATCCATCAGTTCGATTTTTCCCAAAACGACGTCATCTTGTTCGACCCAAACTGTCGTGGACTCAGATACTTCGGAGTTCTCATCCGTCGGAACGGGGTTTTTCATGTACGAGGCACTCCCGACACGCACAGTTGTCCCGTTCACGCGGGCCCGGATTCCTGACCCGGGTTCATTCGTGAGTTCATCCGGTTCGATCAGTGACAATTTCTCAGACCTCGCTTGGGACACGATGGCCCGTGCCAGGGGGTGTGAGCTGAATTGTTCGACACTTGCAGCGATCTGAAGAAGGTTTTTCTCATCCCCCCCTTTAAAGGCAACGATTCTCTGCACGACCGGTCGTCCACGGGTGAGAGTTCCGGTCTTGTCGAGGACCACCGTGTCGATGCGTTCTGCGGACTGAAGGGCATTGATATCGCGGAAGAGAATGCCTAATTTTGCACCCCGACCGGTTCCCACCATCAACGCTGCAGGGACCGCCAATCCCAACGCACACGGACAGGCAATGATCAGAACCGAACAGACCGCTTTGGCCAGATTCGCCCAGGTCTGGGCCGGTGACAGATCGTTGATCTGACCGTGGACATACCATCCGATTCCGGTCAGAAATGCGATCACCAGAACGGTCGGAACAAAAATGGCCGAGATCCTGTCGGCAAGTCTCTGGACCTGGGGTTTGGAGTTCTGAGCGTTTTCGACCAATGAAACGATCTGGGCCAGCGCGGTTTGGCTTCCGGTGCGCAAGACCCGAGCGGTCAGCGCACCGTCGAGGTTTTGCGTCCCACCGATGATCATGTCTCCGGGTTGTCGGATGACCGGGACGGATTCTCCGGTGAGCATGGATTCATCCACACTCGATCGACCGTTGATGATCTGCGCATCAATCGGGATACGGTCCCCGGGTCGGACCAGGATCGTATCCCCGATCTGGAGCTCAGCCACCGAGACTTCCTCGTACTCCGGGCGGATCGATAGGGAAATGTTCCCGGAACTCCCCATTTCCCGGCCGGTTTTGTGAGATTTCACACGCCAAGCGGTTGAAGGAGCCAAATGCATCAGATCACGGATGGCACTTCCTGCTCGGGTTCGGGCACGGGCTTCCAACCAATGCCCCAAACTGATCAACGCCAACAGTGCGGTCCCTTCCGTGAAATATAAATGAGGCAGTTGTGTCCACCAACCGACCTGGTATCCGATAAACGCGATCAGACTGTATCCATAGGCCACCGTTGCTCCCATGGAAATCAGCGTGTCCATATTGCTGGTGCGTCGTCTTAGTGCTGCAAAGGCTGAACGATAAAATGCCCCACCGACCCCGACGAGCGCCAGAGTACTGGTCACCAACGCTACGAGGTTCAACCACGTCATCCCGTCCGGATCATGACCCGACCATCCGACCATGACCCAATGGGTGATTTCCACTGGAAACCACAAAACCGATGCCACAATACCCCGGACCAACCACCCCCGTGCGTGACGGGCATGGGCGTCGTCATGAATTGTTTGGTCCGTAGCTGCCTGTTCCTGAACCCGGGCGGGATAACCGGCTTGCGAAACGGCGTGCGCGATTTGATTCCCGTCTAGAGACTGGGGATCGAACCGTACCTGCGCACGTCCCAGCGCCAAATTCACTGCAACGTGTTTGACTCCGGGCAACTGTCGAACCGCCTTTTCCACGTGACGGACGCAACTGGCACAATCCATTCCCTGGATAAGGAGGGTTTTTTCACAAACCGGGTCGCTCATTGTCTTGATTGTATCCATGAAGACGCCCGACCCAACGGGCCGGGCGTACATGTTGATCCGCTGCAGTTGCACATCGAATGCAACTAAACATTCAATACTTTTACTTGCGGAAATAAGCTGCATTCTTCTCGATAAACTCTTCCCATTCCGCGGGAAGATCTTCCTGCGGGAAAATCGCGTTCACCGGACATTCGTCCACACACAACCCGCAGTCGATACACACATCCGGGTCGATGTACAACATATCGACTTTCTCGAACTCCGGGGAATCGCGAGTCGGATGGATGCAATCCACCGGACAGACCGCTACGCACGCGGTGTCTTTCGTACCGATGCAGGGTTGAGCAATAATGTGGGCCATATCGTCTGAAAACTCCTTCAGCAATTTTATTGTACCGGACCCCTTATCCTATAGTGGTTCTGCTTCGACGACAACCGGAGGTCGAAAATTGCCTGAATCGCCATGAACCCCCCCGACCTTCCCGGGAATGGGATGGCGATGAGGTCCTGCACGGCGTTTCAAACCTTGTGAAACCTGACGGATTATGTCAGCGTTTGGGGTGTACTGAAATGCAAAGCCCCTTCGAACCAGTCATGAATCGCCGGTCGGCAACGATAGACCGTGCAATGAGCCTTGAGGGTCTGACCGTTTTCCAGGGTCAACTCGACGACACCCCCGTAACCCAACGGTAACCGTTCACGGGTGATAAAACCGATCCCCCGCTCCTGAAGGTCACGGGTGTAAAGAACGACCGGCGGACTTAAGGGGTCATGGGCAAAAAGTCTCAGCATCGCGCGCGTGCGGTAGCTGCTGCGGGAATGAGCACGCCTTTCTATCCCGGACCGGGGATAAGCCGCGTCCATCGCCGACAGGATCAGATCCACCTCGGCAGGCCAATCCTCCGTGCCCTGCACCCGTGGAAACCGTACAGTCGGCAACGGGATCGGATCCTGAGCTTCGATCTCATCCGATCCGTCAGAGGTATCCTCATAATCACCCACTAACCGCATCATGTTCACCTGTCATCGAGATCCGACCACGTTCTAGAACGGTGGTGATTCACCACGTTTCCACCAGTCCGCATCCGACTCCGATTTGTTTTTCGGTTTTTTGAACTTCTCCTCGGAATGATCCGCAGGATCGTCCCAGAGATCATCCGTCGTATCCGGTTTCTTCTGAGAATCAATCATCGTTGCCAGCATCGTTGCAAAGATCGAGCTGATGTTCTTGAGCATCGACTCGTCTTCATTCCGGAACGGACATTTCCCGTCCCTGAACAACATGATGACAGCCACCGCCTCGCCCAGATAAGTACAGGGCGATGAAATGATCGTCTGCGCCGGGAGCAGTTTCCGGTCCGCGGGAGATAACAACTGGTCGTATTCCTGATCACTTAAATGAATGCAACCCTCCCGGAGCGTTCTGTGGAGCATCGACTCTTTCAACGCCTCGACCCGCCTTTTTTCACCGGGAAGGGTGTATTTCATGTACGCCCCAAGCTCAAACTGATTTTGTTCACCAGCCAACCAGACCGCTATGTTGGAATACCCTGCTTCTTTGAGCAACCAGTCCATCGTATGACAAAGCATCTGTTCCAGGTTGTTTGCCGATTCGAGCGTTTTACGGAAGCTCTCCGCGAGTCGTACTTCATGAAACTGTGACGCGATTTCACCGTAGGACTGCACCAGGTCGTTGCACAGAATGTCCACTTTCTGACTGACGGTGTGCCTGGCCTTGTTGAGTTCCCGCACAGCTGTTTTCAGACGGATCAGACGCTTTTCGTTTCGCACGAGAATAGACTGTTTGTGCAGTGCAGCACGGAGCTGTTTCTGGATCTGCTCGGCGGAGAACGGTTTTGGCAGGTAATCCAAAACCCCGTGTCTGAGTGCAAAAAGGGTCTCATCGACGGTCGGATGTCGGGTCATGAAAATCGCCCCAGCGGACGGGCTGGCGAGCCTGAGTTCTTCGAGTAATTCGGTGCCCGATCCGTCAGGCAGATGAACGTCAGCCACCAACAGATCAATCGAATGGCGTGTAAGAATTCGTCGTGCTTCGGTCATCGAACCCGCCAGATACATTTTGCATCGGATCGCTGGTTGAACCACATCTTTGAACAATTCGATCATGTCGGTTTCGTCGTCCACCACGAGCACAACCGGTTCGGAAGATCGGGTTTTTTCGTCCAGTTCAGCGATCTGCATTTTCTTCTCCGTTTTGACAAGTTCTTGTTCGGACCGGTTCGACGCGGTTCATCAACACGAGTCTGTCATTCCCTACCTGACCTGTTTTGCACGGGGGATAACCGATTCTACGGATTCCCGGACGGCCGGTAGGAGAATGATCACTCGTGTCCCGACCCCGGGCTGGCTTTCGATTCGTATCGATCCGCCCGAACTTTCGATCCATCGCAAAGCCTTGGCCAGACCCATTCCCTTGCGTCGACCTGCCTTTTTGGCACTGAAGAACGGATCAAACGCGTGTCGGAGGGTGTGCTGGTCCATTCCTACACCATTGTCCGTGACGCCGAGCACGAGCTGTTGACTCAGGGGCGTCAAAACTCGCGGACAAACTGATCCGTCCGTTGACCGGGTCGGTTGCCTGGATCGCGTTCTCGACGATTGCCGACAAAGCCGATCCCACCTGCTGAGGGTCTACCTGCGCTTCAGGAAGATCCGCGAACTGCAGGTCTATTTGCCTATCGGCTATTTCGGTGTGCTCCTTAGCTTGCTTCACAGCCAGTTCATACAAGGCTTGAACCCCCACCGGTTCGGGTCGAGGCGTCTGAGGTCGGGCAAAGTGCATCAGTTCGGTGATCAAGTCGGAAAGGGCCTGACTTTTTTCGTAAATCAGCTGCGCGTGTTCGCGTTGACGCGGGTCCGATAACGTTGAAGCCAACAGTTGCGATCGTCCCGAAATCACCGCCAACGGATTGTTCATTTCATGAGCCGCCCCGGCAGCCATCTCGGCGACCGTGGTCAGCATCTTCGATCGAACCAGCTCATTTTGTGCACTTTGCAATCGTCGGTTGGCATCGGCCAGTTGTTCCGACAACGCTCGACTTTCGTCCCGGATCTGGCACGTCCGTAACGCCAAACCCCAACCTCCCGCCAATGCTGTCAGTTCCTGGACCTGTGAACTCAATCGGTGCGCTTCGCCCGGATCAGCCCCCCAGACCACACCACCGATGCACACGCCCTCGACCTGCAGGCAGATCCAATACCGGTTGGGCCCTTTCAACCGAGGCGAAAACGACTGGATTAACCATTCCATCGATTCTCCCACCGTCAGGACCGGTCCTTCGATCGGTGGGGGGCCTTGAATCACCGGGATCGGGGTTGACACCACTTCGGACGAACTTGCCTCCACCAGGCTCGTCTGTAACAGATTTCCTGACCGTTCGACCAGCGCCACTTCGGCGTAAAACGCCCCGGGGGGAATTGAGAAGACCGCGACCGTTTCCGACTCGAGCACTGTCGCAGCGGTCTGACCGATCGCGTGCAACACCACGGTCGGCGGGGCATCCGGACGCAATTCCCCCTGAAACGCTGACAGGGCCTCAAAATACCGGGACCGGATCGAAAGCTTTCGATTTCTCGCAAACAACTGATCGGTCACCCGAGTCAATTCCCGGTGCGACTTGTTGTAAGGCCTGTCGGTAAAGATCCTGCGCAGGTTCCGAACCCAGTCCGAGCAATTTCGCGCGAGACTCGAGTTCCTCGACCAACCGGACCGAAACGGACTGAGCCTGAGATCCCAACAACCCCAACGCGTCTAGTAGCTGTTCCTGGGGGACGCTGAAGGTGTAATTACCGCTATAACCCAGGTGCTGCTCACGAACCATCCGGTCGGCCAGGGTGACCAGATTGACCAGTCGCTCGTTAGAGACACGTGGAGGAAGGGCCGATGGAAGCTGACCGTGCAACCAGATCGTGTCCCGGAGAGTCGCGGGCAATTGCCAACGTTCGGCCAGTCGTTTCCCGACGATGTTGTGATCGATCCCTAGGACTTCGTGTTCGACATCCGCGATGTTTCCGCGGATCAGATCGACGGCTTCGATCACTCGGGCAAAGGATTTGGGCATCGCCGTATCCAGTGCCAGTTTCCCCAGATCGTGTAAAAGCCCTGCCACAAAGGCTTCGGATGGGTCCACTCCGCTGGAACGTCCCCAGTTGTTTTTCAGCTCCTTGGCCAGAAGTTCGCTGCAACACGCGACCGCGATACAGTGTTTCCAGAACTCGGTTCTTGAAAATCGGGCGTCGGGGGCATCTTGGGAGGGGAACACCGCAAAGACCGAAACAGCCAGGACCGCGTACCGGACCGTCTCAAAACCCAAAAGGACGATGGCGCGTTCGATGGAACGGACTTCCCCGCTGATACCGTTTTCCGCCCGGTGCACCAGTTGGAGTATTTTTGCTGATAATGCCGGGTCGGATTCGATCAGTTTCGCGACTTCCGAAACCGAAGACGTGTCCGAGGAAGCCACCTGCAGAACCCGCATCGCGACGGTTGGCAGCGTCGGAAGCTGATCGAGCTGTTGCAGGATCAGACCCAGGCGTGCCTGAGAGGGTGGAACCTGGGGATGAGACATATTCGCGAGGGTCATTTGGATTGACCGATTCAGACCGACAAGAGCTGACCGATCCGTTCGATCAGTTTTTCGATGTTAAAGGGCTTTTTGATGAAATCATCCGCCCCGGCGGCTTTGAGTTCGTCAATCTCTTCCTGGTTGACCACACCTGAACAATGATGATCTTGGTTTCGACAAACTCTTGTTTGCTACGGATCGTTCGGCAAACGACGTTCCCGTTGATGTCCGGGAGCATGTAGTCGAGGATGATCAGGTCCGGATGAAACTCGTGGGTGAGCATACCCGCGTCATAACCGGTCGATGCCGTTTTTACTTCGAACCGTCCGTCGCGTTCCAGCACGTCCACGAACAATTCAACGATTTCCGGGTCGTCGTCCACGACCAGAACTCGGTGTTTCCCGTCTTTGAGTTGATCGGGAGGGATCCCGTTATCTTTCATGAACGCCAACAAGGCATCCCGGGGAATCCCGTCGGAACCGGGAACCGGGAACCCGGAAACCTTTCAGACGTCCGCTGTCAAAGCAACGGATGATGGTTTGTTGGCTGACTTTACAAATCTCGGCCGCTTCGCCGGTGGTAAAAACAGTCTTCATTTGTACACCTGGGTTGACTGGTCAAAATCGGATAACCCGGAAAAATCTTTCCATGTTAACCGTCTTCTCTATCTTTCCCATTTGACATCGGATCCCCCGTCGTGCAACTTAATTGAAAACCACGGTTTTTCGCTCAAGGTCCGATAAAGAGGGCTTGGATGTTTCTGCCAAACCTTGTTCTAACGAAAGAAACCGTTGTTATCTTAATCCTCGCCGGGCATTGTCGACCGTTTTGTGAAGAAAAATTAAGCTCAAATCCATCGTCGGTCGATCCGCTTTTCTTACACTCTCTCCGTTACAGAAAACGGTATCGACGATACAATCATCAACAACGCGGAAAATGATAATTGGGTTAAGTATTTTTCCTCAAAGGGTTTATGATTGTGTCACGATGAGTTACTCTGTGGGTTCAGGTTACTATCAGGTCGAAGCCTCCTATGCCGAGCTGGTTCGAGAAGCCGGGCTGACCGATGCCATGAGTGTCTTTGGACAACCCTCATATCGTTGCGTGGCGTTCGATCCGGGAACGTGAAAACTGTGTGTTGGATCTCGATGACGGGAAGACGACTTCACATCAAGCGCAATAAACGCGGTTTTCGGGGGAGTCGATCAGGAGGTACAGGGGATCGTCTCTTGGAAAAAGCCGGAATTCGGGACCGTTCCCGTAGTGGGATACGGACGTCTGCATGACGGGCGTGGATTCTTGATCACTGAAAATCTGGATGGTTTTGCCGATTGTGAACGTCTTCTCGAAGCCGGGATCTCGTTTCAGAAGCTGTTGAACCCTCTCGCCCAGACGGCAGGGGAAATTGCACGCAGCCCGGTTGCACCACCGGGACTTGTACATCGGACATTTCTGGGCCAATCTCACCACCGATCCGGTACAAGTCCGACTGATCGATGCTGCCCCGGGTCAGACCCCTTCCTCGGTTGTTCAAAACCCGGTGGTTG
>BPJO01000002.1 GCA_026004655.1 Phycisphaerae bacterium
TGTTGATTGGTTTTGTTGCGTCATTTTTCAGGAATTAGACGATTTGTGGATAACTCGTCAAAAACTCCTGCCAAAACAGTAGGATTTGGTGTGTGAGAAAGTAAGGTTGTCAAATAAAAGAATTTTTGCATCTCGTGAAGATGAAGTTATCTTAATGTAATCACCTCTTGTTAGTTCAACCCTCTCGGGGTTGGCGGGGTGGGCAGGGAAAGTTCAGCTCATCAGGTTTTGATCTGATGGCTGCAGGAAAGGATCGGTATTGCCTATGGCCACGGGCAAGGTCAAGTGGTTTAATGACCAAAAGGGCTTCGGTTTCATTTCCATGGAAGAAACCGGTCAAGACGTTTTTGTTCATCATTCCGTCATCGAAGGAGAAGGGTTTCAAGACGCTGCGTGATGGCGAATCGGTTGATTACGACTACGAAGAGGGACCCAAAGGAATCCGCGCCACGCGGGTTCGTCGGTCCGAACAGGCGATCGCTGCGTCGCGCCGTTGACTTTGACCTTCTGCTGAAATACAGAATAACCGGCTTTTTGCTTCCGATGGATGAGTCGGTCCGGGTCCTTGCTACCCCGATCGGTCATCGTTTCTTCTCCCGCCGTTGGGATTATTCCAATCCCCCCGTCAGAAGGTTTGTCGTCTTGTGAACCTTTGACTAGACTTGTACTCGCTAATTGACGAGGAGGAGGGTGTTTATAAAGATAGTTTAGCCACGGAACGTCGGGTGCGCAGGGTCGAGGGAAGATGAGAAACCCGTCAGGTGGCGGGTATGGAGTAATCGAATGAGTGATCCTACCAATTCACCGACATCGGATTCCGCGGGGCAGGAATCGTTTTTGCCCAATTCGACGATTTTGATTGTGGATGATAACGCCCAGAACGTCGAACTTTTACAGGCATTTTTAGAATCCCTTCCTGTGGAAAATCGTTACCGCTTCGGACGGGGGGTGGGAAGCCCTTGAACGGGTGCAGGAGCATCAGCCGGACCTAATTCTGCTGGACATCATGATGCCCAGGATGAGTGGATTTCAAGTCTGTCGTAAGTTGAAATCAGACCCCAAAACCCGGGATATTCAGATCCTCATGGTGACAGCCCTTGAACGAACTAGGAGATATAGAACAGGCTGCGGAATGCGGGAACGGATGATTTTGTCTCTAAACCCGTCAACAAGTTCGAATTGCTAACCCGGGTTAAAAGCCTGCTCCGAGTCCGTCATCTGAAAAATGAGCTGGAACGTGCCCTGACTTATCTGAACGAGGTCGAGCACGAATCGACTGGTTCGGAATAACCTTTCATTCCTATGAGCGATTCCGTTCAACCTCCCGAACTCGACTCATCCGTCACCCTGGACGCATTTCTGTCTGCAGCATCAGCCAGGCAACCGATCCCCGGCGGAGGCGCTGTAACAGCATTGACAGGAGCGCTCGCCTCGGCTATTGGCGAAATGGTCCTCAACTACTCCATTCAAAAAAAGGACCTGCAACAATATCACGAACACAACACAAAAGCCCTGCAGGAACTGCATAACGCTCGACGTCTGTTTCAACAACTCATGGTCGAAGACCAGCAAGCCTATCTGGCTTTTTCCCAAGCCAGGAAGAAAGCCCAAGCCGATCCCCAGACACTTCAACAACGGGTTTCAGACGTGTATACAAGTCCCTCTGACCATCGCGACTACTGCACTGCAGGTGCCTGCGGATCGCGATCCGGGTCGCGCACACCAGCAATCGCTGGCTGCTTAGCGACTTGGCCGTCTGTGGTGAACTGGCCATGGCAACACTCCGCTGTGGTATTCACAATGTCCGGGTTAATCTGCCTGAACTTCCCGAACCCCAGCAAACCGAATACGAGCGAGGAATGCCAACGCCTGCACCTGCAAGCCATTGATGCCGTCAAACAACTATTTTTTTCACCTCTGACCCATGCCCGGTGATCCGCGTGATTACAAGCTCGATGTCTCCGGACTGACGCCGTCTGAAGAGACATCCTCTTGCTCCAAATCCTCGCGCCCGTACTTGTCCGTTTATTTCAAGTGCTGCTCGGTTTATCAACGAATCTACCGCAAACTCGGACGCGACCGCTTATGAAGGTCGATGCCCTCGATGCCTCCGACCGATCCGGTTTGTTATCGGTCAAGGCGGGTCGAATCGATCGGTTTTTTTGTGGTAGAATGAATTAGAAGGCGATTCGTCTCGTACCGCCTGGTCAGAGAGCATACGTCAACCGGAGGACTTGATCCATGAGCACGGCAGCTCCAGCAAAACATTCAGGGGGATATTCGGTCAGCAAACCCCTCGGAAAATGTTCCGTCACCAGCAGGGCGATCCAGCCCGGGGAAAAAGTTCATGGCTATGGTCAAGGAAACCCCCGCAGGACTCGAACGTCATGATTTTACCCCTCGAAGCATGGGAAAAAAGCTGACAAAACCGATGCGTTGGCATTTTTGGCAAAGTGTGATGCCACAACCCGGAGTCGAAAAGAAAAAACCCTTCGTCGATGATGAAGTACTATGTGATCTGTTCGACCGATTGTCCGAAACAACCGAACCTACCAAACGCCAGTTCCGATTCGTTCTCGGATTGATCCTTATGCGGTAAACGTCTGTTGACCTTCGAAGCTTCTGAAACTCGGGACGGCGTGGAGTACTGGCAGGTGCGTCTGAAGGGTCGTGACGCCCGACTCGAAATGGAAAACCTCCGTCTAACCCAGGAGCAGATTCAGGAAGTCAGCCAACAGCTCGGACAGATCATGAATGAGGAGTTGTAATGAGAACACCTTCTCATTCACCGGGGGTCAATCGGGTTCCGGGACCGGCCAATAGTCGTTCTGCCCGGCTTGTAACCACGATCGGCATTTGGATAACCCTCTTGGTAGTGGTCGGCGCGTGTGACAAAAATAAACCCGTTTCCAATCCGTATTTCGGACCCACCTTGCCGCTGGGATCAGTTAATTGATCAGATCAATCAGCGAAACGCGCGTGTAGAATCCGTTTGGGCGGACGGATCATTTGAAGCTACGCTCATTGACCCCGATAGCAAGCATTTAACGACCGGATCGGGGGACGTGATCCTCTTGTACATGCCCCCAAAAAACCTGCGTCCTTGTAGGACGTGTGCTGGGCAATCGAATTTTTGAGATCGGATCGAACCAGGACCGGTATTGGTTCATCAGTTATGATAAGACCGACACGATGGGGTGGGGATATCATCGGCTGGTGGATCCAAAAGGAACGGGCGGTTTTGCCGGTGCGTCCGGACCTGATGGCTGAGGTCCTGGGTGTCGGGCCGATCAACTCGGACCTGCTGAAGGAACCTTTTCCGGTAGTACGGTTCAACAACGATCAGCGTGCGTACATGCTGACCTGGCAGGTGCTGTTGTCGGATCGGTGGGTGGTGCAGAAAGAGGTCTGGTACGACGTCCAGACACTTTTTACCCCGATTGGGTGTTGTTATTTGATCAGAACGGACGCGTGGTATTGCGAGCTTATCTGTCAGGATATCGCGAAGTACAGGGTTATGAACCGGTTTTGCAGATGGCGTCGGAGTATGATCTGTTTTTTCCCGAATCGGGTTCAACTTTTTTGATCCGGCTTTCAGAATTGCGTCGTGAGTCGACAGGGGTTCCAACGCCCCGTAGCTTCAATTTCCCCGGGCAAAACGCCGGAGTGTCGAAAGTGATCCAAGTCGATGAATAAACTGTACTTATACGTATTACTGGTCGGCATTTTTCTGGGGCTGAATCCTCATCATGTCAAGTCCGAACCCCGGGTGGTTCTCAACGATCATCTGCAAGCCGTCGGTAGTCGGACCGATTTCTGGGTCGCCCGGACGATGACCGTCGGTCAGGAACTGATGACCAACATTTACAAACGAACCGATCCGGTGGCGGGAAGTTGGAAGCAGGTTGCCCGGTTTCAAAGTTCGATCACGAGTTTGGCTTTGGTCGGAAACCGGTTGGCGGTGTTATTACCTTCCGGGGAGTGGCGAATGATCGACGACTCGCCCGGTCCGCTCGGGGCAGCATTTCCCTACGGATACCAGCCGATCGCTTTGTTTTCAGATCCGGAAGGTTTGTTAGCGGTCGCAAAACGATCCGGTCCTGTTCCCGAAACATCAGCGATCTCTCAGACGGAATCCGACGAGATAGTCATTCTCCAACACCTTCAAAATGTCTGGTCTGTCCTGATGCCTATTCCGGACGAAATAGCCATCGAACCGATCTCCGTCTTGAAAACCCGTCATTCGATTTATTTGGCCGGTCGGCAAGGGGAGTTTGTCGAGGTCTATGTTCAATCGCAGAACCGATGGGAACGACTATGGCGTCTGGACGGAACCGCAATCCGCCGATGGAAGCTTTTGCCCGGCCCGGATGTCCCGTTGCTCGCCACAATGACCGATCGCGGGGTGTGGCGTGTGTATTTCGTCGGGTCGGATACCCCCATTCGCGAACCATCCGAACCATACCTGCCCAGCGACATCACAATGGTCGGACCGACACTTCGAATTGTTTATGCCGAAGACCAGACCATCAAGCAACTGGCCTACGATGATTATGGTCGAGGAGCGACTTATCCCGTAACGGTCATCGCTCATACTCCGCCGGCTCAGGAAACGATGCAGACCTGGGTTCAAATATTGGGTCTGATTCTGCTGACCTTGACCATGCTGCTGACTTTTCGGCAAAAACCCGCCACCCCCGACGAATTGTTGCACCGGGGGGCGTTTCAGGTATCGCCTTATCCACGACGTTTTGCTGCAGGATTGATCGACGCAATTCCACAACTCGTCGGCGCGGTCTGGACGCTGGACCTGGTGCAGCAATCCCCCGCGTCGTCGACCACGTTATACGCCAACGCCCCGTATTTAGCCGGAACGTTTGTTTATCTTCTCCACGTAACGATTTCAGAAGTTATCTGGGGATGTTCCGTCGGGAAGTTTTTATTCGGGCTTCGGGTCGTATCGTATGACGGTTCGCGCGCGCCGACCGAGCGGATTCTTCTTCGTAACCTGCTTCGGCTGGTCGATATGCTTTTTTATGCTCCGTTATTGCTTATTTTTTTGACCCCTATGCGTCAACGGGTCGGGGATCTGGCTGCCAAGACCATCGTGATTTACGAAACGGATCCTCGATCCCGATCGGCGGATTAGTTGTCGGATTGATGGGTTGACGGTGTTTCCTGGATGCGTTCCGGAGAAAAAACAAAGATCCGGGGGTAGGTTTTCAACGCTGGACCTGCCCATTCCATTAGTTCCCCGTAGGTGAGGTCCAGCGGGGGGTAGATAAAGACCATTTGACTCCACTGTGAAGCATTTTCATTGATGGTTTTGACAAAATCTCCAGGGGATTGAACCTCGAACTTCTGCAGATCCATCCGTCGTTCCGGTTCAAAAATTTCGACATATCGTTCTAGACTGGCCACAAGCTTGCCTTCTCGACGGGCAAGAAACAGCTCCCAAGGCTCGCCAAGTCGTTCCTGACGGTTACGCCAAGCTTCCTGCGGGAAAAAAGCCCTATGGAACAGGTTTTCTCCTCCGGGCGGATCGAGTTTGATCCCCCGGTCTTGCTCCAACGTCATCAAAACCGCATACATTTTTCGCACGTCCGTTACCCGAACCGACGGATCGATCCGGGCGGTGGTGAACCAGTCCGATCGCCCATCGATCAGGCTGGACAGGGATTGGACCAGATCAGCAAGAGAATCAGCTCTGAATCGTTTCGTTTCCTGCTCAAAGGCTGTATAGACCGGTTCGGATTTGTCCTGCTGGACTCGAATGACCAGATCACGCAGTTCCACGGCTTGGTGATCCGTAGCAGGCTGAATGATAAAAGTCAGCAACTGTCCCGGAGGCATGGCATGGTCGGGATTTCTAACTTGAAAACCGTAGACCTCTGACTGAGCCAGTCGCTGAGGCATATCCAGCACCGCGACCGGGTCATTATAATTCGGCGCGATCGCTCGACTGTCCACCACATCTGCCGCGTAATGCTTCTGGCCTTGTTCGTCGGTATGGGTAAACGAGCCAGTAAAGACCAGACCCGTTCGGGGTAATGTTTTTTTCTCCGGACCGTTCAGAATCAGGTCTTCAACACGGACCAAGCCTTTTCCGTAATCGACGGTCATGATCACCCGTGGACCACGGGTCCAGTGATGGTTCGTCGCAAAATTGATCGGACGACCGGGTTTTAACCCAATAAACTCGAGTGCCTTGTGCAAATCCGACGGTTTGCACCAGGTAACCGCCAGTGATTCATAATCCTTTCCTGAAAAAGCGGGGGTGATGAAAAACTCGATCGGATCGGCATCGCCGACCGCGGTGGCACAGCCCCAGACTTCGACCCGTTTGAGCTTTCGATCCGCAACAATCGATTCCAAAACCATCTTGTCCGGATCGTTGGCAAACGCCAGGCGTTTCTGTTCGATGATCTGTTGGATTTTCTGATACGCAACGTCATAAGGATGAGATTGATCCTGACCTTGGACCCGCGCCACACCAACCATTAGCAACAGGGTAAGCAGAGAACATCGACAGGACATCATTCCTCCGGTTTGTAAGCCGAGACCAGCCGATAGGGGGACGACTCAGGTTCAGATAGATGAACCGACTGGAAACCTGTCTCCCGAAGCATCTGAATAACTTCGGTCTGACTGAAAACTCGGGCCGAGGGTTGAATCAACAACATGGTGATCTGAAAAAGGGCCGAAAAGAGGGGCGCGGTCCGGTCCTCCTCGAGCATCATATCCACAATATGGATGGACCCTCCGGGTCGAAGACATTCAAAAAGCTTTCGAAACAGACGACGGGCCGAAGGTCGCGTTTCCTGGTGCAAGGCACCGGCATAGACGACCGAATCGACCGGGCGGGGTAACGGATCCGTCCGATAGTTGGCCGGGTGAAACGAAATGCGGTTCATGACCGACGACCGGGAACAGATCTCGCGTGCGATGTTTAAGACTTCCGGTAAATCCACTAGAGTTACCCGAAGTTGAGAATACCGTTCCAACAAAGCCCGGCTTAGTGTTCCCGGACCGGAACCGACATCCAGGAGTAATCCGATCGGGGAAAGTTTAATCATCGGGGCAATCACGGGTGTGAAAGCTTTGGCTTTGGATTCCATCCCGTAGACGAATCGTCGGGTCATCGAATCATCTTGACCGAGCTGTCGCGCCTGCGGGACTGCGGGATGTCCGGAGCGGATCACTTCTGAAAGTTTGCCCCATTGCCTATAGAGGTCGGCGTTATAGCGGAGTGCTTCGGTCATACAGGTAGGAGAATGTCGTGAAAGCAACGCCTGTGCACCGGGAGCAATCTGATACAGGTCTTGGTGTTTTTGAAGCAACCGCATCCCGACCAGCGCGTCCAAAAGAGCGGGTAATAAATCCGGCTGCGCACCACATCGCCGCGCCAATTCTTCCGTAGTCCGCGGGACATCCAGATGATCAAAAACGGAAAGCTCTACCGCACCGATCAAGGCCGCCGACTGCCAGTATCCGGTCGCGATGGAGGTGAGTCTGTCAGGGGTCCAGTCCATGTCCTTTGATACGGGATAGCATATTCGGGTGTGCAATCGGGAGGCAAGGGAAAAGAATTAAGTCAATAAACGACAGATACTTGGAGAAATAGGGAGGGATACAGTTTTTGCGCAATCACGATTTCGGCGAGTATGAGATCAGCTGGATGTTTCCTAGAGATTGCTGCTGGGTTTGGAGCTTGGCTAGAGAGCTTTCAAGACCGGCAAACTGTTTTTCAAGACGCGCGCGTTTGGCTTCGAGTTGTTCGTCGAGGGCTTTGATCCGGTCTTTGAACTGTTCGGTGCGTGAATCGAGGGTTTTGTTCTGTCGGGTGACAATCCCGTTGATGGGGTCGATCAACTTATTGATCTTTTGCTGCATCGTGACCCCGATTCCCCCCGTGATGTTATTAATCGCGTTGTCGATTTTGAGCTGTTTACCTTGGATTTGACCGTTTGTCGAAGAGACGTTCAGACCCAAATCAAACAAAAGTTGACTGGCATTGAGTTGGCTGACGGCAAAAGTTCCTCCGCCACTGGTCAGGTCGGTGAGCTTGATCCGTCCGTCGTCGGTGATTTCAGCCCGAAGTTTGGAATTATCGGTTGCATTAATTGCCGAAACGAGTTGTCCGAGCGTGGTGACCTGTCCGATAGAAACATCGATGGTTGATCCGTCGCGGAGGGTCGCCCGAAAGTCGGCGACCCCGTCGCCGGCGGTTTGGACGCCCTGACCCCGGTTTAACAGGCTGAGTCGTGTCGTGTCCGTGATCGTGTCTCCGGTGTGTGTAAAGAGGGTTTCGACACTGTCCGGGTCGTCGGCGTAGGCCTGGTTAAACTTCTCCTGATCAAACTCCAACTTTCCCCCCTCGACTACCCGAAGCCCTACGTCCGCGAGAATACGATATTTCCCTGCCTGGGGGACAACGGTGTTGATCATGGCGTACATCTCGCGTTCGACCTGAGAGATGGACAAATCTCCCAGAAGCACGCCCCGTTCGAGAGTCCTCGGAATCGAACTTGGTGTATTCTTTCAATTTGTCGACCAGTTCGTTGAACTTTTCGACAAACTTATTCAATTCTTCGGTCACATTCTCGACACTATGAGATACATTGACCGTAACGGGTTCTTTGCTCACTCCATTCAGGTTGATGTTGACGCCCCGGATGATTCCGGAAATTTGATTCCGTGAAGAGGTAATCAGAAGAGGTTGCTCGGTTTCCGAACTACCGACAAAGACGGCTGCGTCCTGGGCCTGAACCAGTGTGCGTGTGTCTAATCCGGTCGTACCAGAATCGAACGTCACCCGTCCTGCACGTCCGGAGGAGATGGTATTCAGGGAAAGACGATAAGGGTTTGCCCCGGTTCCGTCATTCAGGATCTGTGCGGTAACGCCGTATCCGAGGTTGTTGATCTTGGTTTGTACGTCGGACAGGGTGTCGTCGGAATCGATGGTGATCGTTTTTTCCTGCGAACCATCCAGAATGGTCCCGGTGGCGGTTCCCAAAATTCCAAGGTCCTGAGCGGTGGTCGAATCAATATCCTTAACGGTGAGTTTTCCAGCTCCCCCGGACGTATCGGTCAGCATCAATCCGTCCCCTTGGGAATTGATCGAAGCCACTACTTTTCCACCAAAGGCTGTGTTAATCTTGTTAATGACATTTTCCATCCGCAGATCCACGCGTGAATCTAGACTGATGGTTCTTGTGGTTCCGTCGGCGGCTTGGATAGTCAGTCGTCCACTGGCAACCCCCTTTCCACCGTTATAGGTGGCTAGCGCGGTGGCTTCACTGACCCATTTTCGCTGGAGGTTTGCCCCTTTGACCACAGATGTGGTGGGTGAAAAAGTACCTACGATACCGAGTTGTGTGGCTCCGGTTCCTGAGACATCTGAAATGATCAGGTTGCCATTTCCTCCCGTGGTATCGGTGATCTGAATTCCATTCCCGGAAGCGTTGATCTCGGCTTTGACTCCTGCACCGGATGAATTGATCTGATCGAGAACCGTTTGCAGTGTCATTACACCGGTAAAATCGATGTCAGTGGTTCCCCCGGATCGGTTTTGAATACGAATCGTTCCGAGACTGATTCCCGACCCGCCGTTGAGCGTTTTTAGGAGGACGGTTCCGAGTCGAGAAAGAACGGCATCACCGCTGAGGGTCGCTCCAGATCCGGTTTTTTCGATTCCCAGGTCTAAAGCCGTTTTAGACCCATCGATTCCAGCCACGCTCAGGTTTCCTCCACCGGTGGTGTTATCTGTCAGTGTGATGGATTTAGACCCCGGCGTGATGGAAGCGGTCAGTTTGGTTCCGGAAGCGGCGTTGATCTTGTCGATCACGTCACCCAACGTCGATGCATCGCCGATGTCCACGTCGGTGGTCGACCCGTCGCGGTGAGTAATCCTGAAATCCGCTCCGGTACGTCGGGCCACACCATTCCCGTCATTCAGGATCGATAATCGGGTATCCCGTCCGAGGTATTGGATGATTTGTCCGGTCAAAGTTCCACTAAGGGTTTGACCTGCGATCCCCAGATCAGCAGCAGTGGTCGTTGAACCAACATCCTGAATCATCAGCTCACTGTTCGTATCTCCGGTCTGATCGGTGATGGTCAGACGGTCATTGACGATGCTGGCTTTGACGTTGATCTCGACGGTAGTATTAATCTTGCGGACTACGTCATCGAGGGTCACTGCGTCACTGAAATCCAGTACTGCCGATCGACCGGACATGTCCGTGATGCGAACTTTTCCGCGACTGATCCCAGCCCCACCCCGGAGATCGGAAAGCAAAGTTTCCTGGGTTACTTCGCCGCCACCCCGTTCGATCGTGATCGTCCCGGCTCCGACGGGTGCTTTGTCGGGATTGGCAAACCCTCTGCCGATCAGTTGCTGGGCCTGGACAAGTCTGGCGACCTGAAACTGATAAGATCCGACAGCTGCACCACGCGAAGCTGAAGCAGTCAGAACATTTTCATCGCTGGAACTGGTCGTCGCGTTGGTGAAAAAGCTTGGTTTGGACAGACTCTGTGCCGAAATGCGCAAAGCAGTCAAACGTGTTGATACGTCGACATAGGCGGTTTTCTGCGTCGCAATGGCGTCGACCCGTGCCTGGACCAGGTCCTTTTTCCGGGACTCGATCTGCATCAACTGGTCGATGATGTCTTTGGAATTGAGCCCGCTGACGAGCCCTATTCCGGTGGTGATTCGTCCCATAAGTTTCGGTCGATTCTTGGTCCTTTGTCACAGCCCGATTCGGACCGATCGGCCTGGCCAAAAAAGGACCTCAGAACGGGGATCAGTCATCCAATACACTTCCACGATAAAAGATCTTCCAGTTGTGATCCGAAGGATCGGAAAACTGGTCGAGATATTGGTTCAATCGTTGTTGTTGGCGGGATTCGGCGTGACGGGCTTGGTCCAAAGCCCACATCAGCATGAACTCCTGTTGCATCCGACGTGCCTGTTTCAATGCTTTAGCCGTTCGGATCAGTTGGGGGATCATTTCGCCTGTTCCTGCTTTCATATACAGGCTTTATCGGGCGATTCGTCGTCGAGGATTGAGGAAAATTCAGTTCACTATCCCATTTTGAGAGAAGTATTTTTCGCTCGAACGAGATTACTCGATTAGACTTCATAGGCGCAATTATTGCGCTGCGAAAATCCTCATTAATTGAAACCGACATTGACCTATCCGATCTGTTCGGTCATATACTTTGGTAGGATTCTTTCATAGATGGACTGATCTTCGGACCGGAACGTGACAGGACATTAATTTTTTTGTCGGTCAAGCATTGATGAGATCGGGTGTGATAAAACTTCTTTTGATCCCGCTTGCTGCCGGGTTAACCGGAGCGTGGGCGTGGGCGACGAATCCCAGACAGTCGGTCGGTTCAGATGAACCGACCGTCGGTGCTCAAACGGTCTTGCCGACATCATCCGCTGCTCGTTCGGTCGTTCGGGATGAACAAACTGACTTGGATGAGCAGGATCAGTCCTATCGTTGGGTCTGGATGGAAGTAACCGCGTATTGTCCGTGTCAAAAATGTTGTGGTCCCCAAGCTTCAGGGTTGACGGCTTCGGGATTGCCTGTTTCTCACAACGGCGGGCGATTTGTCGCAGCCGATACATCCGTTTTGCCGTTTGGTTCACGGGTCCGAATTCCCGGTTATCACGACCAAACTCCCGTTCCCGTCATTGACCGTGGCGGGGCGATCAAGGGTAGTCGACTGGATGTTTACTTCCCTTCTCATCAGCAAGCCTTGGAATGGGGACGACGATGGCTTTTGGTGGCTGTGGTAGATTAATCTTCGCTCCGGGGTCTTGGATGGACCAGAGGTCGATCGTGCTTCTACCCGGTCTTGGTCGGTTGTTGGTTTTTCTAGTTCTGGTAGGAATCGGATTCCAAGCATCAGCACCTGCCCGGGCTGAGGAAAACGGGAAAATCGAACCACCCGTTTCAGAATCCGTCTTGATTCATTGCCCTGGAATTGCCGGCTCGATGCCGATCGATCAATCCTTGGTCGAAGGACTCATCCGGGGCGGCGTAGCATCACAGGCGAGAATTTTCGACTGGACGGGAGAGTTTCGGGGGCTCTTGGCTTTGGGAAAACTTCACCACAATCGTCAGCAGGCTCGGGTCCTTGCTCAGGAGATTGAATCGATTTATCGCAAAAATCCTGAAACACGCGTCATTCTAACGGCCCATTCTGGAGGCACCGGTATTGCTGTCTGGGCTTTGGAACAATTGGCCGACAGAGTACGAATCGATACGTTGGTCCTTCTGGCAAGTGCTTTATCTCCGAATTATGACCTCGGACCGGCTTTGAAACATGTTCGACAAGCCTATTCATTTCACAGCCCTTACGACAACTGGGTCTTGGGCACAGGCACACGTACCCTGGGAACGATTGATCGTGTCAAGACCGATGCAGCTGGGTATGTCGGGTTTCAATGCACCGACCCAAAACTCAAACAGATCGGTTATGACCCTCGATGGATCCGATTCGGGAACTCGGGAGATCATGTCGGAACGATGAATCAACGATTTGCTCATCAGGTCCTTGCACCTCTGATTCTGAACTCGTCGCTCGTCGGGACTTTATCCACCCAACCCTCGGAAACTCCCTGAACAAACTCCCCACAAGCCCGTTGAATCGTGCCGAAGTCGAAAACCGACCCCCCAATCAGGATAATCCGTCCCATCGTTCCGGATCTTCTTCCACGAGAGCAGGGTCAGACCGGCGTGCGGGATGACGCGGTGTGATCGGTACGATCGGGGCGGGTCTGTCGAATAATTGAATGGTCGGTTCTGAAATCACCGTCCTGACAGTACGACTAGGAACCGCCTTCCTTCGGCGTGAAAGTAGATGGGCTGGCGAGTTTTCGCGGGTTAGGAAAAGAATCATTTGCATAGCGATGTCTCCTAAAACGATAGGATCAATAACCTAACATTTTTTGTACTAACATTTATCGAACAAGCGGGTTGTTCTGTCCCTAGTGATCGGGTGTTACCAAGCTCTACCATTAGTTGGGGTTGGTTTTTTTTCGCTTCCGATAATAAGGGCATTTTTGTCCAAAAATTAACCTAACATAAGATCGCTTGGTAAAGTTCTTTTTTTGGGGCCTCATATAGAATCCGAGAGATTTGCGAGAGATATTCGAACGTGGTACAGTTTTTGCTATACGACTCGTTTTATGAGTTTTCTCGTTGTAAGTTGTTGTAAGATATGAGTTTATCGCAGTCATTTTCGATGCGAATGGATCAACGCCAGGTACTAACCCCGCGGATGATCCAGAGCATGGAAATCCTTCAACTTCCCCTGACGGCTTTGGAAGAACGGATAGAACAGGAACTCCAGCAAAATCCTACCCTCGAATTGCGAACCCGAGATCCTGAAGCCCCGTCTTCTTCCTCCGATTCGGATTCTCAGTCAGAATCCATCTCCGATGACACTCGGGCTTTAGTGATTGATCCGCACCAACCGGATGCCCAAGAGTTTGACCGTCTTGAGAAAATGGCTGAATACTTCGAGAACGAAGAGTTCGCCACCAACGCCAGTTTCAGACCCTCTCACTGGGAATCCCAAGACCGTGACGGAAAACTCGATGCCATGGCCAACACGGCCGACCGTGGGCCCGGTCTGAGTGAACATCTCCGTTCCCAATGGTCATTTTTGGATCTCCCTGAACCGGTCAAGAAAGCCGGCGAAATCCTCATCGACTACATCGACGCCGACGGATACCTGCGAACCCCGTTCGACCGTATCCAACTTGAACAACGAGACCCGATCCCCGTTGAGCACCTCCAGGAAGCATTAAAATATATCCAAACCCTTGACCCGCCAGGAGTTGGAGCACGGGACCTGAGAGAATGTCTGTTGCTGCAACTGGATGCACTGGAAAAAGACGAAGAAATGTCGGAAGGGCACGATTTTGATCTGGAACGAGCACTGATTCGCGACCACTTGAATGATCTGGAGAAAAACCGTTACCCGGCGATCAGCAAGAAATTAAATCGACCGATCGAACAGATCAAATCGGCGGTACGACGTCTGGCCAGACTTCAACCCCATCCCGGCCGTCAATACGCGATCGACGAAGCACCACCCATCACCCCTGATGCCGAAATCTTCTTCAACGAAGATACCGGACAATACGATATCCGCATGGCTCGGGACATCGCGCCTCAACTCCGTCTCAAAGGCATGTATCTGAAGATGCTCAAAAAATGTCCGGACAAAAAGACACGCGACTTCCTGACGCAGAATCTCCGAAATGCACAATGGTTGATCGAATCCATCGAGCAACGTCGCAGCACCATCGAACGGGTATTACGCGTGGTCGTTCAGACACAGAAGGAGTTTTTCGATCACGGACCGGAACACCTCAAACCACTTCCGATGACCAGTGTCGCAGATCAGTTGGGTGTTCACGTGGCCACGGTGTCGCGAGCGGTCAGCGAAAAATGGGTTCAAACCCCGCGAGGATTATTCCCTTTGCGCAAGTTCTTTTCCGGCGGAACACAAAACGCTTCCGGGCAGGACATGAGCTGGGAAGCCGTGAAGGAGAAATTGCGGGTTCTGATCGAAAACGAAGATAAGAACAACCCCCTGAACGACGATGAGATCGTTGAGAAACTCAAAGAGCAAGGGATCGAACTAGCCCGGAGGACCGTGGCTAAATACCGCAAGCTTTTAAACATCCCCACCGCCCGCCAGCGCAAGGCGTATTGATAAGATGGCTGGAATCTTGCTAGTAAGAGCTTTTTGACACAGAGTTCGTTATCAATCCTGCGGATCGAAAACCAACAATGCGGGATCCGGATATTCTAGCTGGCGCTTGACCAGTTTTGCGCTCAGCAAATCACAGACAAAATCCCTGTCCTTGAATAAAACATCTCTGTCAGGCACGAAAATGGGAGCATCTTTATGAAGGGGTAAAACTCGGACCGTTACGCCATCCTGATTTTCCGGAATCAGTGACAACGCCAGGTCGACAGAATCACCATGGTAGAAATCATCCAGAATCAGTTGTTCACGACTATAAAAACGGAGAATGTCTCCGATGTAATCCACGCGGAGGAGGTAACGACTTCGATCGAGTTGTACGGGCAACGGGATAAAATACTCTCCAGCCACTTCCCACGCCGAATCATCCGGCGGTTCGGCAACACCCTTTGAACCGATCCGAGGAAGACCGGGAGGTGAGGCCGGACGACGTAAATCTACCGTAAGCGTTTCACCGAGCGGTGTTTCACGCAGCATGCAGAGATTCCCCTCTGCATCCACCCATAAATCATGCTCACAAAAAAGTACCGAAGATGGATCCCCGTCGGTGTTGGAGATCGGAAGTTTCCATAGTTTCAGTGATTCTGCTTGATTAAGCAGAATCAATTCCACGGTCAAGGTTTGCGGCTGACGGTTTTGTAGAACAACGAAGGGTTTGTGAGAGGCTTGTGCACGAATCAGGTAACGATTATCAGGTAAGTGGATGATGTCGGTGTCGGTTTGGAGTGTCACACCTTCTGCGAGTTGTAGAACAAACTCTGTAAAACCCTCCAACGTTTGCGCGAAGTAGAAAATCAGCCGATTCCCGCGGCGAGTTTTACAAACCGGTTGAGCAGTCGCATGACAAAGGGTCGCAAGCTGCAGATTAAAACTGATCGGCCAGAAAAAAGATGTGTTTCCGGGGATCGTTACCGGATCGAAGGGTATCCGGACGTGACCATTGTTTTCCGGTTCCTGAATCTCAAACTGAACGTTCGAGTGATCCGGCATGGATAAGCCTCGTTGGTAATTGTTGACAAATAAATACCCCTCTCGCGTTCCACCCCGAAGGGCAAACCGAACCGTGGACGTGTCCATCCGGTCAGAAGGAAACCTGTCCGGAAATGCAGGAGACAATTGAGCAAGCGATTCACCAAAATCCTGCAAAAATAAATGCAAACGGCGTAGCAGGTGATAATGGGGGCGGGTCTGAGAAAAACTCCCCAACGGGGCCTGAAAGTCGTAGCTCTTTTGGGGAACGTCATTATAATACTGTGTCTCCTGGGATTCGTGCAATGGTGTACGACCTTGTGGATTGATACCACCGTGATACATGTAGTAACCGGGTAAGTTACTGCCCGATCCGAGTCGGGTCAGAGCAATGGCCAGAATATCTCGTGGATTAATACGGATCCTGCGATGATAACTTTGCTCCATTCCTCCACCGAGTTCACAAGTCAGATAGGGATACTGAGGTGTATCCGGATCATCTTTGGCGTCCCGAGGGCCTAATTGATCGAAACCAATCTGTGTGTCAGTGCGCATCGGTTCAAAGCAGAATGCCCTCCAGTAATTTCCGGGCATGGACGTTAACTCGCGATCCCAGAATCCTTCGGCATATGCACCGAACAGAGGAAACATTTCTCCAAATGGCATTATTGTTGATGTGGAAGGCCAGCCCGTACGTGTGTAGATCGGGACTTGCAAACCAACGTCTCGGGCAATTGATTTCAAACGCAAAAGATATTCGGCAGGTCCCCCGTATTCATTATCAAGCTGAATCCCCATCACCGGTCCATCGTCTTTCCACAACAGTCCCCGTAACTGATGGGAGATCTGTTCATACCATTTTCGAGTCAACGAGAGAAAAGCTTCATTCAAGCTGCGTGGATGGCGATCCAGAACCCAGTCAGGCAACCCCCCGTTGCGTACTTCGCCGTGACACCACGGTCCGCAACGGACAATGACAGGCAGATCAAATCGATGACAACATTTCACAAAATGCCTTAAGTCGCGTCGACCCGTCCAGTCAAAACACCCTTCTGTTTCTTCATGATGGATCCAAAAGACATAGCTGGAAATGATATTGATTCCACCGGCTTTCATTTTGGCCAGGGCTTGTTCCCATTGTGAAGGTTCGAGTCTGGAATAATGAACTTCTCCCATAATCCCCAACCACCTTCGCTCATTCAGTTTCAGACTGATCGAGTCTGCGCCCATCGACGGATTCTTTTTCAATCCCCGGTGGTGTGTCAGATGAAATTCGATGATCGGTGAAATTCCGTGTGAGGCGGTCTGGATTTCATGAATAGCCATAAAAGGATATGTAAGCCTTCTCATTCCGGGAAAACCATGTAGAAATTGGCTGAAAGCATGACATTTTTTATCGAGAGGAATTTATCCATCATCGGGGATGTGCCACGGAACAACCTTCAATCCGTTGCATATAATCGGCATGATCGGGGCAAACAAACCCGCTAAAACTTGTGACTTTTCAACCCGGGATGTAGTCTGATAGGTGGTGCAGATGAACGGCAAAGCTTATCGGAGTCATTGGAGCATCCTGGTGGTGTTCATGGGCCTCATGCTGGCGGGGGGGTGTGCGCGAGGACCCCTGTATATTCCGGCAGAGCAACGTCGGCCGATCGATCGGTCCGAAGTGGAGTATCCTGCTCAACTGGAGTTGACAACCGTCATCTCCGGGCTCACTGCCCCGACGGCAGTGGCTTTTGAGACGCAGGACCCGGACCATTACGGATCAGTCTTGATTGCCGAAAGCGGACAAGGGGGAACGGATGTGCGTATTTTCGGTTTCAGGCCCGACGGGACGCAGTTCTGGATTTATCCACAAGGTTCTACCCTTCCGATCATTGGTCAGAAGTTCCGGATCCACGCACCGATCGGCGGTATGGTTGTGACGGGCGGAAGAATATACGTGTCTCATAGGGACGAACGCGGATTGGGGGTTATTACCGCTTTTGATTATGAAGGACGTCCGACAACCATTGTCGCGGATCTTCCTGCTAGGGGGGATTATTCTGTAACGGACTTGGCGGTGCATCCCACCAACGGGAGATTGTATTTCGGTTTGGGGTCAGCCACCAACTCGGGGGTGGTCGGGCTGGATAATTGGGCTGTGGGGTGGGTGGAGGTGTATCCTGAGTTTGCAGATCAACCTCTGGTAAACTTGCGTCTGAACGGGTATCGGTTTACCACGACGAATCCGAAGGGTGGGTTGTTCGGCGGGGACGATATTGCGGTGACCGCGCCGTTTCATCCGTTTGGGGCTTCGCGGCAATTACGAATTCCAGCTTCATTGACCGGAAAGCCGACCGCAGCGGTTTATTCGGTTGATTTGCAAGGCGGCGATCTGGCTGTTGAAGCGCATGGTATTCGACTCCCACGAGGACTGGTTTTCAACGAGTTCGGAAACTTGTTCGTGAGTAACAACGGAATGGAGCTCAGAGGAACTCGTCCGGTGAAGGATGATCCGGATGCGATTTTGCGTGTTCCCCTGGGAGGCCAGCTCTGGTACGGTTGGCCTGACTATTCTGCGGATCTGGTTCCGATCGAAAATCCCCGGTTTCAACCCCCTCAGTCCATGAGCATGAAAACAGGTTACCCGGAGTTGGCGGCATTGATCAGTCATGAGGGGTCGGGGCTGCTTCCGCCGGACCGAAATGCGCTGCTTCGGGGCGTTTTTTCGGCACTATCCGGAGCCGCTAAGATGACATTCGTTCCGGATCGGGCGCCGAGCGTGTTCCAACCGTTCCGAGGACAGCTTTTGGTTGCCCTTAGCGGGGATCGTGCCCCCTTTGCCACCAGCGGACAAAAACTGATCTCTCCGCAGGGATATTGTGTGATGCGGGTAGACGTCGATTCCAAGGAGGTGTCCGATTTCGTCTTTAATACCCGTCGTCTGCCTGCCCATATGACCCGGGATCTGAACAACGCGATGGAAAGACCGATCGATGTGAAATTTGGTCCCGACGGGGCGTTGTACATTCTCGATTTCGGACAGATGCGAGTCGAGGACGGAAAAGAAAAAATCAAACCAAAGACCGGACGATTGTATCGACTCGGTCCGCCTGTCATTCCAACCACAGCGCCTTCTGCTACGGTCGGTGATCGGTGATCAGACCGCAGCGTGTGCGTGCACTTGTTTTTCCGCGTGATAACTCGACCTGACCATCGGTCCGGATTCGATGTGACGGATTCCTTTGGATTCCCCGTGGTACTTCCAAAACTCAAACTCTTCGGGGGTTACCCACCGATCTACAGGAAGGTGTCGATACGTGGGTTGGAGATACTGTCCGAGCGTCAGAATGTCACACCCAATCCCGACCAAGTCGTCCAGAACCGAGTCGATCTCGTCCCGAGTTTCACCGATCCCGAGCATCATCCCAGTTTTGCTGGTAAGTCCTTGTTGTTTAACACGTTGAAGGAGCTCCAGTGATCGTCGATATTTGGCCTGGGGTCGAACACGATAATACTGGCTGGGGACGGTTTCGATGTTATGAGCGAGGATTTCGGGTTTTTGATCGATTACCAGCTGCAGCGCGTCCCAGTTACCGCAAAAATCCGGAATCAGGACTTCGACGCTGGTGCCCGGGGACTGCAAGCGGATTTGACGGATGGTTTCTGCCCAGATGCTTGCGCCACCGTCGGGCAATTCATCCCGGTTGACGCTGGTGATCACGACGTGACCGAGGTTCATCACAGCCACGGCATGACCGACACGACGGGGCTCGTCCAGATCCAGTTCCGGTGGACGACCGGTGGCGATATGACAAAACCCACATGACCTCGTGCAGACATCCCCCAGGATCATGAGCGTCGCAGTGCCCGCAGACCAGCATTCTCCGATATTGGGACACTTGGCAGACTGACAAACCGTGTGAAGACGATTGTCATCGATCAGTTTTTTCAATTTCGCATATCCCTCTCCTCCGGGCATGCGCATTTTTAACCAGGAGGGTTTACGCGGACCTTTCGGTATGTCAGGCAACACCAGATGGGATAACGAAATACTCATCAGGGAAGTATCCTATGCCCCGAATCAGCTTCAAACAAGTTTCATAAAACGATAGACACGGTGCCGGTACAGCTTATTTTCCCCAGTTTTCCAGATGTCGACAAACTGCACTGAGCTGGTGTGCGACCTCCGCGTATTCGTTGATGCCGGAGTGGTGTTCGATACCCAACACGCCGGTGTAACCGGCCTGTTTCAGGATGGTTAACGCCATTTCCAGACGGGTTTGGCAGGTTTCCGCGGATAGATGGGTGTGCATCGCATAAGGGGCTAACGCGCGGTCAAACTCGTCCGGGGTCATTTCATTCGGTTTGCCCATGTGAAGCAAAATCCCGTACCCCGGGGAATCGACGGCTTGGTAAAGTCGGATCTGGTTGTCGACATAATCCCCAGCCCCCCAATGGGTTTCCGGACCGATTCGGTAACCTCTCTGATAGGCACGAGATGCCCATTGACGATATCGGTCGGCGATGTACTCAAAGGCCTGTTTCGACCAATACCGTTCCCGTCCGCCCGGATCGATCCTCACCGTTCGGGCCCCTAGCTTCTCCGCAAACGCGAGATGACGTTCGGCGAGTTGACGATTGGCTTGTCTCCGGTCAGGATCGTCTTCCCAAATATGACACCCGTCCGCGTGATAATTCACGACGGTCAATCCACGAGCACGAACTTCCTGAACGACTTTTTCTTCAAACGCAGTATTCAGATACGAGTTCGGATCCCGACCCATCATCCCCGCCCAGATGTCGGCAGTGTCGAGGTGGTACCGATAACGGCAGGTTTCTAGATACCCGAACACCGTCATCCGACCCTCGGACACCAATCCATGAAACGAGTAACCCGCGATCGACACCCGTAACATCAAACCCTTTGTCCTTCCTGGGTTTATAACGGTATCTCCGTCAAGATACGACCTGCGTGGTAGGCGGGTCGTCGTCATGCGAACTGCTTTGACACGTAAATGAACCGCCAAAACTGAGAAACGCAATTCCCACAACTAACACAAGTTGCCAAGACAGCTTCATATATGGATTGACGTCACCGGATCACATCAATAACCGATTTCAGGTTGTCTTGATTCATCGGGGTCACTTTCTGATACACCAGTTCTTGGGCATATAGCTGGGGGTTTTCAAGGTTGTCTTGAATAAGCTTTTCCAGGTCTTGCGGGCCATTAGTCGATTGGCCTTTCAGAAACTCCGGATTGATCCCGCGGACGCGAACTTGTTCTTCATCCAAGTTGATGCGGGCGACGATATATCGATTGTTCATCGCATCTGGGTTTTGAAGCATCGGGACCGAATACGTTTCCAACGACAAGAACGTCTGCCCCGCGATCGTGCTGACCCAACCGCGAAACATCAGTGAACTGCGAATGACCCGTTTGTCTGCCGAGTTTTCGACGCGATACGATTGGATCAGATAATTATGATCGTTCATCCGATGAACCGCCCAGACGTCATTCCCGGTTTCGTCTTGACGATGCCAAAGGCCGATCAATTTCGGATCGACCACAGCCGTCTCCGGATCGCCCACATACGTAGGCAAGCATCCCGTCGCCATTAACATCAAGCACAAGATCACTCCCTGAAGTTTTGATGAAGTTGGTCGCATAATGTTATAGTTATAGTATTTCGTATGGTATCCCAGTCGATGCTCCCGGAACAATTCAACTGCTTTTTTTGAACACAGAAGCAACAGTTTCTGCAAGATTCATTTTCAGTCGCGCAACACCATTGGGGGGCAAAATAAATTATTTTTACTCATTTTTGAGGAAATTTCGCGATTTTCCGCTCTTTTGCATGGAAAAGTGCGCACCACCTCCGGGTTATGATGAAGGGGTACTGTACACGGGTCCAGACGCATTGGGAATTGTCTGATCCGGGGGTAAAATAGAATCATGTTCGATGTATTGACTGACAAGTTCACTTCCGTATTTCGCTCGTTATCCGGTAAGGGAAAAATAAGCGAAGAGAATATCCGTGACGCGATGCGTGAAGTACGCACCGCGCTTTTGGAAGCCGATGTCAATCTCAAAGTCGTGAACGACTTTTGCGAGCACGTTATCCAAAAGGCTATCGGTCAGGAGGTGATCAAGTCACTTCAGCCGGCGCAGTTGATGGTCAAGATCGTCAATGACGAACTGGTCAACTTGATGGGTCCGGTGGATACGACGATTTATACGGTCAGTCCCGGTCCGACGGTTATTATGATGTGCGGTCTTCAGGGGTCGGGTAAGACGACCACGTGCGGGAAGCTGGCGTTGTTTCTTAGGAAAAAGGGTCACCAACCGATGTTGGCAGCCGTGGACCTGCAAAGACCGGCTGCGGTCGAACAGCTTCGGACGCTCGGTCAACAGACGCAGACACCCGTTTATGCCGACGATTCACGGGTCGCTTCTCACGGACAGGTGGCCCCCGGTGCTGCTGTCGCGGTCGCACGAGCAGCCGTCCAGGAAGCCAAAAGGCAAGGTCGGGATATCCTGATCCTCGATACCGCTGGACGACTCGCGATCGACCATGAGTTGATGCAGGAACTCAAAGACGTTCACGACGCTGTTCAACCACATCAAATTTTCCTCGTTCTTGATGCGATGACCGGACAGGATGCGGTCAATTCTGCTAAAGCGTTCAATGAAAAATTAGAACTCGATGGACTGGTTCTCACCAAGTTCGATTCCGACACCCGGGGCGGAGCGTTGTTGTCGGCCAAGATGGTTACCGGAAAACCGGTGAAGTTTCTAGGCGTCGGTGAAAAACTCGAAAACCTCGAAGAGTTTCGACCCGAAGGTGTCGCTAGTCGAATCCTCGGGATGGGCGATATTGTTGGTCTGGTCGAAGAAGCTCATAAACAGTTCGACATGGAACAACAGGCCAAACTGGCCGAGAAGATGGAAAAAGGGGAGTTTACCCTTGACGACTTTATCGGTCAGATGACCCAAATCCGAAAACTCGGTCCGATGGGAAAAATCCTGGGAATGATTCCCGGAATGAGCGAACTGGCCAAGAACGTGAACATGAACGGTGAAGGCGTCGAAAGCCACATGGGACGCATGCAGGCGATTTACAACTCCATGACCCGGGTCGAACGCAAAAAGCCCGATCTGATTGACGCGCCTCGCCGTCGTCGTATCGCCCGTGGGGCAGGGGTAGACCCCAACGACGTCAGTCAGTTTCTCAAACAGTTCGAGATGAGTCGAAACATGATGCGGGCCGTCGGTGGAATGAACATGCTCAGCCGGATGAAGCTCATGCGCGGGCTCATGAGCGGAAACCTCGGCGCAATCGCCCAACCCGGCGCTAACCTTCTGAAAACCAAACGCTCGGGGTGGCAGGAAAAGAAAGACCGTAACCGAAAAGGCAAAAAAAGGTGAGGACTTGTCATGCCTCTCATCACGCAGATCAAGATCACCAGACGGCGACCTGATCGGCGTTCGGTGTATCTGGATGGGGCGTTCGCGTTTGCCTGCCATCTGAATGTGATCGCCAGATTCGGTTTGCGGGAAGGCTTAACCCTTTCGGAAAATGACCTGATTCGTATACGACAAGGCGAGGTTCGACAGGAATGTTTTGACCGGGCATTAAAATATCTCGAAAAAAGACTCCATTCACGCAAGGAACTGACCGACAAACTTCAACGTCAGGAGTATCCCCCCGATCTGATCGAATCCGTGATGGATCAGTTGTCGCAGATGGGATACGTGAACGATAAACGTTTTGCAGAGATCCGACTGGAAGCCGCAGCACAGTACAAAAAACAAGGTCCCCATCGGGCACGATCGGAACTGATCAAGAAAGGGATCGAACCGGAACTAGCCAGGCGAATGACCGAACAGGTCTATGAATCTCATGACAATATGAAGGTGGCCCGGGAACTGGCGCGAAAGAAACTTGCTTCGTTGTCCGGCATCGAACCTGAGCAGGCCCGTCGTCGATTATACGGAATGTTGTTAAGACGCGGGTTTGACTACAATACCATCCGTCCGGTGGTGGAAGAAGTGCTCGGACGGATCGAAAACGACTTCGAAACAGATTTCACGTGAAACGGATCACAGAAACTTCAAAAGGGATTGACAACCCGTTCGAGCGATCATTAATCTTGTAATATGCAGTTCGTGCTGGCTCAGTTCGGTTTTTGGTTTACCGCATATTTTTATGCGGCTAGAAAGGCCCCGTCCTGAGCCTGACTGCATCATTCAAGCGTCAACCAACCTCGGGACCCGTTCCCGAGGTTTTTTTTGGTAGGTGGTCTATGAATCGAACTTTGTTTCAGTCCGGAGCATGGTTTGGAGGTGTCCGATGATCGTGGTGATGAAGTTGGAATCAAGCCAGGAACAGCTGCAGCACGTGGTGCAAAGGGTGAGAGAAATGGGATTAAAGGAACATGTGATCGTTGGAGAGGAAAGAACCGTTGTCGCTTGTGTGGGGAACGAGCGGTTCATGGATCAGAGCGTGATCGAGACACTTCCGGGAGTAGATAAGGTGCTTCCGATTCTGGCGCCGTACAAGATGGCGTCGCGGGAAGTGAAAAAGGATCGAACGGTGGTCCCATTAGGCAACGGGGCATCGATCGGGGGTAAAAAAATCGGGGTCATTGCTGGTCCGTGTTCTGTGGAGTCCCGGGAGCAGATCATCGAGATCGCGCACCGGATGAAAGCCGCCGGGGCGGTGGGGCTTCGGGGTGGAGCTTTCAAACCCCGGACCAACCCGTACAGCTTTCAGGGGATGGGTGAAGAGGGATTGAAGTATCTTGCCCAGGCTCGTGAACAAACCGGTCTGGCGATCGTGACCGAAGTGATGAGCATCGATCAGGTTGAACTGGTTTGTGAGTACGCGGACGTACTTCAGATCGGAGCCCGAAACATGCAGAACTTCAATCTCCTGTCACGTGTCGGGGAATGTGACAAACCGGTGCTCCTGAAACGGGGTTTGAGCGCGACAATGGAAGAGTTCCTTCTAGCGGCCGAATATGTGATGGCCAGGGGAAACCGAAACGTGATTCTGTGCGAACGGGGAATCCGGACGTTTGAAGAATATGTGCGAAACACCCTCCCACTAGCGATCGTCCCGGCCCTTCAACGAGTGACCCATCTTCCTGTGATCGTTGATCCGAGCCACGGGACGGGCAAAAGCTACCTGGTCGAACCAATGTGTCGCGCGAGCGTGGCAGCCGGGTGTGATGGACTGATCATCGAAACACACCTGGATCCCGAGCACGCTCTGACCGACGGCGCCCAAAGTCTGACACCAGATCAATTTGCCGACATGATGAAAAACATCCGCAGGGTCGCCAGGGCGGTCGATCGGGAGGTTTGACACGCAGTGCATCAAATCTTTCGGTCCACCGGGTTGGTCGGAGCTTGCTGTACGGACCGGTCATTCAGGACGACGCTGAACCAGAAGGATGTGTTCGCAAGCCAAAACGCATTCATCACGCTGATTGAGCACTTCGACTTTTTCGATCACGCGACCATAGGTCGGTCGTTTGGGATCGGGTTCTTTGGACGCGATGGTGACACGGCTTCGGATGGTGTCTCCGATGAAGACCGGTTTCGGGAAACGGAGTTTTTCATAACCGTAAGTGAATGCTGCCGGGTTGATCCGGCCAGCGGTTAGTCCGATCCCGATCGTAAATGTCATCGTCCCATGCGCGATACGCTGTCCGAAGGGAGATCGTTTCATGAACTCCGCATCGAGGTGATGTGGAAAGAAATCTCCCGAATGTCCGGCATGGATGACAAAATCGGTTTCTGTGATCGTACGTCCGTGTGTCAGACGTGTTTGGCCAACTACATAATCTTCGAAATAGCAAGGTTGATCATTCATGAATAGGCTCCGTATACCCGAGCGACAATGACAGTCGCGCAGCGGCCGACACAAGAATCTGACGGGCGCTAATGATGGTTTCGGCGTTTTCGCCTCGTTTAGACAGATAAGGAATGGTTAAAGCTGCAATTACCTGCCCGCTGGCGTCTCGGACCGGACAGGCAAGATCAATCACACCTCGGATGCTGCGGCTTCGGTGTTGTTCAAATCCTCTTCTTCGGGTTTTTTCTAGTCTGGTAATCAAATCACTCTGCCAAGACGGATCCCAAGGTTTCCAAGCCATCAGTACTATCCCCGAAGCGGTAGCGGACATTGGAAAACGAGTCCCAATTCGAACGGACAAAGACCGCGGACCGGGGGAATCGACATTCGCGATCACCAGAATCTGATTGTCGTGTTCTATGGACAAATGACAGGATTGTTCGGTGATATTGGCAATATCCTGCAACACCGGCAAAGATAATTCCAGCAAAGATCGAGTCCGGGGGTGTCGATGGCTAAGCTCAAAAAGCTTGCCCGAGAGGGTAAACACGTCCCCCGGAGCGGTTCGAAGCAGATAACCTCGCTTTTGAAGACACAGTAGCATCCTGAATATTTCGGTATGTGTACGTCCTAGTCGGTCGGCGATCTGACTTTGAGTCAGCCCATCCGGTTCCGAAGCCAGAAGTTCCAAAATATCAAGCCCCTTTTCTAAAGCCGGTGCGGCATAGGGGTCCGCGAAAGGTTTAGGGTAGGTTGACGGTGGCATGATCTTATGTTCACATATAAACAAGTTATTTGTCAATGAACATTTAAATGCGGAGGCGTTCGTGACCCTCTCCCACGGATCACTTTTTTCCTGGCCTTTGCCTACTTGTCCTCGCCCGATTGTTCTGATCGGAGCTGGCGGGATCGTCAATGACGCGCATCTTCCCGCTTATCGCAAAGCGGATCTTCCCGTGATCGGGGTGTTTGATGTGAATACCGACCGGTGCAACCAAACAGCAGAGAAATGGGGAGTGCGAGCGTTTGACACTTTAGAGCGTGCTTTGACAGTTCCGGGTGCCGTGTTTGATATAGCAGTCCCCCCGGAGTTTGCTTACGAGGTGGTGCGTCAACTTCCGGAGGGTTCGACCGTTTTGATTCAGAAACCGATGGGAACTGATCTGCAGGATGCACGTCGGATTCGGGACCTCTGTCGAACAAAAAAACTGATCGCTGCGGTTAACTTTCAGCTCCGTTTTGCGCCAGTCATGCTAGGAGTTCGATCCATTCTGGATTCGGGCTTACTTGGAAAGATTGTTGACGTTTCGTTTCATTTTAACTTGCGAACACCTTGGGAGCTATTCCCGTTTCTGAAAAAGCTCAAGCGGTGCGAAATTTTGGTTCATACCATCCATCATCTGGATTTTTGCCGCTATCTGCTCGGAGAACCCAAGGGGGTTTACGCTCGTACGGTTCGTCATCCGGACTATCCGGAATTGGCGAGTGTGAAAACGTCCATCATCCTGGATTATGGCCAGGAAGTTCGTTGCTGTCTTTCGATCAATCATACCTATTCGTTTGGTCCTGATGATGAGTGCGCGGATGTCCGAATCCAAGGCACTTGCGGGGCCATTCGGGTTTCTTTAGGACTATTGCTGAACTATCCGGAAGGCAAACCAGAAACTCTTGATTATTGCACGAAGCAAGCCTCTTGGCAGCATGTTCCTGTAGGGGGGCGTTGGTTTCCAGACGGTTTTATGGGGATTATGAGCAACCTTCAACGATACGCTGCGGGAGAGGATCCCGAGCTGATTACAAATGTTCAAGACGCGTACCGGACCATGGCATTGGTCGAAGCGTGTTATGTGTCAGACGCTCAGGGGGCCACACCCATTCCGGATTGAGAATATGATAGAATTGACGGGAATTACCTGGGATCACACCCGCGGATACGATCCGATGGTCGCAACCGCACAAGCCTATGCGCGTCAGCGGAGTAATGTAAATATCCGTTGGACAAAACGTTCGCTTCAGGCGTTTGCTGATGCCCCGTTGGAAGAACTAGCCGACCGGTTTGATCTGTTGGTTATTGATCATCCTCATGTCGGGCTCGTAGCTCGGTCTGGGTGTCTATTGCCTCTGGACACTTTGGGTCGCAAATCTTCCCTTGAGACACTCAAGTTGCAGACGGTAGGACCATCTCACATTAGTTACGAATATGACGGACATCAATGGGCGTTAGCCATCGACGCTGCAACCCAGGTGGGGTCTTATCGTCCGGACCGGATCCGTTTTGAGGAATTGCCTCGAACTTGGGATGAGGTTTTGGATCTTGCACGAACAGGTCGTGTCATCTGGCCTTGCAAACCGGTGGATGCATTGATGAGCTTTTTCACGTTGGCGGCTTCACGGGGGTCTGCGTGTGCTTCGGACGGTTCACCACAGCTGATTTCAATTTCTGAGGCCGAACAGGTGCTAGATTTCCTTTGTTCGCTTGCAAGGTGCGTTCCTTCCGAATGCCTGTCCATGAATCCGCCTCAAGCTTATGAAAGGATGGTGGAGACGGACCAATTTGTTTATTGCCCGCTGGGTTACGGGTATACCAACTACTCTCGATCTGGTTACCGCAGGCACCGATTGGCGTTTGTCAACATTGTCGGTATCAAGGGTAGTACGATTGGTGGAACGGGGATTGCGGTTTCGGCTCGATGTCAACACCCGGACGTAGCAGCGGATTATGCGTTCTGGTTGGCAGGGGCAGAATGTCAGTCATCGATATACTTTGACGCCGGGGGGCAACCGGGCAATTCGGTGGCTTGGGAAGACGACCGATGTAATGCTTTGACTCTTGATTTTTTTCGTAATACCCGACAGACCTTGGAAACGGTTTATCTTCGTCCTCGATATGATGGTTATCTGGAGTTTCAGGATCGGGGGGGCAATATCGTCAATGCCTGTCTGTCCGGTCGGGTTTCCGTCCGACAAGCCGCTGAGGATCTGCAACAATCCTATGAGGAGACGCTGAAATGATCAGGATTGTGGACACACATCTACATTTGTGGGATCTGTCGCGGTTTCGGTATTCCTGGTGTGCCGGCATCGTATCGTTGAATCGTTCTTACCTCATGACGGATTATCTAGAAGCAGGGGAAGGCAAGGGCATTCACCAAAGTGTTTATGTCGATGCGGACGTAGATGAACCGGATATGAAATCCGAGGTGCAGTGGGTTCTCGAGCAGGCCAGAGATCCTCGAAACCCACTTTCCGCTCTGGTGATCAAAGCGCTCCCTGAACTGGAAGATTTTCCTAAATTGCTGGATCGGTACGGTGGTGAACCGTTGATCAAGGGCATTCGTCGGGTCTTACACACCCAGCCGGATGATCTGTCCCGGTCCGAAATGTTCCGTCAAAACCTTCGGTTGTTGTCCGGACGAAACTGGACTTTCGATCTTTGCTTCCTCGGCCGTCAGTTACCTATTGCGATCGAGCTGGTGGATGCGTGCCCCAAAGTGCAGTTCGTTTTGGATCATTGTGGGGTTCCGGATATTAAAGGTGGAGCATTGGACCCTTGGCGGGAACACATCCGTCTACTGGCGGAAAGACCCAATGTCATCGCTTGCAAGGTCAGCGGTCTTGTTGCTTACGCGGGACCGGATTGGAAAACACAGGACCTTAAACCGTATGTCAATCATGTGGTTGAATGTTTCGGGCCCGACCGACTCATGTTCGGATCCGACTGGCCGGTCTGCACCCTCGGCGGATCGCTTGCGAAGTGGATTGATACCGCCCACGAGCTGACAAGCAGTTGGTCGGATTCTGAGCGTGAGAAGTTTTTCGCAGGCAATGCGTGTAATGTTTACCGTTTGGGAGATCATCCGTGACAAAACCTCTCGAAGGTCTTTTGGTTCTGGATTTTGCCCTGTTCCTGGCCGGCCCTCTATGTGCTTTACGATTGGCGGACCTGGGTGCCCGAGTGATCAAAATCGAGCGTCCTGACGGTGGAGATCTTTGCCGACAGTTGTATATCAATGATTTACGCCTGGATGATGATTCGATGTTATTCCACAGCATCAATCGAAACAAAGAAAGTTTTGCAGCCAACCTTAAATCCCCCGACGAACTCCGCCAGGTCAAACAGTTGATCCGTCATGCGGATGTCATGATTACCAACTTCCGTCCGGGGGTAATGACTCGTTTAGGGTTGGACTATGAAGCTTGTCGGGCAATCAACCCCAGATTGGTGTACGGTTCGATCACCGGTTATGGAAATGAAGGGCCTTGGAGAGATCGTCCGGGCCAGGATCTGTTGGCCCAGTCTCTGAGCGGTTTGTTATGGTTAAGCGGTAATGCCGACGACCCGCCTACCCCGATGGGGCTTGCTGTCGCGGACATGTTTGCCGGACATTTTCTGGCGCAGGGTATTTTAGCACAGCTGGTACGAAGAGGTGTCACCGGAACCGGAGGACTAGTCGAAACCTCTTTACTCGAGGCTTTGTTCGATTTTCAGTTCGAGGTCCTAACCACTCATCTCAATGACGGAGGAAAACTGCCCCAGCGGAGTTCGTTTGGAAACGGCCATGCTTATCTAGGAGCACCATATGGGGTCTATCCCACAGCCGACGGGTATCTAGCGCTAGCCATGAACCCATTGAACAAGTTGGCAGAACTGCTTGAGTTACCGGAATTACAGAATGTTTCCCGGACTGACACGTTTGCCAAAAGAGACGAGATCAAACAGATTCTGGCTCGCGAGTTGAAAAAACATCCGACACAATACTGGTTGTCCCTATTTGAACCGACCGACCTGTGGTGTGCCCCGGTCCTGAACTGGCCTGAGGTTTTGAAGCAGGAAGCCTTTCGTGTTCTGAAAATGACCCAAACGGTTGTGCGATCATCGACGGGTTCATCGCATACCGCACTTCGTTGTCCTTTGCGTTTAGACTCAAGACCCGTGTTCAGCTCCAAAGGCTCTCCTGCCATCGGTGAACACACCGAAGCGATTCGACGAGAGTTTAATCTTCAGTAGGATTGTTCATCATGCCCCGTCATTTACACGGTATTTTCGTTCCTAATCTGGTGCCGTTGAGCCCATCCGGACAGATTAACGAACCCGAGTTGCGACGCTATTTGGACTGGTTGATCGATCGAGGCGTACACGGGATTTATTGCAACGGTAGTGTGGGAGAGTTTATTCGTTTCAGTCTTGATGAACGCCGTCAAATCGCTCGAATCGTGTGTCATCATTGTCAGGGTCGCGTTCCTGTGTTGGCCGGTGCTACCGAAGCCAACACACGTGAAGTAATTGAAAGCTGTCATCTTTATCGCGATTACGGTGCCCGTGCCGTTGCGTTGCTTCCGCCATTGTATTATCGACTTTCTCAGGAGGGGATGTATGCCTATTTTGCCGAGATCGCCGAACACAGCCCGTTGGACGTCACGCTTTATAATATCCCGTTGTTTGCCACGCCCTTGGACGTCCACATGATCGGGCGCCTCGCAAGGGAGTTTCCCCGAGTGATCGGTTTAAAAGACTCCAGCGGAGACGTCAGTTATCTTTCCCGTCTCATTTCGACCATTCGACCGGTTCGACCCGATTTCAGCATTCTCAGCGGATGGGAGGCCGCTTTGGTTCCTCAGCTGATTCTTGGTGCCGACGGGGGAACCCATGCCACGGCAGGCGTCTTACCCGAGCTGACTCGACGCATGTACGATTGCACCATCGATGGGATAAAAGGAAATGCCGAAAAACTTGCAGAAGCCGTCAAACTCCAGATCCGTCTGATTGAGTTTTTTGATGCAATGGTTTTTGGTGTGGACTTTCCGGAAGGGGTACGCATTGCCGCTGAACTCAGAGGATTCTATTTCGGATCAAGCCGACAACCTCTAAGCGAGAAACAACGCACAGACCGGTCTAAACTTCAAAACCTTCTTCAATGTATCATGAGCGAGTTCGGGATCGGGGTGAATCAACCCCCCGAGGGCTGTGCCATCAGACCCCCAAAAGGGCCTTTGCATCTCGAACATGATAATCGTGTCCAACGGGTAACCGATGCGATCCTAGAAACGCTCAAACAAAGAGGAATTCTGTGAGCGTCGCATCTATCCAATCTGTCGGGGTGATCGAAATCGGTTCATGGAGTGTCGGTATGCTCGTCACCGATGCTGCGTGTAAAGCCGCACCCATCAAGATCCTCCAGGCCGAGCTCAATGACATGCTCGGCGTTTGCGTTCGATTCACCGGTGAGGTCGCTTCTATCCAAACAGCCATTGGTGTTGTCGATAGTATTTCTAGAGAATGCAGTGTTTCTGCCTATACAACAGTGATCGGCCGAGTAGACGATCAAACCAGATCAAAACTGGTGCAGCTGCCGTCAGAATACAATCCCTTGATCGAACAACAAGTCGTTCACACTCCAGAGGAACCTATCATCATGTCAGAAGTTACTTATGCAATCGGTTTCATAGAAACACAAGGTTTCACCGCCGTCATCGAGGCCGTAGATGCCGCATGTAAGACCGCCAATGTTGAAATCCTCGGACGCGAAAAACTCGGAGGCGGGTATATCAGTGTCGTAATCAAAGGCGACGTAGCCGCGGTGCGAACGGCAATTGATGCTGCCAAACCACGGATCGAAGGACTCGGAAAGCTTATTGCCACGCATGTGATTGCTCGTCCGAGTGTTGGTGTGCTTTCGCTTTTACCCAAATCCTAGTCGGTGCAAAATAAAATCGGACGCCTTTCCCCGGGGATAACCCGTCTATCACAAGATCAAAAAGGATTTTGGGTGTGGCAATGTGGCGCAGGTAATAGTCGGCGGGTTTCTTGACCAATCATACCCGTCCGCTTAACCTTCTGATCTAGCCAGAAAGCGAGGGAACACCATGGAGGTGTGCTGCGTTCTGGCCCTGATCAGGGAGTTTCAGATCGGAGAAACCCCATGGCGGAAGGCGGGGTCCAGCCACCTTCAGACGAGCCATCCGTCCTGAGACAGCTTGGATCGTTTGCCTCGATGGGCGTGGAGTTCATCGTCGCGGTCCTAATTCCCGGCTGGCTGGGGTACTGGCTGGACGAAAAATGGCAGACCACCCCGTGGATGATGTTGCTCGGGGGGTTGTTGGGTTTTGGTGTAGGGCTTTACATGATGCTCAAAACCGCGAAACAGTCCATGCGGTAAATTATACCATACTATGAATGAGACAACGCCCATCTCTGCTTCATCGGATGCCCGTTTAACGAGCATTCGTGTCTCCGCGGGGATGGTTCGCAAGCTCCCCTGGGCGGTTTTGGGGACTTGGGTGGGGGTTTGCTTCATCTTGGCAGTAGTGGTTCTGGGTGCCGGTCGTCCCGAATGGTGGTCTTGCCTAGCCGCCGGCGGGATTGTCGGTGGGGTTTGTGCCATTGTCTCTGTCGTCATCATTTTGTCATCTGCGGGGAAACCTGCTGAATATGTCGTAACGATGGTGATGCTTCTGGCAGCGGTACGGATCGGGATCAGCCTGATCGGTTTGTTGGTGGCAGTGTTAGTCCTGGACTTGCCCCGAAACCCGACCGCTCTGATGATCTGCGGCTACTATGCTGCAACGTTAATTGTCGAGTCGTTTTTGGTCAGACAGGCGGTCCATTCTGCACCGCCGACGATGACCGATCCGTTACGAGGAAACCAGGGATGATTGATTCGATTTTGGCTGCTTCCAATCCATTGGACCACGTCGTGGACACGATGCGTATCGGTATCGGAGATCCTCATCATCCGTTCTGGATTCTCAGCAATCACATGATCATGCTCCTGACCAGTGCGTTGATCATGCTGATCGTGTTTCCTTTGATCACTCGTCGGTATCAATCCGGCGAACTGGTCCCGACCGGAACCCGCAATTTTTTTGAAGCTCTGATGCTTTTCATCCGCAACGACGTGGCCAAACCGTTGCTGGGGGATGAAACCGATCGGTTCATGCCCTTGTTGTGGACACTTTTCTTTTTCATTCTGATTACGAACCTGTTGGGATTGATCCCGTTTGATGCGGTCCAAAAGCTGATTTTCGGGGACGTGATTTACCCGATTTACGGAACGGCAACGAGCAACTTCTGGGTCACTGCGACCTTGGCACTGATCGTGTTTTTCGTGATTCAGTTTAATGGTATCCGGGCGCAAGGCATTGGCGGCTGGTTGCACCATTTTCTCGGGGGGGCACCGGTGTGGCTTTTCCCGATCATGGTGCCGGTCGAAATCCTAGGAATGCTGATCAAACCATTCGCCCTGGCGGTGCGTTTGGCCGCCAACATGACCGCCGGTCACGTGCTGCTGGCGGTATTGATCGGATTCGGTCCGACCGCGGTGAATGCCGCCGGATGGGCGGTCGGTGGGACGGTGACCGTGATTTCGGTCCTGGGCTCGGTCGCGATCATGATGCTGGAACTGTTTGTGGCCTGTCTACAGGCGTATTTGTTCACGTTCCTATCGGCGTTATTCATCAGCCAATTGATTCAGCACCATCATGAACATTCTGAAGAAGAAGCCGAGGGTCATGAACTGGGGGAGTCTCATGCCGTGCGTGAAAAAGACGCAGTCAAGGCCTATGCAAAATTACACCCGACCCACTGAATCGGGATTCGACACCGCGACTGACCGGTTCCCCGGTAAACAGGCGTGTCATCCGTGAAATGGTGTCGGCGGGGGTCGGATCGAGAGACCCCCGAAAACCCGAAACGAGTGTTTCGTTACGGGTAAAGAATGACCGATCCCCCGACTCGATCCGGGCGGATCAAGAAATGGAGTTTTCGGATGAGCAAGTTTTTGAAAATCGCAGGTCTGGCAACCCTCGCTGCTCCGGCCATCGCGTCTGCACAGGAAGTTGCGGTTCAAGCTGCCAACAATCCCGGGGTGTCGATCGGGACCGGTCTGGCCGCTATTGGTGCTGGTCTGGCGGTCATGGGTGCCGGACGTGGTATCGGTCAGATCGGCGGATCGGCGCTGGAGTCGATCGCCCGTCAGCCCGAAGCCGGTGGACGTATCGCCGCTAACATGATTATCGCAGCAGCGCTGGTGGAAGGTGTGGCGCTGTTCGCGGTCGTTGTCGGTCTCCTGGCCGTACTGAAGTAATCTCATTCCCCGGTGGCTTGACCGTTACCGGGGGATTTTCGAAACAGGTGATAAGGGATTGAACAAGGAATCAAAACATGAATAAATGTCTGGCGACACTCATTCTGTCGAGCTTACCCGCCCTGAGTTTAGCGGCCGAAAGCGGACACGCCGCCGAAAAGGCTGGTCTGCCTCCGACAGTGAATCAGGGTTTGATGACAGCCATCCTGACCTTGATCATTTTCTTGGCATTGTTGGTGATTCTCAGCAAGGCCGCATGGGGTCCGATCGCCAAAGGCCTATCCGAACGCGAAGCCAAAATCCGTCGGGATATCGAAGAAGCTGAAGCCGCCCGACGTGCAGCCTTGGCACAACAAGCCGAATACCAAGCCCAGCTGGCCAAAGCCGCTGACGAAGTCCGGGCGATCCTGGAAAAGGCCCAGGCCGACGCCCAGGCCGCAGCCACTCGAATCAAAATGCAGGCCCAACAGGAAGCCGAAGAATCCAAGGAGCGGGCCCTTCGCGACATAGAGGCTTCCCGCAACGCCGCATTGGCCGAAATCCGGGCTCAGGCCGCCGAACTCAGTACCGCCATCGCAGAGAAAATCCTCCGTCGAAATCTGAACGTGGATGACCAGAGAGAGCTGGTCAACGCCGCATTAAACCAGCTGAATACCAACTGACCCGGAAAACCGGATAAAACCATGCCCAAAGCGACTTCCAACGTTACGTTCGAACATTATGCCCGGGCCCTTCTGGATCAGGCCGAGGCACGAGGATTGACCCAGCAAATCGTTCAAGACGTGGTGAACATTTCGGAGGTGATTCGCCAGAATCCGGCGTTCGCCCGATTCCTGTCTGACCCTTCGATCAGCAACCGCGAACGCGATCAGTTGATCGACCGAGTTTTTGCCGGTAAGACCAGTGACCTTCTGGTGGCTTATCTGAAACTGGTCAATGCCAAGGGACGTCTGGGCGAGTTTACGCAGATCGCCCGCGCGGTGCAGGATCTCGTGGACCGTCGGGCAGGTAATCTGACGGTCGATGTGACCGTGGCACAGCAACTGTCGGACGACGCTGTCGAACAGGTTCGCAGGCAATTGTCCGAAAAGCTACAGAAGAATGTATCCGTGAAACAGAGAATCGATGAGTCGATTATCGGTGGCGTGATCCTTAAGATCGGCGATTCGTTGATCGACGGAAGCGTCAAAGCTCAGTTAGAGGCAATGAAACGTCGCCTGATGGCGGCAGTATAAGGTCATATTCGAGGAAAGACATGGCAATCAACGTCGCAGAAATCACAAGTGTTCTGAAGCGTGAAATCGAAGCCTACGAACAAAAGCTCCAAGTAGCCGACGTAGGAACCGTCATCGAAGTAGGTGACGGTATCGCTCGGATTTATGGTCTCCAAAACGCCATGGCAGGCGAACTGTTGGAGTTTCAAAGTGGGGCCATGGGACAGGTTTTCAATCTGGAAGAAGATGCCATCGGTGCAGTCGTCTTCGGCGATTACCTGAACATCAAGGAAGGTGACACCGTCAAGACCACCGGTCGACTGCTGGAAGTGCCTGTCGGTGAAGCCGTCATGGGACGGGTACTCAATCCGCTCGGTCAACCTCTGGACGGCGGACCGGCCTTGACCACCACCGAAACACGCAAAATCGACATCATCGCTCCGGGTATCGCGGAGCGGCAACCCGTCAAAGAACCCCTCCAGACCGGTATCAAAGCCATCGACTCCATGATCCCCATCGGTCGAGGCCAGAGGGAATTGATCATCGGCGACCGCAAAACCGGGAAAACCGCCATCGCCATCGACACCATCATTGCCCAGAAGGGCACCGGCGTGAAATGCTTCTACATCGCGGTCGGACAGAAGGAATCCACCGTCGCGGGTATCGTTGAAACCCTCAAAGCCAACGGTGCAATGGACTATACGACGGTGATCGTCGCTGCGGCGTCGGATTCGGCCCCCCTGCAATACATCGCTCCCTACGCAGGGACTGCTATGGCGGAATACTTCATGTGGAAGGGTGAAGCCACCCTCTGCGTGTATGACGACCTGTCCAAACAGGCTGCGGCTTATCGTCAGTTGTCATTGCTGTTGCGACGTCCTCCCGGTCGTGAAGCTTACCCCGGGGACGTGTTCTACTTGCACTCCCGTCTGCTGGAACGAGCCTGTAAACTCTCTGCCGACCTCGGTGGTGGATCACTGACGGCACTTCCGATCATCGAAACACAGGAAGGCGAAGTCTCGGCCTACATCCCCACCAACGTGATTTCGATCACCGACGGGCAAATTTACCTCGAACCGGAACTGTTCTTCTCCGGTGTACGGCCGGCGATCAACGTCGGCGTAAGCGTCTCGCGGGTCGGTGGCAACGCCCAAACCAAAGCCATGAAGAAGATCGCAGGTTCGTTGCGTCTAGACCTGGCTGCGTACCGAGAACTCGAAGCCTTCGCTCAGCTCGGGACGGAATTGGATCCGGCAACCCAACGACAGCTCGATCGCGGCGCCAGACTGGTCGAACTGCTCAAACAACCCCAATTCAAACCCATGAGTGTTGCCGATCAGGTGTCGGTCATTTACGCAGCCACCAAGGGATACATGGATGACGTTCCCGTATCGAGAATCTCCGAGTTCCAAGACTCATTCCTGGCCTATTTCGCCGGAAATCCGACTTATGCGCAGTTGGCCGATAAAAAAGAACTGACCGACGAAATCGAATCCGGGCTGAAAAAAGCCTTGGAAGAGTTCAAAGCCCGGATCTGGAAAAAGTAATTCCATCAGGTGTGTCGAAAACAGCCCACGCAGGTAGAACATGTTCTACCTGCGTTTTTTTATCCAGGTCACGGTAAAACGTGAGCAGGTATGTAAGTGATTTCAGGCACAAACAGGCCGAACGGAACGGTCAATGGGTCCCAATTTTCTGAAGTTGATCGGCTAGGTCCCGGGCCTGATTGCGAGGATTGGTCCGTGGCTGGGAGGAATGAGCTTCGGGTTCGGGGGAAGCACCATCCGCCGCAGCCGACAATGCACCGGTGGTCGCACCGACGTTTCTTTGTTCGGGCAACCGAATTCGTTGATTCCCACGAACAACGGTCCATGAGTCAGGCCGGGCGTATTGGGCCTGCATATAGGCTTTGGCGTCCGAAACGGACGTGGCGAACTGATCGACACTGAGAGGACCGATCTCGGTGATCAGATCTCCGGGCAGAAGCCCAAATTTTTGCGCCAGCGGTCCTTGCGGATCCACGGTTTTGACCCGAATCCCTTTGGATTCGATATCAAATTTAATCGAGTCTGTGACGGGGACACCTGCCGGGTCACGACCTGAAATGGCATTGACGAATGTTTCGCTTTCACGTTTGGCTTCCAAAGCCGGTCGAACGTATCCAGGATTACTACCACCACCAAAGCTCAGGTAGAAGATAAGGCCCACTCCCATTAACAACCCGATCAATCCGATTCCTGCGCCGACGCCTTTCATAATTATCCTCCGGGGTCACAGTGTATCATCCGTTCGATGGATGAGCATCTTTTGCCCGATTCTGATAAGGCACGTTCAGAGTATCAGCGGTGTTTTGACTGCTTCATACTGGGTTGATTTGATCGTCAACAATCGGTCCAACCGGGTGATTTTGATCAACTGCATCAATTTTTCGCCGACACCGCAGAGAACGAACTTGCCCCTTTTCAGTGAACCGAGCTTTTTATTCATGGTCAGTACGATCCCGATCGCCTGGCTGCTGATGTACTGGACACGAGAAAAGTCCAGAATAATGGTTCGTCGATCTTCGACGTCGATCAGATGATACAAGGCTTGAGCCGTGCGTTCGAGAATGATCGGGTCCATCAACGATGGTGTCGTGAACTCGATTACCGTCCACTTTTCAATGACGTTGATTAAGAACGGGACTTCAGAGCCATCACTTCTCATGTCGAAATTGTGATGGAAAAATCGACAGATAACAAGTTTTTCGCGACCGAGTTAACGAGTTAATGATGATGCGATTGTAGGCTGTTGTTGGATGTCGGCGGACGGATTCCATCACGTCGTAGGTCTTCGGTAGAAGCCGGTTGGGCTACAGAGCCTGGCGGGTCCTGATACCACCCGGGATCGGAAGTCTGCCCGGGAGGCAGGTTTTCACGTACTTTGAGGATTGTGAACATGCCTCCCATGGTGATGTAATCTTTGGGTCCGTCCGCCCCGATCATAGGGATGCTGTTTTGGGGAACGGTCATTCCCATCGATCCCATATCAGCCATGCCTGTTTGTCCCATGGTCATGTAATTGGGTAACAACTTTCGAACTTTGTTATCCAGCCCATCGGGGTTTATGCCCAGGACGTTTGGAAGTCCGTGACCCATCTGATTCATTACGTGGTGCAGCATATGGCAGTGCATGGCCCAGTCACCGGGGTTGTCTGCGACGAACTGGATTGTTCGTGTGCTGCCGGTAGGAACGATCACCGTGGTTTCGGGCCATTGGGCCGATTCGGGGATCGGTCCACCGTCCGTTTGGGTGATGTAAAAATGATATCCATGAAGATGGATCGAGTGATGACTCATCATACTGAGATTTCCCAATCGGATACGGACTTTGTCTCCCCGCCGACAGACCAGAGGATCTGTACCCGGGAAAGCCCGCGCGTTGAAGGTTAGGACATTGAAATCGGTCATCTCGTTCGGGTCAGGACGGTAGGTCCCGGGGATGATTTTCCATTCGCTGGAAAGTAGAACAAAATCTCGGTCCGGTCGTTCCTGTTGAGGTACTCCGCGAGGGTGAATAATAAACATTCCCATCAATCCCATCGCCATTTGGGTCATTTCATCGTGATGGCTGTGGTACATGAACGTACCGTGTTGACGGAGGGTAAACTCATATTTGAAAGTTTCCCCCGGCTGAATGGATCGTTGTGACAATCCTCCCACACCATCCATTCCGCTAGGGATGATTAACCCGTGCCAATGCACGGTGGTAGGAGCGGGCAGACGGTTAGTCACATAGATTCGGACGCGATCTCCTTCGACAGCTTCGATGGTTGGTCCGTGGACTTGTCCGTTATAACCCCAGCAACGTGCCTTGAGGCCTGGAGCAAACTCGTGTTCAACTTCTTCTGCGATCAGATGCATGACCTTGACATTCTCCACCAAGTGATAGGAGAGGGTGGATCCGTTGGGAGTCCGCGTAGGGTTGTAATCTCGTCCGGGTTCACCCGGAGGAAGGGGGTTGGGATCATGATTCGGGTTAGCCCCAGCGGCCCCGGACCCCCCCCACGGATAGGGTCGGGCATTTACTGGTGAGGCCAAGGACGGGTTGTTCGTTCCCCAAAAAGTTCCGCCGATTAATGCGATTCCGCCTGCCAAAGCGTTACGACGTGAAATGAGAGATTTCCACATGTCAATGTCCTCCGTTGGTCGTTGAAGTGGGCGTTGTAAAAGAGTTTGTTGAGGTTTGTTCCGTCTGAACAAGTCGTCCGGAAAGGGCCAGTTGCAGTCGAGAATAGGCGATCCAGTAATCCCGCAAGGCTTGTACCTGCTGAAGTTGAGTAAGCAACTCATCGTTTTTGGCTTGGAGCAGATCAAAGGCGCTCAGTTGCATGGCGTTAAACTGCTTTTGTGATTCTTCCACGATAAGTTGCTTCAGAGGAAGGATAACCTCCTGAAGATGGGTGGTTCGGCTGCGGGCGGCCTGCAGCTGGGCATAAAGTGTCCGAACGACAGCACGGATCCGAACCGCGGTGGAATAGTAAGTGTTGAGGGCTTGATGAAGCTCGGATTCGGCTTTGGCCAAAACCGGTTGACCTTGCGAGATAATCGGAATCGGTACAGCAAGGGTCGGTCCGACGGACCAGAGACCGTCGGCTTCGCGTTCGGCGGTAGCGCCGACTTCGAGTTCTGAGAGAATACCCATCGGTTGGGTGATTCCCAGTCGAATCGCAGCCGTTTCGATGTTGCGACGGGCGATTTGTAAATCCAGACTTTGTTGTAAAGCCTGAGACACAAGAGCTTGTGGATCAAACGTCACGCCCGGCAGTTCCGGTAGGGTCTGTTCGGTTTCCCAAACCGTGGATGAACCGTACAGTCCCATGAGAACATTCAACTCTTCCTTGAACCCGATCACTTCTGTTTCGAGCGTGTTTAAAGCAAGCTTGGTTTCTTCCAAAGCGGCTTGATCACGGGCGGTTTGTGACAAGGTTATATTTCCCGCAGCCCTCAGACGTCGGGACAGGTCATAGGCAGCTTCGTAAGACAGGAGGAACTTTTTTTGGATTTCAAGGATCTGCTTGGCGGCTTGGAGCTTATAAAAAGTCGTTCGGACCCGTGTAGCCAAGTCAAGAACTTGTCCTGCGACCTGCCGTTTGGTTTTTTCAAACTCCTGTTCAGCCAGACGTTTTCGCACGGGAATGAAAAGGATGTCCAAAAAATCCGTCGCGATTCCGAGGTCCAAGATTTGACCGCCGCCGGAGGAAACGAATCGTACCGAACCATCAATAACCGGATTTTTCGGCATCCCAGCCTGGACAAGTTCGGCTTGTGAAATTCGAAGAGATTCATACGTCGATCGAAGATCGCGGTTATTCAATAAGGCGATTTGGATCGCTTCTTCCACCGTCAAGCCGTCTTCGAGCATTGTTCGGATGGCGGTTTGGACCTGTGAATCAGTATCGGTGGCCCGATTCCATTGAATCGTCTGAATTCCACGGGATTGTGTCATAGCCTGCACGTCGGTAATCCCCGGTTTGTCTTCAACCGTTGCACAGCCTGCGATTCCAATCACACCAAGGATCAACAAACTGTTTCTGTAAAGCGTCAGCAAGACCATTTCATTTCTCCTGTCTGGGTTGAAGTTCCATTCCACATTTGAGGCACTTGCCTGGTGCACTTGAAGTGACTTCAGGATGCATCGGACAGGTGTAGATCATGGCTTCTTCGCTGCTGGGAGAAGTGGACGGGGTGGAGTGAGAGTGTTCGACAGGGTGTGTGGATGCATTTTCAGCGGTATGAGCTCGGATAGAGGGATTCCAAGGATCGTTAAGATGCGAGGACGAACCATCCAAGCCCGCCCGCAGAGGGGTTATCTCCGGCAAAGGGGTATCGGCCCGAATTTGGGCTGGATGAAGGTCATCTTCCGGGTTGTCCGGTCCCGGTGGAAGAGAAGAATGAGACACACAACCACCTAAAAAAATCGTAAAGAATGCAGATATGATTCGTAGATCCATGCTTATTTCCTTGCAATGACAGATTGGTTGAAACGAACGAAGTAAACCAGATATTGTCGGACAACCTAAGACGGGATTATCTCGAAATGGACATCCCGCCGTCCTCAACGAATATCCTAGATCTGCAGGACGCACTTCCGGGCAAGACGCTCGCTAATGGGGATGACGCGAGGAGGGAGCGGATCCATCCAGACTGCTTGAGCAGGACGAATCGTTGGATGAATCGGCGTAAAAAGTGAGTCAAACGAAAGAATTAAGGACGGATGGAGATGAAATCCTCCCGTCGGTCGTTCGGTCATCAGACCTGGACTTTCGTTTTCTCCGCAATGGGGACAGTGGGGTTGATGCGGCTTGGAAGGGGACTCGGGATCCGCGGGCGTGGAAGTCTTGAGAAAAGGTAATGTTTCCGCCGGTTTCTCACAGCAAGCATGGAGGGTGGAGAGTTGTTGGTACGAGATCGGATGAGAAATCGGGGATTGAGCAGCCTGAACCGTATGACCACACAAACACAGCAAATGGGCCCAAACAAGCCCCAATGAAAGCCCGAAGACGAGGATTCTGTTGCCTGGATGAGTTCGCATCAGACTTTATTTAACTATATTGGACAGAGCATTTTAAAGGCAACTTTTTTGATGACTTCGACGGATCAGAACCAGTGGTCTAAAGGTCGATGGTAGACGGATGGAGCAATTTGCTGCAAAATGTTTGGTTCCCATGAGTTCGGATAAAAAAGTTTATAAAGAGACGTTGAATCTTCCGCAGACATCCTTCCCGATGGAGGCGAAACTGGTGATGAATGAACCGGTTCGTCTCAAGAAGTGGCAGGATATGGGTTTGTATCAGCGGTTGTTGGAGTCGCGTCGAAACGCCCCGAAGTTTATTCTGCATGACGGTCCCCCGTTCGCAAACGGGGATATTCACATGGGGCACCTAACCAACAAGACGTTGAAAGACGTCATTTTGCGTTATAAGTCGCTGGCGGGGTTTTCGACACCCTACGTACCGGGGTGGGATTGTCACGGGCTTCCGATCGAGCACAAGATCCAGCAGGACCTGGGCAAGGCGTTTCGTGAAATGGGAGCGATTGAAGTCCGTCGAAAATGTTACGAATATGCGGAAAAGTATTCCGACATTCAAAGCCAGCAATTTCAAAGGCTAGGGATCCTGGGCGATTGGTCTAATCCTTATTTGACCATGAAACCCGAATATGAAGCCAACACTCTAGAAGTATTCGCCCGGGTCGTGGAAAACGGGCTGGTTTATAAACAACTCAAAACGGTTCCCTGGTCGATTGCCAATCAAACAGCCCTTGCCGATGCGGAATTAGAGTACCAAGACGTCGAGGATCAGACGGTCTTTGTTGAGTTTCCGGTCGCCAATCCCGGGGCTTTCAAAGCTCGGTTTGATTTGCGGTTGAATGCCCGGGTCTCGTTGATGATCTGGACGACCACGCCTTGGACACTGCCTGCCAACCTTGCGATCGCTGTTCACCCGCAGATCGATTACGCGTTCGTGAAGTATCTGAAAAATGAACACTGGTATATCACGGTCGTGGCAGCGGATCTGGTGGAAAAGGTTTTTACGAAATCTCCGGGTCTGCAACCGAGCGTGGTTCGGACGGTCAAAGGGGAAGAATTAGGGGGAATCGACTATCAGCACCCGTTTGTCGACCGGATCGGGAAAGTGGTCATGGCCGATTACGTCACGACAACGGATGGTACGGGATTGGTCCATACTGCCCCGGGACATGGGGAAGAAGACTACGAGACCGGGATCCGCCACGGGCTGGAGATTTATTGCCCCGTTCTTCCGAACGGTCGTTTTGATTCGACCACTCCCAACTGGTTGACGGGGCAGAGTGTCTGGGACGGAAACAAGCTGGTGGTCGAGAAGCTGAGGGAATTGGGTGTTCTTTTCGCCGAGGAAAAGTACGTTCACAGTTATCCGCACGACTGGAGGTCCAAGACGCCGATCATTTTCCGGGCGACGGAACAGTGGTTCGTGGCTTTGGATAAACCGATAGGTGGAATGACGCTTCGCGAACGGGCGTTGCAAACGGTGAAAGAGCAATGTCGTTTTATTCCGGACTGGGGACGGGCACGCATCAGCGGGATGCTGGAATCGCGACCGGATTGGTGTATTTCGCGTCAACGGTCCTGGGGCCTGCCGATACCCGTGTTTTACAATGAAAAAAACCAGCCCCTGCTGACCCCCGAATCCGTTCGAGCGGTTGCCAAAGTCTTTCGCGAATCAGGTTCAGACGCCTGGTACACGCACACCCCCGCCCGACTGCTCGAAGGGTATGACCCCGGTCCGGATTTTCCCAAAGACAAACTGCGCAAGGAAAAGGACATTTTCGACGTATGGTTTGAGTCCGGTTCGTCCTGGATGGGGGTCCTCAAGGCTCGTGAACCTCAGCTGCATTTCCCCGCCGACCTGTACCTGGAGGGATCGGACCAGCACCGGGGGTGGTTCCAATTATCCCTGCTCCCTGCATTGGCCGCCGTAGGCCAACCGCCTTTCAAAAACGTGTTGACTCACGGGTTTATTGTCGGTCCGGACGGCAAGAAAATCAGCAAAAGCGATAAGAATTATGTGACCGCCGTGCAGGAAGTGAATCGTCACGGTGCGGACCTTCTACGTTTGTTCGTCTGCCAGCTCGATTTCGAAGGTGACATGGCAGCGAGCCCGAAAATGATTCAGGAGTTCGGCGATAAATACCGCAAACTGCGAAACACGCTGCGTTATCTGCTGTCCAATCTTTATGATTATGACGGTTCGACTTTTGATGTCCCTGCCGATTCATTGGACGGCTGGATGCTATTCGAGCTTGATCAATTAGTTCAAGAAACGACAGAAGCCTACGAGTCCTATACGTTGCACAAAGCATTTCGAGCGTTGCACGATTTTTGTGCTGTGCAGATCAGCTCGATTTATGGTAACGCCATGAAGGACCGTTTGTACTGTGATCCGCCTGGTTCGTTGCTGCGACGAAGGTGTCAGTACGTGATGCACAAAACGTTGATCATTTTGACGAAGTTGCTCAGCCCGATGATCGTTTTTACCGCCGACGAGGTTTGGGAGCATATTCCTCATAAGCCGGAGGGGGAAAAGGATTTGCCGAGTGTTCATCTGACGAGCCTTCCGAGGGGGATGAATGCCCCGAAATCCGAAGCATGGTCTTTATTGTTTGAATTGCGGGAAGAGGTGCTTTTGCAACTGGACCGACTGAAAAAGGAACAAGGTGTCAACAAAGCTCTGGACGCTGAAGTGATTTATCCGGGCAAGTTCAAGTCCCGGTTGGCGGGGTTTGGGGTGGATCTGGAAGACATCGTCGGCTGCGGGTACCACAGCTTTGATGATTCGCTGGATCGGGTAACGGTTGTGGACCGACGTCAGGTGTATCGCTCGTGTGCCAGGAGCTGGAAGCGACGTCCGGACGTGGGTCAGGACCCGCAGTACCCGGATTTGAGTGCCCGTGACGTTCAAGCAGTCCGGTCCAGGACATAAGACCTGTTTCGTGTGCTAGGAAGAGGTTGAAGGCGAAAATTGTTCATCCGATGCAAGCCGGTCACTCCAATCTCGCGGTACTGATTTCGGGAAGCGGTACGACGCTCCAGAATCTGATCGATCGAATCGCTGACGGATCTTTGGAGGCGAGAATCGTCCAGGTGATTGCTTCCAAAGCAGGAATTCCAGGCATCGAACGGGCCTGCAAGGCGGGTTTGCCCGTAGAGGTGATCCGAAGGGGTGATTTTGATTCGATCGAGCAATTCAGCCAGCGGGTGTTTTCCGTCTGTGAGCAGGCATCGGTGGATCTGGTGTGCCTCGGTGGGTGGTTGTCATTATTGCAGATCCCCGATTCCTGGCTTGGCAAAGTGGTCAATATTCATCCCTCATTGCTTCCGAAATTCGGTGGAAAAGGAATGTGGGGACACCACGTTCACGAGGCGGTTCTTCGATCGGGGGAAACCGTCAGTGGGTGTACGGTTCATTTTGTGAATAACGAGTATGACGCCGGGCCGATCATATTGCAGCGGGTTTGCCCGGTCTTATCCCATGACACCCCGCAAACCCTCTCCCAGAGGGTGTTCGAAGAAGAAAAAATTGCCTATCCCGAAGCGATCCGTCGAATCCTATCCGGACGGGTTCGATACCCCTCAGGACGGATTGAAACAGTCTCGCACTAGTAATAAATAGCTCGACGACCAACCCGTGGCCGGAAAAAATCTGCAAGTCGTTGGCGGTAAAGGTTTTACACCCGATCAAGGCAGACCACTTGCTGGAACACTGCCAAGCGGTGGGTACTGAACAAAAGCCCGATTCAAGCCCGTCATACAATGACTAGGCCCGTGACAGATAGGCGCCGGTATCGGTATTGATCCGAACGACCTCCCCGACTTCGATGAACGGAGGCACTTTAATGACCAGACCCGTTTCACAGGTGGCTTCTTTCATCTGGTTGGTTGCGGTAGCGCCTTTGATACCCGGCGGAGTGTCGGTGATCTTGAGTTCGACGGTTTTCGGCAACTCGTAGCTGACCATTTTTCCGTCATAGAATAGGGCTTCGAGCTGAGTATTTTCCTTGAGGTACTTGGCATCGGAACCGAAAACCTCTGCAGGGATCGGTTGTTGCTCATAGGTTTCAAGGTCCATTAGCCAAAGCCCTTCGGAATCCGTATAGATGTATTCGACTTTTCGACGGTCGAGATTCACAACTTCGATGTCATCCGTAGCCCCGACGCGTTTGTCAATGATCGTTCCCTTGAGCACGTCGCGGAGCTTGAATTGTACTTTGGCGCGGAGATTGCCCGGGGTGTTGTGGTCCGCGTTGGTAACAACAAAAAGCCTTCCCTCGATGAGCACGGCTTGACCTTTTCGGATATCACTTGCTCTCATGTACTTTTCCTCAAAGAATAGGGGAAAAAAGACTAACTCAAACCCCCAAAAGGGTCAAATGGGTCTACAATCATGGGCCAACGGATGCTCAGAAGCGGATAACCATGGGTTCAAGTCGTATGAAAAAAATCGTGGTTTTCCTTGCCGGGACGGGATTGGCCATCGGATGTCGGTCCCCGGGACGTTCGGTCGAGACACTGGCTCCGCCGACCACTCGACCGGTCGAAGTTCTTCAAAAGCCCGTGCTGGATTTGACCCGAAGCGGGGTGGGGTTTCCGTTGGATACAGACCTGCTCCCGTCATCCGTTTCTGAGCTAAAGTCGTTGCTCCAGGAGGCTTATAAAACCCGATTGGGTACGGACGCGAGTGTGAACGTGGTTGTCCAGGGATCTGAAGTTCATGACCTTGACCGATTGGAAATTGACCTAAGCGGCCAGCGGATCAACGGGAGTTGGTTGTCGCGTCCTCCGGAAGACAACCGGAACAAGGTTTCGGGGATGTCATTTGCGCGGGTGTCGGAGTTGAGTTATATCGCGGATCCTCTGATTTACACCGGTTACAGCGCGAGCATGATTCTGCAAGCCACCGATGCCCGGTTGGCGCTGATCCCCGGTCCGCAGCGAAATCTATCGTTAGTGATGTATGATTGCGCTTCGGGACGGGCACAAATCCGAATCGGACTGGATGACTTGGAACAGGGGCTGGTGGCTTGGTTGCGTGCTCGCGGGGGGTGGGGAGCGCAGGTCCGCTCGATCGGGATCAGGCTCAACAGTGAATCCCCGTACAATCTGTCCGGGGATTTAAGGGTCGAGTTGATGATTCTGGGACTTCCGGCCGCATTCCAACTGGTCGGGCGGGTAGATGTCGATGCCGGATCCAACCTTCATTTTACCGGTCTGAACGCCTGGGGTCAGAATCCCGCGGGAACATTGGTGGCTGCTTTCGTACAGACAAGGCTTGACCGGTTAAACAACAAAGCTGCCCCATTTTTCAAACTCCCCGGAGATCGGGTGCGTGTGACGGATCTGATCCTGCGACTCGACCAAGACCTCACGATTGATGTGAGTTTTCGGGGGACTGTTACTGAGCGAGAGAAGCATGAGTTCTGAACGGGGGAATACTGCGCGACCAATCCCTGACCAGTCGGTTGTTGCGTTGAGGGTGTTAGAACTGCTGGGACTTTTTGTCATTCCACCCTTGATCTGGATGTTGGATCTCTGGCGCCCTCATGTGCTGGCAGGGTTGATCGTTCTGGCCGCTTACTCAGCCGGGGTGTTGCTGCTGGACCCGTCGTTTCAACGTTGGAAGTTTTGGAACATCGGACCTGTCAAACGGGAAATACGCGCGATCATCGTCCTGTTTGTTCCTGCGAGTCTGTTGTTTTTGCTGGTCGTATGGTTGTTTGAATCGGATAATTTGTTTCGGTTGATTCGTGACAAACCGATGGTATGGGCCATGGTGATGCTCGGATACCCTTTGTTGAGCGTTTATCCACAAGAGTTGTTGTACAGAGTCTTTTTCTTCCATCGGTATTCAATCCTGATGCCGAAGGGCTGGCAGCGGATTTGGGGTAGTGCCTTGGTATTTTCCTGGGGACATGTCATTTTTGGACACTGGATTCCCGTGGTTTTAACACTTATCGGTGGATGGATCTTTGCCCAGCGGTATGAAAAAACTCGATCGATAGCGGTGGTATGGCTGGAGCACACCCTGTACGGTTGTCTGATCTTCACGATAGGGCTTGGCTCATATTTTTTTCATGGAACGCTCTTGTCGATGTCGTCGGTGCATAACGCGGAATACCCCGTCATGGAACGAGCCAACAGTGGATGACCTTCTCGCCCTGCCAGGTGAAACGGATGCGTTGGTGTGATTCCGGGTGAAGATAAAGCCATTCAATAGAATCAACGTGCGCGACGATCACTGCAAAATGATCCCGGGCTTGATTGATTGAGACACGAGCAGGGGTAAGTGACGAGTCGATTTCAGTGCCCGGGGGCAAAGCAGAAGTGTATAGCAAACGAGAATGATCGGGCAATGTCTTCCACTGTTCCTGCGCAACGGCATCCTGCGTATGAAGCGTGGCTCGAGCCTGAATACGGACCTGAACGCGGGTCTTCGGATCATAGAACAGACAGGCCAAAGCAGGATCCTGCAGCAGATCGGCAAACTTTGAGCTACGACGATCGGTATGAAACATCAGGGATCGGGTTTCCGGGTCGGTCTTACGCAGGACCATGGTGCGGAGAGTGACGCCTTGAATTTCGTTCAGGGACGCAACGCCAGCCAAATGAAAAGGGTGATCGGATTGACGCGACCCCTCTTGAAGACGCGACCAGATGGTTACAAGAAGATCATCCGGATTAAGCGTAACGTCGGACATGAGATAATCATATCAGATCGATAACTGCTTTTGGGGACGAAGTCCAAAAACAATCTCAGGAAAAGGTTGACAAAGTTGTTAAAACGTTTAACCTGATGAAACCTCCGGGCGGAGGGACCGTATCACCTTTTCTCAGCAAGGAGAGGTTATGAATATCCGATCGTTCGGATCATCAATAGGTATCAACCGGTATCTGGCCGTCACCGTTTCGCTAGGCGGTCTTGTTGCGGGGGCATTGGGACAACAGACCTCTCCTGCCCCGATTCTGCAATGGTTTGAAGCTAGCTGGAAAACCATCGAATACCGTACTCCAGACCTGTTTTCTGCGGGATATGGGGCGTTATGGACGCCCCCTCCCGGTCGGAGCATTTATCTACCCCAGGGGGGTGGGATTGGTTATGACCCCTACGACCGGTTCGATCTTGGGAAACCTCGTGATCCGACCTTATATGGGACAGAAAAGGGGTACGTCGCTGCGGTCCGCGCGACACAGAGATTCGGGGGCAATGTCTTTGTCGATTATGTCCATCATCATGTCGGTTCGCTGGACCTGGGGTTAAACGGTTATACTTACCCGTCTTCGTTGCTCAGTCAGGGTGCACCCTACCTGCAAGACCGGTCAGATTACCCGGGGTTTGAACTTTCTGACCCGAATAATAACGTCACAAGTCCTTTTCATCGTGATACTTATGCAGCATTATACGGTGCCAATTCGTCTCAGATTCCCACCGGAAGCGTTTACGAATACTGGTTCCGTTTAGGAGAAAATCTGGTCACGATCGACTTGGCCAGTAATCGGGCGTTCGTTCGAAACCCGGTCCCCGGCGAGACGAATAACATCCGCCAGGCACCAACCGCTTGGGCGATTCCGACAACCACGGTTTTACCCAATGGTAAGGTAGGTGCCTCCACGATCCTCCGACAAGCAAACGTCCCCACGGAAGACAACAGACGGTTCTACCCCGATTTGAACGGGCCTGCTCGGACGGTCATTGATAATGGTGTGGCGTATACCATCTATGACTTCAACTTGTCGAACCCTTCGACGGGTGACCCGCTGCCCGAAACACCGCGCGGGTACATGATGCGCTACGCCCAATGGCTTACTCAGGTCATCGGGGTAGACGGGTTGCGTATCGATGCTGCCCGTCATGTGCCGTTAGGCGAATACAACCCGGCTTACAATCCCGAATCCTTGGATATTCCCAAACTCGTAGACCGTGCTGTCGCCGGGGCGAGTAAACGATACAACCTCGACGGGACCCAACGAAGCGTCTTCCAGTTTCAAGAGGTTTTTAATTACGACTCTAACTTCCTCGCCAGTTTCGTGAGAAAAACTCAACCCCCCGGGGATACGGTCAACCCTAATCGTGACGTTCTGGACTTCAGCATGTGGGCAGCGATGGCCAACAACATGACCAGCGACGGAACCCAAAACAACTGGTACAACATTCGATCGGCCAGTGTCAATGCCACCATCAACAACACACTGAATCCGAATATCGCCAACAACGGTGCCAACGGGATTGGGTTTGTTTACAACCACGACGAAGGGGTTTCTCCACCCGGTCTGGGCAAGTCCATCGTTCTGGACAATGTGGCCCATGCCTGGATCTTGATGCGTCCGGGGAATGCTTATGTCTATTACCGTTCCAATGAGTTTGACCGGTCCGACAATTCACTCTTTTTCCTTAAACAAGGACGGGGTGACGCCCTGGGGGGGACCTACGGAAACATCATTACGACACTCGTTGATGCCCGTAACAGCTATGGTCGGGGTGACTTCATTCAACGATGGATCGACAACGAAGGACCAGGAGGCGTACAGCTGGCGCCCAGCGCGATCTATGTATTCGAACGACAAGGCTCGGCGTTGGTGGGACTAAACATCGGTTACAATCCCGGTGCCACCTCACGAACGGTCGACACGTCGTTTCAACCCGGACAATGGCTTGAAGAAGTGACCGGGAATTGGCAGGACCCATCCGGACAGGTCCGAAGGTATACCGTGGTGGGAAACGATCAGAAGGCCACGATCGATATCCCATGGAACAATTCACTCAACGGGAACAAAGGATACGTGATTTATGGGTTGCCCCGTCCCCGAGGCACGCTCACGATTTCAAACGTCTCTCAAACACTCGATGAAACTCCAACACCAGCTACCAACGGGGGTCGCGCGGATTGCGGATATCGAAGTGATCACATCCGATTCATTCCAGGTCTCTCTTCTTACACAAGCCGTGACCTTGTACGGTGGATCACTTGGGACGTTCCGTGACATCTATGCCGACGGCGACCAGGCCTTACTCAAACTCGATGACGGACACGATGTCAACGGAAACGGGGTGGCTGATTACCCGTCCTCTGCGCCCTCCAACGCGACGCGATACGGGTTTGAAAACTTCCTGACCGTCAACAGTCCGGGGTACGGAAGTTCTTCAGGAAACGGGACTTACATCCAAACCGTTGACGCCACGCAGCTGTCAGAAGGGTATCATTACATCACCGCCCGGGCTTGGCGCAAAGCCAGACCCGGCGAAAGCGAGGTCTACACGGATTTCCGCAGAGTCATTTACATCGATCGGTTGAAACCTGTGTCCGGTTTCGACTCGGCGGATCAGTACGGTGTCGCAGATACGACTCGCGATTTCCGATTCCAATCCCTCGACGGGACCGCGAACAGCATGCACGTTTTGTTGAACCTTCCGGCCACCTTGACCGATTCTCAGATTCTGAGTCTGATCGGGATCAGTAACAAATCCGAACAGATCGACCGTGATTTGTTCGGATATATCGCCAACAACATCGTCGACGGAAACCATGTGGCGACGGTCGTCACTTATGAGATCACCGGGAACTACAACATCCAACGCTTTACGGGGATCCGTCAGATCACCAGTCTCGGACTCGGTTTGGGTGATATCGATGCCAATAATCTTTTCCAAGTCCAGGATGTGAATGCGTTTGAGTTGCTTTATCTGAGTAACAATACTCAGTTCGCACCCACCGCTGATCTAACGGGAGATGGATTGATTCTCTTAGACGACCTGATTGCGCTCGGTACAGCCCTTCAGACCGGTGGGGCGGATCAGGCAACCCTCGACGCCTATCAGGTGCTGTACAATACGTACGTCCCGGAACCGGGATGGATCAGTCTCCTGATCCTGGGTGGATGGTTGCTGCGAAGGCGACGTGACTTCGTCCCGGCACTATAAATCCAAACCCCTCCATTTTTGCCCGGTCAATCGTTCGTAAGCTTCGATATAACGCCGGCGGGTCCCTTGAACAACATCCTCTGGCAAGACCGGCGCGGGTGGAGTCTTGTCCCAGGGTTGCTGTTCCAACCAGTTTCGGACAAATTGCTTGTCGAAACTCGGTTGATCCTGTCCGGGTTGGTAGTCGCTCGCCGGCCAGAACCGGGAACTGTCAGGGGTGAGAACTTCGTCTATCAGAATCACGGAACCGTCCGGGAGTTGACCGAACTCGAACTTGGTATCGGCGATAATCACACCACGACTCCGTGCATAATCCGACGATTCCTGATAAATTCGGAGACTAACTTGCCTTAACCGCTCTGACAGGTTGACATCGATCTGCTTTTTCATCTGCTCGAATGAAATGTTCTGGTCATGACCCGTCTGAGACTTGGTGGCGGGTGTAAAAATCGGCTGAGGTAATTTGTCACACTGCCTTAATCCTTTCGGGAGTTTCACACAACAGATGCTCTGCGTCTGTTGATATTCTTTCCAACCCGAACCGGCCAGATACCCGCGGGTGACACACTCGATCGGGATCACCTCTGTTTTGCGGACTAGCATCGAACGGCCGGTCAATTGATCGGCAAAGCTTCTCACCGAACGAGGGAAATCCGTCACATCCCAGGCTACCAGATGATTGGGAATGATCGATCGAGTCCGCTCGAACCAGAATAACGACAACCGGGTGAGGATTTGTCCCTTTTCAGGGATCCCGTTGGGCATGACACAATCGAAAGCCGAGATTCGATCGGTGGCGACAATGAGCAGGTGTTCACCAAGATCATACACGTCGCGTACTTTGCCTTGTCGTTTGGGAAATGGTAAATGTGTCTGAAGAATTGTCTGCTCCGACATGAGATTCATCCTACCGTTGAAAATCGTTATGGGAAACCGCGAACATATTGCGCCGATGCTGAACCGCTTGATGAGTTGGTCTTGGGTATACTGCAATGAACGAAGGGTCGATGATCAAATGTTTGCCCAAACCGCTGCGGACTGGAAATTCAAAGTCCGGGATGCTAACTTATTGATATAGAGGGCGATTAGCTCAGTTGGCTAGAGTGCCAGCATGACACGCTGGAGGTCACAGGTTCGAGCCCTGTATCGCCCATTGATCCGAACCGATTTCATCACGCCTAAAGCGGATTATTCGTCCAAAACCGGCACTTTTACGGTACGGAGAATTTCTTGAATCAGGTCGGTCGTGTCGCCACGGGTATTCAGTCGGACCCCCAGAACCGCATCGGCGACGGTTTGAATATCGTCTGGAATCACAAAATCACGCTCTTGCAAAAATGCCCATGCTTGGGCAACACGCTGCCAAGTCAACACACCACGGGGGCTGAGTCCGGGTGAGCAACGCCCGTTTTGACGGGTGACAGTTGCTAAATCGACCAGATACCGACGAACATTCTTTGAGACCTTGATGGCTGCAACATGCTGTTGGAGGTGATGCAGATCGGCGGGTTGGATCACTGCCTGGATGGTTGGGGTGTCTTTGGCGCAGCAGGGTCCCACTGCCGACGCGAGCATCTCTAGCTCGTGATCCTGGTGCGGATACCCGATCGTCAATTTCATCGCAAATCGATCGAGTTGAGCTTCGGGAAGAGGGTAGGTCCCGTGGTGATCCGAAGGGTTTTGTGTGGCAATAACGAAAAAGGTCTCAGCCAGGTCATAACGGACGTTTTCAACCGTGACCTGGTTCTCGGCCATGGCTTCGAGTAATGCACTTTGAGTCCGGGGGCTGGTCCGGTTGATCTCGTCAACCAGCAGAACCTCGGCAAATATGGGACCGGGAAGAAACTCAAACTCACGAGTCTTCTGGTTAAAAACACTAAAACCAGTAATGTCGCCCGGCAAAAGGTCTGGGGTGCATTGTACCCGACTGAACCGTCCTCCGATGCTCGTCGCCAATGCTTTAGCCAGAGTCGTTTTTCCTAATCCGGGAAGATCTTCGATAAGAAGATGCCCACGTGCTAACAGACAAGCCAATACGTGCTCTATCACATGAGGCTTACCGAGTAATGACCGGTTTAAAAGATCACGAATACGATTAACCATCGATCGATGGAGATGAATCTCATGGCAATAATCAACGCTCGGCTTTGTCCCGGTAATCATCGTTTAAACTCTTTTCGTTTCTGAATGAACCATCGGAGTGTCATGAAAGAAAGAATGTTATTGGCCGACTCAGTTGTATTCGGGTCTAGTTCTGCGGCCCCATTGTAGAGAGCCTGATTTAAGTGACGAACGTAACGAAGGGTGTCCGGGTCCGAGCTAAGACAACCCAGCCATCGCCCCGGTGTCACGAAAGGCGCTCTAGGGCAACCTGCCAGACGTGAACGCAATTCAAGAACCCGCCATACATCCTGAACACGATTCCCACGAGCCCAGCACACCCAGGTAGCGATCTGATTCATCAAGTGACGACGTGAAAACCAACCGATCAATAAAACTCCGGTACTCCCAGCGACTGTTACCGGATAGGTTGTTATCCCGTCCCGAAGGAACGACCATTGTTCCGCAAACCATTGTCCTACCGACATCGGAAGGTTCCACATCGGATACCCCGGAGACGGATCCACCGTCATCCATGTTCCGTCTGCAAGTTGTATCTCGATCCAGAAATGAACGTGCTCGGAACCGAGTTCGGCAAAGCCACTTGTCGGATTAACGTCCCTCTCGGAGGCATATAAACCGCTGACCAATCGGGTCGGATATCCCAAACTTCTCAGGAGAATCACCGCCGCCGAAGCGATCTGATAATCTGGTCCGCGACGTTTCAGCGTAAGCAATTCCCGGACCGACTCTGACGCCGGTGAAACCGTTTCTTCTTTATCCAGCACGACATGTGCACGGAGTCGGTTCAGAACTTTTGTGATTTGATCCCAACCTTTTTGGCGGTCGCGTCCCCACTCTTCAGCAATCCGATGCACTACGTTGTCCACGGGGCCCGTGTCCAGCATCTGTGGAACCGCGTGTCGAGCAAGCGCGGGAGGAACCTCAAAAACGGTCGAAGGATTTCTCTGACGGCACACGGCTTGAAGTGTCGCTCCGGCTAGTAGTTGTCGGGTAGAGAGACGTATAAGACCCGAACGAGTAGAAGCAAAGAAATCTCCTCGATTCACGCGTCCCATTCGGAATCGTTCGACCAGACCCGGCAGGGGCAGTATGTTGCCACCCAGGTTCCCAACACGGATATCATATTCGGTCGGGTGAGGGTCCAGAGAAAGGGACACGGGTGGATGTAAAAGTTCCATCCAGTTGTCCGCTGTCCGACGGACAGGCACACTCGGTCGGCCGTGTTCCATTTCTTCCCACTTCGATCCGTCGTAATTGCTGAATACACAGAGCGGTATATAAACCGGCATCGGTCCCTTAACCCATACTCTCGCTGAGGACGAATGCTCTAGCCTGCTATTTTCGGGTCTGGAAGGGGTCTTTCTTCTGAGTTCAAAGGTCCTTCCGACGCGAAGATCTTCACGATCTTTCCCGAGGACCACACGAACTTCGGATGGTTTAAGTCCCACCATTTTCTGTGATTCAGACGGTTCGAGTGGCTGACCATAACTTTCGAGCCATAAATCATACAACCCATCTCGGCCAGACTCCGAGAACGTATTTCCCAGATCGAATCCGATGGAATCACCGGATTCACTGAGAACTTCGTCGGGACCGTCTCCCTTTCCACGTTTAGCATTCGGCGTACCAGCGGTGTCTCCGCCCGAGGACGGAACCCAAGCCGCGTATCTCAGGGCTGTGTCTTGCGGTTGAATGAGCCAGTGAATCCAAAGACATGCCCCGGTGATGAGAAGAATGGTGCAGCCGGAATATAGCAGGGTCCACCGACCGTTGATCCCGGATGCGGAGGTGATGAGCCACAAGCTTCCGCAAACGCTGAGACTCGTGATCAGGAGCAATCGAAAAGTTCCATCCACCCCCGGCAAAGCAAAGACTACGATGATCACACTGATCAATGCGATTTGCTGAAAATTGCCCGACCCGTCGTGATGAACGAACCGAATAAAGGCCAACCCAAGAAGCGAAAGAATAATCCACTCCTCCAACACCAGCGTACCGATCAAAGGCCAAGAATCGCGCAACAGCATCGCGTATCCCGATCCTAGCAATGCCCAAACCAGTGTATTTCGAACCCATGGTCGAGCGGATCGAAGTCTGGGTAGCCCCAACTGGCGGATCAGCAACGTCCCGGCGAGAAAATAAAAGCCCTCGAGCAGCCATGATGTACTGTCCGTGCCTGCCGATCGCAGCAGTTGCACGGCTGATATCGCGCATAAAAGCAGGATCAAGGTTGCGTACATCAAAACCGATCAACTCCTGAAAGATCCACGTCCACCAGAAATGGAGTTAAACCTGTGGAAGCAAGCGACTTCCACCCCCGGTGTGTGGTAACTACCAGTCCACCGCTCTGATACATTCTGCTCACGGGCCACTGCTCGTTGCTTAAGTTTACACCTGCGAGTCGATCGAGCGATTCAATCCGTCCTCGTTCATCCTGGACCCGAATGAACGTGTTTCCTACCCAAAAATCCGTAATTAATCCTTCACGTAAACTTTCCTCAATGATCCATGCTCCCACGGATAGCGCCTGCTCGAACAGGGATGAATCGACAAACGACGAACTTCGTATATCCATCCATACTGTGCGACTTTGCTGTACACCGATCATACAACCGCGAACCATCAGCTTTTCGTACCGGGCTGTCTGCTGCCAGTGGATCGATCGCAGCGAATCCCCTTTTTGGTAATCCCGAACGCCACACGGCTCGGCTTGGGAGTGCAAACTCGTCCTGGACTCTCCAACAATTGCCGATCGAGTCGCCTGGGATAGCAGCACTTGGGGAACGCTTAACGGCTTTGGCCATACGATCAGACGCCCGTGACTTTCAACATTTCGACCTGCCTCGCGAGTTCCGAATGGAAATGTGGTGATCATCCTGAAACCGGCAAGGTCCCATATCCCGCGACGAACAGGGAATAGTGATAGCTGAACCCATGAGGTTCCTGGTGCGACCGTTTTCGTGAGAGGTTGTATGCTCAAATCGTTCGCGCTCGGATGATCGAACATCACGGCAGGGATGGGCAAAAACCAGCGATTGTTCTGTTCGACGGTCAGAGACACCGGATCGCCCGCATGGCATCGAATCAATCTTGTCTTAATTTTGGCCGAAAGAGGCCTGGTCATTACCCAAGGTGAAATCCATCCGATCAGCAAGATCGTCCCGGCTGAACCTGCTGCGACGTAGGCATGTTCAACGACACTACCCAAAATCACACACAAACCGGCAATTCCAATGACAATCCATGACCGCGCCCATCGACGTTTGAATGCCCGACCGGGCAAGGATTGCGGGTCCCTTCCGAGGGTGCACTCGTGCGGAGCTGTCCTACCGATCAACCGTGGGAAAAACTCGCTACGCATATCCTGTTCGAGTTCCTATTCCGCCTCGTCCGAAATTGCCTTGTGGGATCATTTTACAAGGGACTGGGATAAGTGCAAAATATATGTACTTGATATCTTGTTGCATTTACAGCGGAGGGCAATCTCTTTTGGTCAGGATGGGGGGATCAGAGATTTTGCAGGCATCGGCACCGGTCTGTTTGGAGCAAGCGGGAAGATGAGTATACTAATTATTTTTCCGGAAGGACTTATGCGATCGGTGATTTCGGCGTTAGTGGTGAACGAGCCAGGTGTTTTGGCAAATGTGGCCGGGATGTTTGCAGCTAGGGGCTTTAACATCGACTCATTGGTGGTAGGCCGAACCGAGAATCCGGAATTATCCCGGTTGACCGTCGTCTGTGATGCCGACGAAAACACCCTCGAGCAGGTTCGCAAGCAATTAGCCAAGCTGGTTCCGGTGGTTAAAGTCCGTGATTTTAAGGACACGGCTTATGTCGAGCGTGATTTGGCTTTGATTACCGTTTCGGTTTCACCCGAAAAACGGTCCGAAGTGATCGAAATCGTCAATCTGTATCGGGCCAAGGTGATCGACGTGGCCCGGGAATCTCTGATGATCGAGATCACCGGAACCGAGCAAAAGCTCGAATCCTTGCTGGAACTTCTTAAGCCTTATGGCATCAAGGAGATGGCCCGTACGGGGGTGATTGCTATGGCTCGCGGAATGCAGCCTGCCAAAGAAGAACCCGCCAAACCTGAAACGTCCAAAAAACGGGTTCGTAGTCTCAGTGGGGCTGCGGGTGTGGCACTTCCGCCATCCTGAAATGGGATACAAACCGTCTGAAACAAACCCCGTTGGAAACGCGCCTAGCTACGCGAGACCAGTCGTTTTGACAGTATGAAAAGTTAGACGCCCGGTCCATGGATGAACCGGGCGTCAGAGCCTGCGAATCCTTTCGCAACTTCCCTGCACCGGATCGGTCACGACTCCTCCATGACCGGTGATACACTAAGCAGGGGATGCATCACTAAATGACCTGTCATACCCACGAGACTTGCGAGCTGCGGGCAATCGTTTTTAACTGTTGCGTCGGTCCGAATGATTTAACCATTCCTCCAGAAACGCCGCCAGTCCGTCTTCGGCGTGAGAACCGATCACTCGGTCGGCTACTTGTTTAATTTCATCTCGCGCGTTTCCCATCGCGATACCCAAATGAGCGTTTTGAATCATGGCCAGGTCGTTCATGTCGTCCCCCGATCGCAATGATACGGTCGTACGGAATGGCATGATGATCGGCTACTTGTTTCAGACCATGCCATTTATTAACGTGACGATCGAACATTTCGATGATTTCTACACCTTCACTGACGACCAGAATACTATGTACGTACGCCTTGTTGCCGAACTCGGATTCGAGGACCTGTTTCAATCGGGCGGCTCGGGCATAATCGAGCACTGTACTGACCCGAAGGGTGTGCGAATGGTCGATACAGGACAGGTCCGAGTGATTGGATACGATCTGGCTAGATATGTTCAGCCAACTCCGCAAGGCACCATGAATGTGCCGATCGGTTGAGATTACATAATCCACACCGGTGTAAAACCGGTCCTGAAACACCACTGCAGCGAAACCGAGACGTTCGATGGCTTGACAGAGGGATCTGGCCAGTTCCGGTTGCATTGCAGATCGGTATATCGTTTGATCGGATCGGGTATCGACCACGATCGCACCGCTGACCAAAACAGCCAGATCTTGATGTTCTATAATGTCAAAGATCGCCCGAGCTTCGGTGTAATTTCGACCGGTCGCGAAAGCGACTTTGTGCCCGGATTGCAGGATCGCCTGGACCGCTGCCTTGGTTCTGTCGGAGACCCGACCGACAGGATTCAAAAGTGTACCGTCCAGATCAATTCCAAACAGATAACGCTGGCTATCGGTCACGTGTATCCTTTCCTATATGTTATCACGCTTGCTTATTCTCACGACTTTCATCCCTGCAATTGACGGGTTATCCACAATCCGTCGTATGGGTGATCCGATTAATCCCTAATGCTTGTGTTTTGTTCGGAAATCCACGATCCGATCACCCATAAGGGCACAATTCGACCGAAAAGCATTAAACCACTCAGTACCAGTAATCCCGGACCGTTGATCGACACCGCGCCGTGGCTATGTCCGACATTGAACACGGAACTGATGACCAAACCGACACCTCGATCCGCCGACAATGCAGGTTCGACCCGCAAAAGAATCACCAACCCTACCAGCATGACCACCAGTTCTACACCAATCCAAACAATAATTTTTTCTATATATTGCCTTGGCAATGTGTTAAACCAACTGAGCGGTATTCCCCCCTGGGTCCCTACGGTTCCTAATCCGAATACTATGATTGCAAACACGATCCAGTCCCCGCCTCGTGGAAGCTCAGACAGATAATTTGACGTGTTGCCCATCCCCACACTACTGAGAACCCATCGACTGAAATCCATCAGACGGTTGCTATGGAGTCCGTCTAAGAGTCCCAGCATCAATCCGGTCCCGAGGACATAGACCCATGCCGTCATTCCTAACACACGTAACACATGCTCGCTTATAAACTGACGTTTCCACAAACGGTTCCATAATTCCAGCCACACGACCGAACCCCAAGCACCGAAAATACCCAGCGGGATCCCACCTCCGAACACCCATCGGGCCGAATCCTCTCCCCCAACTACGATCGTTTCTCCCCAGCCTCCCAAAGCGGACCAGCCTTTAACGAATCCTTCCCACCATGTTTGCTCAGCGGGGATACTCAACCCACCCACTAATCCCGAAAACACCAGTATCGCCACACTGGCACAGCCTAGGTCCTTCACGGAATGGCCTAGCCCCAACCACCGCGATAACAAAATGCCCCCTCCCCAGACACTTAAGAAAAAACCCGTTAAACCTTGGATGACGAAAATAAACTGCACCCACCCTGCAAACAATTGCGGCCTCGCAAAACCTTGCGAAAACCCCGTCTGAGTCGAAAGGTTGATGGCTGTGAAAACTCCCCGTTCCCAGGAGACCTGATTCTGTGCACCCAGGACACCCGGAAGAGTGACGACGATCCAACCTATCCCCAAAACTGCCAGCCAAATGCCCACCAGACCCCTAACCAACCGTAGATCTCGTCGGTCCTCCTCGCGTACCACATCAGATCCTTGATCAGTCACGGTAGGGATCACTTGTTACGATAAACCGTCTCAGGATCAAACACTTTTTTACCCACAATTTTCCAGTCCGATGAATCAGACGCGTACTCGCGATAAAAACAACTTTCATACCCGTCGTGGCAGGCAGCCCCCTTCTGCTCGACCGTAAACAACAGAACATCCCGATCACAATCCGTACGAACCGATTTCACTTTTTGCGTGTGTCCGGAAGATTCCCCCTTCAGCCAAAGCTTATTTCTCGAACGAGACCAGTAATGGCAGAATCCCGTTTCCAGGGTTTTTTCGATGCTCAGACGGTTCATATAGGCAAACATCAACACCTGGCCTGTCGTGTGATCCTGGATAATTGCAGGAATTAGACCGTTGGAATCAAACTTGAGGCTGTCCAGTTGAACATTCATCCCGTCTGTTTTCATCTTCTTCGAAGGTTTGTCAATAACCCAATCCACGTGATATACTTTTCCACACGTTTCCGTAGCTCAATTGGATAGAGCGTCGGCCTCCGGAGCCGAAGGTTGCAGGTTCGAGCCCTGCCGGAAACGTTTTTTTCCACCATTTTGTTCCCTCGATCAGACTGTCGGTGAGTCGTCTTCCCTCATATAGCGGCTTTTTTTTGCGACGGATATTCGATTTTACAATGTCACTGGTCGTCGTTGCAGCCGATAGACCACACACAGGGACAAGTACGAAAAACCCAGTAAAACAAACGACGTTTGATGAGCGGCTGCGTAATTTAACGACTGCACGTCGTCATAAATCACAATCGAAATGGTTCGAGTCACTCCCGGAATACTTCCCCCCACCATCAGTACCACACCAAATTCTCCGATCGTATGTGCAAAACTCAGGACCATCCCGGCCAAAATTCCCCGGCTCGCCAAAGGCAAAATCACACAACAAAAGGTCCTGAACCATCCTGCCCCGAGGTTCTTTGAAGCTTCTACCAGACGAACATCGACACTCTCGAAAGCAGCGACAAACGGCCGCACGGCAAACGGAAAATTAAAGATCACTGAACCAAGTAAAATCCCCGCAAAAGAAAAGGGTAACGAGCTACCGGTCAACGTTTCATAACCGCGACCGACGGGGCTGTACGGACCCGTGAACCAGAGGACATAAAAACCGATCACCGTTGGTGGCAGAAGAATCGGCAAAGCCACGACTGCTTCAACCAGGAAACGACCCCACCATCGTGTAGTAGCCAACCAATACGCAAAAGGAACACCAATTAACAGCAGGATAACCGTCGTGCAAAACGCCAGACGAAACGTCAACCATAGTGCTTGGTAGTCCATCAATCTCTCTAGTTATGACCCGGCATACCAAACCCGTAGTTTATCAAAATCTCCCGTCCCTTCGGACCGATCATGAATTGTCGAAATATTTGGGCGGCGTCAAAATCCCGTGCAGACTTTAAGATCACTCCCCCCTGACGGATAGGGGGGTATGACTCCTCCGGAACAGGCCAAAAGTGCCCCTTTTCCCGCAAACCAGGCGACATCGCCAACGACAGCGCAACAATCCCGATCTGGGCGTTGCCCGATTCCACAAACACAGTTGCCTGGGCGATATTTTCACCATACACGAACCGGTCCTTGACCCGATCATAAATCCCTGCGGACTTTAATGCCGCTTCTGCAGCACGTCCGTACGGCGCGTGCTTCGGATTCGCGATCGCGATCCGGGTCGTTTGGGGATCCACCAACGCATCCATTCCATCAGAATGACTGCGAAGAGGAGAATCGTTTCTGACCCATACCACAATCCGCCCCAGCGCGTATTCGAACAACGTCTCTGGAAAACCCTGACCCGTTTCGACCAGACGACGCGGGTATTCCATGTCTGCGGATAAAAACAAGTCATACGGAGCCTGGTTTTGGAGTTGCGAATAAAAACTCCCTGATGAACCATATGTGACTGACACTTGTATGTCAGGGGTGATCGAGGCTGAACCGTTCTTTCAGGTGTTCCATTGCAAACTTCAGGTCCGCTGCTACAGCGATGCGGACCTGTTTCTTTGCCGTTTCGGTAGAAGTTGCCGGGGTGGTCGTTGGTGTCTTGGTGCGATCACAGCACGTGTTTCCGAACCCAACTGTTCCTATCCAACCCACGACCAGAAAATAAGCTATGATTGTCTTATAATGATGACTCATGGACCAAGATTTACTGTTGCGGATACTGAACGCCGATGCTTGATTTTAGACGGTACACTCGACTTTACTAATGATCTGGCGATTGGTAGACATTTTTTCATCTCGGTTGTCGGTCCGCGAGTCTGAAGCACGACGAGAGCGTATTCGTCAGCAAATCCTTGGCACGTCCCGGTCGATTCAGATACCCAATTTTGTTTATTTCAATGATCAGGATTTATGGACTTTATATCAGCACTACGACCGTCTGTTTTTTGATCAGCAACTAAGCAACGCGGTTGCAGACCAAGGGGGAGAACGCGTTGGAGTTGAGGTACAGTGGTCGACTTCGTTCCAGCGGGGGAGTGACGCGACGAATCTGTTATCCGAACAGACCCCGATTTCGATTCGTGATCGAGATTTCACGAAATATTCTTCTGCAAAACTTCTGCATCCCGGGTAAAACCGCAACCGTCACGGGACGGGTCTGTGAAGATCGTTTGGACGCTCTGATGCGGATCATGGAACATGAATTGCTGCACTTGGCGGAATATCTCGCATTTGGTCAAAGTCGATGTTCGGCCTCTCGGTTCCAATCGGCTGCTTATGCGTTGTTCGGTCACACCGCCCATCAGCATGCCATGACCACCCGACGCTCGCGTGTTTTGGCAAATACCCCGTTTCGTCCAGGACATCGGGTGCGTTTCACACTGAACAATCAGACATTTCAGGGCATGATCAACCGCATCCACACCCGCGCCACTGTCTTGGTCGAATCGTCTCAGGGTCAACCCTATACCGACGGGAAAAAGTATTTAAAATTTTACGTCCCGATTCATCGATTGCAGATGACCAAATGACACTTGCAGATCAAGTCTGTTTTCAGGATCCTTTTCATCGCAAATGCTCGATCTTTCGCATATTCCCCGGCCCGAGTTTCGGGCGGCCATGGTTTCAGTGACGGTCGGACTCGTCCTCTTGGTCATCAAGTTCACGGCCTATTGGCTGACCGGTTCTTCGGCCATCTTTTCAGACGCGGTAGAAAGCATCGTCAATGTCGCGGCGTCATTGGTAGCGTTCTGGGCGTTGGCGCTGGCACACCAGCCTGCGGACAAAAAACACCCCTACGGGCACGGGAAAGTGGAGTTCATGTCCGCAGGACTTGAAGGCGGGATGATCCTCCTGGCGTCGGTTTTCATTTTCGTCCGAACCATCGACGTGCTTTTATTCCGCGAGATCGAAACCACCACCATTGATCTGGGATTGATGTTGATCATCCTGGCTATGTTGATCAACGGTATCGTTGGAGGGATGTTGATCCGGGTCGGAAAACGCCAAAAATCTTTGGCGTTACAAGCCGACGGACATCACCTTTTGGCCGACGCCATCACCAGTATCGCGGTGGTGATAGCTTTGGGGATCGTCAAATGGACTGGTTTTCTCTTGGCGGATCCGATTGTTGCTATTTTGATTAGCCTTTACATCGCCTGGATGGGACTGCGGCTTTTGAAACATTCGTTCGGGGGATTGATGGACGAGCAGGATCAGAACGATGACCGTGAACTCACCGCGATCCTGGATTCGCATGTCGCAGGATCCGATCCAGCCATTTGTGGATATCACAAACTCCGACACCGACACAGCGGACGATATCACTGGGTCGATTTTCATATTTCCGTTCCTGCCGAACTCGATGTTGCCGAAGGTCACCGGATCGCCAGTGCCATCGAATATGAAATGGAACAGCATCTAGGCCAAGGCAACGCCACAGCACACATCGAACCGTGTCTCAGCAGCGTCTGCCCCCGCTGTGCCAAAACCGGCTTGAAAAATCTTTCACCGGGTTAATGACAAATCGGGCGTAAAAAGGGGTGCAAAGCTTTTATTCGGGGGTTAACCTCTCCTCGAAAGGAAAGCAGGGATGAAAGCGACTCTGAATTTTTACCATTTTTACCGCTGGCCGTTGCACTGGCAGATCCTGCTGGGGCTTTTGATCGGTGCCGGAATCGGATTTTTTCTGGGTATTTCGGCCATTCAGCAGATCCCTGCGGGAACTGATCCGACCCAACGCGGGCGCGTGGCGATGTCCATCGTTACCTCGAATTGGGTCTTTCTCGGGTTGGACCTGATCGGTGATCTGTTCATCCAAGGGTTGAAACTGATCATTGTCCCACTGGTGACTAGCTCGATCATGCTCGCAGTGGCCAGTATCGCTAGCGGGACAGATTTCAAAAGGCTGGGTCTTAAAACGTTGGTTTATTATACGGTTACGTCGCTGATCGCGATCATGATCGGATTGACGTTGGTGAATGTATTCAAGCCCGGGATCGGTCCGGACGGACGCGGTATTCTACAAGATCGAGATTTAAGTTCCTTTGCCGAGGACCAAGCCGCCATTGAAGCCCGCGCCGGAGGAAGAGGGGGGAGTGATTTTTTGAACGTCTTCCGGGAAATGGTCCCCCCGAACCTCGTCGAGGCTGCTGCCAGTGACAGACTTCTGGGGTTGATCGTTGTATCGTTGGCGGTGGGGTATTTCCTTTCACGTTACACCGGTCCCGGAGGAAAAACAGTCCGCGAGTTCGTTCAGACCGTGTACGACATTACCTTGTCGATCACAGGGGTGGTATTGCGTTTAGCCCCCTTGGGCGTCATCGGGTTAATTGCCTGCACCGTCGGAGAACAGTACGCCAAGCTCAAACCGGATGCCCGATTCGCCGATTTTGCAACCGGTATCGGCAAATTTGCTCTGGTGGCGTTCACGGCACTACTGATCCACCTGATCGTGACATTTCCTCTGATCCTGAGGTTGATCGCGCGGGTGAACCCGATTCGTCATTACCGGGCAATGGCTCCGGCCATGGCAACCGCGTTCAGCACGGCCAGCAGTTCGGCAACACTTCCTGTTACCCTCGATTGTGTCGAAAAACGAGCCGGGGTCAGCAACCGAATTGCCAGCTTTACCCTCCCCCTCGGTGCAACCGTCAATATGGACGGGACAGCCCTTTACGAATGTGTTGCCGCAATGTTTATTTGTCAGGCGTTCGGTGTGGAACTCACGGTCGCACAACAGTTCATGATTGTTTTGACTGCACTGTTGACTAGTATTGGTGTTGCTGGCGTTCCGGCGGCATCGCTAGTAGCCATCATCGTGATTCTCAATGCCGTACAATCACAACTCCCCGAGGGCGCCCCTTTACTGATCGGCGGATTGGGAATGCTGTTTGTCTTTGATCGCCCTTTGGATATGTGTCGTACGACTGTGAATGTCTTTTCAGATTCCGTCGGGGCTGTCACCATCGCCAAGACCGAAGGGGAAAAACAGGTGCTGGACTCCAGCAATCGGTCCGAAGCCTGACGTCCTGTTTTGGGTGGCGGTGCTTGTCAGTATCACAAAATAGACGGCTTCAAAAAGTGAGCAGATAGGGGTTGTAACGCTAGACTCAACAGATAATCCGTTCACCCCATCAAAACAGACGCTTGAAACACCGAATGGGCGATACAGGGCTCGAACCTGTGACCTCAGGTGTGTGATACCTGCGCTCTAGCCAGCTGAGCTAATCGCCCGGACACATAGAGCATAGTCCATTAACCGGACTGATGCAACAAATCCTGTTTTACCAGATACTCCAACAACGACGCGTTGGCGGGGGGAAACCGATAACCCGATAGTTCTGCAGGAAGAATCCATCGAAACTCCGAACAGCCGATCGGTCGGGGTTGCCCGGAGAGGTACGTGCAAACCACGGGTGTGAGATGGACTAACCCATGTGGATAAGAATGGCTGGACGGTTCGAGGGAGTAGTTTGATTCAATTTGAATCCCCAGCTCCTCGAATACTTCACGAACCGCGCATCGTTCGGCCGACTCACCGGGCAATATTTTGCCCCCCGGAAACTCCCAGAAATCTGCCAACACAGTGTCGGGTTTTCGACGACAAATCAGCAGAAGGTTCTGTCTTCGAACCACAGCGACAGCCACCCGTACCATGCGGGGGGAAGTATCTGAAGGATCCGTCATTGCTTGGATTTTAGAGCAGAAACCGAGTTGGTCCAAAATATGGGGTGCTCCATAATCAGGCAGAATCCGTATTCTGTGTGAAGTGCTGTGCATTATATTAATTGTAAGTATTTGTAAATAAATGCTTTATATATAAATTAGCGATTCATAGCTTGTCGAAACTGTTCATTGACACACCCAAAATGCAGCGTTATAGTCGAGCTCGACGTCTTCGAGACGTACTTAACATTGGTCATTGCGGCTTCTTAGCCGTGGCGCACTTCCAGAGGCGGATCGGAGCCACCCCTCTGGAAGTTTCTTTTTCTGCTTCGATGGTTACACTCGCGCTATGTCTCTAATCCGTCGTGGCCAATTCATGACCCAAGTTGTTCGACTGGAACCGATCTGTCCGGAGCATTATCGGTTGACCCTTCGATGTGACGACTTTCCTCCTAGCGAACCGGGACAGTTTATTCAGATCCAGTGTACGGACCCGTGCTGCCAACCGAGAGACGATCGGGAATACGATTGGAAGGAAGGTCAAACACTTCGTATCGAAATTGGCGAGTTCTCGCGACCGCAGGCTTTTTTGAGAAGACCTTTCTCGCTCGCCGGACGACGCGAAACACAAAACGGTGTCGAGATTCAAATCATCGGCAGGGATGTCGGGATCGGGACCCACTGGATGAGTCAACTCCAGACAGGACAAAAAGTCAGTGTAATCGGTCCGTTGGGAAATGCCTTCGAACTTCCCCCCCCAGGCGGAATCGCGTTGATGGTAGGAGGGGGGGGTCGGTATCCCACCGATGATTTATCTGGCAGAAAAGCTCTCCAGAGAATTGGCCGATCCGTCGGTACACAATCCCCGAAAAGGCGTTGCCTTTTGTGGAGCAACGACCCGTGACTTGCTGGCGTTGACGGTCACACCGGACGCCCCTGCCCCGGACAAAACCAGTATTGCCCCTCTGTACAACATCCGGGAGTTTCAAAAGTACAACGTTCCGGCGGTGATTACCACCGACGACGGGAGTTATGGGTTCAAAGGTTATGTGACCGAGGCGTTCGAACGATACTTGGATCGATGGATCACGGATCAGGCAGACCGACAAAAAACCGTAATTTATACCTGTGGGCCTGAAGGAATGATGAAAACTGTCGCGCAAATTGCGATCCGTCGAAATATTGCCTGTCAGGTCTGTGTCGAGCGGGCGATGGCCTGTGGGATGGGAACGTGTCAAAGCTGCTGCATTCGTGTCAAAAAGGACGATCCTTCATCGGTGCCTCTGAAAGGCAGTGACTGGTGTTATCGGTTGGCGTGCACCGACGGACCGGTTTTCCAAGCGGAGAAACTCCTGTGGTAAACGTATCGGTTGTTCAAATGGACCTGATTTGGCATGACCGAAAAGCCAACCATCAAAAGGCAGCCCGGCTCCTGGAGGCTGACCCGCCTGTTCCGGGAAGCCTGGTCGTTCTTCCCGAAGCCTTTCCCGTCGGTTTCACTATGAAGGTCGATGAAGTGGCTGACCGTGACAACCAGACCGGTCAGTTTTTGATCGATCTGGCCAAACGTTACGCAGTGACGGTAGTGGGGGGAAACATCATCAAACCGGATGACCTGGGTCGGAATATCGCGTTGGTTGTCGGCCCGGACGGTCGAGTGCTTACGACTTATGAAAAAATCCACCCTTTTTCATTTGCCGGAGAAAACCGGTATTTCCAAGCCGGTGATCGGGTGGTCTGGTTTGATTGCGGGGGGGGCAAAATCAGCCCGATGATCTGTTATGATCTTCGATTCCCGGAAGTGTTTCGTCTGGCGGTTTGTGGTGGAGCAGAAGTGATCGTCGTGATCGCCAATTGGCCAACGGCACGTGTGTCGCATTGGTTGGCGTTGCTGACTGCGCGGGCGATCGAGAATCAGGCCTATGTGATTGGTTGTAATCGGTGCGGTTCGGATCCGTATGTTGCGTATCCCGGTCGGTCGGTGGTGATAGATCCTCAGGGGAAAGTGCTAGTCGATGCAGGGGATTGTGAGGGGGTCATACAACAATCGTTAGATCTGAAAAACCTTCGAGAGTATCGCGAATCGTTCCCGGCGTTACGCGACATTCGGTTCATGAACGAGACGAACGCATAAAACGGTTGCCGATTTTGAAATGCGACAATGGGCAGGGCCGGGATCGAACCGGCGACACCAGCATTTTCAGTGCTGTGCTCTACCAACTGAGCTACCTGCCCGACGACCGAAAGATTATGGCCCGTCTGGGTTGAGAATGCAAGTCGGCAAAATGAGGATCGGTTGAGACAAAATATCTGGTTGATCTGTTGCATTTTAGTTGGCGCACCGGAAAATTGGGTATCCGAACGGTTCGGAGCGGAGGAAATGTTATCGTTTTTATCGAAAGGGTTGAAGGAATTTCATTATGGCGGATAAAAGTGTTTCAACGGACTCGTTGGCGATGGGAGATGACAAGCCCCAGTACAAGGGCAAAAAATTCAGGATAGCATTCATCGGGTGCGGGGGGATTGCTCAGACGCACTTAACTGCATTACAAAGCTTTGAGGACGTGGAAGTGGTGGCCGGGGTTGACATTGTTCCCAGTCGGCTCAAGGTCATGGAAGAAAAATGGGGGGTTACCAAACTCTACAAAGACTGGAAGACCATGCTCAAGGAGGTTCAGCCTGATGCGGTGAACATCTGTACACCCAACGGGGTCCATGCCGCGCCTGCCATTGATGCCGCATCGGCAGGATGTCATGTAATTGTCGAAAAACCGATGGCGATGACCCCGGCTGAATGTCAGAAGATGATCGATACTGCCAAGAAGCATAAAGTCAAATTGGCGGTTGGTTTTCAGTACCGATATCACCCCAACACCCAGTTCCTCAAGCGGGCTGCGGACGAAGGACAATTCGGTGATGTCATGTTTGTGAAGTGTCGGGCGTTGCGTCGTCGGGGTATCCCGAACTGGGGCGTATTCGGTCAGAAGAAGCTTCAGGGTGGTGGTCCGATGATCGACATCGGTGTGCACGTGATCGAAATGGCTCACTATGTCATGGGAAGTCCCAAGCCCGTTGCTGCCACCGGGAATACCTGGACTTTCATGGGTAACAAACCGTCCAAAGTCGAAAGCATGTGGCCGAACTGGGACTACAAGACCTATACTGTGGAGGATCTGGCGATCGGACATGTGCGGTTTGAGAATGGCGCGATCCTTCATATCGAAGCCAGTTTCTGTGCCCATATCGAGAAAGACGTCTGGAACTTCGACCTGATGGGGACCAAAGGTGGATGCAACTGGGATCCTCCGATGATTTTCCGTGATGTGGCAGGGACTATGATTAATTCCGTACCGGGATATTTGTCCAATACCGGGACATTCCCTGAAATGTTCAAGATCAAGCTCCGTAACTGGATCGATGCCTGCACCAAAGGCACGGAACTGACGGCACCGGGAGAAGCCGGTCTTGCGGTTCAGAAAATTCTCGCAGGGGTATACGCCTCTGCCGAAGCCGGTGGTAAAGAAGTACCGATCCGATAAGCATTTACAATAGTGAGCGTGAGCCCGCTTCACCCCCACAGGTCTGATGTGGGGGTGAACTTTTTATGATAGTCCTTCGATTAGCGTGGGTGTTGGTGGGGGTACCAGTGTGTGTCAAGGTATGGTAAATTGAACCAATGATGTCTGATCAACAGATAACAGGCGGTTCGGCGAAAAACGACGGGATTCCGGCCGGTTTGTGGATGCGATGTCCGGAATGTGGGGATATGTTGTTTAAGAAGGTTGTCGAGGAAAATTTGCACGTCTGCCCGTCATGCCAGCACCATTTTCGTATCGGAGCACGGTTGCGGGTAAAACAACTTCTGGATGAAGGAACGTTTGAGGAGCTTTTTGCGGACATTGAACCGATAGATCCTCTCGGTTTTGTGGACAAAAAGAGCTATGCCGATCGTTTGAAGGCCGAGCAGTTAAAAAGTGGAGAAAAGGACGCGCTCGTCTGCGGAAAGGGTTTTGTGAAAGGTCGTCCACTGGCGATCGGGGTAATGGACCCGAACTTCATGATGGGGTCGATGGGGTCGGTCGTCGGAGAAAAGCTGACACGAACCATTGAGCTGGCAGCCGAGGAAAAGCTTCCGTTACTGATTGTAAGTTGTTCCGGCGGCGCTCGTATGCAGGAAAGTACGCTCAGTCTGATGCAGATGGCCAAGACCAGTGCGGCGTTGGGCAGACTGGACGAGGCCGGGTGTTTATTCATCTCGCTTTTGGCCGACCCGACGACCGGAGGAGTGACAGCCAGTTTCGCGATGTTGGGGGATTTTATCCTCGCAGAACCCAAAGCCCTGATCGGTTTTGCCGGTCCGCGGACTATCTGGAACACCATCAAACAGGAATTGCCTGAAGGGTTTCAACGGGCTGAGTTTTTGCAGGAAAAAGGGTTTGTTGACTTTATTGTCCCAAGAAAGGATTTGCGTCTGGAGATCGCCCGTCTGATTGACTATTGCGTCAAATGATGCGGGTTTCCTTGCCCTGTTTTTCAATTTGCGAGGCTACGCGAATCGTCTGCACGTGTAAAAGTGTGGTTACATGAGGGTCGCGATTATATCCCCCACCATAAACGATGCATGTTGGTATGGATAACCGGTGCGTCATTTTCAGAACGTACTCGTCACGCAGACGTATATCTTCGGTTGACAACTTCATCTGTCCAAATCGATCGTTCTCGTGAACATCAACTCCCGCGTTATAGAAAATGAGGTCAGGCTCAAACAGTTCGATCGCTCGGGGAAGCGTCTCGTGTAATCGTTCAAAATACTCGCAAGCCTTGGCGTAGCGCGACACCTCGACGTCCAACGAGCTGGGCTCTTTTCGACTCGGATAATTTTTACCTACGTGGAGTGAATAGGTAAAAACATGAGGTTGATCCGCGAACAATGCCGCAGTGCCATTACCCTGATGGGCGTCGAGGTCGATGACCATTACGTGCAAAAGGGGTTCTTCAACGTGGAGAGCACGTGTCGCAACAACGACGTCGTTAAAGACACAATATCCTTCACCCCGGTCGTAAAACGCGTGGTGAGTTCCCCCGGCCAGGTTAGCCGAAAGTCCTTCTTCCAGTGCGACCCTTGATGCCTGCACCGTACCGGAAGTGGCGGAAAGGGATCGCCTCCAGATCGTCGGATGCCAAGGCAACCCCAGACGTTGAGCCGTCAATTCATTGTAGTCCCCTGTGCGGATGGAGTTTACATATTCGGGTGCGTGCGCACGGTACAACTCCTCCAACCGTATGAATCCCGGGTCTATCACCTCTGCCAAACCCTGATCCCGGATCAGACTTGCCGATTCAGGAAACTTGCACATCGGAAAGGGATGTCCCTCGGGTAAATAGGCAAAATAGGCATCAGAGCTAAAGCACTTCATCACAAGACACTATAGGTCGCTGCGGTTGTGGGAGGACGGGTCTGCCCGGTCGGACGGGGATCGATATTGATACTGCTGCATCGGGGGGGGTACGTAGGGGCCCGGGAATGCGTACGGATAAGGGTGAGTCGCGTGTGAATGACGCATCGCTCGGATTAACCAAAACAGGATCAACCCGTGCAACCCCATGATGATCATCCAGAATATACCGCCAATCACATTACCCCCGACCAAAGAAAGGAACAAAAATAAGGTCATGGGCAATAAAGCCAGGACAACCAGCATCAACCCCAAGACTACCGGAACCCGCGATCGGGCCGTCATCAGCAGTATGCTGAGGATTAATGACGGAATCGCGTAGATCAAGGACAAGATCCCTAATGTGACGATGACATGTTTCAGTTCGATCCCCTCGGCTTGAAGTTCGGAGATCGCTTTTTGAAAATGGGGGTCATTCTGTACTTCGGGCACCGCCAGGACCGAATCGATGTTAAACCCCACAACCATCGTGCACCCGCCCATCAAAAGAGTCGCTAATCCGAAGATCAGAAGCAAAACCCCGGCATATCGTGCGGTGGGACCGACCGACACAATCGATTGGCTAGTTGGATACGGATGAGAATACGGTGGATATGTCATACGGTTTTACCACAGGCAAGAATTCCTGCCGACACGACGGCGGCGGTTTCGATCCGAAGAATCGTGCAAGTCAGACAAGCCATCGTCAAGCCTATTTCCTGAAAGTACTCGATTTCGGTCTGTGACCATCCGCCTTCGGGTCCGATGATTAAAGTGACGCTTGACGAGATTGAAGCAAAACGGGTCAACGGGGGATAAGGACCGGTCGTTAATACGATTGCGGATCCTGAAATGCCCTGTTGAATCATGGATTTCAGATCGGTGAGAGGTTGGACCCGCATGACCCCAGGCCGACGGGACTGTTTGGCCTGACTCTTGCGCCAGACGTTCCCAACGGGAAAACTTGGCTACACCGTCCGGGTGGACGACCGACCTCTCGGTTCGCAGGGGTATCCAGGAATCGACCCCGATTTCGCTGAGCTTTTCGACCAACCAGTCGGCGCGATCTCCCTTGGGCACAGCCGAGGCGACGACGAGAGGATGAGTGAGAGGTGTTTCCTGAAGAGTGTCGATACGGACAATGAACCTGAGGATCAAGACAGATAATGTGACCTTGGCCAGTTCGCCCCGACCGATCGAATAGTTCGACCCGATCTCCGACCCCTAGCCGAAGAACGCTGCGGGCGTGGTGTGCTTGATCGGGCGGGATCGCGATATCGCCCGGCCCAAGAAGATCTGCCAACAGACGTCGCATAGAAATGATTGTGACGCAAGACGGATTGGCTTCAAGCCGGGATGGAGTTATTCTCGATAATGTGTCATAAGAGGCTGTCAAGGATGGATTTGAAGTGACCCGGATTGAAAAAGATCTTCCTGATCCACTAGAGACGTCGGGGGGGGCTTCTGCTAGCGATCCCGATGAGCTTGTTGCACAACTGGCCGAGGATGCGATCGATCGGCTTTTAGAGGAGACGGAAAAAGGGTTGATTCCTCCCCGTCCAAAACCCCCAGGACGATCCGTTGAACGAGCTAGAGCCCTCCGATCCGTCGGGGAAGGATTCGGTTCAAGGGGTCGGTCGTTTCGGATCCTACCGACGGTTCCGTGCAGACGACCGATCCTTCAGTGTTAGGAGCTGACAAGGGGGGGGGCAACATCGTCGGTGGAGGTTCACAATGCTCCGAATCAAGACGTTGCAGGGTCGTCGGATATACTGAACGAGGTTCAGGAAGGGCTTGGTTCTGTCCTCGGGTCGTTGGGGGGTCAAGACGTTTCTGAGAATACGGCTGGTCCGTCCGATAGCACTGACAACTCTGTGTCAGTCCCGGTGGAAAATGCTCCTGAAACCTCATTACCTATGCCCCCCCCCGGTGGACGTTCCCCCGGAGATTGCCAACGATGATGGTCACGGAGGGTCGGATGAGTCATCGGAATCGGTGTCCGGGGATCCTACTGAATCGACGGATCAATCAGATCTAACGGGTGACGTACGAAAACTTCTGATAGAACATCCTCAAGCCTCTTCGAAATCTTTGTTGGTATCGGTCCTGCTTGTACCTTTAAAGCTGGTCAACGCCCCATTTACGGGGTTGTCGGACCAGACCCGGGATGTGTTGGGACAGATCGGTTTGATTACGCTCGTCAATGCACTAGCGATTCTGGTATACGTCTTGATTTTCCGGTGAACGTCTCACCCCGGAGGGAACCGGATCATGGCAAGTCGCTGATGAACCTGTTGAAACCCATGTCGGTAATAAAGTCGAATGGCTGGGGTATTCATGGAATCAACCGCAAGGGCAAGATGCTTCAGCCTGCGGTTTGCGGTGTGATGAAGGGCTAGCTTCAAGAGATAGTCGCCATACCCTTTACCGCGTGCTTGTGGCGCCAAACCGATGTAAACGATTTCCATCATGGAATGTTGATGCAAAGGTGCCAGCAGTAGCACGCCGGCTTCGTGATTTCGATCCCTCAGGCAAAACCAAAGCTGCGGATCGAAGTCACCCGACGCCTTGTGTCCCCGGATGATATCGTCGATGTGACGTTTGCCATGTAAAACCGGACAATCCAGGGACTGCTCATAACTATCGAGGATTCCCCGGGCAAACCCCGCGTGTGTTTCGGGTGAATAGCAAAGTAAATCACAACCGAGAGGTAAACTCGGTTCTTGAAATGAACGAGGAACCGCTTTCTGGAGGTACATCAGAGTGGCGAGGTCCGAAAAACTTCGATCGCGAAGCCCTTGTGCGGTTTGCAAATCGGATAATTCCAAGAGGATTTGTACGATCGGTTGCTCGGACGAAAAAATCCTCTGACAGGCCTGATCGACGCACCGAACGATTAGGTCTGCCAAGACACACGACCCTCCCGACGGACTGGTCATCATCAGAACCGTTTGACCGGGGTTCGGAACGGGTAGACATACCGCCCATAGACGCGATTCTGACCAAGCGGTCTGCATGGTCGATAAATCGATCCCGTGATGGTGTGCGAAATCGATAAACTCACGAACCGCAGCCGGGGGAGCAGGATGAGAACGACTTCCTAACAAAAGAGCCAAAGCATCAAAAATCTCTTCCCCTCGAACGGGTCGAATGACCGCCGTACTCCGCGGATCGTCGCGCCAACGAAAGAGATTTGACAGCCCGCTCACAACTTCTGACAATACCATGACGGGTCGGACCGTCCAACGGACAGTTCTTAACCCGTGAATTGAGCGGAGTTTCAATCAGGTATTCTCGTCCCGGGATCCGCACCATGATAAATCATCGACGATCGGTTGTGCTAATATGGACTGTTTTGGCTGGTTTCACGCAAGGTTTGTGGGCTTACCCCGAACCAAGTCCTTATCCGGTCAGTTGGGAGCTGAAGTTCGAATACGACACCCCTCGACGGATCGTGGTCGAAGTGCCCGGTTCCCTCACCCCCAAAGCCTACTGGTACATGACCTACACCGTCACCAATCAAACGGATCAGGATCGTGAGTTTTTCCCCCTGTTCACGCTTGTGACCAAAGACGGAAAAGCGATTCGATCGGATAAAGGAGTTCCCAAAGCCGTATTCGATAAAATCAAGAATCGTACCGGGAATAAACTTCTGGAATCTCCGATCCAAGTGGCCGACATTCTTCGTGTCGGCGAGGATCAAGCCAAGGATAGCGTTGCGATCTGGGAAGAACCCCATCCAGAAATGGGCACTTTTTCCATCTTTGTGACCGGTCTTTCCGGAGAAAGTGCCACCGTAATCGGATCGGACGGAAAACCCGTGACCGACAAGGACGGGAAACCGATCATCTTGTTCAAGACGCTTCAGCTGGACTATACCGTCTCGGGGGATGAGGTGTATCCGGGAATCGACCCGATCCGCAAAACGCACTGGCGCTGGGTGATGCGTTGAGAACCGTCAGCTTGTTCTGCTGATTATCTTCATGGGCACCCTTGGATGACGGATCGGCAGCGGGCTTGAATAATCGGTCATCGCCATGTTGCGATCGGGTCAGAAAAAGAACATGCAAACCGTTCCCCCCACCTTGGGAATTATTGCCGGGGAGGGAATTTTTCCTTTCCTGGTCGCCCGGGGTGCTCGTCGTGCTGGGTTGCGGACGGTGGCGTTGGCTTTGAAAGGCAGTGCCTGGCCTGATCTGAAACACGAAGTGGATGTGTATCATCCCGTCGGGGTTACTCGCTTGGGGTCGTGGATCCGGGCGTTACGTCGGTATGGTTGCCAGGAAACCATCATGGTCGGACGGGTGAGAAAAGTTCAACTGTATCAACGATGGGCATTGCTGCAATATATTCCTGATGTCCGAACGTTACGGTTGTTTTTGAAACAAGTCCGGCGTGATAAACGAGATCAGACACTGTTGCAGGGGGGTCGTCAAAGAGCTAGAGGAAGAGGGTTTTGCATTGAGTGATTCGACCAAATACTGCCCGGAACACCTGACCACTCCAGGGGTCATGACCCGACACCAGCCCACTGACCGACAATGGGCGGACATCCGTTTCGGGTATGAGCTTGGTCTGACACTCAGTCGATTGCAGATCGGTCAGGCCATCGCGATTGCCGATCAGAATGTCTTGGCCGTCGAAGCTTTGGAAGGAACCGACCGAATGATCGAGCGGGCTGGTTCGTTGTGTCGTAAGGGGGGATGGACTTTGATCAAGGTCGCGAACACCCACGCGGACATGCGTATTGACGTTCCTACCATCGGAGTGACCACGATCGAGAAACTCAAATCGGCCAACGCGGGGTGTCTGGTCCTGACGCCGGGGCAGACCATTATGTTGGAAAAACCCAAAGTCCTTGAACTGGCGGATCGGTTCAGGATCGCGATCGTTGGGTATGATCCATCGTTTTTCAAGTCCGAATCGGTGTCATCACCGACCTGAGAACTTTTGGTCGGTCCTGAGACGATCGAATGACAGACGGAAGACTTTTCTGAACGTCAATCGGCGAAATCCCCAATACATCACGCAATTGTTCATCTCGGTAGGGCATGAATAACAACGAATGAATCACTTGCTTGGAAACCGCATCATAAACCCCGTTGATGGCGTCGGGGTTTGCTATCATCACTCGTTTGACCCCCGGAAGATGTTGCTGTGCTTCTTGGAGGATTTTCAGGGAAGGATCTTTGGGGTTTTCCCGTTCGACCAAAACAATATCCACTTGTTTGTATAGTCGGATGGCGGCTTCGATGGTGGCTTGATCCCGAGCGGCGATCATTTCAACATCCCGACCCGTGATCTTCTTAATGTTTTCGAAAAGAGTGTGAGACTCAAAATAAAAGAGAATGCGTTTTCTTCGATTTGTCACGGAACCGACCTTTCCATGCAACAGGCAGAATCAATCCGAAGGAGCATCAACTTTTCCAGCCGAATGCTCCTGACAGTCCTCATATCGAATCCAAATCGGTCGAGCTTGAGCAACTTCGTTATAATTTTCACAAAACGGAGTGCTGTACATCTCATTCTGTAAAAACTTTCGAATTATCGACTTATGTAAAAACTTGTTAGACGTATTTGCGACATATAGGAACAACAGGCTATCGGTCCACTTCGCCCATGACGATATCGATCGAACCGATGATCGCCGGGATGTCGGCAATCAACACTCCCCGGACCAGTTCGGGTAAGATAGAGAGGTTAACAAAGCTCGGTCCTCGAATTTTGACCCGTTGTGGGATCGGACCGCCAGCACTTTCGATGTAGAATCCCAGGTGTCCGCGGGGGTTTTCGGCTTCGACGTAAATTTCGCCCGGAGGAACTTTCATGTTCCGTGGAAGTTTGGCCCGGAAAAGCCCCGAAGGCATCATCCGGACACATTGACGGATGATTCGACAGCATTCCTTCATCTCGGCCATCTTGACCCAGTACCGGTCCCAGCAGTCCCCCAGTTGACCGGCCTCGCCGCGTCCAACAATCACGTCAAATTCCAGTTCCGGATACACGCTATAGGGTCGATCCCGGCGTAAATCCAAGGGGACTCCGCTTGCACGGATGCACGGTCCGGATAACGCATAATCAATCGCTAGGGACTTTGAAATCACCCCAAGCCCTGCGGTCCGTTTGACGAAAATGCGATTCCAGGTCAACAACCGGTTATATTCGTCGATTTTAGGTTCAAAGTAATCCAAAAACTCGATCAGTTTGTCTTCAAACCCGGGTGGTAGATCCCACGTGACCCCCCCGATGTTGATATAGCTCAGGGTCAGACGGGCGCCGCACATCTGTTCGAACAAGTCCAGAATGTATTCCCGTTCGCGAAACGCATACAGGAACGGGGTAAAGGCCCCCATGTCCAGACCATACGTCCCAAAACTGACTAGGTGAGACGCAATCCGGTTCAACTCGCAGGCAATGACCCGAATAAACTCCGCCCGTCTTGGGACGCTGATACCGGCTAGTTGCTCCACAGCCATCGACCAAGCCAGGTTGTTGTTCATCGCCGACAGATAATCCAGACGATCGGTGTACCCGATGAACTGATAATAAGGGAGATTTTCCCCGATTTTCTCCTTGCACCGATGAAGATATCCCAAATGAGGAGTGGCTTGCAGGACGGATTCACCGTCGGTCCGTAATTCGATCCTCAGGACCCCGTGGGTCGAGGGGTGCTGCGGACCCATATTCACGATCATTTCTTCGGATTCAACATCACCGGGCGGTTCGATCGGTTCATCGATCCAACCGTCTCCACCCAGAAGGGAAAAGGTCCTGACCTGGTCCTGCGAGTGACTCACCCCTACGATAGTAGGATCATCCGGACGACATGCAAGACGCTTGACTTGATCCCGGGTCGAGAATCGCATACACCCTGCTCCAACATGAATGAATGGGTTTTGGTCAGTCTATTGGTCCTTGCTGCGAGTTTCATGATCCTGGAGATGCGGGGTGTGAATGTCGTCCTGGAGTTGAAGTTCAAAGGTGACATCAAACGGGAAAGCCAATGGTTGGCGCAGTTCGGACAAGCGGTGGCGACCGTCTCAGCGTCGGCTTTGATCTATGCGTTTGAACCGAACGACTGGAAAAAACCCCTGGCCGTCTGCGCGACCGTTCTTTCAGCCAGTTTGAGTGTCTATATCATTAAACGTCTGACCGGACGAGTCAGACCCCGACGTGAGAACGCAGGAAAGTTCCTCGGGCCTTCCTGGACTCATGCCAATTGGCGTGAAAGCTTTCCGTCCAGCCACTCGGCCTGTGCCATCGCGCTGAGTGTCAGTCTGTCGATCCTCTATCCTCAAGCCATGACGGTCTTTTGGAGTTTGGGAATCATCACAGCCTTGCTACGTTATCTGATGGACGCCCACTGGCCCAGTGATGTACTTTGTGGAATCGCTTGGGGATATTTTGTCGGACACGTCGGGATGAAACTATGGGGCTTTGAATAGAATCTCTGAACCCATGTTTGATCTGCAAGCGATTCTCCGTCGAATCACCGACCGGATCCGGACCGAAGAGCAACAATTGTACCAAGAACAGGCCGTTTATGGTCTGGATTCACGGGACGAACGTGCGTTTCAAACCCTGCTCGCTGAGACATTAAGTCAGGATTACTCGGTTGCTCGGGAAGTCCACTATCCCTCGTCGGTGGGTCCTCGTCAAAGCCACCGGTTGCGGTGTGACATGGTGTTGTCAGCCCCGGGTCGTCCGGTCCGGATCGATTCCCGCCCCCCCGATCTGTTTGATCCGCCTGAACAATCCGAACCAGGGGAAAGCTTGTGGCTTGAGGTCAAAGTCGCTTATCAGTTCAAAGAAGGCGGATTGCGTCACAACGGTTACGGAACCCAATGGCGGTCAGCCGTCGTATCCGATCTGAAGAAAATGGATCAGGACCCGTTGATCCGACAGGCTGCGTTAGTGCTGATCGTCTTTACCGAAACGCAAAACGTGGTGGAAAAAGACATGGAAACCTTTGAAGATCTGCTCGCGATTCAGGGAATACTTGCAGGAACCCGTGTCAGCAAATCTCTGAAGATACTCGACCGCATGGGGCACGGTTGTTGTACGGTAGCGATCTGGCCAACCGTGCAACGGTAAATGTCAATGTCGAAAAGATGATAGAATGAAACCATGCCCAATCGCATCGATCGGTTGCCGATTTTACCCCCTAGACCCCGGGAAGGTCATAAAGGCCTTTTCGGACGTGTGCTGGTCATTGGGGGAAATCCTGAAATGATCGGTGCGCCCGTTTTGGCAGGGGCGTCGGCGTTTCGGAGCGGAGCTGGATTGGTGCAAATCGCTATGCCCAAATCGGTTTTGTCTCAGGCGCTGACTATCGAGCCGGAATTGATCGGATTGGCGCTTCCTGCCAGTCCGGAAAAGTGGAAATCCGCGACCGAGCAAGCCGACGCGATCGTAGTCGGACCAGGAATGGGTCAATCCTCTGCTGCCAGAACAATTCTGCGGGCGGTATTAAAATTGCCCGGGAAACCGGTGGTGGTCGATGCCGACGCGCTGAACCTGTTGGCTGCGGGTGAAAAATGGCCTAGCAGTGTTCGTTCAACATGTGTTTTAACCCCTCATCCCGGCGAAATGAAACGCTTGGCAAGGATTTTCAAAAGAACCGAATTATCACAGACCCCCGAGGATCGTCTAAAAACCGCAATCCGCGCAGCCGCATCCTTCCGACAGGTGGTCGTGCTCAAAGGACACCGAACAATCGTCACCGACGCCGAGCGGTATTATGTGAACAATACCGGAGACTCGACTTTGTCCAAGGCCGGGACCGGAGACATTCTCACCGGGATCTGCGCAACCCTTTTGGCGCAAGGTTTTGACCGATTTGATGCAGCGTGCATTTCCGTCTGGGTACACGGAAAGGCCGGAGAAATCGCTGGTCAACGGTTCGGTCAACGAAGCGCCATGGCACGGGAAATCCTCTCCTGTATCGGTGAAGCGTTTGACGAATATGTCCGATTTTACGGTTCCGAACCCTCTTCTCAGCCCGGTACATAACCCCCCGATCAGAACCGCGCATGGTTCAGTGCTTCGGGAGTGTTGGCCTGCAGCACCGACGGCCAATTTTCGGGAAGTGGGGCTTCCAACGCATGAACCTGATTCAGCAGGTCTTGCATCCGCAGATGCCCCTCCGATAGACGACGTTGTACGACCGGAAGCACGTCCGTGTGATAAAGGGCAAGCAACGGTTGCCAAAGCCCACCCGGACGAAAGGCGATACAAACCTGATCATCCGCCCGAAGCCTCAGCAAAGCCAGAACCCAATCCGGACGGATTTGAATCAGGTCACACGATAACATCAACAACCAGCTCGATTTCGAACAATCCAAAAGGGCAGTCTTCAGTCCACCTAGAGGACCTTGACCGGGGTGGACATCAACCACGGTGCGCAATCCAAGATCGGCGTACTTGTTGGGAGTGTCAGCTATGACACACACCGTTTGAGCATACTGAAATACGGCTTGAGTGATCAGGCAAATCAGAGGTTTGCCATTGACGACGGCCCGAGCTTTGTCCGCCCCGAACCGGCTGCTCCTGCCCCCGGCCAGGATATAAACGGGAATACGATCGGGGTCTTTCGTGTTCATGGCGAATCAACTTTCCCTACCATCGGTGTTGTTATCCGGTCTGCCGTGGTCCTGGACTTCACCCCGAAGGATTTGCAATGCATGGGGTAGCACGTCCAGAAGAGAAACAAACGTTTCGACGGCCCCGCGTTCGGAACCGGGCAGATTGATGATCAGAGATCGACCGAGCGTTCCGCATTCTCCGCGGGACAGATAGACACGGGGGGTTTTATTCATACAACGAAGACGTGCCAGTTCGAGTAATCCCGGGTGTCGTCTTTCCAGAACACGAGCGGTTGCCTCTGGGGTAACATCTCGAGGGGCAAGTCCTGTCCCACCGGTGGTGAGAATCAGATCGATGGGGGGGGTCACGTGGGCCCATTCGACAAGCTTGTTTGAGATCTGATCCATGTCATCAGGCAGGCAGTGTGTTGCAACCACGATGCCGGGTAACTGTTTAGTAACCAGTCGTGCCAGGGCAGGACCGCTGGTGTCGGCCGTTTGCCCGAGAGAACACCGGTCGCTGCAAGTGAGGATGGCAACACGAAAAGAAACGGTCATGGTTGTCTAATGGGTGAGTCAGAAACCGCACGGTAATCGCCTCGGGTCCCCCCGGTTTTTTCAAGCAGACGAATATTTTGAATGGTGATACCCCGGTCAATGGATTTCCCCATGTCAACGACGGTCAGAGACGCGATCGAAACAGCGGTCAGGGCTTCCATTTCGACACCGGTTTGTGCGGTGGTGATGACGGTCCCCCGGATTCTGACCCGACGACCGATTAGCCTAACCTTTACATCGATTTGTTGGATCGGCAGTGGATGGCAAAGCGGAATCAGATCGGCCGTGCGTTTGGCTGCCATCGTACCGGCAACCTCGGCGACCGTCAGCAAGTCCCCCTTTTTAACAGTCCGTTCACGAATCGCTTTAGCCAACTGTCGGGAAACGACCACAGTCGCTTCGGCGGTAGCGGTTCTTCGGGTGACCGGTTTCTCGCCAACATCCACCATCCGGACACGTCCGTCCGAATCCACATGGGTCAGGTCGGGGGTGATTTTGTGTGCGGATCGGCGCATGGTTACCAAGCATAAAATCTGAAAAAACAGTTCTCCGTGCGAGGGACAGGTGGAATTTCAATGAACCCGTCACTGCAGGCCGCCGATGTTACGTCTGCGGAACTGACCCATCGGCTGATCAACGCCGGACCGTCTGCCTGCAGCCGAACCGGTTTGTAGTGCCACAGCATCGCGTCAGACGGTAATTCCCCCGTCGTGTGAACGCAAGGAACCGGTTGGTCAGGAACCTTGAATCCCGCCCGTCGGCGCAAGGCAGGCATTGCAAATCTCTTGAAGGTTACCAGCGTCGAGACAGGATTCCCGGGGAGTCCAACGATCGGCTTACCATCGGGTGTTAAAGCCCCCAAGGTCGGTTTCCCGGGTCGGATGGGTAGACGATGAAAGCAAAGACGGGCTCCGACATCTTGAACGGCCTGTGGGACAAAGTCCCGTTCCCCCATCGACATTCCGCCCGTCAGAATGACCGCATCGCAATCTTCCAGAGCGCGATTCAGGGTAAGTCGGATCAGACTCAAATCGTCCCCCACACGCTGGTATTGGTCACAACGGACCCAGAAAAGACGATTCAATGCCGCCAGGATTGCCGGTCCGCTTCCGTCACGAATCTGATATTCCTGTGGATTTTCGTCCGCTCCCAGTAACTCATCTCCGGTGACGATCAGACCGACCTTCACCTTGCGAAAGACCTCAAGCACGCTGATACCGAAAGTCGCACCGGTAGAAATGACCGACTCATAAATGGGCACACCCGCTTCGACGACGATACTCCCTGTGGCGACATTTTCGCCCTGACGTCGAATATTCGCGCCCCGAATCACACGGGCTGACGGTTTCAAACGCAAGTTTCCGGATTCCACGATCACATCTTCGACCCGGATGACCGTGTCGGCCCCCCAAGGGACAGGCGCACCGGTGACGATATACACGGCTTGTCCCGGTTCGCAATGAACCCGGGGCTGACCGATCCGGGCGGATGTGTCAGAAATTTTCCAGATCCTCTCCGAAGGGTCGTCGTACCGAACGGCGTATCCGTCCATTGCGCTCATATCCACCGGCGGATGATCCCGATCGGCGGTGATAGGCCTGGCCAAGACCCGTCCTATTCCTTCTACCAGTGAAACTGTTTCCGTGGACACAGTCCGGATTCCTTGGACCCATTCCCGAACGATCATTGACGGAGGTGTCGAAGATGCCGACATTTTCAACGGTCCTCCGCAAAGATCGGGTGTTTCCAGATCGGTACGTCCATTTTCATCCGGTCGATAAACTCGTCCATCGCCGTCAGAGATGCCTTGCGGTGCATCGATGCCACCGTCAGTCGAAACGAGCATTCACCCACTGGCACACGTCCCCGGCTATGATCCACCGAGATAGCCGCTAGCCCGTGGGTTTGAACGACCTCCCCTGCGAGCCGCTGCAGTTCCTGCTCTGCCATCGGGGAATAGACCTCATAATCCAACGCCAGGATCCGACGGCCTTGTTCCAGTTCTCGCACAATACCATGAAAACAGACTACCGCCCCGGCATCGGGCATCCGAAGCACCTGCCCGCTGTCGGTCAATGGTCCGTTGATAATTCGAACGGTTATTTTCATCCGCCGGACACCATTCCGATCAAAGCCAACTCGTCCCGAAACGATACTCGTTCATGGTCCTGTGCAAACGCGTGATTTCGTGCGATCCGACAAGTACGAACCGATGAAGCGATCCCCGGATTTTGACGACATAAGGTTTCGATCAACTGCTCGACCAGTATGTCGGGTTGTTCGATCATGACCTCCGCGCACGTTGTCCCGGCCGTCTGTGCGATCGGTCCGAATAACAGCACCCTAAAAACATACGGAGGAATATTGTCTTCGGTCATGGCGTGGTCTCATCGCGTTCAAACTGTTCGTGTGCCCAGCTCCAGGCGGCTACCGTTCGAGGAAATCCGACCGTGTTCATTCCCAAGAGGATGGCCTGCTCGATCTCTCCAACGGTTGCCCCGTGTTGACGGGCCCTTCGGACATGACTCCGCAAGGCCGATTCCAGGCCGGCCCCGACACAAATACCGATCTTGACCAAGGCACACTGTTTGGCGTCCATCGGACCGACCTGGTCTACAGTTCGGGCGATTTGTTCATGAGCCTGACCCAGCTCCGGAAATCGAGAGACGAACTCTTTATACCTCTTGGGCAGTTTGGGGTTGTTGGCGTTGGGTTCCTTTGACTCGGACATGGTCAACCTCCTATCTGGATCATGGGTATGAAACCGGTGCTGGGGTGTTCTTCCTGCTTGCTTTGCAGGGCATCGAAAAGGATGGCATCAAAAGCATCAGGGTCAAAACGAGGCCGAATAGCTGACATCAGATTGGCCCGAGGTCGATCCATCAGACAGGGGAATAATGACCCGTCCGCAGCGATACGGATTCGGTCACACAGGTCGCAAAAAGGACAACTCATAGGCGTGATGAATCCGTACTCGACGATCCTCCCGTCTTGGAGTACCGCTCGTACCCGACGGGCAGAAGAGGCATCCCGGACCAGATGCTCGCTAACCAGCACATGAGGCGCGATCGTACGGCGCATTTCGTCAGCGCTGACATAACGCTGTTCCCATCGATTTGCCAAAGGCCCCATGGGCATCAGTTCGATGAAACGAATTTCCAGACCCTTGTCCGCAGCGAAATACATCAGATCGGGCAATTCCTGATCATTTTGTCCCCGAATCACCACGGTATTGAGTTTGACGGGATCAAATCCTGCTTGTAACGCTGCGTCGATCCCCTGTTTTACCCGCTCGAGTCCGTCCACCCCGGTCATGTCCGCAAAACGCTTGGGATCCAGTGAATCCAGACTGATATTCACACGTCTGAGCCCTGCCTCCCGTAACGGTTTGGCAAGCCGTTGCAAGGTCAGCCCGTTGGTGGTCATCGCCAGGTCCTGAATGCCCCGGATCCCAGCAATCCTTCGGACGATTTGCAGGATATCGCCACGAGCGGTGGGTTCTCCGCCGGTAAGTCGAACTTTGATCAAACCCACAGATTCCACCAGATGACGAACCACCTGTTCAATCTCCGGGGGGCTCATCAGATCGGATAGAGAATGGTGGCCTATCCCGACAGGACGACAATACACACAACGCATACTGCAGGCCGGGGTGACAGAGAGTCTTAAATATCGGATCGATCTTCCGAACCGGTCATGCATCAGACCTCCACAGGTTCGAGTCGCACGGTGGTATCATAAAAGCTGACACTACCGCCGACCGGGTCGAACATGCAAGTGTTTCGGAGGGTCGGATCGGTCCACATCGCAGCATTGGCATGGATACCTTTGGTCCGTCGGTCCTCGCCTTCGATGACATGACCGTCGATTTCGAACCGACTGGCGCCCGTCGCCCAGTGTCCAAAGCCCAAGGCAAAGCTGATCACACCAGGACGGACGGTCTGGGTAACCACCACTTTACCGACCATCGGTTTACTTCGGTTGTTGCCCAGAGGATAAATGCCCTGTGGATTTGTCGCACTGACAACGCGGACCGATTGACCATTTCGAAGTCCCAGACGATCCGCATCCCGAGGATTCAGGAGTACTCCGTTTTCGGGCAAAAGCGCACTCAACCATGGATCCGCGATCGTTCGACTTTTGGTCTGACTGATGACCCGGTGTGTAATCAGGGCAAGATCGTGACCTTCCCGTAGTGGCTGGGGATCATTTCCTAAATAGTCCATCACCGGAACATAACAGGCATGACCGGGATGGGGATTTCCAGTGCCCGAATGAATCGTCAACGCGGTTTTTTCCTGGTACAGATTCAACAGTGCACCATAAGGGTGGGCTACCCGTGACCCGTTGTATGCCTGTTCATGATCTTCATACCTTCCACCCCGAACCAGTACATAGGCGACTTTAGGCCACATCCTCGGTCCGACGATGGTTTTCCATCGTTCCGGGTCGAAGACGGTCTTGGGCAGATGTCGGCGGGCCTTAATCAGGATATCGATTTCACGAGGATCCGCATCGGGGACGTTTTGCGAACCATCGGTTTTTTCACCGAAAGCAAGATTGGCAACCCCGCGAAGATAAAGTTCGTCAGGATGTTTCAAGTGAAGTCCCTGACCGAATGCGTCGTTTCCGAAACCGGGGAGTTTGAGATATTCTGCGATTCCCAGAATCATGGCTTCGAGGCTCAAAGGCATGGATTGTCCGAAGACGGTGCAATTTTCGGGGATGGGTGGAATTACCGGCTGGCGGACTGGTTGCACCTTCTGGGCGACACAAGGGTGACTACCCTGAAACTCCCATCGTTCCAGGAAGCTCAGATCCGGAAAGATATAATCGGCGTACATTGATGTACTTCCGATGAGGATATCGTTGGCGACATACAAGGGGACTTTTTCCAGATCACAGAGGATTTCGGTATTGGTGTGGCCTGCCGGGAGTGCGTAATTCGGCGCCCCCATATAGGTAAAGAGTGCCTTGACGGGATAAGGGTACTGATCCCCGATCGAAGGAATGATCTCTTCGTAAACATCACTGCTCAAGGGGTACCAGTTCCGTTTTGCGGGATATCCAGAAAAAAGGGTCGTTTTTTCATAGTTTATTCCATGACGGATCGAACTAATGCCAAAAGGTCGGATCGCGCCAGGATGAGCGGTCAGGTCAAACAATTTCCCTTTTCCCTTGGTATCCCAAGTGGTGGCTTTGATCATGCCGCCTTTGGCATCGAAGTTGCCTAGGAGCATGTTGAGACTCATCCAGGACAAGACGTTGTAGAATCCGTTGGTGTGTTGGGCCGGGCCACGGTGTATGTCCACAGCAGCCTGTTTACCGTAACGCGTCAATTCTCTGGCAACATCAATAATGTCCGAAGCTTTGACGTCGGCGATGGCGGCCCATTCTTCGATTGTTTTCTGACAGGCCGATTCATAGAGGATCTGCAAGCCCGTTTTGACGAGGGTCCCGTCCGGGAGTGTGGTATCGACGAAAAGGTCTCCCCTGACAGGATGGGTCGGATCATTCGGGTCCACCGCGACCGGTTGACCATTGTTCAACACAACAAAGAACTTTTCAGTGTACTGGCCTTTCCCGTCACTGGTGGGTTTGGTGACCGGTTCGGCAAGGGGTTTCCCGTCGATGATGACGTCAGCGGCTCGGACAAGTTTTCCGGGTTTTCCGTTTTTGACCGAGACCAACCAGGTTGCGTTGGTCCACGAACTTTCCCCGGCCGAGACGGCAGCGGCTTTATTCGCGCAAGCAAGGAAATTGGCGTCGTAGCTTTTTTGTTCGATGATCCAGCGGATCATCGCCATCGCGACGGCGGCGTCTGTTCCGGGTTTCAGAGCAAGCCACTTCCACGCTTTGCTTGCGAGTTTGCTGAAGCGTGGGTCCGCGACCGCGATCTTCGTGTATCCGCTGACCAGATTGCCCGTCAGTCGCACGGTACGGTTGGGGGGGCCGTAGTTGGCTTCGAACAGATTGGCCCCGACGAAAAGCACGAATCGGGAGTTCTCAGTGTCTGCCATCCAGTAAAACTTCTTACCATCCGTGAACTTCCCGTCCTTGTACTGTTCGCTGATGGCTTTGCAGGTGAAGTAGAGGGATCCCTGACAAACCGTGGTATGTCCATGCGCGTTGACCGTGCCCATGGCAGCAGCGAACCGTTTGTAAAAATCTCCCCGTCCGTCTTTGAGTCGTCCCCAAGCCACCACGATCTGGTTATTCTTCGGTCCTAGATCGGGGTGTTCTGGGTCAATGAGTAGGTGCAGGTGGTCTTTATATTTTAACTTGAATGCCTGGACCTGTTGGGACTTTTTGTTTTTATCTTTTTCGTCCAGGATCGCTTGGACGTCGGTTTCCATGGATTTGGCGAGTTGCGGGTCCGTAAGCACGATTGATTCTCGTAATCCGGGAACGACGCGGGATTCTTCGCCCGGGACGTGCGCGAAAAGTTTTCCGCCTTCACAGATTTCACGGATCGCGTCGTTGAAGGAAATCGTGATCCACTTGTTTTCGCCACGCCTTCCTGCTCGTTTGAGCACTTTTCGGATACGATAGGGGTCGTACGCGGTTTGAATGCCGGATTGTCCTTTGGGACACAAAGCCCCATCGACCGGCTGAGCATCTTCGACGGGTGTTTTGTAAGGCAAATGAGGAAGAAGCGTCCAGGGGTTGTAGGGATTCCCATCGATTTTGGTAACAATCCCGTTTTGAATCTTACACTTGATCCCGCACCCGGTATTGCACTGCAGACATGCAGAATAGATCGTGTTTTCAGGTTTTGCCGGTTCGTAAGGCGCGTCCGGACGATCACTGTTGAGTACCGCTGATTCCGGAGACGAACCGGCCAAAACGTTCAGAGGAGACAGTATTCCGCTTCCGAGTAAAGCACCGCCGGCCAGGAATTGTCGTCGGGACTTGAGAGGGATAGGTGAACAAGGGGTGCACATATGATCTCCTCACTGGGAACTATCCAGATGTCTCTGCACGATGGGTCAACCGACCGTTGATTCGTTGTCCGATCCAGAAAAGCATCATACCGATGGCGACGATGAAAAAACCGACCAGGTATTCCATGAGGGTGGCGTGGTAAACATATTTAAGCCGATCGTCATGAAATGCTTCCTGCAGGCCGCGAATTTCACCGACCGCTTGTCCGGGGACCAAAACGTTCAGTCGTGTGCTGATGAATGTCACAGCGACTAGGAATCCTGCAACCACCCAGAGCCCCCTCGATTGGGTTGACAGAAAGATCAGAGGAATCAGCCCTCCGATCAAGAGATGGATGATCCAGAATACCCACCAATAGGGTCCGAACAGTATCAATTCGACTGCGGGGGCATGAACGGTCGGGTTCCAGTAAGCGATGGACAGCTCGGCAAACTCCGAAACGAAGTAGGCAATCAATCCCGAAACGACGACGATACGAAGGGTTCGGAGCGCGGCATCGTGCTCATCGGGAGTATCCGGATCGTCCGTAGGCCTGAGCGTTTCGCGGATCACTAGCAACAGGGCGCTTCCGGCTGTGATCGCGGAGATCAGGAACATCACCGGCAACAGGGCACTGTTCCAGAAAGGTTTGGCGTCCACGACTCCAAAAAATGCCCCACTTTGACTCGGAAACAGGATCGCGAACAGGATGGCCAGGCAAAGCAGGGGTTTTAACCAGTCGCTACGGTTCCGACGATAACTGAGGAAAAATGCAATACCGGCCGTGATACAGAAAGCGGTATACATCCATGAGTTGAACGCCATCATGCTCGTGAACGTCGCATGTGTATAGATCGTGTAGGCACGTAGCATGTGTCCGAGGTCGAACCAGACGCCCATCAATCCACAGGCGATGGAGGCCGCACTGAGAACGATAGTCATCCGAAGTAACCGACGTGAACGAAACCCGGGCAGATCCAGAACAAATCCGCCTGCGCCTACCAACATCGTCCCCCCGGCGATTCCGACACAGTGAAAATAAATAGCCACCCAGAGTCCCCACGGGACATACGATCCGTAGCCGGCAGGCAAATGTCCGTGGATCACGCGTTGCAGAACTCCCCAGGTGCCTAGCACCATGAGCACCAGCCAAACCCCCCACCAGACCCACGACGGGACCTTGTGCTCATCGTAAAGGATCGAAAAAGGTCGAGTCGAGTTTGTCATGCTCATGGTTCTGCTCCGATTTAAACGATGTAAAACACCCGTGGTTTGGTGCCTTTGTGAGGCAGAAGGGTTTGACAGTTATTTTTGGCAATTAGCCCTGAAACCAGTGAATCCGGGTCATTGTGATCCCCGAAATAAGTCGCCCGTCCGATACAAGTGGTGACACACGTTGGCAGCTCACCGACTTCCAGTCGGTGCAGGCAGAAATGACATTTCCGGGCGTTACCCATCGGGGATTGGTGTCCCGATCGGTCCCAGTTTTTGGCGTATTCGAAGTTCGGTTGATCTTCCCATGCTGCGTGAGGACCCGCGATCGCATGGTCGGCATTGTTGGAATTGTTCCGGGCGGCGTTGTCCGTGTAATAGGCTCCGAAATCGCTCGTCCGTGCCCCGTACGGACAGGCAGTCAGACAGTACCGACATCCGATGCACTTGTCGTAGTCGATCACGGTGATCCCGTCAGGTCTGCGCCAGGTCGCACTAACGGGGCAAACGGGAACGCAGGGGGGTTGTTCACACTGCATGCAGGGACGCGGAGTAAAACGTAACTGAACGTTTGGAAACTCACCGAACTCTTCGGTTACGACCGGACGATAGACCACGCCCGGGGGGAGCTTGTTCTCAGCCACGCAACCGATGGTGCAGGCATGGCAACCGACACATTTCCGGGTGTCAATCACCATAACCCATTTTCGTTGTTCCACGGGTTTGGACATGGCTTTGACCAGTTCTCTCTGCATGCGAATCAGCAAATCCTCATTCTCTTGTTTGGGTACGTTGTTCAGCACGGTCAGGCTTCGAATGGTTTTAGGACCGACCGGATCTCGTGTTTTGGACGCGGTTGCACGATCTTTGACGACTAACGCCGTTGCACCCGCGATCCCGGCACCAACCAAGGCGGTGGCCCTGACAAACTCACGTCTGTTCATACCCATGACGGTCCTCCCGGAAATGAGATTAAAGAATCGGTGTTCCCGTGATTCCGAATAAGAGGGGTGTTTCGATGCGTCAGAGGATTCGACCCTGATGCCTCCCCGATTGCCGCGGGTTTGACGGACGATCGAGACACGAGGGAATTAGGACGGGCCGAATCCATTTCGGATATAAAGATTATTTAATCTTTTATTGGATTGTATTATGGTCATTTTACAATTCAAGAGAAAAAAAATTTGCTCTATCAGAAGTCTTAAAGGTCTTATTTTGGGGTCGAATGGCGGTAAGGGCCCGACGGAAATTCACCGTGACGGGGGAATCAGTCATGGTAGTCGAACAAGGTGGGTTTTCGACCAAAAACCGATGTGGGGACGAAAAAGCTCAGAATCCCGGGATCAGGAACTTAAGGTTTGTCGATGGACGGAGTGCTGGTGGATCAGGCAACTGATTTCATGGATCAAGAGATGAAAGGCGTGATTCCAATCAGTCGCTTTGGATTTAAGGGTAAACGGTCCAAAACGGTCATATCCTTGCGCAGTAATCTGCACGTGTTTACCGCTTCGATGGAAGGTGATTTTGAGGAAAAACTGCCCAAGACGCTTTCCCAAACGGGTGATTCTTTTCAGCCGGGCTAGGAGTTGTTTTTTGTGGGCGGGTTTCAACAAGACGTTTCCAGAGTCCAAGGTAAGCATAAGCGACTCCTTTATTTCGGGACATTATACGCGGTTGGGGATAGGTCGTTGCAAGAATCGTGCCAGAGTTGCTCAAGAAGTTGGGTTAAAGCGGGCAAGGCGCCTAGACAACCGGAAATCACGCGTTTATTCTGCGGGGCTTATTTTCCAGATATTAAGGTAAGAAAGGAGCACCCGAATGGCTAAACCCCGTCGCCGACGAAAGATCGGTTCAAAAAAACGCAAAGCCCGTCGTGACCGTCGCAAGCGTTAATCCATTCATTGTGGGACCTTGGAAACCGGGATGAAGGCATGATGCCCGTCCCGGTTTGTCACTTTAATCGCACGTTAACACGGCAAGGATAAATACACTGCCCATACGCTGGGCAGAATCGTTTTTTCAGCTCCGCGTGGAACTGTATTTGCGGATCTAAACCCATGCCCGAGCGGTCCAACAGAAAAACACCGGTTGTTACCGAACCGATTGAGCGTAAGCTTTTTCTAAATCGGGAGTTAAGCTGGTTGGATTTCAACCAGCGGGTCTTGGAGCTGGCCAAGGATACGTTCATCCCGTTGTTGGAACGGGTGAAGTTTCTGGCCATTTTTGCGAGCAATCTGGATGAGTTTTTCATGAAGCGAATCGGGGGGCTTCAACGACAACGGGCTGCGAGTCTGACCGATCGGTCAATGGACGGTCTGACGGTTCAGGAACAATTGAACGCAGCGCACGAAAGGATCCGTCAGCTTCTGGAAGAGATGTACCGTCTGTGGTTTGACGAGCTTCATCCTGCTTTGAAGAAGCAGGGGATCGTCATCAAACGGTACCAAGATCTTTCGGAAACGGAACGGGGGATCGCGGACGATTTTTTCAAAAAGCAGGTTTTCCCTATTTTGACCCCGCTCGCAGTGGATCCGGGGCATCCGTTTCCGTTTATCAGCAATCTGAGTCGTTCGATGGGGGTGATGTTGGAATCGCCGGGGGGCGTAAGAAGTTTTTGTCGGATTAAACTGCCGGAAAATCTTCCACGGTGGGTTCCTCTGGATAAGCCCCATCATTATGTGCCTTTAGAGGGGGTGATCGCAGGGAACCTTCAGCAGCTTTTCCCGGGAATGCGTGTCTTGGAGCATCACCTATTCCGGGTGACACGCAACGCCGATATCGAAATGGACGAAGAAGACGCCGACGATCTGTTGGCGATGGTGACCGAAGAACTTCGGAAGCGCCGAATGGCCAGAGTGGTTCGGCTGGAACTCCCCAAAAACATGAGTGAAGAAATGAAACAGCTCATTGTCGAAGGGGTCGAGTGTGATTCGGAAGACATTTATCTAGTCCCCGGACCGGTGGACATGGACGATCTGATGGCGTTGGCGTTTATCGATCGTCCGGACTTGAAGTACTCGCCTTGGCAACCTTTGGTTCCCCTGAGGCTCCAGGACGAGGATGCGGATATTTTTTCGGTCATCCGTCAGGGGGATTTACTGGTTCATCACCCGTACGAAAGCTTCAGTGCCAGCGTCGAACGTTTCATCAAAACGGCGGTGAATGATCCCAAAGTTCTAGCGATTAAACAGACGTTGTACCGAACCAGTAGTGATTCCCCGTTTGTCCCTGCGTTGATCCGGGCTGCGGAAATGGGCAAACAGGTTGCGGTCCTGGTCGAGATCAAAGCCCGATTCGACGAGCAAAGAAACGTGGAACTGGCTCAAAAGCTCGAAAAGGCTGGGGTTCACGTCGTATACGGGATCGTGGGGCTTAAAACGCACTGCAAGCTGGCGATGGTGGTTCGTGAGGAACCGGACGGGTTGCGAACCTACTGTCACATCGGAACGGGCAACTACAACTCCAAGACGGCTCAGTTGTACACCGATCTGGGTTTGTTTACATGCAATCCCCTGATTACGCAGGACGTGATCGAATTGTTTCATCACCTGACAGGTCGATCGATTAAAGAGGATTATTCGCGATTGCTGGTGGCACCAGTGAACATGCGAAAACAGTTTCTGACCATGATCAGACGTGAAATCGATCATGCCAAAGCCGGTCGTCCTGCACGGATCATCGCCAAAATGAACGCCTTGCAAGACCATCAGATCATCCAAATGTTGGCCGAAGCCAGCCAAGCCGGGGTGAAAATCGATCTGATCGTTCGGGGTTTTTGCTGTCTGAATGCCGGTCTTCCCGGGGTTACCGACAACATCCGGGTGGTGTCGATTCTGGGACGATTTCTCGAACACTCCCGGATTTACTACTTCCTGAACGGGGGACAGGAAGAATATTACATCGGATCTGCGGACTGGATGGTTCGTAACCTTGATTACCGTGTTGAAGCGATCACGCCTGTTCATGACAAGGCCCACCGACAAATGTTGTGGGAAGTTCTAGATGTATCATTAAATGACAAAGGTCATGCCTGGCAGTTGTATGCCGGGGGCGTTTGGAAACGCGTTCATGACGGATCGGACGGGAAAAGATACCCCGACACGCAAGAAGTTCTCATGCAGCGAATCCTGGAAAACCACAGACAGGCTCGTCACGGGTAATAAACCAATCCCGCCATCACATCGGTGAGTACAAAGATTGATTCGACGAGGATTGAATGGTCGATGACAAAAGACAGTGGAACTTGTTCTCAACGAGGATCATTATCGTCGAATCGTGCTGGAAGGTATCTGCCGGGCCAGGGTATCGATCGCGATCATGACGGCCGATTTCAAGTCGATGCGAGTACCAACCGGTATGGGCAAGCGGGGTGCACGTTCGATCGTGCAGATACTCAGGGACAAGGCATGTCAGGGCGTTGAGATCAGGATTTTACACGGCGGGGTGCCGAGCCGGGCGGCCCTTTCGGATCTGAAAGTCAAGTTGCCACAAGGGTTTACAATTCGAAGATGTCCGCGATTGCACAGTAAGGCGGTCATTATCGACGCCAAGGGAATGTATCTGGGGTCTGCCAATCTCACGGGGGCGGGGCTGGGGGCTAAATCTCCCGGACGCCGAAACTTCGAACTGGGGATTTGGACCGAGGATCCGGGTTTGATCGAACCGGTCATGGACGAGTTCGATGCCCTCTGGGAAGCAAGAGAATGCGCGACTTGTCAGAGACGCGATGTCTGTCCGGTCCCTCTTGAGGAACCGGATCGATGAGATTTCCGAAAACAGATGAAAGATCGCCCGTTTGACACGGTTTTTGGCGTGGGATATGGTTTTTCTTTCGATTTCCGAGTTTAACCCTGGAGGTTCAAGAATGTCATTCCAAGAATGGGAAACGCTCAAGCGTCTGGTGGCCGAAGCAGAAGAAGATGTTGCTAAAGCTGCTGGGGGAAATAAAGCTGCCGGGACACGGGCACGCAAGAAAATGCAGGACATCAAGGCTGCTGCTCAGGAAGTTCGTAAGAAGATTCTGGAAGGTCGCGGGGAAGCCGAAACCAATTCACCCGCTTCGGCCGATTAATCCTGTCGTCGATTCCGGTTCCGGACCGATTTTTGCCATGTCCGTCGTGCACAAAAGTTGGTCCGGTTCCGGTGGTTTTTGTCTTTCGGACTCGAAACCCATGCCTCCCCAATTCCTTTTCGATTTATCCCGGATCGATTTGAATCAGGTTTTATTTGGCCCGGAACAGATCCGAGAAGTAAACCCCCAACGAGGGGATATGGAACATCTGGACGCGGTGATCTGGGTGGATACGACTCAGGGGGGGCTGGTCGGGAAGAAAGTCGTTCGTGAAAACGAGTTTTGGGTCCCCGGACACATCCCCGGACGTCCGTTGTTGCCCGGGGTTCTCATGATCGAAGCTGCAGCACAGTTGGCCTGTTTTTACACCAAAAAATATCTTGGTATGCAAGGGTTCATCGGGTTCGGAGGGACCGGTCCGACTAAGTTTCGTCTGGAAGTGAAACCGGGACAAACTCTCTACCTGTTGAGCAAACACACCTGGACCCGGCATCGTCGAATCGGGAGTGTTTGCCAGGGAATGGTGAACGGTCAACTGGCGTTTGAAACCGAGATCATCGGGGCGCAAATGTAGACCCTCAAGAAAAACTCGAACCGTTGTCATCGAACCAACTACTCTACAAATCCGTAAAACCGAACAACTTGTTATCAGAAAGCGTGAGGGTTGGTATGCAAGCGGGGCCGTGTGTCTATAATCGACTGTATGTCGAAATTAAAATTACGTGAATTGGGTCGGGCTTCGGTGCTCAGCCAAGCCCAGATCGACGAGCCTCGGACAATCCTCGAAGCATTTGACAACCCACGTCCGGAACGAGATTTTGAAATTAAGTTTGTCTTTCCAGAGTTTACAAGTGTTTGTCCGGTTACCGGTCAACCTGATTTTGCCACGATTACGATTACCTATATTCCTGATCGGTTTTGTGTGGAAATGAAAAGCCTGAAACTTTATTTCCTCGCTTACCGAAACAAAGGAATCTTTTACGAATCCGTGGTCAATACGATCTTGGATGATCTGGTAGCGGTCTTGAAACCGAGAAAAATGACCGTGGTCGGTGAGTTTGCTGTGCGTGGGGGAACTGCGGGGATTGTGACCGTCCAATATCCCCAATCCCGACGAAAACGGACGTAATAGAGTCTCATATTGTAAATATTTGCGACACTCTGATCGGATTGTCGTGTTTGTTTAACATTTTATGTTGGTGATGAGAAAAAGTGCGTTATATTTGCACGTGGTCATACTTTTCTCAAAGGATTTGTAAATATCGTGTCAGCGGGTTCACCTGTTCCACCACCGTATCTACCCCCTCCGAATTGGCAGAATCAGCCAACGGGAGGGTATATACCTCAACCGATTTTTTATCCGGTTCCTCAATCCAGTTCCGGATGGGGATTTACCCGAGCCATTTTTACGACGTTGGCCGTGTCGATCTTCGGATTCTCGCTGACACTGAATATTTACTTGTTGGCTGTCAGCGGGTTGTGGGGAGCATCGGATTCCCTAGGGGTGGTCGGTGAAATCGTCCGTAGCGGAACCGCGGATGTGGTTGCCCTCATTCCCGTCGAGGGGATCATCACCGGACGGTCCGCAGAAGACCTGGAGAAAGTTCTAACACAAATCCGGTCCAACACCCATGTCCGAGCGGTCGTCTTGGAAATCGACTCCCCCGGAGGAGAAGTGACGGCATCGGACGAAATGTATCAACGACTCGTTGCTTTCAAAAAACAAACCCAACTCCCCCTGATTGTTTCCATGAAAGGTCTAGCAGCAAGTGGGGGTTATTACATCGCTTGCGCGGGAGATTATCTTTTGGCCCAACGAACCACCACGACCGGAAGTATCGGCGTGATGTGGGGGAGCATCAATGTGTCCCGACTGATGGAAAAGTACGGGGTGGAAGATACCACCGTGGTCTCCAGCGGTTCCAAATATAAACTCGCAGGTTCCCCGACGCGGGAGTTTACCCCAGAAATGCGTCAATACATCCAGAAGTTTGTGGATGAACATCTGTCGCTGTTCAAATCGGTCATTGTTTCCGGAAGAAACCTGACCCCCGAAACGGTGGATGAATTAGCGAACGGACAGATATTCAGCGGTGCCGAAGCCATCCAATTGAAATTGATCGATCAGATCGGTCTTTTGGATGACGCCATCGCGCTTGCCGAGGCACGAGCGGGGATCAGCGGTGCAAAGGTGATCCGGTATCGAAAACAAGTCCCCTTCTGGGAGGCTTTGGCGCAAACGGCACAATCCAATCAGGTCGAAGTCCAAGTCGGTCCAGCCAGGGTCAAAATGGATCGAGACCTGTTGGAACAAATGTTGTCCCCTCGACCCATGTATTTGCTTCAAAAGCATTGAATGAGCCGGTCGGGATAAGTCTAGAGATTTTTGCGTCTTTCGTGTTTGAATTTGCGAACATGCGGAGGTTGTCAACCATGAACTGGTTAGGTCGTTTTCTGCAAACCCAATGGAAACCAATAGGAGGGTTGATTCTGGTCTTCTGGGTCATTACAGCCCTTCCTGCTCGAGCCGCAACACACGAGCAGATCCAAGCCTCGATCGAACGAGGGGTACGGTTTCTCTACAGCAAGCAAAACGAGTTCGGAAACTGGGAAAGGACCCAGCAACGCCCCGTCAACACCAAACCGAGTGGTACCGACGAAGGACAATGGGGCGGACGCACGTCACTGGTGACGTACGCACTTCTGGCAGCCGGAGAAAAACCTCTGGACCCTCGAATCGTCAAAGCCACGGATTGGTTGCGAGACGCGCCGATCACCGGTCACTATGCTTTGGGCGTGCGCGCGAATGTCTGGTTGAACTTGCCCCCGACTCAACCCAACCGCGAAGCGCTGATGAAAGATGCAAGGCTTTTGCTATCCGGCGTGTCTAAAACGGGCGTGAATCGTGGTTTTTATGATTACCAACCAGGAGGGAATCGACTCGATATCAGTTGCTCCCAGTACGGAGTTCTGGGTATGTGGGCAGCTGCCCAGTGGTTGGAAGAGATTCCTGCGTCCTACTGGAACCTGATCGAACCGTCATGGAGAAACCAACAGGGGGGCGAAGGGGGATGGGCTTATAACGGAAAAAACGCCACAGCGGACCATCCCTATTCCCTCCAGATGACTGCTGCCGGGGTGGCAACTTTGTTTATTACCCAGGAATTCCTGCACGCCAATGACGGTATCGAAGGTAATAAAGGCAATATCATCGATCCCTGGATCAACAAAGGACTTTCCTGGATCGCCAAAAACTTCCCGATTCTGGTCACGGACTCGGGTTATAAAAACAGGCTTTACACGTTTTATGGGATCGAACGGATCGGTGTAGCTAGCGGATACAAATACTTCGGCAAGCTCGATTGGTTCGCACAAGGTGCTGAAGCGATCGTTCGGTCTCAGTCCTCCAATGGGAGCTGGAACAACAGCGAAATCGATACCGCCTTCGCGTTGTTGTTCTTATCCCGAGGGGGGGCACCGGTGATGATGAACAAACTGCAGTACAACATCACCAACCCAAAGGCCAAAGATCCGCAAACTGCTTCGAAGGAAGCTAACTGGAATCAGCGCCCACGCGATGTTGCCAACGCCACCCGGTGGGTCGGACAAAAAACCGAACGCATGCTTAACTGGCAGATCATCAATCTCAACGTCGCCTCCATGCGCGATCTGTATGATTCCCCCATCCTTTATATCACCGGAAACCAGACCTTGTCCTTCACCGACAAGGAAAAAGCGATGCTCAAACAGTATGTCGAAAGCGGGGGGCTGATCATCGGGAACGCCGACGTAGGGAAAAATGAGTTTGTTCGTTCCTTTCGATCGCTGGCCAGCGAACTGTTTCCAGAATATGAGTTCATGCAGTTGGCAGACCAGATGGATCATCCGCTGTTGGTCAATCAGCAGTTCAATGCCAGCAGTTGGAAGCGAAAACCCCGCTTGGAAGCCTTGGGAAATCGGGCACGACTGTTCATGATCCTGATTCCAAACGATGACTTCAGTCGAGCCTTGCAGTTGCGGGACCGCAATCGTGAGGAAATTTTCGAGTTCTTCGCAAATGCCTATTTGTATTCGACGGATAAGAAGCCCGGTAAGTTCAAGGGATATACCCATGTGGTGACTGCCGATCCGAAGATTCAACCTTCGACCGAGATCAAAATTGCCCGAATCAAGTACACCGGACGATGGGACCCGGAGCCGGGAGGGTGGAGGCAACTGTCGGCCAGGATGCACAATCAGGACAAGATCAGCTTAAGCACCCAAGCCATCGACCCGGAAACCGATTCCCTGACCGGTTTCAAAATTGCTCATCTGACCGGGACCGACGCCTTCACATTCAATGACGAGCAGCGCAAAGCGATCAAATCCTTCATTGATGCGGGAGGATTGCTGGTCATCGATTCGTGCGGCGGATTTGCAGAGTTCGATTCTTCGGTTCAGAACGAGTTGTCAAAGATTTTTCCAAACGAAGTGGCGCAGCTTACACAACCGCTGAAGTCGGATCATTTGATCTATACCCTTGCTGACGGGAAAAAAGTCGAACCCCAGTACCGGGTCTATGCCCAACTTAAACTCGGTGCCGATGCGCTTAGATTCAGACTGCGAGGGATGACGGTTAACGGTAAACTTGCGGTGATTTACAGTCCAGATGATCTAAGCGTCGGACTGGTCGGAAATGATATCGACGGGATCATCGGCTACGAACCGGAAGTGGCGACAACCCTCATGCGACAGGTCATCCTTCTCAAAACCGCAGGAAAGATATAAATTACGCTAATTAAAAGGGTTATATCCGTAATAAGTTACAACAGCTTCTCCCATCGGTGTCGGAGGTGGAAGATCTCCACGGATTGGTTCAGAAGGGTTGGAACCGTATCCAAATCCAGCATCGTCGCAGCATCGCTTTTGGCGTTTTTCGGGTCGGGATGGCATTCCAGGAACAACCCGTCCACACACCCGCTGGCGATGGCGGCTCTGGCGAGAAGCGGTGAATACTGAGGGTTGCCGCCGCTTTGATGGCCTTGGGCGGCTGGCATCTGTGTGCTGTGAGTGATGTCAAATACGACAGGACATCCCAGACGTTTCATCTCGGCCAGACCGGTAAAATCATTGACCAGGCGGTTGTACCCGAAGAAAGTTCCTCTTTCACACAACCAGACCGAATGGTTTCCGGTAGCACGAATCTTTTCCACCACGTTGCCCATTTCCTGTGGAGACATGAACTGTCCTTTTTTAACGTTGACGGTTCTGCCCGTTCGTCCACAGGCCTGGAGCAGGTCGGTTTGTCGTGCCAGAAAGGCCGGAACCTGAAGAACATCCACGACCGTGGCGGCGGTTTCGACCTGGCCGGTTTCATGAATATCGGTCAACACCGCGATACCGAAAGTGTTCCTGATTTCGCTTAGGACCGCCAGACCACCTTCCAACCCCGGACCGCGAAAACTGCTGCTGCTGCTACGATTGGCCTTGTCAAAGCTGGCTTTAAAAATATACACCACCCCCAGCTTGTCGCAGACCGATTTCAGATATTCTGCGATCCGTAAACAGAGGTCCCGGGATTCGATCACGCACGGTCCGGCAATGACAAATAAGCGGTTCGGATCCATCGACAAAGCAGGGTTCATGTCAGGTCACGATAAGGCCCAAAGGTTCTTCCAGCAAGTCGATCCGGGCGGGGGTGCTTCCCAGAGAATCTCCGTCCACCTGAATCGGGATCGGTTCACGACTGGCGATTTCCACCTGCTGGCCACGGGTGTAGATGACCCCGGGGGCGTCTGAATGTCTACCGATCGTGGTCAACATCGTTAGTCGGATTAACTCGTCCACCGATTGGCAAGGCATCACACAGACATCCAGTTGACGGTCGGTTGAACTAGCTTGGTTCAGTACCGGAAACCCCGTCCCGTATTCTGCCACGTTCCCGACAAAGACTTGTGCGGGTTGTCGGTCATGCACCAGTTGTCCGTCCACCCTGACGCTCAGCGGAACAAACCGGTAGGTCTTCAGTGATCGGAGGATCGGAGGAAGATAAGACCATCGGGTGATGGGTCCCCGTCGGACTTCGGACAGACGACGAACCACTTCCGAGTCCAGGCCGCAACTGATCATGAGTAGTGATATCTGCTCGTTTACCCTCGCCACGTCTAGTCGCGCCACGCGTTTCTGGTCGAGCAGATGGACGACCTGTTCTGGCAGCTTCTGAGCGGAGTATCGCAATCCCAGATGTTTCTGCATCAGGTTGGCGGTTCCGAGCCCGATTACCAGAATCGGGGGGATTTGCGAAACAGGCATCAGGTCGGTCAGCTTCTGAACGGTGATTCGAAGGGTCCCGTCACCACCAAGGATGACGATGGCATGAACGGAACTCGGGTCCGGGATGACATCCAGGGTGCGGATGTGCTCGACAAAAGGATGAGGATCGTAGCCCGCTTGCTGAAGGGTGGGAATCAACCGGTCGATGATCGAACAGGCTTGTCCACGGCCAGACAGCGGGTTGGCAAAAATCAAAACCCGTTTCCGCACGAAAAATTGTAGGCTCAGACAGACGTCAGTGTGGAAACGGTCTGATTTTGGGTGTCTCGAACGATCTGTCCGTCTTGTAACCAGATGGTTCGCTGGGCTCGTTGCGCGACACCCGGGTCGTGGGTAACCAGTACGATGGTCGTTCCAGACTGATGCAGTTGGTCAAAGATTTGAAGGATCTGTTGCCCGGTCTTGCTATCCAGCGCTCCGGTCGGTTCGTCAGCAAGGAGTATCAAGGGGTTGTTGACCAGTGCCCTGGCGATACAGACGCGTTGTTGTTGTCCGCCCGACAGTTGCATAGGCCGATGATCTCCGCGTTCGGCCAGTCCGACTCGTTCGGTCAGTTGTCTGGCTTTAGCGTGTCTTTCGTGGGGGCGCATACCTTGATAAAACATCGGGACTTCGAGGTTTTCCAGGACGGTCAGTTGCTGAATGAGATTGAAGTTTTGAAAGACGAATCCGATGGACCGGCTTCGGATTTCGGACAGTTGGTCATCGGGGAGGGTGCTGACGTCTTGTCCGCCGAGGATGTAGGACCCGTGGGTCGGTTGGTCCAAGCAACCTAGAATATTCATCAGGGTCGATTTTCCAGACCCACTTGCGCCCATGATGGCCAGATATTCACCTTGACGAATATGTAGGCTGACTCCCCGCAACGCAGCCACTTCCACATCGGTTCCGGGTTTACGATAAACTTTCCACACGTCCGAAATCTCGGCGACGTATTGATCGACCAAAGCCGTATCGGGTTTCATGTATGAGGATTATACCTAACTACTTACCAAGCAGTGGCTTTGGCGGATACAAAAAAAACGAATCATCAATGAACCGATCCGATTTTTGAATCGTATAATTAGATGAAACAGATGTTTCCCAACCCCAAGCCCTCCTTCCCTGGGCGGCGAGGAATGCCGAGAGGTCCTCGCCGCCTTATTTTTGCAGAAAATTTTCTGGACCCTCAGGTACGATTCAGAAGATTCAATAAGGCGTTGTGGTACGGAGTATGAACCCACAACCGGTGGTATTCGGCTCCACCGTCGTGGGCCGCTTGACGGATATGGTTCAGATGTTCTGAAACCTGCTGACGATAATCATTCCGGATCTGACGGGTATCAATTTCAACCCGTTCCCCGGTTTCCAGATCCTCGAGCGTGATCCGGTGGTGATCCGGGAGTGTCAGTTCCGTTCGATCCAACAAGTGCAGGATCATCAGAGAATGTCGTTTATAACGGAGGTGTTGAAAAGCGCGGGCCAGATGTTCGGGTTCGCACCACAAGTCTGAAATCAAAATGAACAAGGATCGTCTTGGCGCACGCTCGGCCAGGTCATGCAGATGACGGGGCAGGTCAGTCGAACCCCGGGGTGTGAGTGTCTCTAGGTGTTTAAAAAACCTATCCAGATGCGAGGCGGATCCCCCCGCAGGAAGATCGACCCGGACTTGTTCGTCCGCAGCCAAGAGGCCTACCCAATCCTGTTGGCGAACAAGCAAATACCCCAGACAAGCGGTCAGATGTTTGGAATAATCAAGTTTTCCTGCATACCCCATAGACCGACTCGTATCCACGATGAATAACCCGCGAAGGTTGGTTTCTTGCTCGAAAAGCTTGATGAAATAACGATCCGAACGAGCGTAGGCTTTCCAGTCCAGGTGTCGGATTTCATCCCCCGGGGAATAATCCCGGTGTTCTGAAAACTCGACCGAAAACCCCCGGTGAGGCGAACGGTGCTGACCGGTCAGAACACCTTCGACGACCTGACGCGCGGTAAAAGCCAGTCGCGACATCGCCGCTGCGTCTGAAGCCGAGAAAAAACGGTAACGGGGAACCGACATATTAACAGTTTAAAAGCGAATAACTCGCAGACAACCGATCACAACTCTTATTTCTTATTCTAATCGCGTTAATCAGCGTTTGTGTTCGATACAGAAACGGGTTGGAGAATCTCGATCGTCATCGAACCGTAATTTCGGTGATCGATCCGTTCCCACCCCGGAAGCGACAAATAATCCTTCACGTCATGACGAAAAATCAATTGCCCGTTGCGTGTGTTGCATCGTTGAGATAATTGTCGTGCCAGTTCCTTCAGTCGATCGGGTATATCAGTCACTAGTCGATAAGGCGGGTCCAGGAAAATCAGGTCGGCCTGTTCCTCGATCCCTCGGATCGTTCGAAAAATGTCTCCGGGAACGACCCGGCTTTGCCTTGCTACACCTAAGGATTGAATATTCTGTTTCAAACGGGTCAAGGCGGATCGGTCGGCGTCGAAAAAAAATACCCGATCAGCCCCCCGAGACAGACATTCCAACCCCATGCTTCCGGTCCCGCAAAAACAGTCAAACACCACCGAACACGCTATTCGGTGCGATAAAATATCAAATAGACTTTGTTTGGCCCGATCGGTGATCGGACGGGTGGTCTTGTCATTCTTCGGGGGAATCAAAGTTCGACCCCGAAACTCACCGGCAATGATACGCAAACCCCGTGATCCTCTCTGCAAAACCGAAAAACCATGGTATCGGAGGGTTTTCTGTGTTTAATCAATTTGTCAGTTCCGCTAACTCCTCGGCTACGGCCTGGATCAACGGTCCAATCGTTTGAGACGAAAAATCAAACCGCAAGCCCGCAGCCTCGAATAGCTTGGGAAGCGGACGTGTTCCTCCTAACTTTAATGCTTTGCGATAGTTAGCTAACGCTTGTTGTGGATCTTGTCGACTTTTCATCCATAACTGTAATGCGCCGATTTGCGCAATCCCGTACTCAATGTAATAAAATGGGGCGTGGAACAGATGAAGTTGGCGCATCCAGTTGCTGGCTTTGACGTGTTCGTATCCGTTCCAGTCGATGATGCTGGAAAACCGGTCGGAGATTTGCAACCAGGCTTCGGTGCGTTGATGACGGGTGTGATTGGGGTGTGTGTAGATCCAGTGTTGGAACTGGTCGATCGTAGCCATCCAAGGGAAAAACCGGATCACCCCTTCCAACCAAGCGTGTTTGGCGCGTTTGGCGTTATCCGGATCGTTATAAAAAACGTTGTAATGGTCGCTAGCGAGAGCTTCCATGGACATGCTGGCCACTTCGCAGAACTCCATCGGGGCCTGACGAAGGAAAGTCAATGGTTCGTGGTTAGCAGCGGCTAGGAAATGGAAGGCGTGTCCTCCTTCGTGCAAGAGTGTTTCCACATCGCGCTGTAGCCCGGCTGCGTTCATGAAAATGAAAGGTTGTCGGCTTTCTTCCAGATTACACTGATATCCCCCGGGTTGTTTTCCGGGTCGGCTTTGAAGGTCCAGGTTGCCGTGGGTTCGTAGGGTTTCAAAATCCGCTGCCAGATCCGGAGACAGACGTTCGAAGATTTGTTTGGTCCGGGTGACAAATCCGTCGATATCGTTCGGGTCGAATGGTCGAAGAGGGGGTCTGCCTTTTGGATCAACCGCCAAATCCCAAGGTCGAAGAGAATCCACTCCGAGGTCGGACTGACGTTGACGGTCTAACTGTCTAACCAACGGGACCACCGATCGTTCGATCGCGTCGGAGAACTGATGGCAATCCTCTGGCGTATAGTCAAAGCGTTTGAGTGCTTTCCACGTGTAAGAACGGTAATTATCGAATCCGGCATTTTGGGCGATTTGTTGACGAAGGGAGAGCAATTTTTCGTAAATCGTTTCTATTTTTTCGTTGTCCTGTAGACGACGTTTCACCCCGGCTTCAAAGGCTTCAAAGCGGGTTTGACGGTCGGTCTCTTCCTGAAACCTCGCCAATTGTTGAAGCGTGTAGGTCTGCCCACGAAACTCCACAATCATAGCCCCACAAATCTTGTCATACTCGGTGACCAGCCGAGTGACTTCGGTCTCCAGTGCCACGTTCTCCGGTCGAAATACCTCGACATCCGCAGCCCATTTTCGGGTGAGCATCTGAAATCGCTGGTCGGTCAATGACGAACGATGAGGCGAATCCAGATATTTTTTCTGCAGCTCAAAATAGATCGGTTTGAGCCTGGGTTCTATGTTCTCCACAAAGTGCAAAAACGCTTTTTCGATTTCCGGATCATCGGTGTGACAGGATTTGTCGATATACCGACGAGACCCGTATTCATCAATGACGGCAGACAACTCGCTGATCTGCAATAACCAATCCGACAGCTCCTGCGGGCTGGAGGGTTCACGGGTTCTTAGCTGGTGCAATAACGGTTCAATCTGCGAAAAATCGGAAGGGTCTAAATCCACGGGGACAAAGGTTCTAGACGGTTTCTGAGAGACAACAGTTTGCATACCGCAACGATAGCACCCGTCAGGTCCGGGGGCAAAACCGTTATCGCATTTCGAACGCCAGGTCATAGAGGATCTGACGATCCACTTCATAAAACCGGACACGGATCTGCGACTGTCCGGGAGGACTCAACACGATGTCCGGAAGGGGTCCCCGGCGTTTCTGGAGTCGAAGCACCTCGGTCGGCCAAGGCGTGTTGGACAGGTCGCTTAAATACGTCAGGGCGTTTTCCTCGTAGGTAAGGGTTTGTCCGTCGCGTTGTTCGGTCAGGTGGTATCGACCTCGTGAGAGATGATCGCGAAGCGCCTGGATGGAATCGAATCGTTTCCCCTCTTCGTAAAAAATTCGGAGCAATTCCGCCAGTTTGCTCATCCGGTCGGAGTAGACGGCCATCGGGGTAGGGGTCAGTTGAGAAGCCCATTCGCTGAACCGTGCTTCAAACCCCTCGATATTGTCCGAAAAATTGGCCACAAACGCCTCGTCCGGGGACTGACCGTTATGGATATCCCTCAGACAAGCCAACAGACGACTACGGTAACGGGGGGCACCGTCGTTCCCTGCAGCAAAAATCAGAAAATGCGTCATCGCCCAGGCCTGGTTGTACTGGGCGCGACCGGTTCGGGGATCTTTCATCCGGGACTGAAAATCCTCCCGGCTCATCGACATGAACTTTCGAAACGGGATCATTCGTCCCTGACGGATATCCTCCCGCAGCTCGGTGATCCGTCGGGGAGGAACCTGACCGAGAATGAACTGATTTCCGGTCCAAACCCCTTCTTCAAAGATCTGCGCCAATCCTTCATCCAGCCAGATCGGTAGGTTGGGGGAAATGACCTCCCAGGCAAACTGATGAAACGCTTCGTGTTGGAGGGTTTGACGCAATCCCGTACGACCCTGACCTTCCTCAAATCCTGCCAACGCCCGTTGTGCCGGGATGAAAATACCCGCGGAGTTCGGGACCCGGTTTCCGGTGAACCGGATGTAGTCGCTTCGTTTCTGAAACAGGTAAACGTTGAACTTCTGTCCCGAGGGAGTGGTAAAGTCGGCCAAACGACGGGAATATTCTTCATACATCGCGTCCAGTCGCTTGGCATAATCACGCACGACCGCAGGTTCCAGATCGGATTCGATACGGTAATGACGCGTTTCATACGTCCGCATCGTCCCGGCGACCGGATCGGCTAGTAACAACACCATCCCCAGGCTCGCCCATCGGACCGGACGAGATCTTCCATGACTTTTGCAGAACGGTTGGTTTTCGTCCATCACGGCTTTATCATTGTCGGACTTTTCATGGCTATGAGTTCACACGATACAAGCATTTACGAACAGGAGCGTCGCGCCAAGATGCAAAAATTGCGCGACCTGGGTGTTGATCCATTCGGTCAACGGACCGACGGCCTGATGTCTTTGGCGCAGGTCAGGCAACTCTATAAACCGGAAATGGGTCACGACGGCGGACCCTGTGTCAGAACCGCAGGACGAATCATGCTTAAACGGGACATGGGAAAGCTCTCTTTCCTGACCCTCCGCGATGAAACCGGCGACCTGCAAATCGGTATCGACCGAAAACGTGTCAACGACCAGGGTTGGGAAATCCGAAACAACCTCGATCTAGGTGACCTGATCACGGTACAAGGCGCTTTGGGCGTGACGAATAAGGGAGAAATAACTCTTTGGGTGACCGAATTGGCGATGGCTTGCAAGAGTCTTTTGGTTCCCCCGAGCAAGCACGAGGGTTTGACTCATGTCGAAGCCCGGTATCGTCAACGGTATGTCGATTTGTGGGCCAATCCCGACGTCATGCGGGTCATGAAACTTCGTGTCCGGATCGTCGATGAAATCCGTAATTACCTCAAATCCAAAGGGTATACCGAAGTCGAAACCCCCATGCTCCAGACAATCCACGGTGGGGCAGCGGCCAGGCCTTTCATCACCCACCATAATGCGCTGGACATGAAACTCTATCTGCGGATCGCGCCGGAATTATTTCTCAAACGATTATTGGTCGGCGGGTTCAGCAAAGTTTTTGAAATCAACCGTAATTTCCGAAACGAAGGCATCAGCCCACGTCACAACCCCGAGTTTACCATGCTCGAAGCCTACCAGGCTTATGGCTCGTGGGAAACCATGGCTGACCTGGTGGAGGAAATGATCACCACCGTGGCTTACAATGTGTTCGGAACGCTCGATATCGAACACCGTAACGCGTCCGGTGAAGTCGTCAGGACAATCCATCTTGCACGCCCGTGGCGTAGGATCACCATGGTAGATCTCGTTCAAGAACGAACCGGCTGGCGGTTCGATAAGCAACCTTTGACCCAGGCTCAGATCGAAGAGTTTCGACAGAAGTACCCCGGAAAGGATCTAAAACTCAACGGTTCACCGGCAGAGCAGCTGGTCGAGATCTATGAAAAACTCGTCGAACAGACCCTGATCGACCCCTGTTTTGTTACTCACGTGCCTAGTGTGATCATTCCCCTGGCTAAGGAAAACAAGTCCGATCCGTTCTTTGCCGACGTTTATGAACTAGCGATCAACGGCCAGGAAATCAGTCCGGGCTATACGGAATTAAATGATCCGGACACCCAGCGTAAGCATTTCGAGCACCAGGTAGGGGATCGAGAAGAGCAACAACAGGTGGATGAAGATTTTTTGACCGCGTTAAAATACGGGATGCCCCCTGCGGGGGGGATGGGATTGGGCATCGACCGTTTGGTCATGATGCTCACCGGTGCAGAAAGCATTCGAGATGTCATTCTCTTCCCTCTGATGAGACCGGAGGCGTAGATCTTGTCCGAGTCCGTACCATTGATTGTGGCTTCGGGATTGGTCGGCCTGTTACTGCTGATCCTGTTATTAATCAGCGGGTTCGGCTTGTATCAGTACCTGTGGGGACCTGCTGCGGTCCGAAAACTGGTACGCACCTATATTTTCAAACGTCGAATCGGTTGGGTCAGCGTTATCGCCATCATGCTGTGTACGGCGATGGTGCTGGTGGTCATTTCCGTCATGGGGGGGTGGTTAGACACGTTTAAACAGAAGTTCCGGGGTATGAGTGGCGATATCGTGGTTTATCGTCCCGGACTCGCCGGTTTTGCCGGTTATGAACAGATGCTACAGGTGATCCGATCGGACCCCGGTGTAGAAGAAGCATTACCTTTGATCCGGGCGATAGGACTCCTGAATATCCTGAATCAGCGTGTTGAAGGGGTCCAGGTTACCGGGTTGGACATTAAAAATTTCAGCAAGTTCAATGCCTTTCGGGAGTCGTTGTGGCGGCAGTACAAAAAGCCGTTAATGCAAAACCAGACACCCCCTCCGGTGGCTTCCTTCGACCTATTGCCCGACGTGCCTTACGAAGCCTATCGTCCGGGGGATCGATTGGCGACCCAACGTCCCGGGATGATCGTCGGAGGACCGATCGTCGGGTTCCGGAAAAACGAAAAAGGACAGGTCATCGAACCGGCAGGGGTCTTTTCGCTTTGGGCCAGGCTCGAAGTCGTCCCGATCGATCCGGACTACCGATCCTTTCAGGACATGCAGCCTGTACCCAATATTTATTGGATCGTCGATGCCTCCTTGACTCAGCTTTATCAGTTGGATGAAAGCAGCGTTTACGTGCCTTTTGATGTGCTCCAGGCTGACATGAAAATGACCGCCCGGACCGTCATTGAGGACGGAAAGGAAGTGGTTTTGCCGGCTCGTTGTTCGGAGATCCAGATCAAACTCAAACCCGGCGCCGACCGTCAGACCGTGATTGATCGGCTTGGTCCGACCCTGTTGGCGATTGACGAACAGTTTAATCGTCAGACGATCACTTCGGGGCTTCGGATCGAGACCTGGGAAAAGCTCCGGGAAGATTTCTTGAATGCCGTCGAGAACGAGAAACTGCTGGTGACGATCCTGTTCGGGGTGATTTCGGTCGTGGCAGTATTTCTGATTTTCTGCATTTTGTACATGATTGTTGTAGAAAAGACCCGAGACATTGGGATCATCAAGAGTATGGGAATGACTTCGCGGGGGGTGGCATCGGTTTTTATTGGATACGGTTTGGCCATTGGGATGGTCGGGGCGTTTTGCGGTCTGGTGATCGGATTTGTTTTCCTTCGTTACATCAATGAGATTCATTCCGCGGTGGCGGAACTGACCGGTCGGGCGATCTGGGATCCCAAGGTCTATGCCTTTGACCGGATCCCGACCGACATGGATCCTGCTACGGCGGGGATCGTGGTTGGTGTGGCCATCCTCAGTGCAGTGGCCGGGGCGGTTTTGCCCGCGATCCGTGCAGCGAGTTTGAACCCCGTCGAAGCCTTGAGGTTTGAATAGTGTCCGACCCCATCATCACATGCTCGAATCTACACCGGACGTTTCGGATGGGAGATAGCCAAGTCCCTGTCCTTAAAGGGGTTAACCTTATAGTCCGTCGGGGCGAGTTCTTAGCCATAGAAGGCCGATCGGGTTCCGGGAAAAGCACGTTGCTTCATCTTCTGGCTGGTCTGGATACCCCACAACAAGGCGCGATTTTGGTTCAGGGTGAAGACTTGGCGGACCTGGCTCGACGCGCCGAGCGTGCCGTCGGTGGAGAACAACCCGGATGGTTGAAACGGGTCATTCGGGCCTGCAGGTTGATTTTCCCGTTTCTAGGGGATGCTGTGGGGGAAAAGCTGGCCAGGATTCGGAATCGTCATTTCGGGTTTATTTTTCAGTTTTATCACTTGCTTCCGGAATTGAATGTGTTGGAAAACACGATGATTGCCTCGTGGATGTGCACCGACGGACCGGGGCTCGCTGATCGGAAAGACCGGGCACGGTCGCTATTGGAGCAGGTCGGTCTTAGTCATCGTTTAAATCATCGTCCGTCCCAGTTGTCCGGGGGGGAACGTCAACGGGTCGCAATCGCCCGGGCATTGGTCAATGACCCGGATGTCCTTTTTGCTGACGAACCTACGGGAAATCTGGATTCGGAGACCGGGGCACAGATCATGGGGGTATTGGAGTCCCTTCATGCAAGGGGACAAACCATCGTCATGGTCACCCATGACCGAAGCATCGCGCGACGGGCTGACCGGTCGATGGTGATGAAAGACGGGCGTCTGCAACAGGTTTGAGGGAACTATCTTTTGAATTTCCAATCACTAAAACGGATGTCTTGGTCGGGAAACAGTCGCCACCACCACGCGTTATTGCCGAAAAAGGATTCGACACACATCAGGAGCAGAACCGAAGCGATCAAACCCGACCAGCGTGGAACGGGCTGGTTGGCGGTAAGACGTTGTTGTCGAAAACCTTCCAGTGTTCTGGCGACTAGGACGTCTTCTCCGGGGATGACGCTGGACGGTTCTCGATAGGTCGTCAAAGCCTCCGCAGCCGGGATCTGGACGTTGGACACCCCGACAATGGTTCCGTCAGAACCGGCCCATCGGTAAAGTCCGGGAAGGGCGGCTCGGTCAAAACGAAACTCTCCTTCCTGCAGACGATCGAGGGTAAACGGTTCGCCGGATGATGTCGTGACAGTCAGACGGTCACTTTCGGGATGGTTGATTTTAAGAATCGACCCGAGTTCGACATTCTGAACTGTCCAAGAGGTTGTCTCTTCAAGACCGCATCGCACGATCATCGGGACAAACGCAGGATGAATCGAAAGGTTGGAAAACGGTTTGTCCGGCCAAGTGGTGAACGTATAAATCGCAGACCCGTTCAACAGGTGTCGGTACACCAGTCCATGCCCCGGTCCGTCGGTCCGGAGCAAAGCCATTACAAGGGGCATGGCCTGAGCCGAAGGAGACAACGTCACCATTCTTTGAACCAGCAAGGAGGAAAGCTGAAATTGCTCGTGAGATAGTTCCTTGACCAGCGGACTGGGAGAGGGAGGGAGGGTTGCATAATGAGGTCGATCGGCTTGGGGATCGATCATCGGTTCGCCCGGCAAAAGGGGACGAAGCGCTTCGCGATGATCGGGAGACAATTTGTCCCAGGTTTCCTGAAGTCCCGGTCGAAGCATCAGTACCAGCGTGGTTCCTCTGGCACTAGCTTGTTTAAGCTGTTCGATGAATGAACGATCGGGCCAGGTGTTTAGCAGGCAGACGACCACGTCATCGTCTTTTGAAACTTCTGAACCGAATTGAACCTTTAACGGCCAATCCTCAGAGCGACCTTCGTTCGGATCCATGGCCAATGCAACAACGCGTTCCGATGGGGTCGGTTCAGAGGATGTTAAAATCCGGACTTGTCTTCGGGTCGGCATCTGAAAAACGATCTGCCGGTCGTTATCCCACATCAGCTCGTCTTCACCGTCTATCGTCCCGCGTAAGACAAGAAACGGTTCGCCCGCGGGCAGTTGGATGGGGATTCGGATTTCGGTTTCGTCAGAGGTTTCAAACCGGACCAGTCGCGGCGTGCTCGTCACAAGCGTTCGTCCATCGACAGTCAGGATTTGTGCAGTCACCGTGCGGGATTCTCCGGGAGGACCGGCTAATCGCATGATCGCATCGACCACGATTCGAGGAATGGGTTGATCGGGGTCGAGTCGGATTTGACGTATTCCTGAGGACCGCACGTCGTCGGGTTGAAGGTCAAAAACCACCTTGTTTCCACCCTTCCACACGTCCGGAGAACGCGGGAACTCACGCGCTTGCATGTCTGTCAAGATCACCAGCCATTTGGACGATGCATTCTGCTGATCCAAATAACGCATGGCTGCGGTGATCCGGTCGCACAGAGGTTCCAACCCTCCTTGTGGTTGAATGGAGATCCCCTCTGAAAGTCGTTCGGATGCGGGTTTGAGCATTTCGGAAGAAACGCGGGGTTGGCTCGTGAAAATCGCGACACGGGATTCGGATAATTCATTCCTTAGTAGGTCTTGGATGATCCGGGTGGCTTTTTCAAGAAGAGATTCCTGATCACGGGTGAATTGCATCGAGTAGCTGGTATCTACCACGATGGCTGCAATTGACGGGTTGTTCACACCGCTCGGGTTCGCCACCCGAAGCACGGGTTGAGCGGCGGTCAGAATCAACATCAACACAACCAGTACTCGGGTTATGAGCAACAACCACTTCTGCAATAACCTTCGGGTTGCGGTTCTTTGAAGGGTTGATCGGATGAACCGTGTGGTACTGAAATGAAGGACCGGGGATCTCTTTTGAAAAAGCAGATGTAATACCACCGGGATACTGACCAGCGGCAACGCCAAAAGAGCACCGAAAAAAAGAAACGAAACGCTCATAAACCAAGACGATCGGTGGTGCGGACAACAGACGCCGGGCGCGATAAACCCTTTTTGATAAAGGATTTATGAACCTATTAATCGGGCAACTTCTTGGCAGTCCTTGTCCCCGCGTCCGGAAAGATTGATTACCACAACTTTATCCCGATCCAGGGTCTTGGCCAATCGGGCTGCGTGATAAACCGCGTGCGAGGTCTCTAACGCGGGGATAATTCCTTCGGATTTGGCCAACATTTCAAACCCCTGAAGGGCTTCTTGGTCGTTGACGCTGACATATTCCACCCGTCCGGAGTCCTTCCAGAACGCGTGTTCGGGTCCGACCCCGGGATAATCCAACCCGGCCGAGCAGGAGTGTACCTCTGCAGTCTGACCGTCGTCATCTTGAAGCACATAACTTAGTGATCCGTGGAGAACTCCCGGACGACCCGCGCATAGGGCGGCAGCATGTTGTCCCAACCCCGACCCTCGACCTCCGGCTTCGACGCCTATCAACCGGACCGTTGTATCGTTTATGAAGGGGGCAAAAATGCCCGCAGCATTGGATCCGCCTCCCACACACGCCACAACATAATCCGGTAAGCGTCCTTCCACCTCGAGACACTGTTGACGGGTTTCTCGTCCGATGACGGACTGAAAATCCCGTACGATCGTCGGAAACGGATGCGGACCTACGACACTCCCGATGATGTAATGCGTGTGATCCACGCTTCCCATCCAGTCTCGCATGGCTTCGTTTGTCGCATCTTTCAGCGTTTTGGATCCGGAATGAACCTCGATGACGTTGGCTCCCATCAGTTTCATACGAAATACATTGAGATTTTGGCGTCGGACGTCTTCGGCACCCATGTAAACGTCGCATCGGAGTCCGAAATATGCCGCTGCGGTGGCGCTGGCGACCCCATGTTGACCCGCGCCGGTTTCGGCAATGATCCGTTTCTTACCCATTCTGAGTGTCAAAAGTGCCTGTCCGATGGTGTTATTGATCTTGTGGGCGCCGGTGTGATTAAGGTCCTCGCGTTTGAGATAAATTTTCGCGCCCCCGATCGTTTCGGTCAGTCGTTTGGCAAAATAGAAGCGGCTGGGTCTTCCGACGAACTCATTGAGTATGGTTTGAAACGCTGATTCGAACGATGGGTCTGACCGGGCCCGGATGTACTCCTGTTCCAGTGCTTCCAGCGCGCTGATCAGAGTTTCGGGAACGAAGACACCCCCATACCTGCCGAAATGAGCAGGAAGACTCGTACGATCGGAGGACAGGACACTTGACATATCCTCAAGCATATTCGCCACGACACCGTCCGTCCATGGATAGAATATTCTCTGGATCCGTTCTAGAATATGTGAAATGACGCAATCTGATCCGACTTCTGCCCTAGAAGAGTCTGGTCCCGTTCCGACGGTGAGTCCTTCGAATACCGTGCAGGAAGTGGATGTGACCTTGCTGTACATTTTTGCGACATTGGCGTTTGTGATGTCGAGTTTATTTGTGGTCGCTCTCCCGTTGTGCGTGATTGCATTGTTTAACGATCCGGATGTGATCGTCGTTTTTGCGACGGTCTGTGCGTTGGCGATGTCGGTGGGACTGATCGGGACGGGAATCGGTCTGATCCGTCGCGCCCGACGGGCCCGGAAGAAGTCTTCCGGGCGGACATCGGGTTCGGAGGATCGTTCGGTCAATGGAGCGTGAGGCTCATCTCGAATCGTTCTTTCCTGTTTGCTAGTTCCAAGGCCCGGACCGGTTCAAACCATGATTCATAAGCAGCTAATTCGATCGCGCGGTCGATGCTGGTGCTTCCGGTCGATCGTTTGATCCAAACCTTCCGGGGGGTGCCGGTGTCGTCGATTTCGATTTCAAGCAAAGCCCGTGCAGGCAGGGAAATGACTGCGGTATCGACAAACCCTGCTAGATTCAGACGGGGTCTTTTGAACTTCAGTTGCCTGCCGGAACGGGGTTGAACCCGTCCAGCCACGATCTCCAGACTGACCGAAGGTCCGAAGACATCCGAATCCCGGTCCGACAGAGGGGCCGGATCACCGGACGATCGGTTTTGCTGCGCGGAGGGGACCGACGGTTCAGAAACCTTAGTCGCATCCGAGGTTACGTCCGGGGCTGGCATCGTCGGAGACGATCGGGCAAGGGAGGGTGCTTCGGCGACCTCTTCCGTGGCTTCGGGCGGAACGGGTGTAACCACGGTGGTTTGCAAAGACTCGACCGGGGGACGGGAAGAAGGTTCGGACGGCCGTATGGGAGAAATCTCAACAGGAGAAGGGGTTTCTTCGGGAGTTTCAGTCGTCTGTCCGACAGGATCGGTGCTGAGCATGGCCTGTTCGACAGGCGCATAACGGGAAGTCTGTTGAGGAACCGGTGCGTCCAAAGCGTTCATGGCCAAACCCGTATTTTCGTGTTCGCCGAATCGGGTTTCTTCGGGCAACGGTTCGGGGGACAGCAAAACGACTGGATGAACGGCAGGATCCGAGTGGGTGGGTATCTGAAGTCGAACGTTAAGCGGAATATGCCTCATGGTCAAAATCAAGGCTGCGTGAAGCACAAGCGACACGACCAGGAACGGAAAAATCAAAGATCGCTGTTGCATGATTCAGTGATCGGACCGGGCCGATTGAGATACGGAATCATAGGCACCTTGGGAAGAATTCCTGAGGTAGTCGATCGCCTGTTCAACAGAGTCGGCCACGTGGATCAACTGCCAAGCCTGTTCACGGATGAAGTGTTGTTGGATGCCTTTGTGGATCAGTTCAATCAGAGGGGTATAAAAATCCCGAAGGTTCAAGAGGGTGATGGGCTTTTGGTGGTAATTCAGTTGTCTACCGACAAGAATTTCGAAAAGCTCTTCGAGCGTACCGAGCCCCCCGGGAAAAGCGATAAAAGCATCGGCGCGTTGTTCGAGCAGATGTTTACGATGTCTCATCGAGTCGGTCACGATCAACTCGTCGCAGAAGGTGTCTGCGAGGTTTTCCTCGACAAACAACCGTGGGGTAATCCCGATGACTTTTCCCCCCATTTCGCGGGCACCGTCGGCTAGACTGGCCATACAGCCGACATAGTTTCCACCATAAACCAAGGTCCAACCCTGACGCGCAATAGCCTGACCGAGCTGTCGGGCGGTATCGAAGTAAAACCGGTCCACCCGTTTGGCGCTGGATAAAAAGACGGTAACCGACTGAATCGTCCCAGCCATGACATTCAGGATGCCTCAATCGACGACGCTTGGCAATATGATCCCCTAAACCGTGCTAACCGTCGGAAAGAAAAGGGTTTAAGAATTTTGGCGGGGAGAAAAAAGATTTTACTTGACCTAACAAAATACTAACATATGATAGAAGTTGATGAGAATCTCGCTTCGGGTACAAGGTCGCGGGGCGGGTGTAAGCCCGACTAATCGTTTTGAACGGATCGACGTCGAATGGGACGGGGATTTCCTGGACGACGAACCGGATCTGCTTGATCGAAAGATCCCCACGATCTACCTAAAAGACTCTTCACGTTCGATGATTTCCTACAACGACAGTCCGGATATTTCGATCAAAGCCGGGGTTTCGCCTTATCGGGGGTGCGAACACGGGTGCTGTTACTGTTTTGCGCGACCGTTTCATGAGTATCTGGGATTCAATGCCGGTCTGGACTTTGAGTCGCAGATTCTGGTCAAACCCCAAGCCCCGTCGTTGCTTCGTCAGGAGTTGATGTCCCGGTCCTATGAACCTCAGACCCTAGCGATGTCCGGAATTACAGACGTGTATCAGCCGATCGAACGTAAGCTCGAGTTGACCCGTCGTTGTCTTGAGGTGCTGGTGGAGTTTCGCAATCCGGTTGGGATCATTACCAAGAATCATCTGGTCACCCGCGACATCGATCTGTTGAAGGAACTGGCCCGTTTGAACGCAGCGAGGGTTGATATTTCGGTGACCACGTTGGACAACGCGCTGTCTGCGCGAATGGAACCTCGGGCTTCGGCGCCTCATAAACGGTTATTAGCAATCGAAGCCTGTGCGCGGGCGGGTATTCCGGTAGGGGTGATGGTTTCGCCGGTGATCCCGGGTCTGACCGATCATGAAATACCCGCCATTCTACAAGCGGCTCGTCGGGCCGGCGCCCAATACGCCAACAGCATCATTGTTCGTCTTCCCGGGGCTGTCCAACCGATCTTTTTGGACTGGTTGAAACGTCATTTCCCACTTCGGTCCGATCACGTGGAAAGTCAAATCCGTCAGATGAGAAACGGTCGATTGAATGACCCGCGTTTCTTTCATCGTTACAGTCCCTGTGGTCCACGGGCCGAGCAGATCGAGTCGTTGTTCGAACTCCACAAACGCAAACTAGGGTTTGTTGCAAGTCCCAAACTCGATATTTCGCATTTTCGACGTCCCGGTCAGCAAATGAACCTGTTCCCCTGATCCGGGTCAAGCTGTCGTTCAGGCCGGGTCGTATCCTTGGCCTCCCCAGGGGTGACACCGACAAAGTCTTTTACCGATTTTGTAACCGGCCTTGCAGAGTCCGTATTTGTTCAAGGCGTCGATTGCGTACTGACTGCAGGAAGGATAAAACCGACAATGTCCCCCAATAAAAGGACCGAGTGTGATTCGGTACAACCGGACGACTTGTATCAATAACCAGGACATGACAATGATCATATCACAACTCTGTTCGGGAACGTGAGAAATCCTCCCATGAACCGGGTTGAAAATAAGGAGTTACATGACGATTTCAGATAAGACCTCAACCGATTCGGAACTGACCAAGCGTTCTTTGGGCGAAGAGTTTGAGAGTTTGCTGGTACAGTCCAACGGAAACGGGGTAAGTCTTTCAGAGGCCATGCACGCTTTGAAAGGTAGGGGAATGGCCGTTGTGATGTTGATTGTTTCGATCCCGTTTTTGATTCCCGTTCCGACGACTTTCGGATTAAGCACCCCGGCCGGTCTGGGGGTGATGTTGCTCGGACTCTATATCATGATCGGTCGCGAACCACATCTTCCGCAATGGATGGGACGACGTCGGTTAACCCATGGGACCCTGGAACGAGTGGTATGGTTTACTCGCAAATACGAAAAATGGGTCAAACCCCGACTCAAGTTCATGACCTGGCCCGGGATCGATCGGTTGTTGGGCGCGAGCATTATTTTTGGGGGCTTTACGTTAGGATTGCCCGGTCCTAATTTCATTCCCGCTCTGGCGGTGGTTTGCCTGTTGATCGGATTGATCGAACGGGACGGTTTGTTCGTTCTGTTGGGACAGTTGGTTAATTTGCTATTGTTGGCATTTTTGATTTTCGTGACATATTTGGTTCTGACGTACGGTTACACCGGTGCGAAATCGATGGTGGAACAGTGGTGGAGCAACGGTTCTTCACCTGCGACTCAGCCCGTAGAAGCTCAAAAAGCTGCAACACAAGGGTCCTGATTTTTTCGGGTCATGGATCCGACCGTTCAAGTCAGAACCGGTGTGGTTCGATAATCCTGACGATGAGTCATCAGTTAGGCGTATTATCAGACGAAGTTCCGGGTTATCAGACCGTTCTCAAAACGCTTCGTGAGCATGACGCGATAAGGATTTCACAAGGTTTGCTGTTCTGTGCGGGGTTTTGTCTGGTCCGGGCTGCGATAGTGCCTTGGTATCTTCATTTCACGGGTTCGATGGGGAAAGGTCTCAGCGATCTGGAGATCGTCGCAACGAGCCTGATTTTAAGCAGTTTGTTTGTGGTTGCATCGGTGCTGGCGCGATTTTTGCCGTTGATCGCTGTGCTGATCAGCGGGATCGGGTTCGTAGCCATCTGCGTCCGGGATTATCTGTCGTATCCGGATATTTTGGCGCAGGGACTTGTGTTTAAAACCATTTTAATGGTTTTATGGTTACGACATCTGTTCACCGCGTTAATAAGCCGGATCCTGTGAGAGTTACCCATGTTGTCCGCCCGGAGCGTGGACATGACCTCGCTCGATTTCCTCTGCGGTGGCAGCACGAACGTCACGGATTTGCACTTCAAAGGTTAAAGGAACACCGGCTAGGGGGTGATTGGCATCGACGGTGATTTGATGAGGTTCGACCTTGACGACTCGCACGATCCGGGATTGTCCGTCCGGTGAGCGGGCTTGAAATTGTTGTCCGACTTCGATTTGTGCCCCTGCGGGGAACGCTTGTCGGGGCACGGGTTGGATCAGTTGTTCGTCTCGTTCGCCATAGGCTTCAGAAGCAGGAATGGTGACTTTAAACTCGTCCCCCGCTGACCGACCGGTCATCTGCGCTTCCAGACCTGGAATGATGTTGGAAGCCCCATGCAGATACGATAAAGGGGCACGTCCGGAAGAACTGTCCAAAGTGTTTCCGTCCGGGTCTGTCAGGGTGTAATCGAAGGAAACGACTGTATTGTCAGCGACCTGCATAAGCGCCTTTCTGTTAGTGTATATCGACGCTATACGAATCAGACGAATCCGTCTACCCTAATTTGTCAGGATTTTTCGGAACCGGTGTTCCCGATTGCCCCAGACCCGTCTTTGCGGTTAGGCTGGGGATGACATGAAAGTGATCGAAGTTCAACCTACTCCCAACCCCAATGCGATGAAGTTCGTTCTGGACCAGACCGTCAGCGACCGGCCTGTCAGCTTTTTCAACCCCGAATCCGGTCAGGACCATCCTCTAGCGGTTCGTTTGTTCAAGATCCCGGGCGTGCAAGGTCTCTTGTTGCTGAACGACTTTATTACAGTGAACAAGACCCCCGAAGGAGTCTGGAAGACAATCACTCCCGCGGTTAAACGGGTTTTGGCAGAAATCTGAGTTTTTCGGTATTGGTCCGGGGTTCGGCCGGATCCAGTACGGGAGTGGTGGACGGTGGGACGGATCGATTCCGATCGGCACCCCACTGCCAAGCGATGACCCGAAAGATTGCCAATCCGATCACGGCTACGATGAATATCGTAGGATAAAGATAAATCCGAGCGATTCCTCGATGACGCATAAAAAGATTGTAAAAGCGTTTCAGGATTTTCGTAAAATCCATTCATGATCCCGCGGACTAAAAACGATGGGATCGCGCGGGACTTTTTTTAAATCGAATCCGGTCAGACACTGATCGATGGAAATCGAATCGTCACAATCCATACCCAGCCATCGGGCAAGGAGGGCACGGATTCGATCCACACAGACCCCGGATTGACGATAAAACGCCAGCCGACTGTCTCCGTGACGTTTGGCCAGTCGTCTTCCGTCGGGTCCGACCACCAAGGGAAGGTGATAATAGTGGGGGATCAGGTTATCCCATCCTAATGACTGGTACAAAAGAACCTGGCGTGGGACCGAATCAATCAGATCATCTCCCCGTATCACTTGGTTAACGCCTGACCGGGCGTCATCCACCACGACGGCCAACTGATAGGCGGCTGAACCGTCGGGTTTGGCGATCACAAAATCTCCGATCTGTTCCTGCAGATCGAACGAACGAACTCCCGCAAATTGATCTTCATACCGAAACCGGGTCGGGGGAACTTTAAACCGAACCGCGGGACGTTTCCCGGTCTGTCGGTAAGCTTGATCCACTGAATCAAACCGGTTCCGACAGGTGCCCGGATAAATGGTAGAGCCGTCTTCCGAGTGCGGTGCGCTGCTGGCTTGTTCGATCTCTTTTCGCGTGCATACACACGGATAGGCTTGTTTTGCCTCTAAAAGTTGTTGGACGGCGTGATAATAAACATGAACCTGCTCGGATTGAATGACAGGTCCCTCGTCCCAGTCGATGCCCAACCAGGTCAGGTCGTCAATAGCTTGCTGGGTGAACTGCGGTTTGACCCGCGGACCGTCCAGGTCCTCGATACGAAGGATGACCCGAAACCCTTTCTGCCTCGCGAGTAGCCATGTTGCCAAAAAAGTCCGAGCATTACCTAAATGTAAAGCCCCGGTCGGAGATGGCGCCAAGCGGGTCGTCGGAATCATGGAAACGTTCAAAAGCCCGTCGGAAGGGGTGTCATCTCGTATTCATCGTAACGAATCGTTTGAAGGATTTCGCTCAGCAGATCCTTATTCTTTTCATAAGCTTCGACGGTCAATCCGATGAACTGAAGTGTGTATTGTTCGTGCACGACTCCCCGGGGGTATAACAGCGTGATCCGCCACTCCATCAGCTGTTCCGAAGGCGCATCCGAGGAATTAAGCGGTTTGCGTCTCAGGTCGATCACCCGAAGGTCGCCGGTGTTGGTAATACGGACAAACCCCTGTCCATTTTTCTTCAGATCGGCGTCTTCCTTTTCGAATCGTTTCAATAGGTTTTTGAGCACTTCCCCGCCGACGGGTTCTCGGAGTCCTAAGGTAATTCGAACCTGGTCATCCAGGATCGGTCCCTCGATCATCGTTACCGGTGATTCACCACCTTTGATACTGACCACTTCCCAGCTTTCGGGGGCTTGTAGGGTGAACGGGATCAATTTCAACACAAGTGTTTTACGCGGTTGTTCGGTGACCGGGACCGACGTGGGGTGTTTTTCGACCGGATCAACAACCGAGCTCTCAGCAGGCAAACTGGTCGGTGGTGGAGGTGACTCATCACAGGCGAACTGGGATCCCAACGCTCCCAACGTTATGAAAATCCGAACGAGACGATTCATAAATATATTGTATTCTGGGTGTTGGGGATATCGGATGCAAGATACGCTCACCGATTAGTTCGATAAAGAATCGATCAGACGAGCTGCATTTTTTTGAAGCCAGGCGACTTTTCGGGCCACCATTTTGAGGAACTTTCCTCCGTCCATGCGGGCGAACATGCCCGTGGCTGCGATCGGAAAGACGGCTTCAGCGATCAAAGCTTCGATCATCAACCAGGGAATCGCCGAAATCTCCGCCTCACTCAGAAGCACGACCTCATCGTATCCCCGGAGAAAACGATTAAAACGTGTCTCATCCACGTGATCGGGCCATTTGGTCAGGTCTTCGTCTCCCCCGAGGATGGAGAACTGAAGTGCGCCGTTGGCGATATCAAGTACTCGAGGCAGAAGCCTCGCGGAATCATAATCAATCACAGCCACGACACGATTATCCCGGAACAGCATATTTCCCGGGTGCCAGTCCCCATGAACGATTTGTTTTGGCCAGGTTTCGATCCCACAACGATCCACGGTTGTGGCTGCGTGATTGTAACTCTGAAGCAAGTAGTTGCATAAATCCATGATTCCGGAAACTCTGTCAAGAGTTTTGGGGATTTGACGCAACCCCACTTCAACCGAAGGGGCCATGTGATAGCTACCGGTCGGGGGGGAATATTGGGAACTGAAGTTTTCAAGAAGTTTATGATAAAGCGACAGAATTCGCCCGGCGTCAAAAGTTGATTCGAGCGTCTGAGGATAACTTTGACCGGGGATGTACTCAAACAGCTCATAAATCGCTCCCCGCCATTGCAACAGAGAGTTGTTGTCCTTCTTCGTCCCGATCAGATGAGGAAGCGGGAATTGCCTGCTCATCAGAAACAACTGAATCTGATGACAAAACGCCACCTTGAAGGCGTCATCTCGTCCACGAGCCCTTCGTTTGAGCAAAAACTTTCCGTGTTCAGACACGATTACCAGTTTGGGCGCCTTTCGGCTTCCCCGAGGAAACTCCACGACCGAGTTGATAATCCCGATATCGTAATGCGACAAAACAACCGCCAGTTCCTCGGTGCCGAACTTTTCTCGACCGTCGGGGGAACGGGGTTCATTAGGGTTAGAAGATATTGAACTGGGTTGTTCCATCAAACGTTCATTTTTAGTCTATTCCGACTGCTGACAGATTCAAAAAAAGCTCGATTCCGGAAAATCATGCGAAAAGATTGAAGATTTCGAGGGTTAAGGTATCATTTTATAATCGCTACAAAAGGGTTTTCATGATCCATTTAGGTTTTGCCGGTTGTGCTCACATTCATACCCCCGGCTTTGTCACGATGCTGGGACAACGATCGGATGTCAAAGTCAAATATGTTTGGGATCCGGATCCGCGTCGAAGCAAGGCATGGTCGACGTTGCTCGACGCGACTATGGTTGAATCGGTGGACATGATTTTGCACGACGATCTTGTTCAAGGACTGATCATCTGCTCCGAAACCAACTTACATGAATCGCTGGTCCTGCCGGCTACCAAAGTCAAAAAACACTTGTTCGTCGAAAAGCCGCTCGGAATGGGAAGTAAAGATGGTTATGTCATGGCCCATGCGATCCAAGACTCGGGTGTTCTGTTTCAAACAGGGTATTTCCAACGATCCGATCCGAAACATCGTTTTATCAAACAGCAAATCGAAAAGGGGAACTTGGGTCAGATCCATCGGGTCCGTGGTTCGAATACGCATTCAGGAGCGATCGGAAACTGGTTTCAATCCAAACCCGAAGATCCTGCACACGATTGGCGCTGGATGGCCGATCCTAAAGTCGCGGGTGTCGGGGCGTTCGGCGATCTGGGAACCCACGCGCTGGATATCATGATTTGGTGGATGGGAGAAGTCCGACAGGTTACGGCTCAGATCGATCCGGTGACCCATACATACGACGAATGTGATGAGTCCGGAGAAGGTTTAATACGTTTTTCCAACCAGACCATCGGAACATTGGGAGCGGGTTGGGTGGATCATCAGAATCCATTGACGTATCAGGTCAGTGGGACTGAAGGACATGCTGCGATCATACAAGGGCAATTGCACTTTTTATCCCGGAAAGATGCCCGTTTTGACGGAAGCACTGCTGTACGGACCAATGAACTTCCACCTCCGGCCCCTCACGCGTTCGAGTTGTTCCTCGATGCCCTAGTCGGCAAAGATCTACCCGTTGCTCTCGTCAGTGCACGAGAGGCTGCGTATCGATCCGCCGTCATGCAAGCCATGTATGAAGGGGCTGTCGAGGGAAAATGGATTACTCCTGCCAAAAATTAAGAAGATCCTCGGTTCAAATCGGTCCGAGGAGTCGAACCGTTGATCCCCGCCCCGAATAAAAACTAATTAATGAGTTGACATCAGGATTAAAAGTTCGTATAATGTTCGTATACTAACGAAAGGAAGGGTATGAGCCCTGAAAAAATTGCCCAGCAGTTGGTTGATCTCTGCAGAGAAGGCAAGAACTTCGAAGTAGCCGAATCGTTGTATTCCCCCAACGTCACCAGTACAGAAATGTTCGGCGATGAAACAATGCCCAAACAGATGACCGGGCTTGACGCGGTTCGTCGAAAGATGCAATGGTGGTATGACACCCACATCACCCATGCGACCACCTATAGCGACCCCTTGGTAGCCGGGAATCATTTTGCCGTTCGAATGACCTTTGACGTTACCTACAAACCAACGGGTCAACGGATGATGTTCGAAGAAATTGGAGTCTATGAGGTCAAGGACGGGAAAATCATTTCGGAACAGTTTTTCTACTCTGTCTGACCTACTGTCTTACACCCGACATAGTTGTTTGTGGGTCAACGAGCCTGATCTGACCTACCGGACTTTAGCCGGATGAGCCTGTTCGATATCTGAAAAGTTCTCTGATTGATTCGGGATGGACATCCCCATCATGATGCCGAAATTGATAGATCAGCGCATTTTGTGATCTGATGGTGTTTGGGGTGGACTGTTGAAATCGAATCGGGCAGACTACCAACCAGGAGTTTATGTCCACTCATTCTCATTCATCGGTCCGAGATCCACTAGCTGCTTTTCCGAGACTGGACCATTTTGATCCGAAGTTGTTTGCTCAACCTCACGCGATTTTTCGTGGTGCTCCGTTTTGGAGCTGGAATGGAGCCCTGCGGACAGATCGATTGAAACGGCATTTGGGGGTTTATCATCGAATGGGTATCGGCGGAGTGCATATTCACGCCCGTACCGGTCTGCAGACGCCTTATCTCGGGGATGAGTTCATGGGACATGTCCGGACTTCGGTTGAAGAAGCCGAACGTCTGGGCATGTTGGTTTGGCTTTACGATGAAGACCGTTGGCCGAGCGGGTTCGCCGGGGGGTTGGTCACGAAGAATCCGCAGTACCGGTATCGGGTGCTTCGGTTGACTCGTCGTCGAATCGAACCCGGAGAAGTTCGAAAGGTGGGTGTGCATCATGGCCCCGCTCAGCCGGTACAGGAACGACGATTCGTTGCTGCCTGGGCAATTCGTTTTGACGGGGATTATCTGTCCGATTGGTATCGGATCGGGGAAAATGATCGGACGAGAGACGGTGAAACCGGTTTATATGCCTATGTCGAAGTCCCCCCATCCTGGACCTGGTTCAATCATCAGCAGTACGCGAATCTGATGGACGAGCGTGCGATCGCCGAGTTTATCCGTGTTACTCATGAACGATACCACGAGGTGGTCGGAGACCGGTTCGGAAAAACGATCCCCGCAATCTTCACGGATGAACCGTTGTTACGAGGGGTGCTCGATCCTTTTCAAGGTCCGGATGATCCGAAAGATCGATTCATTGCTTGGGTGGATGATTTTCCCCAGACCTATCGGGATCAGTGGTCCGAGGACGTGTTCGACCGTCTGCCCGCGGTATTGTTCGAAGCATCGGACGGATCAAGCCCGCAGGCGAGGTTACGGTTCAGGAATCATCATAATGATCGGTTTGTTCGGGCTTTTGCTTCTCAACTGGGTCGATGGTGTGAGGAAAACGGCATCGCGTTGACCGGACACATGATGGCCGAGCCGAGGCTGGATTCTCAATCATTCTGGGGCGGGGAAGTAATGCGAAGCCTTCAGCATTTTCACCTTCCGGGCATCGATATGTTGTGTGATCTGGTGGAATACACCACAGCCAAGCAAGCGCAATCTGTTGCCCGTCAAAAAGGTCGACCCGGTGTGATGAGCGAGTTGTACGGGGTGACCAACTGGGATTTCCCGTTCGCCGGACATCTGCGTCAAGGGAATTGGCAGGCTGCGCTGGGAGTGACGGTACGAGTTCATCACCTGAGCTGGTATTCGATGGCCGGGGAAGCCAAACGCGATTACCCAGCTTCGATCGGTTGGCACGTTCCCTGGTATGAGGAATACCGCACGATCGAATCCCATTTCGCGCGGGTTTCGGTAGCCATGCAGACCGGAAAACCGATCTGTCGCGTGGCGATGCTCCACCCGATCGAAAGTTTCTGGGCGATTCATGGTCCCCAGCGGATGTTTGCCCAGGCTCAACAACGTCTGGAACGGGGTTTTTGCGACACGCTCACCTGGCTAATCAATCAGCAGATCGATACGGACCTGATCTCCGAAGCGTTGTTGCCCGAGTTGTCGTCCCCGAAACAGGACAAATCACTGAAGGTTGGTGAGATGACCTATGACGCGGTGGTGCTCCCACCACTGGTGACGATCCGTTCGACGACGCTGGATCGCCTGGAGTCGTTTGTCTCATCCGGGGGAACCGTGATTTCGCTGGCCGAGGCTCCGTCGCTGGTCGATGGGGTACCTAACGATCGTGCCAAGTGTGCTTCGGTCCATTGGCAGAGGATCGAGTTCGATCGGTCGACCTTACTTCGAGCGGTCGAACCATTCCGTGAAATCGAGGTCCGTGTTGGTCCACATCGAGTCGAATCCGTGGTTTATCAGTTGCGTCAAACCCCGGAAGAAAGGCTCCTGTTTGTCTGCTCCAATCACACGACACAAGATTATTACAAAGCGGTATTGCGAATCCGCGGACACTGGCATCTTCAGCAACTGGACACGTTGACGGGTGAAACATCCGAACCCGGAGAAACCTGGACTGACGACGGATGGACCGAGCTGCAGGTGGATCTACCAGTGGCATCGCACTTGCTGTTACGCCTGACTCAGCAGAATCAGCTGAAACCGGTTTATGCTGTTGCTCCGACGTATTGTGAAGTGGCCCGGATAGAGGATCCCGTTCCTGTGACCTTAACCGAACCGAATGTACTGGTGTTGGATCGTCCGGAGTGGAAACTCGATGACGAGTCTTGGCAACCGGCTGACGATGTTCTGCGTGCCGATAACCAGATCCGAAAGTTGCTTGACCTTCCACCCCGGGACGGTGCGCTCGCCCAGCCGTGGTGCGAACCGACGCGTCGTTCCCGGAATCAGGTGACCATGCGATATCCGATCGTTTGTGAGGTGCCGGTCGCCTCTCCAAAGCTTGCCCTGGAACGGGCTTCTCAAGCCCGGGTGATTCTTGATCACCATCCGGTCGAGATCCAGATCGAAGGGTATTATGTCGATGAGGATATCCCCGTTTTTTCGCTACCTTCACTCAGTGCGGGCACGCATATCCTGGAAATCACGCTTCCCTTCGGTGTCCTAGAAGGGCTCGAAGCCTGCTACTTGTTGGGTGATTTTGGTGTACGTGTTGAGGGAAAACACGCTCGGATCATTGCTCCGGTCCGTAAACTAGCGTTCGGGGATTACGTACATCAGGGTCTACCGTTTTATGGGGGGAATGTCATTTATCATTGCCAGTTGCCGGAACAAATACGTATCGATGCCTTGCGGGTTCCACGATTCGGTGCGCCGCTAATAGCAGTCGAGTCGGACGGTCAACGGATCGGTCAGATAGTTCGTGGGCCTTATCGTCTTGAGTTGCCACCCGGAACCCGGAATCCGGATCTGATCTGCTTCGGGGATCGGGGCAACACGTTCGGACCGATTCATAACTGTAATCAACACGAGCAATGGTGGGGCCCGGAAGCCTGGCGTTCGACCGGCGAGTTCTGGAACGACGCTTATCAGCTTCGTCCTAAGGGCATTCTGATGTCTCCGATTCTAGAAGTCCGATCGTGATTAAACCGCCAACCACTCTGGGTTGAAAGAGTCATTTGAAGAATCAGAGCAACTGGGTATAGAGCTTGCTGCGGGCACGATCGAGCCAACTCAGATAAGCCTCACCCGTCCGTTCGTTCTGAGAGACGCTGACTCCGCCCGACCCGGGACTGACTCGTTTGAGTGTCCAGTTTCCGCGGGTATCCCGTGACGTGACATACACCGCGCGTTGGATGCCATGAAAGTAGGCAATGAAAGGGTTGTCGTCTTCATCAAAATACAGATTGGCGTTTGTACCATACTTGCCTGCTGAAGCTGCGGTTTCGACATACCAGTCGGAGTTGCGATATGCGTACTTGATAAGTCTTTTGGAAGCATCGACGTATCCGATTTGCGCCTGAAGCCCCAGATTCAGAGGTCCGTTATGAAGGTTCAGTGAAATACTGCTGACACCGTTGGTGTCTTCGACGGTGGCGATGTACCATTCGGGGGTGGTTTGGTCGATATCGATTCGGGCGTATTTCAGGTCGCCGTTGGTGACATCCGCATAAGCAATGGCGATCGTGGTGTCGTAGACGGTAAATCCACCCGAACGATATTCGGCTTCTCCGATGTCGAGGCTGGCGTAGGCGCCGACGTTGGTATTCGACGAAACGCCGTCAACGATTTGGCGTGTCCAGGTATTGGTATCTCGATCAAGGGTAGCGAGTCGGAGCTGTCCGCCACTTCGACGGTAGTACGCGATGTAAGCATGACTGTCGGTGTCGAACGCAAGAGAAGCGTCGCTGCCGGTGTGTTTGTCCGATTCGATGGTCGTGACGGACCAGTTGACACCGTTAAACCCCGCGTATTTTACGGCGGTGTTGGTCAGGTCAAAGTAAGCGATTCCGACCTTTCCGCTTCGATCGACAGCAATTGAAACCTGAACCCCGACATCAGCGGAATCATCCACGACATAGGATCGAGACCAAAGCCCCTGATTATCGCGGGTGGCATACAGCAATCGTCCTGAAGACGTGTCGTAAAAAGCGGCGTGAAGTACGCCTTGGGAATCCAGGACGGTATCAAACGATCTACCCATCGCCAGTGTGGAAGTTCGACCGATTCGCTGGGAGACCAAACGAAGTGCGTTCAGAAGATTAAGCCTTCCGAATAGCAATCCTGTGGTGTTTCCGGTTTCGACGTCTCCGTCTCGGTTGGTCGAGGCACTGGACATGAGGATCGACCCGATATCCCCCGGAAGCGCGGTGGGATCGGCCTGTCGGATCAGTGCAGCAGCGGCTGCGACCATCGGTGAAGCAAAACTGGTCCCGTCAACCATGGTATATCCGTTGCTGTTCAGTAGAGGAACCACGATGTCTTCTCCCGGTGCCAGCAGATCCAATTCGTCCCCTCTCTGGGACCAGGTGGTGATTACGTCCGACGCATTCACTGCCCCGACGGCAAACACGTTCGGATCCGCTGCCGGGGAAGCAATTCCGTCCTGGCTGATCGGTCCGGTTTGATAGTCGTTGCTGTTCCCGCTGGCTGCGACGACAAAAATCCCCAGCTCTTTGAGTTTTGAAAACTCGTCACTCAACTGGTCGGTCGTCGCGTCAGCATAGTTTCCTGATCCGAGTGACAAATTGACGGCGGAAATGTTGTAGGTCGCGTAATGGGAAATAATCCATTGAAGCGCTTTTTCGATGTTGTCCGTACTGATACTGTCTTCCGTTCCGACCCGCAAAGCCACCAGCTTGGCATCGGGAGCGATCCCCTGATAGGTGATTCCGTTGTACGTGAACCGATTGGCAGCGATGACCGAAGCGACCTGTGTCCCGTGTCCATCGGTATCCATCGGATCTGAGTCGTTCTGATAAAAATCATATCCTCCGATCACCTTCTTCCCAACCCCGAATCCTCCTCCAAGTATGCCTAGGTTATAGTTGATACCCGTATCAATTACAGCCACGGTCGTTCCGCTACCCGTAATCGAAGAATAAACCGAAGCCGCGGTATCCTGACCGATCAGTTGGGCATAGGTGCTGAATGCAAGCAGACGACGGGACTCAAGGGGGTCAAAAAAGATCGCGGATGCGGTCATGGTGCGGTCCTAAATGATACAGATATCAATCCCAGAAAACCGGTTTCCAGGTCTAAAGTCATATCAAATGACGACACATTCCCATTCCCCATAACTTTTTTTAAACAATCACGAAGGCGTGATGATGAAAAATGATTCTGGGAGTTTGGGCTTAGTTGAACAAACGAAGCTGTGGATCCGGTTTGGCGGTCGTTGCATCAACCCCCCGGTCCCGGAGGTAGTCTGCAAACTCCGCAAAACCGTGGAGGGTAAGAACTTTTTTGGGTCGTACTCGTTCGACCAGTTCGACCAATTCATCAAAATCGGCGTGATCCGAGAGGGGTAATACGTGGTCCACGCCGTATCGATAGTTAGCGCCGGAAAGCAAAGCCCATCCGGAGCACATCATCGTGACCCGTTTCTCAAACTGTTCGATAAACGCGGACCGTGCAACGTTGGGTGGGGCGATCAGAACGCCACGTTCTTCTAACGTCAGTGCGGAGGGTCCTTTGAAGTCGGCGGATCGGTATCGTCTGCGTGGTCCGGGGTTGACACCCTGTTTTTCGTAAATCGACGACAACATTGCCACGGCCCCGTGCTCGGTCACCGGAAAACCTGCGTCGGTCAGAATACGGATCAGTTCCTGGGCTTTTCCAAGGGCATATCCCAAGACGATCGGTTGGAAACCATTGGCTAAAGCTTTGGCAACCCGGTCCAGAAGTTCATCGATCACCTGTTGACGAGGTGGAAATCGAAAGAAGGGTTTTCCGTAGGTGGTTTCCATGATCAACCAATCGGCTTGGACCGGCTCGGCAGGGGGAACGGTCAGGCTCGGACGGAGTTTAAAATCCCCGGTATATAAAAAGCTTCCCTCGGCAACTGACCCATGGAGCATGGCCGAACCTAAGACGTGCCCGGATGAGTACAGACAGATTTCAATGTCGGGCAAGGAATACTTCTGACCGAAGGGCAAAACAATCTCCGACGCAAAACTCGTTCTAAGCTTTGCTATAGCAAGTGTTTGTGGCGTTCCGAGGGCTCGATCATGGGCCGCCAGGTGGTCGGTGTGAGCGTGCGAAACGAAGCAGAGTCGTTGGGGTCTTCGGGAATCGAGATAAAGATCATTTTGTTTCACACGAAGCCCGTTGTCCCAGTCAATCATCAGTCGATTGTAGGCAGAATATTCCCAGGATCGAAGACGGTCCAAAAAGTGGATAGGGAGGTCGAATTAGGGAAATCCCTATGTCTCATTAAAGTTGAACATGCCACAACGAATTCCTTGACGCAACAAGCCAAAATTTGGATGCTATCGGTATCAATATCCGTTCGGAAGTAGAGGTATAAAAGTCATAGAACTTTAAACGGGGGTGTTAGCCGTTTGAGCGGACGTTGGTTTACGTTTGAGTCGTTGTGCTGTTGAACGGTCGGATTCAATGGTGTGAACGGCAGAAATGTGTCGGGCTCCCTTACTGAATCGGGAGATAACATGTCGGACTATGAATCACCCCGAGGTCCTGTTGTTGAATCGGATGAAGGATCGCAAGGTCGTCGGTTAAGTTACAAGTTTCAGCGTTTGCGCGAGCGGATTCGTTCTGCGATTGAAACCGGAGAATTGAACGGAAAACTGCCCGGAGAAAGGGTGTTGGCCAGACGTTTCAAGGTCAATGCCAAGACACTGAGCAAGGCATTGACCGATCTGGCTGCGGAGGGGTTGTTGGAACGAAATATCGGTTTGGGAACATTTGTACGGGGAAGTTCGGTTCCTGCGCGATCGGCTCAGCGCTGCTTGGTGTTACACGATCCCGGTCAATCCAACTGTCCTGTCTTGAGGGCTTTGACAGATGAGGGTGATGTGCAAATCCAGCTCCAGCAGGTCGGTGACGATCTTCCTCCGAGTCTGATCAATCCGTTTCGTTCGGTGTTAGTTTGCTCTCGAAGCATATCGGATGAAATCTTGAAGGACTTGGTAGTCCGAGGAAAAAATGTGATCCAGTTGGACCGTGCGGTCGCCAGTATGACGACACACGCGGTCATGATCGATCGACTAACTGCTATAGCTGATCTGGCCCGGCGGTTGATGAGAGCAGGGCATCATGACCTTATGCTAATCGGCGCGGATCGACCGACCGATCTGCAGAAAGAGCTGGTTTCTCTACTACCAGCCTCCATCAGCCTTCGGTCGGGGGTGATAGAGGACGTACGAATGGCGATCGATCATAAGGTCAGCGGACTGATCTGCACGTCGGTAGAGACGGCGGCCTATGTCATGGCGATGTTGATCGGAATGGGAATTGATGTTCCCCGTCAGATCAGTGTGGTCGGGACAGGCCGGATCGACCAACAAGAGATTCCCTGCAGCGGTCAATACGTGGGTCTCGAGGAAGTCGTTCAAGCAGTCCGTCAGATTCTTTCCGGTGCTGCGCCACACCGTCCGGTGACCTTATGGTTGTCGGGACAGTTCATGGAAGCTCGTACGATCTCGCCGGTCGAATCGATGGACCGGTTTGGTGGTTAGACCCTCCTTTGAAGAACATGTCGCGATATGTGCATAATAAAACCACGTCCTGTGACGTGGTTTTATGGAACAGAGATCGCGAGAAACGATGTCATTTCATTTTCTTGGCTTTTTCACGGGCGCTATCGAGGTCACCGACGTAGAGGAAGGCCTGTTCGGGCAGGTCGTCGGCTTCGCCGTTAACGATCGCGTCGAAACTCTTGATGGTGTCTTCGCGTTTGGTGTACACACCTGGGAAACCGGTGAACTGTTCTGCGACGTAGAACGGTTGGGAGAAGAAACGCTCGATCTTGCGGGCGCGGGCGACGATTAACTTGTCTTCTTCGGAAAGTTCGTCCACGCCGAGAATGGCGATGATGTCTTGGAGGTCGCGGTACCTCTGGAGCATGGTCTGGACTTTGCGTGCAACGCGGTAATGTTCGTCGCCGACGATCTGAGGGTCCAACGCTCGGCTTGAAGAAGCCAAAGGGTCCACCGCAGGATAAATCCCTTTGGACGCAATGGATCGTTCGAGATAGATGAAGGCGTCCAGGTGAGCAAACGCGTTGGCGGGGGCAGGATCGGTCGGGTCATCCGCGGGAACATAAACCGCTTGTACGGAGGTAATGGCTCCGTGTTTGGTCGAAGTGATGCGTTCCTGCAATTCGCCCATTTCGGTCGCGAGCGTGGGCTGATATCCGACGGCAGAGGGCATACGTCCGAGCAAAGCCGACACTTCGGAACCGGCTTGTGTAAATCGGAAGACGTTATCGATGAACAACAGGGTGTCTGCGCCGGTTTCGTCACGGAAATATTCCGCCATGGTCAGCGCGGACAAAGCCACGCGTAAACGAGCGCCGGGGGGTTCATTCATCTGCCCGAAGACCATCACCGTCTGATCGATGACGTGCTTACCCGTTTTACCGATCTCGGCTTCTTGCATTTCCATCCAGAGGTCGGTTCCTTCACGGGTGCGTTCCCCGACGCCGGCAAAGACCGAATAACCCCCGTGCTGCTGGGCGATACGGGCGATGAGTTCTTGAATGACGACGGTTTTGCCAAGTCCGGCACCACCGAACAGACCGGCTTTACCACCTCGAATGAAGGGGGTCAGCAGGTCAATGATTTTGATACCGGTTTCAAAGACTTCGGCTTTGGGGGTCAGATCATTGAAATCCGGAGCCGCACGGTGGATAGGACGGGTTTGCGAAGCGTTGACCGGCCCACGTTTGTCGATCGGTTCACCCAGAAGGTTAAAGACGCGTCCGAGCGTTTCTTTTCCGACCGGGACGCTCACGGGAGCACCTGTATCAACGACCTCCACCCCGCGCCGTAATCCGTCTGTGGACCCCAATGCCACTGCACGGACACGTCCACCACCTAGGTGCTGCTGAACTTCACCCGTGAGTGAAAAATCACCCGTGGTCACTTTGACCGCGTTATAAATGCGAGGCAAGGCATCTTCGGGAAAGTCGGCGTCAAAGGTCGAGCCGATGACTTGAGCAATTTTACCAGTGGCGGGCATAGCGTCTCCTGTGCAAAGTCCGTCGTTCGAATATGGTTCATCAGTATTATCGTGTCTTCCCTGCTCCAGCCGATTCGGCCTGTAGGCAAGAGGGGATAGGATGGTACTCACGGCAGGTCGACGGAGCAAGTTATCCTGAGACTCACGTCCGGGGTGCGACAAGGCGCACCATGGGGTGGTGTCAAGTCGCCGCCTTTTGTCGAAAACCTCGTCTGTCCTGATTTCAAACGGTTTTGCCTGAACGGACAAGAAAGGTCTGTTTTAGAGTCTTGCTCAAAGGATTCATTCAACGTAATCTGCGGTCCATCATGAGCATTCTTGTCAATGAGCAGACGCGGGTCATTTGTCAGGGAATCACAGGAAGCGCCGGGGCCTTTCATACCAAAGGTTGTCTGGATTACGGGACAAAAATGGTCGGGGGTGTCACCCCGGGCAAAGGCGGAAAAGTGGATGAAAACGGCCTACCGATCTTCGATACGGTATCGCAGGCGGTCAAAGCGACCGGTTGTGACGCGACGATGATCTTTGTCCCACCCCCGTTTGCTGCTGACGCGATCATGGAAGCCGCCGACGCCGGGATCAAGATCATTGTCGCCATTACCGAAGGTATCCCCGTCCTCGACATGGTCAAAGCCAAAGAGTTTCTCAAAAACTACCCCGATACGGTCCTGATCGGTCCGAACTGTCCCGGGATCATCACGCCCGGCGAATGCAAGATCGGGATCATGCCCGGTTATATTCATACCCCGGCGAATCAAGCCAAAAGCGGAAAATCAGTGGGGATTATTTCCCGATCGGGTACATTAACCTACGAAGCCGTCTGGCAGACCAGCACCCGTGGGATCGGTCAGACCACATGTGTAGGTATCGGTGGAGACCCGGTCAAGGGGATCAACTACATCGAACTGTTAGACCTGTTTGAAAAGGACCCTGACACCGACGCGATCATCATGATCGGCGAAATCGGGGGGAACGACGAAACCCTTGCAGGGGCACATATCCAGAAACACATCAACAAGCCCGTGGTCGCGTTTATTGCGGGTCGTACTGCTCCTCCGGGAAAACGGATGGGACATGCCGGCGCCATCATCTCGGGCGGGGATGACACCGCCGATGCCAAACTCAAAGCCTTGGCCGGGTATGGAATTACCGTCACGGATTCCCCCGCGACCATCGGTGAAACCGTCGCTAAAGTGTTAAAAGTGTAGGTCGACCGTATCGAATTGATAATCCGGTCCTGCCACAAGCCTATAATCCCGAAAAATCGTCGTTTACAATAGGAGAAAACCATGGCCCGGATCGCCATTCTGGTGGAAAAAATTTACGAGGATCTTGAACTTCAGTATCCCAAGTACCGGTTGAAGGAAGCGGGTCACCAGGTGGATGTGATCGGTCCCAAAGCCGGGGAAACCTATGTAGGCAAACATGGATATCCCCAAAAAGCGGAGATCAGTGCTTCGGATGTCCGTATCCAGGATTATCAGCTTCTGGTGATTCCGGGAGGAACGTCGCCTGACCATATGCGACGGGATGAACATATGGTCCGAATCGCACGTGAAGCCGACCGGGCCGGAATCCCGATGGCAGCGATTTGTCATGGACCCTGGCTTATGTGTTCAACATCCGCTTTGAAAGGACGTCGGTGCACCAGTTACATGAGCATCGTTCATGATGTTCTGAACGCGGGAGGAAAATGGGTGGACGAAGCTTGTGTGGTGGACGGTCCGATCATCACGGCCCGCACGCCGGATGACCTGCCGGCTTTTATGACCGCCATCCTCAGTTTGTTGGAAAAAGGTCAACCCCAAGGCACGGTCGGAAAACCGATCGCTCCGGAGTGGGTGCATCGACTGGTTTCAGAATATAAATCCTGAATAAAAAAGAGATTATGAAAAAAAGGGGTTATCCTTCGTTGCCGCCCAGTTCACGGTGACGGAAGACCAAAAGACCTAGTGCTAAAGCGGCTGCGATGTAGAAAATCGCGTACACAGCGGCCAGTCCGGTGTTCTGCCAGATAAAGGATAAGGTAATAGTTTGTTCCGGAAGCAGTCCGTCCGTCGTTCCGATCTGCCCATAGACGGCGTACTTGCGAAGATCGAACACTTCCAAAAACGGGAGCAATGTTTCCAGGACTTTCCCCAAAACCGTCATCAACCATCCCTGTCCTGCCAAGGCAGAATCGATAAAACGGGTCAGGTTGCCTGCCAGATACAGTAAAATGACCGTCGGGAGATTAACCACCAGTGAAAAACGAGTCGAAATCGCCACGCTGACCGCAGCCAGTACGCAGATCTGAAGCCAAGTCATCAAAAGACTCGGGATCAATCCACTGAGGTGCATTACCCGAAGGTTCCAAAGTCTAGCGAGTTCGCGATCGTCAATACTTCGATTGTTGATCATATAATCCGTGGGAATACGCCACCACGTACACAAACAAAGTAACGCGCCCAAAACGACCACCGCCAAACCTGCCGAGGTGATTAACCCAAGGTATTTACCGACAAGCACTTCCAATCGACTGACCGGTTTACTCATTAAGGTGAGCATGGTCCGGTCTTCGATTTCTTCATGGATGGCCTTGCTTGTAGCAAAAAGAGTCACGATCAAAACCAATAAACCGATGATGTCCAGTCCCAGGACTTTATACATCACCACGTCATCACCGGTGGCCAACGTAAAAAAAGGCAAAAACATGAAAATCAAAAGAACCGTCGCAGCTATCCCAAGAAGCAGGGAATAGATGGGCTGGCTGACGGCTTCGAAAAAGGTATGTCGAGCAATGACCCACGTTCGATACATGCGCGATCCGGTTAACAAAGGCATCACAATGTATTCTTCTGACAAACCGATTTCCAGTTAAGGTGGGAAAGATTCTTCATCGTTGTCTGACAAGAACCCGGTATAAACCGCCTGATTTAACAAAAGGTTCAGAGAAAAAATAAAAATCTTGCAAAAATTAGTCAGTTTTCGCGTTGGATGTTTCCCAAATTGTACGTCTTGCCTAAGTCCCCACGGGACGACTCCTCGTCTCGGAATCGTTTTGGGAGAATAAATGAGCAAGAAAGTGCAGCCACGAGCTTGGATGGAACGTGTCGAACCGAGGCAACTGCTTGCGACGTTCACGGTCACCACCGCAGCCGACACCGCAAGCGGATCATTAAGAGAGGCCATTACCAAAGCCAACCGATCCAGCGATCACGACATCATCCGTTTTGCAATCGGGAGCGGGCAAAAAACCATTACACTCAAGTCAGCCCTCCCGTTCATTAAATATTCACTCACCCTCGATGCCACCACCCAACCCGGGTATTCGGGAAAACCCTTAATCGAAATTCGCGGCGATCAAACGTCAGGCGACGGGCTTCGTGTCGGTGGTGGAAACTCCATCATCAAAGGATTGATCATCAATCGGTTCAGCGGAAACGGTCTGATCCTGGTCAACAAAGGCGGAAATATCGTCAAAGGTAACTGGATCGGTCTGGACAAAACCGGAACATTCGCTGCCAAAAATGGGGGAAAAGGGATTGTGGTCGGCACCCCTGGCAACACCATCGGTGGGACCGGATCACAAGACCGAAATGTCATCAGCGGCAACGGTTCGTCCGGAGTGCAACTGTGGTCCTCCTCGGCTTACAACAATATCGTTATCGGAAACTACATCGGGACCGATTACACCGGACAAAAAGCCGTCGGCAATGCTACCGTCGGTGTTTCCATCAACAGCTCAACAGGCAACCGGATCGGCGGTTTCCAAACCAACGAACGGAACATCATCTCGGGCAACAAAACCAACGGTATTGTCATCAACGGAACAGGGTCTCGGAACAATCGGATCATCGGAAATTACATCGGACTCAATGCGGGGGGAACCAAGGCTGTTTCCAATCAATGGTACGGAATTGAAATCAGTCGGGACAACAATTGGGTGCAAAAGAATGTCGTTTCCGGAAACAACCGTTCCGGTATAGCGCTTTGGCTGAGTGGCGCCTATGGCAACAAGATCATCGGTAATCTCATCGGGACGGATAAAACCGGCTCTTACGCGATCGGTAACGGATGGAAAGGGCTTGAAATTACAAACGGCGCTAAAGATAACACCATAGGCGGAACCTCATCCGGTGAACGCAACGTCGTTTCAGGAAACAAATCCCATGGAATCCAGGTGTATCAGGGATCCGGAAACCGATTTTACAATAATTACGTCGGTGTAGGACTGAATGGAATTACCCGGATCGGAAATCAAGGAGACGGATTCCATCTGATCGCAACCAAAAATACCCTCATCCGAGGTGGAATCATCGCTTACAACTTGAATTTCGGCGTTCACAACGGCAGTAGCGTCGCAACGGTCCTGACAGGCGTAAAACTTATCGACGATTCGTTACATAACCTCAGGTAAACTCGAACGTTTTCCATTCACACACCGTCTTCTGCGGTCGTCTAGGGTTCGTTATCGTTGTTCGAGATGACTTGGTTATTCAATAACGACAGCATGTTGAGAACTTCTTGGCTCGGAGTATAAGGCGGTTTGCGCATCACACCACCGCCCGTATCCCACAGGACAGGAATCATTTTCCGTTTTAATGCGGCCTTAAAAACGGAATTGATCCACAACTGCCTATACTTGGGATCTTTGTTGGAACATACCGTAAACTCGCCTAGATAAACCGGGATGTTGCGCTGTTTCGAAAAGGTGGCAAGCCGATCGAACAGTTCATTCAACTGGTTAAAATCGGCTGGGCTGCCCCATGTAGGAATCATTTTTCCCCAGCTTGCATCTTCATCCAGTCCGACGAACTGCCAAGGTGTATAATAATGGATGGAAAGCAGGAGTCGGTCGGGAGTCGGATCGACGGGTATTTTGAAATCCGCACGACACGTTTTATCAATATCCGTCGTGTATCCTGCAATGATGAGGAGACGTTCTGCGTTTTTCCCACCGGTTTGACGAACGGTATCGACGAAAAGCTGATTTAGTTTGTTGAGTGCTTCATAGGGTTGAGCTTCCTGACTAAAATCAGATTCTTCATTCAACGCTTCAAAAATGAGTTTTTCATTCCTATCCGCAAAATGGGTTGCAATCTGGTGCCAGTAGGATTTGAACTTCTCCTCGGCTTGGGGTGTTAGACGATTCCTGATCTGAGGGGGATACTTTTGGTCCCAACCCGAATTGATCCATCCTCCGTCCCAATGGATATTGATCACGCAGTACATACCTTGATCAATGATCCAATCCACGACTTGGGAAACACGACTCAACTGTCGCGGAGTAATCCGACCTTGCTCTGCATAGGTGTCCCATGCAACAGGAACACGTACGGATTTAAAACCTAGCCCGGCCAAAGTCTGAATATATTCCTTTGTAATCGGTGGATTTCCCCAACCGATCTCCCATTCGGTGGTATTTTCAAGAGTATTTCCGATATTGATCCCCGGAGTTAGTTTCTCAAAAGCGTTTCGAGCCGTAAGGGGTGTCTGGTCAGTCATTGCGTTAGAGGAGTTTGTTTCCGCAAAAACAGCCGGAGTGAAAACAAGACCTACCGAAATTAATAACGACACACAACGACATGTTTTTAGCAGTATTTTGTCGAGCATCGGATTTCCTGTTTTCTTTCAAAGGGTTCGATCGATCAATTAATTCCACACAGGGATTCTGAATGGCAAAGCAAAGCACTGTTAACGGGGGTACTCTCGCAACGCGACTTGGCCTGTGTCCGGGCAGACCACGTTCATGATTTTGCCCGCATCGGGATGACTAATGGGAACCCATTTTTTGTCTCCGGGACGCTTAACTTCTCTGCCAAAACGTTGTGCGGACTCAACTTGCGCGAGTTCGGGTGGGGGTTTGTCGCCCGGTTTGGCCTGTCGGGCGGCATTTTCAACGGTGGAAATGATCCGTTGGGCTTCGGGGGTGAATCGTTCAAGATACGCGACAAACAATTTGGAATCACATCGAAACACATGGGCCAAGACGGCTTGTCGTCCTTCATGGTCGAAGGGAGGCAACCGTTTCGAATCATCCGTAAACCATGTAATTCCATCATCCGAAGTGTAAAACTGCGTCGGACCCCTGGAGGTGGTACCCGAAAAGGAATCAGACACCTGATAAAAGATTGCCCCGGTACCCAAAACCATTAAGAGATATGCGACTCCTATGCTCCAGTTTTTTTTCTCATTGATCTTCTCTCTGATGGACATAAACCGTCTCCGGGACAAGGTTGAGTAAGATGTCTTGGAAGAACCAACGGATTTGGTCAGTTGCGATTTGCCGGTTTGGTATTTTCTACCGGAGAAAACTTATCGGTTGTAGTTCAAGCAAACTTCCTTGACCAGGACTTCCCCAAGTTTTCGACTCTCGACATGCCCGTCTGCAAAGAGGAAGTTTCCGGAGGTGTTATTCATGTGTCTGAACCGCATGGCTGGACCGCGCCAAGAATCAACGGTTAGATCCACGTTGGAGCGTTTCAGCCCGTCCAGGGTGTTGTCTCCCAGAGTGCTGTCTCCGAGTTGGATACGATCATTATAACCATTGTACCATGAATTAGAGGGAGCAGCCGGGTACAGATAACCATGCCCCCATCCACTTTTCCAACCGTCCAAAGCATAGGAAATCGGGTCAGCCGATCCGTCAGACCAGGATTCGAGCCTTTGCGATCCGTCCCAGACGATCATGATCCGTGCGCCATCGCGAACCGCCATTTTGCGAGGCCTGAAGTAGGTGTTTCCGGTCGGATCCAAAACCCAGTCCTGGGATCGTGTTTGGGGCATGAATCGAAGATTTGCAGTATAGTGCGCCCGATAGTCTGTACCCCAAGACGTTGGGAAATCCTGAGTGTCCTTGTCGGTGAAAATGGGATGAACTCGATCGACTCGATGAGGGGTTGTGGAGTTCGAAGAAGGTGCGGTTCCCAGCAGAATAGAAAGAGTATCTCTCCAGCTCCAGGTATCCGAACCACTGCTGACCCATCCCGATGCCGTTTCATAATCGTAAACCATCCCCCAAGGGACGACCCCCTGTTTGTTTTGAGAGGAATAAAGCTGAAGCGTTACTCCTATCTGTTTGAGATTGGCCATGCAATAGATGTTATTGGCGGCTTTTCGGGCGCGATTCAAGGAAGGAAGCAGTACCGATATTAAAACTGCAATGATTCCAATAACAACTAGAAGCTCCACCAATGTAAAACCACGAGGAATAAAAGACCTAGACATGTCAAACCTCCACTACGAATTACCACGCGAGCCGCGTGTACTCCGCCAATAAATCCGAGAACTATCGCTACCCACTGACCGGAGGAGGGGCGGAAGATTCCCGGACAACCAATGACTCGTCCAGACGTACATGAACAGGCGTTTGAGGTATGGTGCCGTCATCCAACGATGCCATCGCTCGGAGCAGAATTTCTGCCGACATCTGGCCCATTTTGACCGAAGGAACGTCCACAGCCGTCAGGGACGGAATACTAATTTTGACGACGGGTTCGTTGTTGAAGCAGACGACACTGAAATCTCGGGGGACTCGTAATCCCAGCTCGTATGCTGCCCGTATCAGACCTAATGCTCCCTGATGGGAATAGGCCAGAACGGCGGTAGCCCGACCCTGCAGAATGGCTTCTCGGACAAATGGTTCATAGTAAGAATCCCATGCGGTTAACGCCGGGAGCATGGGAATATTTAGTTGAGGAAAATGAAAGCCCAAATCGGAAGCGGCGTGAACGAAAGCATTGCGTCGTTCAATGACGCTCGGATGAACGGCATCGACAGACCAGTGATCCAGGTAGGAAATCCGACGATGCCCGAGGTCATATAGGTGCTTGAGTGCAAGATAAGTACCCCCGTGCGTCATCGGGTGAGACGGAAGACCCCCGGGTGCCGCTTAACCCATTGAGCGATACATAAGGGATTCCTGATTCGTCCAGGGGATCAAGGTCGCTAAGTCGCGAAGCCCCGACGGCAACGATACCGTCCACTCGTAAAGGGGGTAAGGCAAAAGCGCTATGCCTTTTGCTCGGAAACGAAACGCAAATCTCATATCCCGCGCGGTCCAACGATTCTGCCATGGCCGTGACTGCTTCTTCGACCGGACCGATCCGATCAGAATAAATACCCTCTAGTCCCAGAATGGCGACTAGTTTGGTTTTGCTAGCCGTCAAATTCCGGGCAGCCATGCTGGGACGATACGCCAGTTCTTCCGCGACACTGAGAATCCGTTGGCGGACCTCCTCCGAAACAGAAAATCGTCCTTTTCGGGAATTACTAAGAACCCGACTCACCGTTGATTGACTGACGTCGCACCGACGGGCGATATCCAGCAAAGTTCCTTTACCGTTCTTAGGCATCCTGGGCTTTCATATCTCAAAACGACGAGACAACGGCGATTCAGCAAACGCTTGCTAATTTTTTCTGGATCGTGATTTAATGTCAAGAAAAAAATAAAGCGGAAAACAAGAAAATAGGCAACTTTTCATCTTGGGAACCAACTGACAACCAAAGAGGTCGCGGGAAAATTTAGAAAACGTTTGCTGATTTATGCCAGCAGATCCCACCCGCAAAAATGGGTGTGTAAAACTTCAAAACGAGGATACAGGCAATCCGACCACCACAACGCTTTTCAATCACAAGAGTTGCGAACAATAAGGGGCGAATCAGCGAAAACAATACCGACCAGGGAGGATACGACCCACGATCCTAATCCTGAAACCCGACAGCTAATTTCAAAAAGCAAAAATTTTCCAGCTCTTTTTTGCCCCCAAACCGATCGGGCTGTTCGTAGAGTTGATTGAACCGTCAATAGGAGACAATAAAAAATCCCAGCCAAGCTGTGATCTGGCTGGGATCGAAAAGAAAAAAATTATGTCGTTAACGAGGGGGCTATTTTTTCCCACCTTTTTGGAAGCTGTAAGTTCCCCCGAACTTTTTGGCAAAACGATCCAGACGGCCGGTTGTATCCAAGAAAGTTTGTTTCCCGGTGTAAAACGGATGGCTGGCAGAACTGACATCAACCTTCACCAATGGGTATTCATTTCCGTCTTCCCATTTAATAGTGTCTTTGGTTTCAATGGTCGATCGGGTCAGGAACGCAAAATTAGAAGACATGTCCTGGAAGACCACCGGACGATAACGGGGATGAATGCCTTTTTTCATGGTCCACAACCTTTAAATGAAATCTTTAAAACAACAAACTTGTCGTGCGAAAAACCACCATTGGTTTTTCGTCAGCAAGGGGAAGAAGTATATCATTCGAGACGGGAGACGCAAAATTTACTTTAAATATATGTCTTTAAATGATTTGCATTGTTTTACCGGATCTCATCCCCAAAGTTTTGCTTCGATGTCCTTGTACTTCTGGAAGGATTCATCGAGGGTTTGAAGCAGTTCCTGCAAGCGTTGGGTGGAAAGGGTCGGATCTTGTGAAGCATCGCGGACTGCCGAGGCAGCGTCGTCGAGTCGGGTGGCTGCCTGGGCAAACTCGCGTGTGGGCATCGAACAGATTCAGATTGGATAGTTCGTTGATCTGCGGTTGATACAACAATCGCCAGGGGCTACGGTCGGATTTCGGTGCTGGGCGCTTTCCAGTTGGGTCGAAGTGTTGCGCAAACTGGTAATCATATTGTCGATTTTGGATCGATTGCGGACCAGAATGGATCGGGCTTCTGCGGTGGCATTTTTCAAATGATCGGCAGCGGCGCGGATATCTCCCAATGTTCCCCCTTGGCGGTTGTCAATGGTTTCGGTGGTCCTGGTCAGAAAGTTATCGGGCTTTATCAAACGTCGTCGGAAGCCGGGATTTGAAAGTCGCGGTAGTGTGGTTCAGATTCGACAACATCGAAACGGATGTCCGTTTTGGTGTCCCCCAGGATGTCTTTTGACCTCGGTAAAGGCCTGGTCTATCCGAGTGAGGGTTGAATCATACCGTTGAACAACTGCGGGGATTTGGTGGCGGATCTGGGAGACGACTTGTTGGGCTTCATCAAGGGTAGTTTGTAGGCGTGTCATGATCCTAGGGGCCTGTTCGAGTGCTCGACTCAGCGATCCTCCTTGACCGGTCAAAATCGTCTTCGGATCGACGGGTTGACCGGTTCCGAGTGAGGTGATGTTCAGATGAGATGTCCCGGTCAATCCCTGTTCGACAACGACTACCGCGTCGTGGCGAAGATCGAATCGAGCCGGAAGGGTGAACTCGACATGAAAATGGGGGGCAGGGTGCTGGTTATCAGAGGGAATGTATCGGATCTTTCGGATCCGGCCTTGGATCACCCCGCCTACTCTGACCTGATCCCCGGGCTGTAAACCACCAACGTTGTCTTCAAGCGAAAACGCGACCGTGAGGTCTTGCATCGGGTCCAGCAACGAGCCGGTTCCCCGGATGGCAATCAGAATTCCGACCCCGAGCAACAAGCTCAGGATGATAAACAGTCCGGCTTTGAAGGCGTTTTGGTCGTGAGTCATACTCATTCCTGGCTTGTGTCGGTCGAACAGATGCCCGACTCGATGTCTGCCGCGTCCTAGATATTGTCCATCAACAGATCACTTTCATACGCACCGGTCCTCTTGCGTTCGGTCAAAGGACCGTCGATCAGTCCGTATACAAACTGTCGGACCAGCGGATCGGTCGATTTCTTCATCTGTTCGGGTGTTCCCGAAGCCACAAACTTACCCCGGTCCAGCAACACCATCCGGTCTGCGATCCGGAACGCCGAGTCCATCTCGTGTGTAACCACCACGCTCGTAACCCCCAGCAGTTTATTTAGTTTGATGATCAGTTCGTCGATTTCCGCGCTCGTGACCGGATCCAGACCGGCAGAGGGTTCATCGTAAAACAGGATCGACGGGTCCAACGCCAAAGCCCGTGCCAGTCCCGCACGCTTTTTCATTCCGCCTGATATTTCGGAAGGGAGCTTCGTGGCGTGCTCGCGCAACCCCACCAGTTCCAGCTTGATCTTAACCATCAGTTCGATGGTTTCCTCCGGCAGGTCTGTGTGTTCCCGTAGCGGAAGCGCGACGTTGTCAGCGATCGTCATCGAATTATACAATGCGCCTGACTGGAAAAGAACTCCGATCGACTTACGATATTCGTTCAAATCGGTCCGGGACATGTCACAAAGACTCTTACCATGGACAAGAATATCCCCGCCGTCGATCGGGACACTGCCGATCATCATTCGTAGAAGAGTTGATTTGCCCGAACCCGATCCGCCCAGGATCACGAGGGTTTCGCCGCGGTAAATGTCCAAATCGATGGCGTCAAGGACCGTCCGCGATCCGAAGATCTTGGTGGCTTTGCTGACCTTGATGGCGATATCCGGCATGGCGGCGTTCGATCTTTCGTGTGACGGTTACAGTCCCAGGTAATAAAAAGTGGCAGTGAAACCGAGGTCAATAAACGTCAAAGCCACGATGGTATAAACGACGGTTTTGGTGGTCGCAGTCCCGACGCCTTCCGCACCGCCTTTGACGGTCATGCCCAAATGACAGGCGATCAGGCTCAAAACGCACCCGAAAACCGCGGCCTTGAACAGTCCGCCCAAAAAATCCTTCATTTCGACTGCGGAAAAGGTCGCTCGCAGATAGGATTCCGCCGAAATGCCCAGGATGCTTGTAGAGACAAACAGTCCGCCCAGTACGCCCATTAGATCCGCGACAATCGCCAGGCAGACCATCATGACGGTGGTAGCCAAGACCCGGGGTACGACCAGAAATCGCACCGGCGAAATCGCCTGGCTTTCGAGGGCTTCGATTTCTTCGGACACCTGCATGGTTCCCAGTTCCGCTGCGATCGACGCGCCGGCGAATCCGGTCAGTGTGATGGCTGCGACCAAGGGACCGAGTTCCCGGAACATGGCCACCCCGATAATGTCGGCGATCTTGTCCGTTGCACTGTACTGTCTGAGGATCGGTTCCATCTGTAGAGATAAAATCGCCCCGATGCAAAAGACGACCAGGCTGACGATCCCGATCGATTTGACCCCCACACGCACCATTTGGAACCAAAGATTCCGCCATCCCAGACGTTTGCCCCGTCCCGTGAACAAGGCTGGTTGGATCATCAAAGATGTTTCTTTGAGCAGCAGCCCGAGAGACCCCAGAAACTCGATGACTGCTACTGAAAAACTCCCCAGGACAGTGACTGGCGAAAAACGTCGCATAGAACGAACCTCACTTCAGTTTCCTGGCCTCGTCCAGCGTCGAAACGATATGGAAGATGGTATTGAGTCGGGCAATTTCCAGAAGTCCTTTCACCCGGGGTTGCAAATCGACCAAAACGACTTTTCCTCCTGATTTGCGAACACGTTGAAGGGTTTCGACCATAACCGCGATGGCCGAGCTGTCCATATAGGGTACTTTCGAGAGAACGAAGATGATGTTTTTCGGTTGGGTTTGCTGGATGAGAGACAAAAGGGTTGTCCGAAGGTCCGGGCTGGTGTGAAGATCAATTTCTCCGGTAAGGGTGAGGATAAGCGCATCGTCTTCGTGCCGGGCTGTGGGAAGTACATCAAGATAGGTCTGAATCTCTGCCATAATGATTCGTGGTTATCGGTTTCGCAATCGGAACAATTTCAAAAGCATACCATCGGGTTGGGGGATAAACTCCAAAGAATCTGTAAGTTTTTTCATACAAGGTAACCCGACACCTCCGGGTACGTGGGGATCTTTTTCGCATTCGTCTTTGATACGGGGCACCACACCGATACCCCAGTCTCTTAGCATCAGGTGTAGTCCGGTGGGATCGCACCACGCTTCGATTTCAATCGGTTGGTCCCTATGATCCAGGTACGCATGTCGGATGATGTTGGCCAGGGCTTCGTTGAGCACCAGTCCGATTTCTTCTACGCACCGCGAATCAAATCCTTGAGACGTGAGAAATGTCTCAAATGTCTTGCGAATCCGGGGAACCTCAGCGGTATCCGATCGAATACGGGCGTGAAACTGTTCATGAGGTCGGCTCACGGCTGCGGGTGTTTTTCAAGCCAGTCTTTCCATTTACCAACGGCGATACGTCGTTGTGACTCATCCTCGTAAAACCGATATCCGAAAGTCTCTCCGGTGAGTCGTTTCAAGGCTTCGATGGCGTAAAACCGAACGGCCGGGTCGTCATCGTCGAGTGATTCGATCAGTTGAGGAATGGCGCGTATGTCGTGTGTTTCCGCGGCCTGTTTGATGGCAGGGATTTTGAAAGACGGGTCTTCATCCATCAGACCCTTGCTCGCAGGTCGGGCACATCCGACAAGGGTCAGAAATATCCAAATCATCCCCGTCCAATACTTCATGCCCCTATTTTATCGGCACAATCGGGGGTTTGTCCGTAGTGATTCGGTTCAATTCTGATCGAAAACATCCCAGATCGCGTCGATGGTCGGGTTGTGGATCACAAACCCCGCCGGGTTCCCGGCCGGGTCGGGGAGAGTGGATAAAAGGGCGTTAAAGGCAGACCGTCGTACCCACCGGGCACTGGAATCGCCGTACAAGACGTTCACACCGTTTCGGTGTCGTTGGTCGAGACGAGGGGGGCTGTTCATCAGATCGGCCAAGACCGCACGGTTTTTGAACTCGTGGAGTCGGGGCATCCGAAACCCGGGCCGGGGATAAAGCGCAAGATCATCAGGGATAAGGACTTGCGGACGAGAACCGTATCCGCAGAAGACGTTGGCGGTGGATACCCCTTCTTCCCCGGGAGGCCAGGGATTCTCGGGGGTATCGAATTGCAACCGGGGGCTGGTCTCAGACGGGCAATAAAAAATCCGCGGATCTTTCCATTGCTGATGAACATACAACCACCCAAAAAGCACATACTGACGGGTGCTAGTCCCGCTGAAGATCATCGAATTAAACTGCTTGGCGGTTCGGTATCCGAGGGGAACCTGATCCTTGAAATCCAACGCATACAACTGATAGTGCTGGTAGACCTGTCGAAGATTAGACAGACAGACCGTTCGCAACGATAGCTGTCTTGCACGGTTCAAGGCAGGTAAAAGCAAGGCCAATAGGATCGCGAGGATCCCGACCGTGACCAACAATTCGACTAGTGTGAACGCACGTCGCACGCAATGCCCAATACCTAAGAACGCACGGAATGTTTAACCCAAAATGGGGAGAAACCCAATGTCATAGTGCAGCCAAGGCCTGGTTGATTCGTCGGATCTCATGAATTGCCATTCCGTTGAGAGGCGGAATATCCGGGCCAATGGGGGGGATGATTGCCTGACTGGCCCCTAGACGTGAAGCTTCTTTCAAACGAGCCTGCAGCTGAGGAACGGGACGAATTTCACCACCTAGACCCATTTCGCCCACAGCCAAAGTCCCGGGTGCGACCGGACGATTGATGTGGGCGCTTGCGATTGCAAGTGCGATTGCAAGATCAATAGCCGGTTCGATGACCTTAACCCCACCTGCGATGTTTACAAAAACATCATCAGCAGCCAGCCTCATGTCGCATCGTTTTTCCAGAACCGCCAGAATCATGGAGACCCGGTCATTCGAGACACCGGAGGTCTTTCGTTTAGCGGCTCCGATCACCGACGAAGCCGTTAAGGCCTGTACTTCCAAGACCATCACGCGTGAACCCTGCATCGCAGCCGTCAGGAGCGTTCCACTGGTCGGTTGGGCATGAGCATGAATGAACAGAGAACCGGGATCGGATATCTCTCGGAGCCCGTCACCCGTCATTTCAAAAACCCCGACTTCGTGGGTGCTTCCGAACCGGTTTTTGACGCATCGGACGATCCGGTGGGAATGAAAACGGTCTCCTTCAAAATAGACGACAGTATCGACGATGTGCTCAATGATTTTAGGACCGGCCAGGGTTCCGGCTTTGGTGACATGACCAACAACGATCACAGCCGTGGCGGTGGTTTTGGCGTAGTACACCAGTTGCATACAACAATCCCGAAGCTGAGTCACAGACCCCGGCGCTGCAGGAAGATCAGGACGGTAGATCATCTGGATCGAATCGACGATCACGACGTCCGGTCGGTGCTGGCGAACTTGATGGAGGATCCGTTCGAGGTTGGTTTCCGCCAGAACGCGAAGGTGAGTTGCTTGTAGCCCGATCCTCCGGGCACGGAGTTTGGTCTGTCGGGCGGATTCCTCGCTGGTGACATAAAGGACTGAAATCGGTCTGGAAGATTCGGTCCGGTGTCCGAGCACCCCGGCCACCTGAAGCAGAAGGGTGGATTTCCCGATACCAGGTTCTCCGCCCACAAGTGTGGTGGAACCGGGGACAATACCCCCACCGAGGATCCGGTCGAACTCTCCGATCCCGGTAGAAATCCGGTTGACGGTCTCGGTATCGATCTGGTCCAGGGTCAGGGCTTGGGCACCGTCAGCAGGGTCAGTCCCGGTCCGATCGACCGACGTCCGGTGTTTATCCTCGGTCGGGGCTTGGTAAGATTCGAGAGAATCCCAAGTCCCACAATCCGGGCATTTGCCGTACCACTTGGGGTGAACGGAACCACACTGGTTGCACAGAAATTGCTGACGGGGTTTTGGCATGGTCGGGTCTTATTGATCCAGAAAGTTTTTCAACAGAGTGGCGCCGTGTTCGGTGAGAAAGCTTTCCGGATGATATTGCACACCTTCCAAGGGCCAGGTCTTGTGTCGGACCCCCATGATTTCGTCCTGATCGGTCCAAGCGGTGACGAGAAAATCCTGATTCAAGGTCCCTTTTCGTATTATCAGTGAATGGTAGCGGGTGGCGGTAAAAGGGCAGGGCATTCCCCGATAGATTCCGAGTCCGTCGTGGTAGATTCGGTCGGTTTTTCCGTGCATCAGTCGTTGGGCTCGTTCGACGATCCCGCCATAAACGTGTCCGATGCACTGATGTCCCAAACATACCCCCAAGACGGGTAAACGAGGGGCAAAGTGAAAAATCACGTCGTTGCTGATCCCGGCTTCGGTCGGAGAGCAGGGACCTGGACTGATGCAAATGTGAGTCGGTCGGAGGTCTTCGATCTGAGCAATAGTCACCTTGTCATTGCGAAACACTTCGATCCGAAGGCCCGGGCGTACCTGGCCGAAGGTTTGGACGAGGTTGTAGGTGAACGAATCGTAATTGTCGATCAAAACAAGCATGGTGTCAGTATCAGTCAGTCAACCCGCAGCAGCAAGGGTAGGGTATCGAAAGTTTAAAGCCCCCCATCTCAACGAATCACGGGTGGTCCGTTGAATCGGACCACCCGCGGTGTTTAAGGAGGTGGCGTGTAAGCCGAATTCTGTTTCGGACCACGAGGGTCCGAGGTGGTCATTTCTCTAGGCCTAAGATTGCTCTTAAGCTCAAGCGACCTACCCACGGATCAATCGGCCCGGGCAAGGCCTTTCCGCTTATTCGGTCTTGCTGCCGACGGGGTTTACCCTGCCGTGTCGGTTACCCGACGCGCGGTGCGCTCTTACCGCACCTTTTCACCCTTGCTGACCAACGCTGGTCAGCGGTTTATTTTCTGTGGCACTGTCCGTCGGATTACTCCGCCCCGGTGTTACCGGGCGTCGTGCCCTGTGCAGTTCGGACTTTCCTCAGGCAGACCAGAGTCTGCCCGCGACCACCACTGCCACCTCCATACGAAGTAGTATATGTCGGAATTCATCCAGGGGCTATGTGGGGATATAAGACCGGTGACTTTTCATCGTGTGCTTCATGGGTTAGCCTTTCGTAAACGATACAGGAGAAGCCGGAGGCCATTTGAAGCGAGGGATCCGCGACAACCAGACGCCTTCCCCTTTACCGCAGACGAATCCGTCGGTCGGTTCGTCGGATGAACTACCGGCCGTGGCTTTAGGACGCGCCAGCGATGAAGACCTCATGCGACGCGCCCAGAACGGCGATCAGCAGGCCTTCGGATTACTCTACGAACGATACAACCAGGCGGTTCTTTCTTTTCTCTACCGAATGGTCGGAAACATCGAAGACGTGGAATCCATCGGTCAAGAGGTGTTCTTACGGGCATTCCGATTCGCCTCGACCTACCGATACCCCGCCAAGTTCAGTACATGGTTATTTACCATCGCTCGTAACCTTGCGATCAATAACACACGACGCAAAAAACGCTCCCCGGTTCGTAATTTTGCAGAGCTCAGGATCGAAAACGCCGATCAGACCGGCGATGCCCGTCTGATTGCTTCTAAAGCCACCCCCAACCCCGAAGAACAGGAGGAAATCGCCAGGATCCTCAAAGCCATCGACGAACTCCCCCGGGATCAGAAAGAAGTGATCGTTATGGGTATTTTCCAGGACATGACCTACGCCGAGATGGAAGCCGTCACAGGTGCCAAAGCCGTTACGCTACGATCACGGATGTTTCATGGATTAAAAAAGCTCGCCCGAATGCTCAAAGCGGATGAATAACCGATGAATCTCTCATCTTCCCAAGACCCGGTGGTTTTTTCGATGTTGCCTCAGGACGCGACCTGGGCAGGCGTTATGGTATTGATCGTTCTGGGATGGTTTCTCAGCGCACTGACCATCGGGCTGGCAGTCAGAGTCGTGATGCCCGAACGGTACGAAACCAAGAAACAGAAGGATTCGTCACGGGACCCCGTATCCGACCAAGGCGTGGAAAAATAAAGGGTTTTTAAGTGGATCCTGACTCATCCGCCGGGGGCATGGGATGACCGTCTGGACCGTTCGACGCCCGCCATCAGATCATGCCCTTGATTCGGTCGTCCGGCGGTGGGCGTTGACAGAGGTATCAGAGAAAAATGATGGAGGTGTGGTCTTTGCTCAAGGACGACCTATGAGATGGAACCTTTCATGACTGTCTAAAAACGCCGGGTTCGGAGTCAGACCCTGTTTAGGTGTGATCGGACCACCTCAGCGAGTTTTCGGATCCCCGGTTCGATCTGCTCGGTCGGCGTAACCGCGTAACACAATCGTAGATGGTTCTGTGGGATCGAGCCCTCCTCATCGGGTTGAAAGCAATATTCGCCGGGAACGTATAAAACCCCCGCCTTGAGACAGTCTTCAAAAAAGCTCCCGGTACGGGAAGTATTCATGGACCGGGGCATCGAAACCCATGAGTAAAGCCCGCCTTGGGGATAGGTCCATCCGATCTGAGGGTTTGACGGAAAGTGTTTTTTCATGGCAGAAAGCATGACATCCCGTTTTTTCCGATATCCGTCGATCACGGTCTTTAAATGTGAATCATAATGCCCTTCGGTCAGTGCCCGATGACAAATCGCCTGACAAAAGTGAGATGAACCGAAATCGTGATTTCCCTTTTGTTCAATTAGCGCACTTCCCACATCGGTTGGAAGAATCACATACCCCGTTTTCAACCCGGCAGCAAAAGGTTTGTCAAAGGTGTAGCAGGAAATGACGAACCGGTTGTCCGGGTCAAAGCTTTTCAAGCTCGGGAGATCTTGTCCTTCGTATCGCAATTCCCGATAGGCGGCGTCTTCGATGACAAGAAGACGATGCGTTTTGCTGTATTTTCTCGCGATATCAACCAACCTCGATCGTCGGGACAGTCCTAAAGTCAGTCCCGTGGGGTTTTGGAAATAGCTCTGACAGTAGATCGCCTTGACGCGGGGCAATAGTCCCCGTAACTCCAGACGGTGTAGGAGTTTATCGACTTCTTCCACGACCATGCCGTCCTGGTCCATCGGGACGGTCATCAGACGCGCTCCGAAGCTTCCCAAGGCGCCTGCGTAAACGAAATAAGACGGACCTTCGAGAATCACGATATCCCCGGGGTCAATCAGGATATCTGCCAGGATGTATAAAGCCTGCTGAGACCCGGTGGTCAGCACGATGTTGTCTGGGTTCAAAGACATCGCGGAGGGAGGTTTATCTTCGAGTCGGCAGAGATGATCGAGAATAGCTTGTCGATAAGTTCTTGATCCTACAGTAGTTCCGTACTGGAGGACCTCGCGGGCGGTGGGAGGGTCTTTCAATAGTTTTTGGCAGATGACAAGAATCTCTTCTGCCGGGAGGGTCATCGGATCGACGAGTCCTGCAGCAAAGCTGATGAGTTGGGGATTGGCTTTGGCCAGTGCGATCAGGTAGCTGATGGGGGCTTCAGCGGTTCGTTGGGATCTGTTCGAAAATGATACCGGAGGGATAGACATCAGTTCGACTGTACCGTTGTCGCGAGCGTTGGGCAAACATCAGAGAATCGGCTCGAAATGTTAAGCTGATAGAGTGATTCATACGATCCGGTCATTCTTCCACGAGTTGCAGAATCTGGTTTATCCGGGACGGTGTACGGTCTGTAAAGTGGGGGTGGATCAGGGTCAGGCTTTTTGTTCAGGGTGTGACAAGAGCTTGTCGGAGTTGGAAACTCGTCCACAGTGTCTGAAATGCGGTGCCCCAGTTGCGGAGGATTTGTCCCCCTGCCAAAGGTGTAGCGGACGAGGGTATCGGTTGTTTGACCGGATGATCCGTGTCAGTACGTTTGAGAACCCGTACGCCGAACTGATCAGACGTTTCAAATATTACCACGGGTGGGGAATCGGAGAATTATTGGCCGATCGGGCGCATCGGCTTCAACGGGTTCGCGGATTGTTGGAAATATCGGATGTTTTGGTTCCGGTTCCTCTACACCCTTGGCGTCAGACGATCCGCGGGTTTAACCAAGCCCGGATTTTCGCCGACCGGATCGGGAGTCTGAGCGGCTTGCCGGTCTGTGAAGCCGTCATCCGGGTACAGAACACCCCCCAGCAAGCATTGCTTTCCGCCCGGGAACGGGTCAGAAACGTGCGAGGGGCGTTTGAAATAATTCGACCCCAACAGGTTCAACATCGTAGGGTTGTGATCGTGGATGATGTTTTTACCTCAGCGTCGACGTTGAAAGAGGTCGCTAGAGTGATCCGACGGGCGTGTCCTTGCTCCATCAGTGTCCTGACGATTGCTGCTGCCGACCCGAAAGGTCAAAATTTCAGGGTGGTCTGAGTTTACGAAGTTGGAACCGACGGTTGAGGTTCGGCGTCTTGTACGGTCAGGCTGACCACATCCGTGGGGCAAACGTCCACGCACTGACCGTCCAGATCACACTGGTCAAGGGTACGCAGGTCGATCAGGGCTTTCCCATCCACGGGTTTTAAAACCCCTTTCCCGCAGTGGGCAATACAAATTCCACACCCGATGCAATCCGAAATATCGATGTTGAGGGTGACCCGTTTGGGGAATTGGGTAGATGAGTCGGTCTTGACAAAACTCCCACGCGTATGAGCCGTTTCACGATGAGTGACCGTATCAAACCCGGCTTCGTATCGGTCGAAAGTGGCTTGGGATTTGATGTCCACAGCCCCGCGTCGTCGAAGACGGAAAACACTTTGGTGACAGGTGTCACAACGTTGGAGGGTTTCGAGCTTTTCGAGGTACTTGATGACCGTGCTGACGACCGTCGCATGAGACCAGGTCAAAGGGCTGACGGAGATCGGTTCGTTGGTGTAAGGATTGACTTGTTCGGCCAATACCCCGGACTCTAGAGCGTGGTTGGCGGTCCATTCAAAGATCGGCAAGGCTCGTTTGAGTTCGCTAGCGGTCTTGGCACGCGAGATGTAATAGTCGGCCACCCACAAAGTGCAGATGAACCAGGGATTGCCTGGGACCAAAGCGATATCGTTGCTGATACGGTGGTAGTAGTCGTTTTCGTAACGGGCGACCCCCCCGACTTTGGTTTTGATCCACAATTTTTCTTCGATCGCCTGCATGGTCGAGATGACACGGGGGTCGTCGGCATCGAAAAGATGGAACTTAAAGATAGCAAACAGGGCGGCGTCGAGGACTTCGTCGACCTCATAGATATCGCCGCCGTCGATGTCGCATTGGAGGGTGACGGATTCGACGTAGTGGGAGTCGCCGGGGGGGGTGGGTTCGTTTTTGGGGACCAGCCGTCGGACGAATCGACCCAGTTTTTCGGAGTACAAATACTTGGCCGAGGCGGCACGGATTTCGTCGGCGGCCTGGTTGTATCGTTCGGCCCGTTCACGATCCCCGAAACAGACGGCAAAATTACGAGCGGCTTTTAACCCCCCGTACACGGTCGCAACGGTAAACGCGTGTACGCCCCATCGTTCTTCCCACAGGTCATAGGAAGGATGAGGAAGTCCGGTGCGGGGGTCGCGGTATTCACACATGAAATCGGCAGCCTTTTGTACCACGTCGATCCACAAAGGCCTGATGTACTCGATGTCCCGGTATCGGAAATAATGTCTCCATAACGCCCATACCACCAGTGCGGTTTCGTCCTCCTGAATGGGCAAAACTTGTCGTCCCTGCATGACCCAGGGGTGCCAGGAACTCGCGGGTGAACCGTCGGGATTGTACTTGTGATAAAAATACCCTTCGTCCGTGATCGTTTTCTGGCAGAACGTGTAAAAGTTCTTGGCCAGATCCGGAAAGCCCGCCAGGTCCAGCGCGTCGGCCACCAGTGCACCGTCCCGAGGCCACATGTAGGAATAAGTGTCCCGGTTGAAGTGCAGGTAGTCGCTGTCATTGGCAGCGATGATCGCGCCGGCGTTATCGATCTGTGTACGCACCACCAGCAAGGACCGCTTGAACGAATCCACCACCTTGTTGGGCAGATTCCCAAAATTGATATTGGTCCCGTTGACCCACAACCGCCAGTATGACGTCGTTCGGTCGATCACGGCTTGTGGGGTTTGTTTGAGCAGCCATTTGTGAAGCATGATCAACTCGTCACGGGATTCGGTCATGATCATGCACAGGTAAACGGTATGTTCACCTTCGGGAGGGGTGTGGATCTGAATGCTCATCGTGCTATCCACGGCACCCTGGGCGATCGCGTTACCGCTGAGCTTTCCGTCTTCTGCGTCACGCCAGGTTCCTTCAGCGCCATGAAATCCACTGGTCCCGCAGGCGTATTCGTCGATCCGTTGCTCGTGACCGTCAAAAAACGTGCACATGATGTACCGTTGCCCGCGGTAATGAACGATGGATCGGAGTTCGGGATCGTAATACGCGGTGTCCCCGATCTTTTGCCCCCACATGTTAAAGTCCTGATGGTGAAAGAGGGTGACCTGTCGGTCGTGAGAGTCGAGGTTTTTGATCTTCATCTTTCGGACGTAAACCGGACGATGAAAATCAACCACGTCATTGCAGTAAAGACTAATCTTGAGGTCCCTATGATCCAACGACACGCTGGTGGTGAGGGTGTCTCTCAGATATCTTTGCTGGATGTTCCAATGGGGGTCGCTTGTCCAAGTCAGACGGGTCGGTCCGGCTTCGGGGGCAGGGGTGTAGATCCCAAACCGACACGGTCCGTGTCCGGCATGATTCTCCTGACCGACGTGCGGAAAATAGACATCCCGAATCTGATAACGGTGATCGAATGTTAACAGCAATTTTCCGTTGCCGACGGGAATATCACGGGGCATTTCACATCCTGATCGCTAAAACATGCTCCTGGTCGCAAGCTTCGTGCCAAACGAATTGAACACATAAACATTGTCGGCCAAATAAACGGGCAAATCCACTAGGTTATCCAAATTTGCAAAATGGGGCACCCCTTAATTCGTTCAACAATGAGTTTTCCCATTTTTTAACAATTTCTGAACCAGTTTTAAACAATGATTTTGACTTAAGTTGCTTTTCAATAATGATTTGCGGAAATTTGGAGGGTCGGTTTTTTTTTGTTGGCACCCCGACTTGAGCTTGATAATCTATAGCCATAGTGTTCTCTGCATATTGGAGGACAGGTCGGGTACACTGATCCGCAATAGGCGTAGTCATGCGAGAATAATCAATATTGCTCGTCATGATTCGAAATCGATCCGACTAGTTACTCACTCGGATACCTTTTGTTGCTGAGACACGGCAAAAGCGGATTGACGTAGGTCTCAAAGAGAAACGGAGAGGTTAAAATGTATTTCACATCTCGGCACGCCGCCCTTAGCGGTATGGTTGCGTTTGCGTTAGCCGGAACCTGTGTCCATGCGGCGCCTATCCCATGGACGTCTCCTAGCGGATCGAATGCTGACATATCGTGGTCTGCTGGACAATCCGACAATGGTCTTTTCGGTGATCCGATCGTCAGCGGGACTACATTCCTGTTTTTCCCCTCTGCCTTCCAAGCAACCGCATCCGGCGGTTCAGCCCAAACGACCTCTGATCGTCTCTCTTTCCAAGTCTCTGCAATGCCCGGGAAGTTCCTCTCCAGCATTACCATTCGGGAAGTCGGCGATTGGTCGATCGAAGGAGGCGGAAGTGTCAAAGTCGCCGGTGCCCTATATGTGACCAAGCTCAACTCCCCAGGAATTGGTTCAATTTGGACTGATACCCTTGATGTCGTGTATCAGGATTTGGACAACTCCACGACATACAACTCGCCCGCGCGTCCCACCAGTGACGGGGGAGGAACTTGGGAAGGAATCTATACCATCAACCTTCCTGCCGGGGTTACCAGCATCCAAGTCGTCCTGAATAACATTCTCCAAGCAACATCTACTGCGGGCGGAACGGCCTTCATTCAAAAGAAAGTCGTCGGAGGACCCAGCAGCGGAGATGATCAGATCGAGGTAGTCATCCCCGAACCGGCAAGCTTGAGCCTGCTGTTCTTCGGCGCCGCTGGTTTGCTCGGTCGACGACGATTCACAGTTCATCGCAACTGAAGACCTATCCGTTTCCTGTCTCATCTACAGTTGTGCACGGACCGTCAGTTCACGCACAACTTTTAAGCATACGGTCTGTGAGGGCTTTGAACTGGCTGGAGTTAATCTCGAGGGTTGCGAAACAGGTTATAGCTGTTCTCGTTGAGGTCATTCGATCAAATGACCTTCTCATTCGAAATGATCCGAAGATCGACTGACCCGCTGACCGTGTGGTGGGGTGTTGCTTCGTGTTAATTCCAAAATGAGGACGGAAAGAAAATGCGAATCGTGAGTCACTGTTGTGCCGCATTTTGTGGATTGTGGGTTTGTGTATCAGCTGCAGAAGCAGCGTTGTGGATTCCGTCTTCGGGGACGAGCGGACTGATTTCCTACTCCAACGGTCAGGATTCGAACGGGCATTTTTCGAATCCACTTACGGGTGAGGAAAAGTTTGTGTTCGTCAACCCGATAACGTTCCTCGCCGTTGCACCGGGTAGCCCCACAACGGTGACGGATACGCTCAGTTTTGATGCGACCGTTCCCGGTGGGTACCAGATCACACAGGTCAGTGCACAAGTTTCAGGAGACTATTCATTAGCGGGTCCGTTGGCGACAGTCAGTTATACCGCGACGCTAACCTTGAACGGGGGGGCTTACTCGGCTCCCGTTGTATTTGTGCCTGTCGCCCCGATAACTTCGGGTGATGGCGAGTTTTCGGGTACCGTTTCGATCCTTCTACCTCCCGGAATCTCATCCGTATCCGTAGCAATGACCGGCACACTCCAAGCAACCTCAGCCACAGGAAGCACGTCGTTGGTTCAAATCAAGAATGCCCAGATCTCATTCACCGTGATTCCAGAACCGGTAAGTCTTAGCCTGATCAGTGGCGCTGGCGTGTTATTCCTGCGTCGGCGACGTGCTTGATACCTCAATACGAAATTTTTAAGAAGTTCACCGAAACCCCGGCAGAAAATGTCGGGGTTTACTGTCGAGCGTGAATCTTCCATCCCCCGCGGTATGCTGTTGTTTTCTAAGTAATCAGGCAAGGGAAGGAACTGTCTGGCATGTCGAAGCGATTTGATTTTACCTGGTTGTTTCCATTACCCCGTGTGCACACAGGTTTGTTATTGGGGAACGGACGCCTCGGTGCGATGATCTGGGGTGAAAACCAGGTCCTCAGGATCACCCTGGGTCGGGCGGATTGGTGGGATCATCGGGGCGGCAAATCATGGACCGCGGAGATGAACTACCACGATATCCGTCGTTGTTTGGAGAATCAGGACGTACAAGGGATACAGCGTTTGTTTGCCGAGCCGACTGACGGAGGTCCCAGTCACCCGACCCTTATTCCGGTCGGACGGTTCGAGGTTGAGTTTGCTTCAGATGCCCGGTTGATCAAGGGGGTTCTGGATCGTTTCCGGGCACTCATTCTGATTGACGTGGAATACCGGGGGCAGACGCATCAACTCGAGCTGGAAATGTGCATGGATCTTCCTTTGATGCGGGTACGCGTCCCCGGTCCGCTGGAAGGTTATCAGATTCGAGCCTTGCCCGTCTATGAAACTGCCGGGGAGCATCTCAAAAAGCGAGGAATCGAACCTCCAACACCAATTCAATCTGAAGGAGTCTGCGGTTTTACGCAGACATTGCCTCAGGACCCGTCTCTGACCGCGATCGCCAAAAGAGTGGGCGATCATCTCTGGATCTGCGCGACCCTTGAACAAGAACAATCACCTTTGGCAGGTCGGGAAGTTTTGGATGAATCGGTCTTTGCTTTTTCCAGGCAATGGTGGAAGCAGTATTGGGCTCAAACACCAAAAATCGATCTGCCGAATGAAAAGCTCCAGTTTTTGTATGATTACGGTGTCTATAAGTTTGCCGGCCTGACATGTCCCATGGGCGCACCTGCAGGTTTGCAGGGGCCTTGGATTGAGGATTATACCACGCCGCCATGGTCGGGGGATTATCATTTCAACATCAATGTGCAGATGTGTTACGGACCGGCTTATCCGACCGGACATTTGACCCATTTAAAGCCGTTATTTGATCTGATCGAATCATGGATGCCTCAGCTTCGAGAGCATGCGAGATTGTTTATCGGGATTGACGACGGGGTGATGCTTCCTCATTCGGTGGATGATCGATGCCGGATCAATGGGAGTTTCTGGACCGGGACCGTGGACCATGGTTGCACCGCCTGGGTGGGGAAGATGATGTACGACTACTGGCAGTTCGGCGGGGCCGACGACGAATGGGCCCGAAACGTCATGTACCCGTTTCTGAAAGCAACGATGCGTGTTTATGAATCCATGCTGGAACGAGACGGGGACCGGTTTGTGTTGCCTGTGAGTGTCAGTCCTGAATATCGGGGGGCGTCCATGAACGCCTGGGGAAAAAATGCGAGCTTTCAACTAGCTTGCATTCATATGCTTTGCGAATGGTTGATCGAATTGTCATCACGATTTGGGGATAACCCGAATCCGATCTGGGCGGAAGTTCTGGAAAGGCTTCCCCGAGCTTGTGTGGAGGATGGAAAGATCTGCTTGTGGCAGGGGACTCCGCTGGAGGAAAGCCATCGACACCACTCTCACCTTGCCGGGATCACGCCTTTTGATGTGATTGACCCGCGCGATCCTGAATGGGAACCAGTGGTCAAACGTTCATTCGCCGAGTGGATTATGCGGGGAATGGGGTTATGGTCGGGCTGGTGCATGTCCTGGGCGGTCCAATTGCATACACGCGTAGGAAATGCGGACATTTCAGAACTGCTGGTGGAGATTTGGGAAAGGGTCTTTACCAATCAGGGACACGGAACGCTACACGACTGTGAGTTTCCCGGGTTCACGCTGATAGGTTCGGGTCCGACGTCACGATTACCGAATCGTCATGAAATCATGCAGATGGATGCCGGGATGGGCATGGTCAACGCCATTGTCGACATGCTGTGTTATCGTCAACGGGACATGCATTACTTTTTCAGGGGGTGTCCGAATCATTGGCCAAGTGTCACGTTCGAAGGCATTCACGTCGGTAGAGGTTTTGTGGTCAGTGGACGTCGGCGGGGTGGTGAAGGACAGGTGGATATACGATCAATCAAAGGCGGCGTGTTTCGATATGTTGATTTTTCGGGTCAGTCACATCAGGTCACGTTCAAACCTGGCGAATCCCAAACGGTTCGGTTGTAGCAAACCGGAAAAAGAAATCAGGCCGGAGAGGAGCCACCGTCTCCGACCTGATCAAAAAGCCGAATTGATATGTATGAATCTAGCAAGCATTCCGAATGAGTCAACACGATTGTGTGTTCTCGACAACACAAAATCTTTTGACGTCGACGAAACTTCCTGTCAAGAAAGAAGCGATCTTAGCAGGGGTTCGATCTGTTTCCATGTTGCAGGATCATGTCTTGCGTAAAGCAGATTGGTCTTGAGCCAATCAACGGGATTGCCGATATCGTGTCTTTTGGATTGAAGGATCACGCCGTGAATCGGAACGGATTGGAGTTGAAGTTTGATCGCATCAGTCAGTTGAATTTCGTTTCCTTTGCCGGGCGTTGTGCGGTCGAGGCATTCAAAGATACCCGGTGTAAGTACATATCGCGCCGCAATGGCCAGACGAGAAGGGGCTTCCTGGGCACGGGGTTTTTCGACCAGTTGATTGATTCGGATCACGCCCGGTTCGATCAGATCACCACCGACGATTCCGTACCGTTCGACTTTTTCGGCGGGAACTTCTTCCAGACCGATAATACTTGTCCGGTATTTGTTGTACGCTTCGATCAACTCGCGGGCCGGTGAAACAGGAGAACCAGAAAAAATTGTATCTCCCAGACAGCAAAGAAATGGTTCATTTCCGACATGTTGGCGGGCATGGAGCACCGCGTGTCCGAGTCCTCGTTGTTCGGACTGACGGGTCGTATGAATACGGACTTTTTCCTGAAGACGGAGGATGGATTCGATCAGCGACGTTTTGTTTCCTGCTGCCAGACGGGTTTCCAGCTCGGGATGACGGTCAAAATGATCCTCGACGGCTTTTTTGTCACGAGAGACGATCAGCAGTACGTCCGTTACCCCGGCGTCAGCGGCTTCCTCAACGACGTACTGAATGGTCGGTCGATCCAACACCGGAAGCATTTCTTTCGGAATGGACTTGGCAGCCGGGAGCATGCGTGTTCCAAACCCTGCAGCAGGAATGACGACTTTCTTGATCATCGTGACTGACTCGTAAGTTAATGTGTAAAAAAAGCAGGCCGGTTGCGACAATGTTGTCCCAAGCCTTGAGATTTCAGTTCTGAGGAAAAATAACGGGTTTAATGACGGTGCAATTGATGCTTTTCATGGCTTGGACGAGTTGCTGATATTGTTCTTCTGAATGATACACGCCACAGACGGCCCCGCCGGAACCGGCGAACTTCGAGCTGCATCCCACGGATCGGGCGGTCAGGACCATCCGTTCGTTTTCGGGTGCGATTTGCATGATCGTCTTACGGATTTCGAAGTTTTCGTTGGTGATTTTGTGCAGTTCATCCCAGTCCCCGGCCAGAAGGGCTGCCCGTCCGCGGTCGGTCAGATCACGGTATTTCTGCATGGCACCGACGACCGTGGGGTCTCCGGCTTCGAACATCGCGCGGAGATTGCGGTGGGTAATGTCGCTGACTTCGGCTCGTTCCGCGTCGTAAGCAACATACAGAGGAGGCAACCGGTCCGGACGGAGCTCCTCATATTCACCATAACCTCTGGATTCCATTAGCTTTCGGTCAAAATCCATGTAGACGATGCCCTCGTAGACCTGGATCACCCGGTCCTGCAGTCCTGCGGTGATGCCTAGTTCTTCCTTTTCCGCTGCCAACACAATGGACGGAAGAACCGTTTTGGGTATTTCAACACCATAAAACTGTGACAAGGCCCGCATCGTGGCCACGATGATACTGCTGGAACCACTCAGACCCACCAGACGAGGGATCGTGGTTTCAAACTGAAGCGTGAAATTCCGATCATGCAGCCGGTGCCCGTGTTTGATGGCATAATCATGAAACTTCTTGATGGCGGCCTTCATCAGACGCTGACCACCATAGTATCCGTATAATTTCTGGTCCCGAAGGAAATGAGCCACCGAGTCGTAACGGGCAAAGTCTTCTTTGGTAGGCAGGATCTCAAAATGAGGAGATTCCCATAACTTCACCGTGGCAGCAAAGTTACGGATGATAAACGAGATCGTTTTCCCGAAATACCCGTCGGACGGATTCCCGACCAGGCCGGCCCGAGCGTATGCGTGTGCAGTAATGATCATTCCACTCAAACATGCAAGACATTTCTAAAGGTGTCAAGTTGCCACCCGAAATGTAAACCATAGGTGTGTATAAAACGATTAATCGTTGCAAACCACACGAAAAGATGATTCGATATTGTTGCTATGCCAGACCCGGTTCAATCTCAGCCTGCTCCGGTGAAAGAAGCAAAGCAAAAAAACAAACCGAAGAATCTACCCCCTTATCACGTCGTGCTCTTGGACGATGATGACCACAGCTACGAGTATGTCATCGAAATGCTCAAAGCTATCTTCGGGTATGATGAGACCAAATCGTATTCGATGGCCAAGGAAGTAGACACGACGGGTCGTGTGATCGTGTTCACCACCCACAAGGAATTGGCGGAGTTAAAACGGGATCAGATTTGCAGTTATGGTGTCGATCATCGAGTGGCGACGTGCCAAGGATCGATGTCGGCGATCGTAGAACCCGCCGAAGAATGATCCTTCCGGGAAAAAAGTCTTGCATCCGGGAAGTCGATTCTTTTTACATAAACCGAGTAAACAAGGTTACTTTGCGGAACGTGATTGTCTGTACCGGGAAATCATTCCCGGGGGGGTTCGATTCGGATGATCTGAGTGTTTCCTCCTCGTAGTACTTCTAGAACCAATGCGTCGCGCGGTTTTTCCTCACGGAACGTTTTGTAAACTTCCTGAAACTGTTGAACGTCTTTAACCGGGGTCTGATTGATCGATTGAATAAAGTCGTTGGGTGTCAACTGCGCCGCTTGGGCAGCGCTTTGAGGACGAATGAAAGCAACCACGACGCCGGTCGAATCTGACGGCAGCTTGCGCAAATATCGGTCCTCAAACACCGCATCACGGGCGGTAAAACCGAGGTCTTCTGCGTAGAACCGCTCGGCTTTGTTGGCTTGGGCGGGACGTTCTCCGAGAGTCATACGAAGTGTCTTGGAGGGTGTTCCCCGGTCCGAAATCACCTCCAGTTCAACGGTTTGTCCTACGTCCATCTGACTGAGTTTGCGGTTGAATATAGCCGGGGTTTCTTCCGGAAGGTCTCCTTTTTCCAACGACTGACCGTTCAGGCCGATGATGATGTCACCCCGTTTTAATCCGGCTTGGTCGGCAGCAAATCCGGGAATGACGTCCCCAACTTGGATTGCGACTTTTCCTTTTAATCCGTAGAACTCGGCCACGTCCTTGGAAAGCCCGGTCAAACTTCCCAAACCCGCAAACGCAATTCGGATGGGGGTTCCCGGTTCAGGAGGGTGTTTCAGAGAAGGCAAAAAATCTGAAGCAGGGGTGAACAGTCGCGTCGGATTTTCAACCGTGACAAAAGGATTTCGGGGGTCATTTAGAAGGACCGTCCGATCCGGCTGGGAGTTAACCAGTCCGATCGCCTGACCAGACTCGTTGAACACCGGAGAACCGATCACACTCAGACCGGTCCCATCCACCAGAACTTGAGGCACCGGTCCGCGCAGGACCGCACTGACCCTGGCGGAACAGTAATACAGGTTATAACCCGCTAATTTCGGTAGAATTCCTATGGAATGAACCGTATCCCCGACCCGGACCGGGTGGTCCGAAAACAGCACCGGTTTCCAGGTATGAGTTTGGCTGTCTTTGGGTTTGACGTAACAAATTCCGTATCGTTCATCCCTTCCGAGAAACTCCGCTTCGATTTCAGTTTCCGTCTCCCCGGGGAAGATCATCTTGAAATCCGTCATTTGAGTGTCCGGGAGTGAACGGGGGGCTAGATCCAGACTGTAAATCGCCAAACCGTCTTCACGCACGATCGTGGCCATACCGGCAAAATCCCGTTTGCCCATTTCTCCGTCATAAGTGAATTGCACTACCACCACCGATGATTTCATGCCATCGAGCAATTCAGACGGTTTAAGTGCGTCTGCATATGCCACTGAAGCGGTCAGCAGACTCATCCATACCCATAAACTGAGAAGTTTCATACCTGATCCTGGCAAAAGGAGTGCTTGATGTTGATCCGATTCACCAGACCCTATCATAGCAGGTATCGTAGTCTGGACACGGCCCATTGCACGAATCGATCTCTCAACGGTCTTTTTCGCCATTCGTCGGGGAGAATGGCACGGGAAAATTGGATGTCATGATGAAACAGGTCATTCATATGTCGGGCAAAGTCGGCGCTGTGCACGATTGCACTGATTTCCAGGTTGAACTCGATACTACGGTAGTCAAGATTCGTGGACCCGACAATACTGATTCGGTCGTCCACGACAATGGTTTTGGCATGAAGAACCACATGCTGGCGCTCAAAAATAAATACGCCGTGACTCATCAGTTGTTCATAAAACGCCCGGGCGGCGGTGACCATGATAGGCAGATCGCTTTTGGCTCCAAAGAGCAATTGAACCTGCACGCCGCGTTTGGCGGCTTCGCAAAGCTCTCGGATCAGCGCGTCGTCCGGCGCGAAATAAGCCATAGTCATTCGGATGCTGGACTTGGCTTGCCCGATCAGGTCATGAAGTAACGGACGAAGCGGACTTGCGAGTGTCGGTACCGTCGCCAGAACGCCTACGGAATCCGGGTCCAGGATGTGAGAAACGGGCTGATCGGTGTCTTTGGCTTTACCGACCCGAAACCCCTTGGGAGATCGGGGGATATCGAGTCCTCCGATATACATTGCTCGGACGATCCTGCCCCCCGATCGGACATATTTCCAGGTACGAATGAACGATGACAGGAAATGTCGGGTTGCCGGTCCGGTGACCCCCACTGCCGTGTCCCGCCAGAGTTCGGCCGGTTTCAGGTCGTTGGAGGCGACCCAACCACCGGCGTAAGGGTCGGCAATATTCAACCCGCCTACCCCGGCAAACCGGTCATCTACCACCACCAGCTTGCGGTGGTCTCGCGAGTAAGGTCTCCAACCGTAATCGCATTCCCAGGGACGAATCGGATGAAACTCCGCCACCCTCGCCCCGGCCTGTTCGAGTCGTCGAAACATCGAACGATCATTTCCGCCCCACACACCGAAACTGTCATAAATGATGTATACGTTGACCCCTTGGCGTGCTTTTTTCAGGAGCAGGTCGGCAAAGGCTTTTCCGGTCGCGTCGTCATCCCAGATGTAAAACTCGAAACAGACGCGTGACCGTGCCTGTTCGATGGCTTCATAAGCTTTTCGGAGGGCTTCACCGTCTTTATACAGCTGGACAGTTGATCCGTCCACGAGTTTCACTGCCGGCGGCGAGGTCCATCCGTCGTCTTCCTCGCCCGGTGCGACGTTCACACCTTCCTTGTTTCGACGTAAAAGCCTTCGAAGGACCCGTTTCGGGGCCGATTCACGAAGGGGGTGATGAAAATTGCTCGGGATAGAACCGCTCATAAAGGATTACATCATACGCGGTTCCTGCGACTACATGCAGAGGAAATGCTTTTGCTTAAAATCTCGTACAAAACACGGAAAGGGATCGCACAGATCCGGGAACGCTCACCGGTCATAGAAACCGGAGTCGTCTACACGCTGACTCGGTTGCTCTGAAGGGCTTTGCGAACTTCAGTGAGCAGGGCCTCCACTTTGAAAGGTTTGAACAGAACGGCTGAGAGACCTTCCTGGCTAGCACGAACGATACAATGGTTGGGGTCGTAACCGAATCCGGTCATCAGGATGACGGGGAGTTTTTCGTTTTTCTTCTTGGCCGCCGCGAATACGTCATACCCTGTTTTGTCAGACATTTTGATGTCGGAAATGACCAGATCAAAGTCGTTGCTATTGATCAGGTCGATGGCCGATTGTCCACTCGTACCGATCGTGACGGACGCGAGATATTTTCGCAGGATGTCGGCGATGGTGGCCCGAATATTGGGTTCGTCATCGACCACCAGGACCCGAGTGCCAGAGATGATGGGGTCTTCCTGAATTTTGACGTCTTTGGCGCCGAGAATGGTATTGGGACCTTCGGCGGCTTGTCGGAGACTTGTTCGTATGAAATTGACGTTATCCAAGACGTTCTGTAATCGGGACCGCAAACGATCATCGCCGAGGTATTCGTCCATGATCGCCCCGATGTCGGAAGCAATGTCGTTCAACGGGCCAGCGACTTCGGCGTTGACGGTGTCGGTGACGGTGTGACTGGTTTCGACCCGTTCCGTGACGAGCAGATTCAAGATATTGAGCGCGACAGCGACATATCGTCCGAAGATTTCGGCAAACTGTCGGTCATCTTCGTTGAACGCGGCCCGTTGACGAGATTCGATGTTAAAAATCCCGATGACTTTGTCGTGGAGTCGAAGGGGAACGGTCAGTGATGATCGAGCCGAATCGAGTCCGGGGACATATCGTGGGTCTCTTTCGACATCAGGACAAATGTAAGACCTACCGGTGGCTGCGACGTAGCCAGAAATCCCGTTATTCTCCGCGTCACCGAAAAGTTCGATGTTCAAAGCCTCTTCGGGCAGACCGGCGCTCATGACGATCTCAAGTCGGTTGGTTTTTCGGTCAAGAAGCCGGATAGCAAAGTGATCAAAATGCATCAGATCTTTGGTGTAACTGATGATTTTTTCTTCCAAGAGCTTTAACCGTTCGGCCACGTTCTTGGTCATGACCAGATCGGCTTCGAGACGAACCAGCTCGCTTCCGGCTTTGTCGATGGCGTCGATCTTTTGTTGGAGTCTACGTTGACTGGTGGCATCCCAGACGATCGCGACCACCTGTACCACCTGTCCCGACGGAGAAACAATCGGAGAGCAGATCATTTCCATGAACTGCTGGTCTTCGATATTCAAAGTGTATCGTTTGGATCTGGAAGGTGCCGGGGAGCAGGGATCGGGAGGGAGATTGGTGACTTGGGTTGAAAAGAGATGAAAAGCTTCCTGACACGTGCGTCTTACTTTTTCATGAACTCTTGCTGGCCAGGCCAGCATCTTCTTGTTCATCCAATTACAGTGACCTTGACCGTCCACCAGGCATATTCCCTCACCGATGGTATTCAGGATCAACGAGGCCTGTTGACTAACCAACGCCCGTTCGAGGGGTAGAAAATCGTCTGCGTCGGAAAAAACGGCAGCGAAATGCTGACGACGCAATTGGTCGATTGCTTCGTCGATCGTCTCGGCTTGAACTAGTTCGCAATGAGATTCGAGACACTTGACCAGATCAACGGTCAAGGTCGGATTTTGATGCCCCGTCAGGACCAAAACTTTGTTTAACCGCTCAGCCAAGGTAAAGACCTCTGATGATTAAATTTACGTTAAGAGTGTAACGAATGTTCGGTTAAACGGTCAACTTTTATCCCCGGATGCGACATAAATAATTTACTCATCAGAAGTTATCGTGATTATTTCAGGTTGCCAGCCGTCCACGAAGCGATGGTATCGGGATCTTGGTCTTTGGAGAACGAGTGAACGACCCGCTTGACCGGGGGTAACCCGGAGGTTTGACCCAGACAGGCATGAACGACGAACTGGTCTTCCAAGGCTTGGACATGGACCCCGATCGGGGAATGACAGTTCCCGTTTAAATGGTGTACGACCCGTCTTTCAATCTGGACACACAAATCCGTTTCCGAATCATGGAGTTTTAGGAGCATTTGACCCAGATCGGTTCGATCGCGTCGGACCTGTACCGCCAAAGCACCTTGACCTGCAGAGGGTGTTAAATCTTTGATTGACAGTATTTTATACGAAAATGGGGGCGCATTTAACATGTCACACCGGTCCAGACCTGCCAAAGCCAGGATCGTTGCGTCGAATTGACCGGACACCACCCGTTGGACACGCGAATCGATATTCCCACGGATCGGAACGATTCGAACGTCAGGCCGATGATCCAGAATCTGGCATTGGCGTCGGAGGCTTCCGGTGGCTATCGTCGCGCCACAAGGCAGGTCCGATAACGATCGAACATTCGGATCGCGACTGATGATCACGTCTCGTGCGTCAGCCCGTTTCGGACAACACGCGATTACCAGTTCAGACGTGTCTATCAAAGGCATCGTCACCGGAACATCTTTGTAGCTGTGCACGGCCAGATCGATGCGGTTGTCCAATAAGGCGATTTCGAGTTCCTTGGTGAACAGACCTTTTCCACCTATCTCCGCTAGGGGTTGGTTCTGGATCTGATCTCCGGTGGTCTTGATAATGATCAGCTCGACCCGAATTCCGGGGTAAGCCCGTTCCAGAGCCCGTGCGACCCACGCGGACTGTGTCCGAGCCAGTAGACTGCCCCGGGTTCCGAGTCGTAAGGGTTTATCCGGGATCAGGAAATCATCCGTCGTGGGTGTCATCGAACCGGCTATTATCTGTTTGATGACAGATAAATCCATTTTTCTCACCGGTGGGACTGGTTTTGTTGGGTCGGTGGTACTGAATGAGCTGTTGGCACGGGGGTATCAGGTTCGATTGCTGTCCCGGTCCAGAAAACTCGACCGACAAGGGGTTCGGACCATTCCGGGGGATTTATTCGATACCGAAGCGTTGGAACAGGGGATTCGGGGGACAGACGCTGTCATTCATCTGGTGGGCATCATCCGGGAGGATCCTTCCAAACAGCAGACGTTTGAACGGATTCACTACGAGGGGTCGGTTCGGGTGATCGATGCTGCCCGTCATACTGGGGTTTCTAGGTTCGTTCACATGAGTGCCTTGGGCGCACGTGAGGAAAGTCCCAGTCTCTATGCTTCGACCAAGGCCCGCGCCGAAGGATATCTTCGTCAAAGTGGGCTAGATTACACGATTTTCAGACCTTCCATCATCTTCGGTGAGGGGGGAGAGTTTCAAAAGATGATGACCCAGTGGGCGACCGGAAAAGCTTTCCCATACCTGTTCATGCCTTACTTCGGAAGAGGTTTTTGGGGACAAACCCCGGCGAAAGTACAACCGATCCGGGTGGAAGATGTCGCCAGGGCGTTTGTCGATTCGTTGGAGATGCCTCAGACCATTCATAAGACGATAGATCTGGTCGGTCCTCAGTCGCTGACCTGGTCTCAAATGTACCGGCAGTTTTCCAAGCACGTGACCGGCAAAATCAAACCCGCTGTCGGGATCCCGATTTGGTATGCGCGTTTGTTGACGGGTCTACTACCCGGATCATGGTTGCCCTTTAACCGGGCTCAGGTGGAAATGGCTGGGCAAGATAATGTTTCGGACCCGAAGCAGATTCACACGTATCTGGGGTGGTTTCCTGAACCGATCCCTTGGATATCAGAACCGGTCAACAACCAAGACACTCCCGTATGAACCGTTATTGATCATTCTGTAAATAAACTTCTTCATACGGTTGAACGACCACGAAACCGTCCCCATTGAACACCATTTGCAGGCTTTCTCCGGAGCCTCTTCCGAGAAAGGTTTTAAGACTGACGTCGGTTCGGAACTTAGGCATCAGGTTACCCGACCAGGCGATGGTGGCGTTAGGATCGGTGTACACGGGTTGTCCGGTGTGACGCGAAGGGTCAGAGGGTCATAGTGCGTCGTGATCGCTAACATCCCCGATCCTTCCAGGCGGACGTTGAAAAGACCCCCCGACAGCATCGCAGCCACTTTTTTGAGCATTCGGATGCTGAACTTCAATGAAGGTTCAAAAGCCAGAATATCGTTCCGTTGACACACAACGCTTGATTTACGAGGTTGAGGATGGTCACTTTTTTTCCCATATCGGCCAAATACAGTTTGCCGTTACCGGTGGCTTTGGTCAGTCGTGCACCTTCTCCGGTGAGGGCCTTTTTAAAGAAGGTTCCGATCCCTTGCTCGAAAATGCCTTCCCGCTCGAAGCGGATCTGTCCTAGGTAGGCCACCATGGAACCGGTTTTGGTCCAGATCATACCATTCAGGTTAACCTCCAGAACGCGTTCGGTTTCCAGTTCAAACAGTCCCTGATCCCTATCCTTTTGGGTCGAGTGACGAACAAACTCATCAAGCGTGTATTTGACCATTGGAAACCTCCCAAAAGGATTGAACAAGTCTAAGTCAGAAGGATTTAAGTTGCCATCTCGAAATTGTTAAGATGTCACACATGACAATTCTTCCTATAGTGGCGGTTTGTGCTGCGGTATTGATGCTGGCTTATGTGATTTACGGGCGTTGGGTGATGAAATGGCTGGGGACGGACCCTTCGCGCCGAACACCGGCAGTGGAATTGGAAGACGGGAATGATTTTGTTCCCGCGCCGGCAGGGATAGTTCTTGGAGGGCATTTTACTGCGATCGCGGCTGCCGGTCCGGTGGTCGGTCCGATCGTGGCGGGATGGTTGTTCGGTTGGATTCCCGCGTTGTTGTGGATCCTGCTCGGATCAATCCTGATCGGGGGAGTTCACGATTCGGGATCGCTTCTGGCAAGCGTTCGTCATCGGGCGGGAAGTATTACGCAAGTCGTACGGGAACACATGTCGCGCGGGGCTTATCTGACGTTTCTGATGTTCGTCTGGTTGAGCTTGATCTACGTGGTCATCGCGTTCGCGAGTGTGACGGCCAGTACTTTTTCAACGCTCAAAACGTTTTCGGTTACGCACGACGGTATCGCGCAGACCTTTCAGCTCAATGGCGGGGCGGTCGCGATCGGTGCAATAGCCTATCTGTTGTTCAGCGTGCTGATGGGATTGATGATTCGATTTACCAAAATCCCGTGGTGGGGGTTTTTACCCGTTGCCGTCCTCGGATTGGGGTTGGTGATCTGGAAAAGCCCCGATTGGGCCGCTTGGTTGGGGCGGTCCTGGTGGTTCATGGACACAGCGGCCTATGGTGGTTCCGATCTGGGCAGGCAATGGGCGTTGGTCTTGTTGGGATATTGTTTCATTGCCAGTATCGTTCCGATGTGGATTTTGCTCCAGCCGAGGGGAGTGATCGGGGCGACGTTCTTGTATGCTGCGTTGTTGTTCGGGGTCGTCGGAACCCTGGTAGGAGGCTGGACGAGCAACGGAGGGTTGACGATCCAGTGGCCGGGATTCACGGGGTTTACCGCTTCGAACGGGGCGTGGTTGTTCCCGATTCTGTTTATTACGATCGCCTGTGGGGCTTGCAGTGGATTTCATTCGATCGTCGCCAGTGGAACCACCTGCAAACAGATCCGTTCCGAACGCGACATTAAACCCGTTGGATATGGTGCCATGCTTCTGGAAGCAATGGTAGCGGTCTTTTCGTTATGCTGTTTGATGGTCCTATCTCCGTCGATGTTTTCTACCGCCAGACCCAATCCCGATGAAGTTTATGCTGGCGGGTTGGGCAATTTCATGCACCAGATTCGGATCCCGTGGGAGTTTGCGGTCGGATTCGGGTTGTTAGCGTTCAGCAGTTTTATATTTGATACGTTAGACGTTTGCACCCGTCTGGGTCGGTACGTGTTTCAGGAATTGACGGGTCTGTCGGGGATAACAGGGGGATCGATCGCGACGATTTGTACGCTTGTCCCCCCGGCGATGTATCTGTGGTGGGCACCGAAGGAATGGGGATTTATGACGTTCTGGACGATTTTCGGAACGAGCAATCAGTTATTGGCAGCCTTGACGTTGGTGGGGTTGAGTGTGTGGCTTTGGAGGACGGGAAGACCGGTATGGTTCGCGCTGTTGCCTGCGATTTTCATGTTGCTGACGACGACGACGGCGCTGGTGGTGAACTTACGCACGTTCTGGAACGATTACAACGCAGCGATTCTGAAACACGCGTCCGCTGCCCCGAGTGTGGCCAATATCGTGATCGCGGTGTTGTTGTTGGGTTTATCGACGTTCGTCGCTTTGGAAGCCCTTCGGGTATACATGCAGAGCCGGAAAGTTCCTGTGACAGCCGTGTTCGATCGGGATTAGAAATACCCGCAGAATCGTTGCGTTGTAGTAATGGTCCGACGGACGGTCTATGATACCAAATATGAAGGATCAACCGACGGTCCAGACACTTCGTTCGCGCCTGGTATCAAATCCGCGTCCTTTCGTCCGTTGGTTTGAACGTTCCTGGGAGGAACGATTGGCTTTTGTGCAGACGATGGTACGGGAAATCTCGCAGCAAACCGACCCGAATCAAATGGTGGAACTGTATGGTCAGCGGATGAGGCAGATTCTACCTTCCGATCGTCGGATCTCATTAAGCCGTCGAGATCTGGAATATCCGTATGTGCGGGTTACTCGTTCGGATTTCGATTCCAACCCGGTTAACCCGTGGAAACACCGTGATCGTCTGCCTTTGCTTCGAGGCGGACTTTTTGCCGAACTGATTTATGCTGAACAGGCCGTCATTTTAAACGACCTTTCCCTGGCGCCGGATGATCCTTCGCGGCCTTGGTTGGAGGGAATGAAGTCGATCTGTGTTTTACCCTTGTTCGATCAGGGAAAAGCGTTTGAACATGGTCATTCTGGCTAGGGATGATAATGGTTTCAGCCAGGAGTTTATTCCGGAACAGTTATGGTTCAGCAACTTGTTCGGTCGGGCGACCTCGCAGCTGGTCTTAAAGCAAGAACTGCAAAAGGCTTATGATCAGGCGGATCGGGAACTGAAAGTCGTCGCAGATATTCAGCGGTCGTTGCTTCCGGTGGAATTGCCCCGGGTGAGAGGTTTGGATATCGCGGCACATTACCAGACCGCCCGAAATGCCGGGGGAGATTATTATGACTTTTTTGAGCTATCGGGTGAAAAACTGGGGATTCTGATAGCCGACGTATCGGGTCATGGTACTCCGGCTGCCGTTGTCATGGCCGTTACACATTCGATCGCGCATACCCACGAATCCGAACCCGATCCTCCCAGCAAATTGCTCAACTTTATCAACCATCATTTGTGTCGCCGATATACGCAAGGGAATGGGACTTTTGTAACGGCTTTTTACGGAGTATATGACCCGCATACCCGACAACTCCGTTTTGCCAACGCCGGGCATCATCCACCGAGACTGAAACGTCGTAAAGGCGGTCCGAGCGGGATCGTGGAAGGAACGGTCAATCTTCCTCTGGGGATCGACTCTGACGAGTGTTACCGCGATGAAATACAAACCCTTTATCCGGGCGACATCCTGGTGCTTTATACCGACGGGATCGTCGAAGCCCGCTCACCCCAAGGCGAACTTTTCGGTATCGAACGGTTGGACCAGCTCATCAGCGAATCCGAATTGTCCTCTCAGTCGCTGATCGATCGGGTGGTGTCGCAGGTCCAACAGTTCTCCGAAGGTCGTCCTGTGGGTGATGACCGGACTATGGTCGTGATTCAGGTCCGTCAACCCTGACCAGGTGTTGGCAGTCACCCGTGTCATCGGACTGAATCCGAAGCTACAATCCATCAACACTCATGAGCAAAAGCTTTTACATTATTGACGGACATGCCCAGATTTTTCGAGCTTATTTTGCCCCGTTTCGAGATCTGACCGCCCCTACCGGAGAACCCACCAAAGCGACGTATGTTTTCACTCAGATGCTTCTGAATCTGATCGAGCTTCGCAAACCGGATTATCTTGCGATGGTGATTGATTCGGGTGAAAAGGAAGTTTTTCGGAATGAGATTTACCCCCAATACAAGTCTAACCGTCCACCCCCGCCTGACGACTTTCATCCCCAGGAACAGCGGATTCTCAGGATCGTCAGAGACGCCGGGGTTCCGCTATTCGAGAAACCGGGTTACGAAGCCGATGACCTGATCGCCACGATGGTCGACCGGTTATGCCAAAGCGGTTTCGAAGTGTTTCTTGTCAGTAAGGACAAGGACTTGCGTCAAGTCCTGTCGGACTGTGTTCATCTGTATGATCCGCAGAACGACCAGGTGTTGGATGTCCCGAAAATGCGAGAGAAATACGGATACGGACCCGAACAGGCGATCGACGTACAGACACTCGTCGGCGACACGATCGATAATGTTCCGGGGGTCCCGAGTGTCGGTGAAAAAACAGCCGTAAAACTTTTAAACACCTACGGTTCGATCGAGGGTATCCTCGAAAATCTGGACCGTCTGACCCCGCGGATGCGAGAAAACTTCATCGCGTACCGTGACAAACTTCCTTTGAGTCGTCAGCTCGTAACCCTCAAACGAGACGTCCCATTCGACTGGTCGATTGAGCAGTGTGCTTTCAAAGGGCTGAATGCTGAAGGATTGAAAAAACACCTGATCGAGCTGAACTTCCGAGCTTTACTCTCGAAGATGGCCGGGTTGGAAAAACAAGTCGTTTCTGAAAGAAATCGACCTACCGAACCGTCGGGACTTTTTGATACGCAGAATGATTCGAACACCTCTACGGGTCACCAGACCCTGCACGTCGAATACAAAAACAGCCACGACAACCCCTACGAATGTGTTGACACGTTGGACAAGCTGAAGCAGCTGGTTGAGTCGTTGAAGGGGCAATCTGTTTTCGCGTTCGACACGGAAACTGACAGTCTGCGGGCGTGTGAAGCGAATCTGGTCGGGATGAGTTTTTCGTTCGCCGAAGCAAGCGGGTATTACGTCCCGTTGCGTGGACCTCTGGGTGCACAGGTTTTGGATCCACAGGAGGCGATCCGTCTTGTAAAACCTGTTCTGGAAGACGAGTCGATCCATAAGGTGGGGCACAACATCAAATATGACATGCTCGCGATGCGCAACGCCGGGGTCATGTTGCGAGGGGTGATCATGGATACCATGGTCGCGGCATTTCTGCTGGACGCTTCTAGGATGCAGTACGGGATCGATCGTCTGGCGATGGATTATCTGCATTTCGAGAAGATTCCGACCAGTGATCTGATCGGTTCGGGCAAAAAGCAGATCACGATGGATCAGGTCGAGTTAGATCTGATCACCCGATACGCTGCCGAGGACGCGGACATCTCCTTCAGGCTTTACAAGCTTTTTACACGACAATTGGACCGCGAGCCGGCGCTTCGTCGACTGCACGATCGGATCGAGACACCGTTGATCGACGTGTTGGCAACCATGGAATGGGAGGGTATCGCAATCGATCCCGAAGTGCTACGCCAGCAGTCCGATGCACTTGGACAAAGGATTGAACGTCTGCGGGATGAAATTTTTCAGGCCGCCGGTGAAACATTTAACATCGACTCGCCCAAGCAGTTGTCCGTACTGCTGTTTGAAAAGCTCAAGCTCAAATCGGTCAAGAAGACCAAGACCGGTTTGAGTACGGATATCGAAGTGCTGGAAAAACTGGCTGTTGAGCACCCGGTCCCTAGGCTCGTTCTGGAATACCGACAGCTGGTCAAACTCAAGAACACCTATCTGGACACGCTGACGGATCATCGGTCGAAAAAAGACGGGAAAATACACACCAGTTTCAATCAAACGGGCGCTGCGACGGGTCGTTTGTCTTCGTCCGATCCGAACTTGCAGAATATTCCTGTCCGGACCGACGAAGGTCGGCGGATTCGGTCGGCGTTTGTCCCATCCGAACCCCGGAACGTGTTACTGACAGCCGACTATTCCCAGATCGAGCTTCGGATGTTAGCCCATCTTTCGGAAGAGCCGGCCTTGATACAAGCCTTTGAAAAAGGCGTTGACATTCACGCAACCGTGGCGTCAGAGGTTTTTGGTGTGCCTCTGGATCAGGTCACCCGCGATCAACGGAATCAGGCCAAGATCATCAATTTCGGGATCATCTACGGGGTGACAGCTCAGGGACTTGCCCGACGGATCGACGGTATGGATGTCGCGTCGGCTGCGGAACTGATTGAAGCTTACAACAAACGATTCCCACGGGTCGTTCGATTCATGAACGAGTGCGTCAACAAGGCCCGGGCTGACGGGTATGTGCAGACGATTACGGGTCGTCGTCGTCCACTTTCAGACATCCATTCGGGCGTGATCCATATTCGCAATATGAACGAACGGATGGCGATCAATTCAGTAGTGCAAGGATCGGCAGCGGATCTGATCAAAATTGCGATGGTCAATATTCATCAAGAGATTGTTCGGGAATCGCGTCCCCTGAAAATGTTACTTCAGGTGCATGACGAACTGGTCTTCGAAACTCCCGAAGCCGAAGCCACATCCCAGGTCGAGTTCGTCCGTCGGCTGATGACCACGGCCATGTCCTTAAAAGTGCCATTGGAAGTCCAGACGGGTTTTGGCAAAAATTGGCAGGAACTGAAATAGCCCATTCGGTCAGGATGAAGTTCGAAACAGCTTATTTCCCCCGCGGACAGACGCCCGGAGATAAAACCGTCCATCCTGTTTGTCCACGTGTACGACACACCGATACGCCTGCGACAAATTGTCGCTGGTGAATACGTTTTCAGGACTTCCGCTGCAGACCGTTTGACCGTTGGAAACAAGCAAAACGTTGCCAGTATTCCGTGGAAGTTCTTCGGTATGGTGAGTGACGACAATCACGGCCGGGCTGTCGGGCTGATTTCCCAGATCTTCCAAAAAATCGATTAGTTCTTCGCGTCCGCGGATATCCAGCCCTGCGGTCGGTTCGTCCAGGATCAGGACTTTCGGACGCGTGATCAAGGCCCTGGCCAATTGGGTTCGTACTTTTTCGCCGGTACTCAACACGTCGTAACGACTGTATCGCACCCGACCTAGTCCCACGCGGTCGATCATCCGATCGACCTGAGCCTGCTGCTCGTCGGACATCGGTTCGTAAACGACCAAAGTCCCTTCAAAACCGGTGTGGATCACTTCCCGGACGCTTAAACCCGCGTCCCATTCGTAGGGTAAAGCGGATTGCACCAGTTTCACGTCATGTCTCATCCGGTGCAGGTCATTTTGTCCAAAGGTACAACCCGCGACGGTGACGGTCCCCCGCGTTGGCCACAAGTAACCCAGAAGAACTCTCACGAGAGTGGATTTTCCCGCTCCGTTGGGCCCGACAATGGCTGCTTGTTGTTTCGGACTTACGGACCAGGTGATGTTGTTCAAAATGAACCGGTCATTTCGGACCAGTGAAACTTCTCGGAGTTCAACAGCAAAGGGGATCATGGACCGGTACTATAATCAAGGTCATTCCTGAGAAAAAAGAGCTGGCGGCAAAGGCGATGGATCCGGGGTTGAGAGAGAAATATCAGTTCGAGATGATAAAATATTCTTAACCAAGAGCAAAGTTTCGATGAACGACGCGATCGAACTGGCACCATCTTCGACACCGATTCCTCCTCAGAAGGACTGTCGGCCTTTTATGCCCGAGCCTCCGGTCGTTCGAGTCGAAGCGATTGAGGATGTCACCCTGGATTACGTGGCCGGTCTGGAAACGTTGATGAACGCCTTTTACAGGGACGGACTCGCATTTGAGCGAATCGACGATCCGGGTTTGGACGGGTTGACGTATAAAGCCGAAAACGTGCTGGTACGATTTCGCGTTGTGGAGCGTCCGTCGGAAAAGCCCGATCTGAGACCGTTGATGGTTCAGATCCCGCATTTTTACGATTTTGTACGGATGTTGACTGAACAGGAGACGGAACACGAGTTTCAACGGGGGATGACCCCGGGCCTGGATCGTGTGCTTTTGCGTGACCCGTCAGGGAACTGGGTGAGTGTCGGTCTTCGTGCTGACGTGCGATAAAACGGGTAAAATCGACCGAATCATCCCTTTGTACCTAGGGAACTTTATGCATAAACCGATCATCGGGATTATAGGCGGAATCGGTTCAGGTAAGAGTTTCGTTGCGTCATTGTTTCAAGAGCTGGGCGGTTGTGTGATCCGTTCAGATGACCTTGTTCATGAAGTTTATGCCCGTCCGCAGGTCAAGTCGGCGATCCGGCAATGGTGGGGAGAAAGTGTGTTCAAACCGGATGGTTCTGTGGACCGAAAGGCTGTGGCCAGGCGGGTTTTTGAGGATCCTGACGAGCGAGCCCGTTTAGAACAACTGATTCACCCTCTGGTCGATCAAGAACGTCTTCGGATTATGGAACACAAGCAGAAAGACCCGCAGGTCAAAGCCTTTGTCTGGGACACGCCGCTTTTGGTCGAGACGGGCCTACAGGAACGATGCGATGCGGTGATTTTTGTAGACGCGCCGTGGGAAGTTCGTCTCCAACGGGTTATGGAACGGGGTTGGGACGCTTCGGAGCTCCGAAGACGAGAAAATTCTCAGCTACCACTGGACAAGAAGCGTCAAATTTCGGATTATATTGTGAGTAATGCCTCAGATACGGCTTCGGCCCGCAGTCAGGTCCGACAGATATTTTCCCAGATCGAGTCGAGAATCAGCGGATCCGACTAGTCAAATCTGCGTCTTGTCGCCTATACTAAGGTGAGTGGGGTGCGGAATAGGACGAGCGGGGTTGTTTGCAAGGCATGTTATGATCCGACAGGGTTAGACAGACCGTTCCCACTGATCGGTTTTCTGCCGTGTGTTGCGGCGAGTGATCGGCGTTCCAACCCGGGTTCGGATTTTCTTATGACACAGGTGTCAATCAGTCCGACGTCTTTTCCATAGACAACAAATGACAGCATCGAAAGAGATTTTACGTCGTGTCAGACGTGCTAATCTCGATCGGATCATTCCAGTTTTGGCCTAACTTTTTTAGATGACCCAATCTCATATTCGGAGACCAGCCCGTATGGCAAAATCAACTCGTTCACGTCGATCTTCATCCGCGTCAACCCCGCCCGACGAACCGGTCGAAACCACGACCGTGGTCGAAGCCGAACCCGAGGAACGGGTTGAAAAAGATGAAAAGGCCGAAAAAGTCGAAAAACCCGCCCCGTCTGCTTCCTCGGACGACATGGCTGCTATCGATGCCGAAACCAACGCCAAGTACGAAAATGTCAAACAGCAGAAACTTTACATCAAAGACCTCCAGCAAATGGACGTCTCCGCCCTTCACAAGATTGCACAAGAAGAGGGCATTCAGGACTATGTCGGACTGAAAAAGCAGGATTTGATTTTCCAGATCCTTCGTTCGCGTGTTCGCCAAAATGGAATGATGTTCGGAGAAGGCGTTCTGGAGATCCTACCCGACGGGTTTGGTTTCCTTCGTAGCCCGGAATACAACTATCTACCGTGTCCGGACGACATTTACATCAGTCCGTCCCAGATCCGACGATTCGGTTTGCGGAACGGGCACACCGTTCAGGGTCAGATCCGTCCGCCGAAGGAATCCGAACGTTACTTTGCCCTGTTGCGTGTCGAAGCCATCAATGGGGAAGATCCGGAGCGGATTACTGATGTGACCAATTTCGAGGATCTGACCCCCGTTCATCCGCACAAAAGGATCGTTCTGGAACGGGCCGATGAACCCAAGGAACTCAACATGCGGATCGTCGATCTGGTTACCCCGATCGGTAAAGGTCAGCGCATGCTGATCGTTGCTCCCCCTCGTACCGGGAAAACGGTTCTTTTGCAGAAAATCGCCAACTCGATCAGCAAAAACCACCCGGAAGTTGTTCTGATGGTACTTCTGATCGATGAACGACCCGAGGAAGTGACCGATTTCCGTCGAAACACCCAAGCCGAGGTCGTCAGCAGTACATTTGATGAACCAGCCAGTCGGCATATCCAGGTGGCTGAAATGGTCATGGAAAAAGCCAAACGGTATGTCGAGTTCGGAAAGGACGTGGTCGTTCTCCTGGATTCGATCACTCGTCTGGCCAGGGCTTACAACACCGAAGTCCCGCATTCGGGCAAAATCCTTACCGGGGGTGTCGATGCCAATGCGCTGCAAAAGCCCAAACGGTTCTTCGGTGCTGCTCGGGCGATCGAAGAAGGGGGGTCTCTGACCATCCTCGCGACGGCTTTGGTCGATACCGGTTCCAAAATGGACGAAGTCATTTTCGAAGAGTTCAAAGGAACAGGTAACGCCGAACTGCACCTGGACCGCCGGCTGGTGGATCGACGCACGTATCCCGCGATCGACATCAATGCTTCGGGGACGCGACGCGAAGAACTGCTTTTGGACCCAAAGGAAATGGAACTGGTGTACCGTCTGCGTCGGGTGTTGTCGGACATGAATCCCGTCGAAGCCGTCGAACTTCTCAAGGGTCGGTTGGAAAAAGTTCCCAGCAACGCCCAGTTCCTCATGCAGATGAACCTGGATTAAACGATACTAAGGTTATTCGAACCAGATCGCAGACCCCGCATCGTCATTGGTGCGGGGTTTTTTTTATTCGGGTTCAAAATGATCACGATGTCTGACGGGCCCATTCTTCGAACCGTTGGATCATGGCAGGGGTGACGCTTCGGGGCGTTTCAGAAATAACCTGTTCGATCAAGGCTTGATCGATTTCCGGTTCTTGATCATTGCCAGTGACGGCTTGGAGGAAGGGCAACAAAGCGGCCCGATCACAGATGTATTTGATGTCCGCGCCGCTATATCCTTCTAGACGTTCGGCCAGGGTTTGAAAACTCACATGATCCGCCAGGGGACGGTTGCGCAGGTACAGCTCGAGCAAGCGGACGCGTGCAGGAAGGTCGGGAAGGGGGATATGGACTTTTTCATCAAACCGTCCGGGTCTTAGGACGGCAGGGTCGAGCTGCCAGGGGACGTTTGTTGCACCAAGAAACAGGACAGGGGAGTTCTTTTTCTTGTCAAACCCTTCCATGCCCTGCAGGATCTGCGGAACAACACGTTGCATGACACTCGAACCTTCATCCCGTCGGGCGGGGATCAGGGCTTCGATTTCGTCAATAAAAATGACAGCCCGTTGTTCCTGTGAAGCCGCGTCAAATAGTTTTTTGATGTTCTGTTCGGCTTCACCGACCCACTTGCTGAGCACGTCAGCCGGGGAGATACGAAAAAATGTCGCGTCCAACTCACCTGCAGTTGCTTTGGCCAAAAGGGTTTTCCCGGTACCGGGGGGTCCGTAAAGCAAAATACCTCCGCCCGCCCGAATTCCGAACTTCTCGGCCAGGTCTGCATGGGCAAAGGGATAAATCATTTTAAGTCGGATTTCCTCTTTCACTTCATCCAGCCCCGCGACGTCACTGAACCGAACGGAGGGTTTTTCACGAACCATCCATTGAGAGACCTGTGCGGATGACTCTGCGGAAGCATCAGCCTGACCGGATGGATGGGAACTCGTGGAAACTTTTCGACGGGTTCTTTTGGCCTGTTCACAATCCCGGGCCAGCTCCAAGAGTCGAGAAGCGGTTTCTCGACGGGCTTGTTGAAGTTCCTGAGTATGGGCTTGCTTGGCGAGCATCAGAATCGCGCGAGCGGCTTCGAGCAGATAGACCCGGGCACTGTCCCATTGTCCAGCCCGACGCGCGTCCAGACCCCGTTGACGGTATCGTTCGAACGTCTCATACGTCAGACTCATTTCGGTTCCTCTATTGCAAACACGACAATGATTTTACTCCCCGGGGCGTCTATCCAATCGTCCTTCCGCAAGCCGTGCTGCAACTATCATATACATCAACATTCCTGTAACGATCACCAAAGCGATACGAAAACTGTTGGTAAAAAAGTAAAAAAGGGTTACAAACACCCCCGCAGTGACCAGTACCAGGACTGCCCAACAGATCCATCGCCACAGTTGTCGAAGACGACCAGGTCCCCCGATTTCCAGAAATGTCGGATCGGTTTGGGTTTCAGCCAGCCTACGATAATGATGGAAGTCATGAATGGGAACCGGATCGGATGATTCCGCGGGTCTGGAATCTTCGGTTCGGTAGTCAGGATCATTATCCGAGGATGGGCTGGGAAAAGGTCTCACATCAGGGGGTGTTGGACTGTAGGAACAACCTCAGGTCAATTCCATCGGGAAAGGGGTGAGGTTTTTCACACCGGTGGTAGTTACGAGGTACTGATTTTCGAGTCTTATTCCGCCTTGCAGTTCGGCCCCATAGACTCCCGGCTCGATCGTGAAGATTTCGCCTTCGGCGAGGATGTCATTATGGTCGGTCTTGAGAAACGGGTATTCATGAGGCACCAATCCGACGCCGTGCCCGAGATGGTGAAACTGATTACGACCGAAATGAGTGTTGAAGTGATCTTCAACCGTTTGGAAAAGGTCGGAGGTCGAAACACCCGGACGTGCCAAGGATTCGATTATCGGGAAAACGTCCATAAGATTCTGCCAAGCCTTGAGTTGCGCATCGGACGGGGTTTTACCGACGCTAAACGCCCTGCAATTGTCGGCGAAATAGCCCCGATAGGCCGGTCCTAGGTCAAGGATATAGATTTCTCCGGTTTGTGCTTTTCGTCCGGGTCGGGGCATTCCCCCTCCGGACCCGCAGGCAAAATCGTTTCCGAGTAAAGCGGTCATCGGTTCGCCAAGGGTTTCGACGGCGGTTTTATGGAGTTGGTTATAAACTTCCAACTCGGGGATGCCCGGTTCGATGATTTGACGGGCTTTTTGGTACATGGATTCGGTCGCGTGAATGGCGTGCTGGATCAGCGACAATTCGTCGGGATCTTTGATCCGTCGCATTTGCTGGAGCGTCAGGTCGATATTGATCGGTCGGGTTAATTGCGACAGGAAACAGCAGGCCACGTCGCTGGTGTCGTACCCGATTCTGGTCGAGTCGACCAACAATTTCAGGGTCATGCTCGCGACGGTCTGGGGCAGGTCTAATCGCACCATCGGGGGATAAGTGAGAATTTCGTCCACAGGAAGGGTTTGGGTGGGTGTCCAGGGGGTGATCAGATAATTCCTGTAACCCGGTCGTAGAATGAGTGCACATCGGAAGTTGGGGGGGATCAGATGTCCGGTCAGGTAATAAACGTGCCGGGGGGTCACTGATCACGATCGCATCCACGCCGGTGGATTTAAGAGCGTTGATAAGTCTTTGCTGGCGTTGTTGGGCGAATGTCGGATCAAGCATGCGCATATGATAACAACAATCGGGGGTGAAGGGAGTTAAACCTGATCGGGAGTCTGACAATTGACAATCGCTTGTTTGACCGGATCTTACGATTGCGGATAGATTATCCGTCTAGGCGGACGATGCCGTTTCGGAGTCCTGGTAGGAGCGACCCTTGAAAAGCTACCCATTGATTATCGTATTGTTGTCAGCCGTCCTGGCGGGCGGGTGTCGGTCTGGTCAGAAGTCCCCCCCCCTCAGCCGAGATGGTTCCTCCCGGTTCCTTCATCGAATCCTGGTCGGTTCCGACGGGATTTGAACGTGTCAATGCGTTTTACTTTGTCGATGACCTACTGTTCGTGTACGGTCCGAATAATCAGGTCGCTGCATTCGATCCTGCAGGGAGCTTGCAATTCCGGATGAGAATCGGGATCCCCGGCGACCGGATTTCACCCCCGATGGTGGACCCCACTCGGATTATCTTCGCTACGGGTTCCGTTCTGGAAATCGTCAGTCGTCAGGGGGTTCGTCTCAAAACCATTGAGTTAGGTCGTCCGGTTCGTTCTCCCGGGGTGATGAACGGAAATATCGTTTACCTCGGTGTGGATAGTGAAACCGGCGGGCGAATCGTTGCGGTAGATCTTGATAAATCGGTCGGTGACCCTGCCATCTGGACTCGTCTGGCAGGTGGGGCGGTCCGAACCCAACCACAGTTGTTCGAGAACGTGATCTATTTTGCTAACGACAACGGTCAGGTCATTGCTTTGACAGGGGACCCGGTTTTGCTTTGGCCTCGAAATGAGGTCATGCCGGACAGTATTTTCCGGACCGACGGGCAAATTATCGGGGGAATCCGTGTCGATTTAAATGGGGTATACGTCCCTTCAACGGATACCAAGTTGTATGCACTGGACCCGACCACGGGTAGGATCCGTTGGGAATATTTTGCAGGCGAACCGGTCGTCGAAACCCCTCTTCCGACATCGGATACCGTTTATATTTACGTTAAAGGCACGGGATTGATCGCTTTAGACAAAAAGTCGACCACCCGCTACCTCAATCCCCGATGGATTCATCCTCAGGCCCGTCAGGTTTTGTCAGAAGATACCAGGCACGTGTTTGTGTTGCTCGATTCGGGGCACGTGGCTGCTTTGGATAAAAAGACGGGTCAGAACCAGTTTCAGACCCAGCGGAATGATTTTGTGACCGGGGTTTCCCATATTAACCCCGATGACCAGACCATTTTCGTTATTACCCGCGATAGACGTCTTGTTGCGATTCAGCCGATCACACGGGCCGGGGTGGTCGGTCGGCTTGTTTGCAGTCCGGACGCTACACGGGATCTTTATTGAACGGTTGGACCGTATCCGGTCCAAAAGTCACAGCTGGTCGCGATAAACTTGTTCCAAACGGTCGACCATCACCCGGGTGTCGAACCGTTGACTGGCGAATTGTCGTCCGCAAGCTCCCATTCGTTTCATTTTCTCCGGATCGTCCAACAAATCAGCCAAGCATTCTCCGAGTCGTTCGCGATCAAAAGGCCGAACCAGATACCCCGTCTGCCCATCGATAAGCCCTTCCCGATTTCCATCCACGTCGTAGGTGATCACCGGGCAACCGGCTAATTGTCCCTGAGGCAACGCCCGCGCCAAACCTTCGCGACGTGAAGGATGGACCAGGATGTCCATCGCCTGTACCAGTTCTGGAATTCGGGTAGGGGGGACCAGACCGGTTAGGACAAATCGGTCTTCCAAACCCAGTTCTTGAATCCGTTGTTCGAACGCCTGTCGCAAAAGCCCGTCCCCGATCCACAGGAATCGGAGTTGGGGAAACCGATGGCACAGTTGCGGCGCCAATTCCAACAGGTCCTCATGTCCTTTCATGTAAAACAAACGTGCGATCGTACCCGCGATGATCTGATCCGGGGCAATACCCAGGGATTCCCGGATTTGCTCTCGGGGAATCCGGGGATGAACAAATGGCTCGATTTCCATTCCGCTGTACACCGTGACGTATTGCTGGGGTTGACCGATCCCGGCTTCGAGGGACTGTCGGGCCATTTCGTCGGCGACACAAACAATCCGATGCGTAATCGGAGCAGTCTTTTTTTCCAACCATTTGTAAAAACAGTTCACGGCGCGCTTTTTCGAAGCGGTAAACGCCAACCCGTGGATCGTGTGAATGATTCGACGGCACCCGGCTTGTCGTGCCGACCAGCGTCCAATGATCCCGGCCTTGCTCGAATGGGTGTGGACGATATCCGGATTCAGTTCGCGCAACCGTTTAGTCAGTCGTCGATAAACCTTCCAGTCCTTGGAAGGATGAATCGACCGAATCATTTCATCGAACAACTCCACCCGATATCCGTAACCCTGTGCCCTGTCCAGGAGAGAACCTTCTGGTCCGACGGGGGGACCGGTCAGCAGAAAGACTTCGTGACCACGGTCGTGTTGACCTTCACAGGACAAAATCGTGTTTTCCTGTGCGCCGCCTACGATCAGACGGGTAATGATGTGAACGATCCTCATACCTGGCTATGTTTTATCAGACAATATCGCCGGATATGACGCAACCCGACGGATTTCCGGATGGTCAGGCGGCCTGTCGCATCGCTTGGCGGGGAGAAATGGCAACCGCATTGGGATACAAAGGCCCCGTTGAAGACGGTTTTTCGGAAACGGGTCGAGAAACAGGGACCGGAGAACGTTGGTAATCGAAAAACATTTTCAATTTCAGAAAATGCTTTTCTACCGCGTGATAGCTGATCCAGGCAATTCCCCACGAGCACGCAATGGCCAGCACCAGATAAATCAAGATCGCGGCGTTGTAAGAACCGGTCCATCGGATCAACAGGTCACGTCCGAACACCTTATCGTAAGCCGGGACGAAAAACATGTGTGTCACGTACAACCCATAGCTGTACCGACCGAGGCTCGTTAAAACAGGATTGGTCATGAAACGATACCCCAATCCCTTGTGCACTTGAGCCGCTTCCAATACCAGCCATGCACTGAAAATCGCCAACAGGGAATATCCGCCGATCGTGGTCCACAAGTCGTCCCGGTCAAACCTCTCATAAACGGCTATCAGAATAATCAGACCGGTCAAAGCCCCCAGCGCCAGAACCCGGGATCTTCGAGTCCAGACTTTCAAGGCATAAGAGTCCGTGATCAGAATCGATACCAATGCCCCGATTGCCAACGAATCAACCCGGCATGGAGTCAATACGTAAGGAACCACCGAATCAAAACCAGCTAGCATCAGCAAACCCCGCAACAAAGGAGCTGACAAAATGCAAACCAGGCAAATTCGAATGAGTTGTCCTCTTGAAGACACAAACCACACCACCAGAGGCCAAATCAGATAAAAATGTTCCTCAACCGCCAGCGACCAGAAATGATTAACGACCCCCCATCGTTCGCCTTCCGTTGCCACTTTCAGGTTGGTTCCGTACAGCCACAGCCAGCTTTGATTTTGTATCAAGTCCGGTAGATCCCGGATCACTTTTCCGAAGTAATGACTCACAAACGGACCCAGAATCGGGGTTTGAAGCAAAACGGGCACGACCAGAAACAGCACGACCAAGGTCAGGTAATACACCGGGAAAATCCGTAAGGTTCGTCGGGCATAAAAATTAAGAAAGTAATCCTCACTTTTTCGTGTTTTCAAAAGTATGGCGGTAATCAAGAATCCGGACAGCACAAAAAACAGATCCACGCCGATCCAGCCGGTGTGTGCGGCTTCGAGAGCGCGGGCGTGTCCAGTAGGGACCGGAGACCTGAGGTGTAAAGTGATGAATCAGTACCAACAGAATCGCAATTCCCCGCAATCCGTCGATCGCAGGCATATGGGCCAGTACTGAACCCCCCGGTATATCGGAACGTGCGGGTTTGGTTTTCATAAACAGCAACCTTCGGATCAACGCCGTCCCTCGGTCTACTCAGACGCCCGACGATGAACTCTTTGCCGATATATCGGACGGACCGATAATGTTGCTTAAACAAAAATCGATCGTCTTTACCACCATCCGGAGGCAGAGATTTATTTTCTGTTGTCTGGCGTTTTGGGGGAAGCAGATACCTTGACCGGTCCCCAGACGATACGGGCAATGGCGTAGGTGGAATCGGACAAAGGGGTGTACCGGATAAACACCAGATGCAGGTAAGGTTCTGGTTCGGATCCGGACAGGAGGCTATGGGTTCGGGAATCCGCGAACCAGTAAACCAATACAGCAACAACATCGGATTCGCCGATTTCCAACAGTTCTGAAGACCATTCTTCGGATATTTTATTGGCTTTTGATGCGCGTTGCGGATCTACCAGCAGGGGTTTGCGTTTCTCAAACGGAATGTCGGATTGTTCTCGGATCTGGTCGGAAATGTCGCTGGCCAGGGTTTGGGGTTTTCCCCTATAAATCCGGATGGAAACGATCTTGGCGCCTGTCAACCGACCGTCCATCGTGGATAGATCGGATTGAGACGATTGATCCAATGATCGGGCTGTGGCTTGTGGAGCAATGGCCGGACTGGTTGCTGACTCCGTACCCGTTATCCACTCGTGGGTTTGAGAAACCAGTTGAGATAATTCAGTCGAGACGGCGGCGTCGGGCAGATCGGCTCGGGTAAAACCAATCAATCCCAAGATTCCCCCCAGAACGAGTGTCAATCGTCTCAGCACGCTTTATTGCTATCGACGATTTCTCATTCGGGGTTCATTTTGGAGTGCTTTATATGTACATGAACGAATGTATTAGTCGATCTGGGGGGGGGGGGTGACAGTTATGGGGAATAAAAAACCCCGCCGGGAGATCCGACGGGGCTTGGGATAGCAAAAATAGCGGGATATCGGAATTAGTAAACGAAGGACATACCGATGGTCCCGTAGAACACGTGCTGGCTGTCGTTATTGGCCGCCTCAGCGGAGTCAGCAAACAGGTATTGATAGTATCCGCCGACGTTGACGGACCAAGCTCCCCATTTTTCCGGAACCGGAAGCGGGAACGAAGTGGTCACGCCGACCGACCCATAACCTAGAAGGGCGTTGTCTCCCTCACTGTCGGTGTAATAGTCATTCAAGCTCAAACCCAGTGCGATCGGGAAGGTCAAAGCAGGAATTTCGTACCCGCCCACAGCAGGGGGAGTCCAGCTCGGTCCGATCCCGATTTCGGCATAGGTATCTTCCGTACCATTACCGTCATCGAACTCATGATAGATTCCGATGTACGGCGCCAATGCAAAATCGTCCGCGATCAGACCGGTGTCATCGTAAGAAATGGTCAGACCGATTTCTTGGATGGTTTCGAAAGCCCCATTGGGGTATTGATACAGATAATAAAGCGGAGTAACGGTGAACTTACCGAAACTGATCGGAAGTTCTAGCGTAATATCGTTTTCATACCAAGCCCCGGCCCCGTTCCCGTCCGAAGCAGTATTCTCGGTATGAATGGAGTTCCACGTACCCAGGTTTACACCCAAGGTAAAGTCGTCACTTTCAACCGCGGTAAAAGCAACGTTGAAATAAGGCTGAATGATGAGTCCGGCATTTTCTTGGAGATATCCACGGAAATAATAAGCCGAAGCCACATCAAATCCGCCTGAGAACTCCAAAGCCCCTGTGTTGGGTTTCTCCGCCAGGGCTACCGTCGGACCTGTCACTAAGGCCGCCAACGCCAGTTTAGAAACCAGCTTCATAAAGATGCTCCTTCTTGCCCCTAGGGGCATTTATAAAACCTGCGATTAGTCCCATTAACCGTGACGATTAATTTCCCTTATCGACATCCAAGAATAATTTGCTTCAAACTTAAAATTATTTTAATCCAAATATTCGTGCAAGTCTACCAACATTCATATCAGGTCACTGATCCGGTCCCCTTATGTCTAGTACCCGACGGAACTTGTTTAAAGGCAGGGCGCGACAATTTTTTAATTCTTTAATTTTAAAAGGGTTATAAATTTTGTTGTTCGGTATTATTCTTAGCCGTGGTGTCCGACTATACTCACGAAGATGGCAACATTTCTGGTTATAGGACCGCACCCGGATGATCAGGAACTTGGTATGGGAGGCACCATTGCCAAGCTCGTCAAGCAAGGCCATAACGTTCATCTGATCGATATGACGAATGGAGAACCCACTCCGCGAGGGTCTCCCGAACATCGTGCCCGTGAAGCCGCCCAGGCGGCCAAGATCTTGGGTGTCCCAACGGACTCTTCTGGGGCTGACCAACCGACAAGTAACTCCTACTCTCCAAGCGCGTTATCAACTTGCTGCTCAGATCCGCGTCCATCGTCCGAATGTCCTTTTCGTGCCTTATATCCCTGATGCGCACCCGGATCATCTGGCAGTGACCCGTATTGCCGAAGACGCTCGTTTTGATGCCAAACTCACCAAAACCGATATCCCCGGAGAGCCTTGGTACCCCAAACGAATTATTTATTACTTCTGCACCCATCTGAAACTCAACATCAATCCCACGTTTTGTATTGACGTTTCGGATACCGTTGATCAGAAGATGCAAGCCATCGCCTGCTATGAATCTCAAATGACGCCTCAGCTGATTGACCAGGTCAGGCTGACCGGTGACTATTTCGGTTCGCGTATCGGTACGAAACACGCCGAACCATTCTTCAGCCATGAAGTGATCGCTTTCGGGGGATTGGATCAGCTTATTTAAGTTTCCTTGTCAGGGTTCAGACCTCCAGCGTCTGGATCACTGCAACGTTGTGAACGTCTTGCCCTGGAAAATCCATCGTCGGATATGCACGATTCATCGGATGAGGTCTGAGTTCATGAACTGTGTTCTGGTGCGATACGTGTTATGCGTTCCGCTGGTGTAGTCCTGTAAACGTCTGACCGTAAGGCGAGGGTGTTTGACATGACATTAAACAGATGCCAGGACACCGATCAGAACACAAGTGCCCATAGCCAACCAGGTTTTCCAGTCTTTGAGCGCAAAGACCACCGGATCATGGTCGAGCTTGCCGCGGTGGGCAAAAAACCACAGACGAGTGATCCAGTACGCCAATACCGGACAGATCAACCATAAGACCTGGGGTCTGGAATACAACACGGAAACCGCCGGCGAGCTGATGTACAACGCCACCACCATCACCGCAAGGTACCCATTGACCGGTCCGACCACGCGGATAACGTCCAGGTCGGCTTGTTCATAGGCACGTCCGGGCAGGTTTTTACCCGGTTCCAACATCTGACGCAGTTCCGTGTATCGTTTGGCAAAAGCCAAGCAGGCGAAGAAGAACATGCAAAACGCCAAAAGCCACGTGGAAGGGATGATCCCGGTGGCTATCCCGCCTGCCAACGGACGAAGGGTGTACATGCCTGCCAACGCCAATACGTCCAGAAGTAATCGTCGTTTTAACTGAAACGAATACGCATTGGCCAGGACCAGATACCCCATCATCAACAACAGTAGTTCGGTACTGACCAGGACCGAACCGATCAGTCCGACCAGCAGGAACAACACCATCCATCCCACCGCGGTCGGAACCGTCACGGTGCCGCAAGCAACAGGACGGTTCTTCTTCTGGGGGTGTTTTCGGTCGGACTCGGCATCCAACAGGTCATTCAGGATGTAGTTCCCCGAAGCCACACAACTGAAAACCACAAACGTCAAAAGGGTGATTCCCAGTGCCTCGGGATCCTGCAAACGATGCGAAGCAATCACAGGCAACCCGACCAACAGGTTCTTGACCCACTGATGAGGTCGGATCAAACGGAACAGGTCATGCCATGTATTGTTGTGAAGATGGGCAAGACGATGTACGTGAACATCGGCGTTTTTGAGAGGTTGAAAGCGTCTTCCGCCGACCAGGCCAGCGATTGTGCTGGCTTCAAAGATGATGATGTCTTGTCCCGAGTCTCCGAGGTATTCAAAGGCCTGTTCCTGGCAGTCGGTTCGGATTGATTCGAGCTTATTCAGTCCGATGAGGTTGGTTTGAGGGTCGGTGGCATAGACGGCATCAAAAAGACCCAGGTGTCTGGCCACGGCCTCGGCATAGTTGCGATGAGAGCCGGTGGCTAAAACGACCCGTCGACCTTCATTCTTGGCCTGTCTGATGTATTCGATCACCGGTTCACGATAAGGCAGGTGGGCAGGATCCAAATGGACCGTTCTAGCGATCAAATCCTTAGCAGCCTGGCGACTCTTGAAAAGACGGATCAAAACTCGCAAAGCACCGATCGGATGGTCGCGTGCCATCACCAACCAGGCTTGCTGCATGGTGTCAATCCGCACCAACGTGCCGTCCAAGTCCACGTACAGAGGAGGTTTCATTCCACGTATAACTTTAACCTACTCGATTCCGATCCGCAGACAACGAAGAAACCGGACTGTATCGTTATCAGACCTTCGGTTCCGGTGCTTACGAGAACTGAAACGGGGCAGGCCTAATTTCAGGAGTGAGAAACAACACCGACGATTAGTCGATTACGAGTGAAATAGTGGACTTCGGTAAAAAGGATGGTATGCTAGGGTGCGAACGTTGAATGTATCCGGGCGCTGAGAAAAAGGCTTTCAGAGTCCGGAATCTGAGCCTCCGGGGCTTTTGCCCCACCTAGCGACGGGCATATCAAAAGTACAGAGAACTGCCCGGTCTCTGTGCTTGCCCGTCGCTTCCTTTTTGGGGATCCGAAAGATAGGGTGTTCATCCGGCGGTTGCAGACTGCGAGTCAATCCGATCCTGAAGTTCGAGTTGGTCCGATCGGGAACCGGCGTCCTCAGGCGGCATGGGGTAGGAATTGTGTCAAGGGCTGCGGAAGTTGTCGGATTCCCCGTCGAAGGGCTTTGGCGACGGCATATTCCATCGACCGGGCAAACCGTGTCTGTACCCGTCGATCAGGTTCGATTCCCAGTTTCTTCATCTGTCGGATCGCCCAGACCCAGGCATGATACTCTTCTTCACATCGACGTTTGTAAGTGGAAAACCCGATGACATGGTGACCGATTTCGTGCAGGAAAATAGCCAGACTGATCGGGCTTTTGGGACGGGGGGCTTCGATCCAGTTGATACACCGCCCGTTATGGTAATACACCCGCCAGGCACAACCGGTCATGGTTTTTCGCCATTTGCGGACCCGGATATCATATTTTCGCTTCAGTTGATCGACGATAGAGTCGTAATCGGTCATGCACCCGGAATGATCGGCAGAGTCGGTCCGTTCGATGAGTCTTCAACGTTCATTCTCAACCGGTCTGCCTCGAGGGACGGGCTTTTATCACTATTGAAAACGGATGGTGTGACGAGACCTGAGTGATTTATAGAATGTTTATGCGTGGATTATGGGTCGATCTTATTTTCGCTAATGGGGATCCTGATCGGTTCGGGTCTGATGCTTCATCAGTTGTGTCGACGTCACACGGTGGGGCGAGATCGTTTTGCGGTCTGGGAGTGGTCGGTCAATCGTCGGTTCAAACGGGTGCGATCGGTTTCACCGGTAGGCGTGGAAGGTCTGGAAGTGATCGAGCAGACTGTTCGCGTGATCGAACACTATCAGTCCCGGGACAGCGATCGTTCGATCCTGAAAATTCAATCCCTCAGCCGATCCGGTACGCTTCGGACGTGGCACGTCCTGATCCAGGAGACCGACGGCCTGACAGGGCCGGTGGGTTTGCGTCCGGTCGGATCGGATGCCAGTCTCGTCGATTTGATGAACTTGCCTTTGATGCCCCGGGTATCCAATGAAACCCGTTTTGCGGTCTATGCCCTTAGGGTGACGGATGCCCGTCGGGTGGCCACCGGAGCGGTCAAAGCGCTTTTGCCCCCGGACATCGGATTGATCCGGTCTTCCGATCGTTTGATCTTGGATTTCACCGCTCGTCCGTTCGATCCGACCGAGTTTGACCGGATACTGGCTATTGCGGGTCAAATCCGTACGGTGTTGAGTTAAATGGGTGATGGAAAAGTCCGGGAAAGGTTATCAGTTGCTGATACGCCCGAGAGTTGTGACGTTAATACCGACGTTTTTATTTGCATCGGTTTTAGGGCTCGGGTAGATTCATCAGCTCGAAAGGCGGAGCGGTGTGCTCCTCAAAACGGTTGGCCGAGCGAAAAGGTGTTCCGAGTCAGGTCGGATCGCGCGACCGGGTGTGTCGGTCGATTGTCGTTCGGAACCTCCAACCAACCCCCGCGGAGATGGGGGCGTATTGGGTCCTAGGCCGGGTATGTTGAGGGCTTGGGAGCCAGCACGACGGTTTTGAGGAGAGTGAAAGGGATAGGAGAAACGTCTGAACGGTGGTTCAGACGCCGTCCTTCCGAATCACAAGCCGCTGCCGGTTTGTCCCTTGTTCCTGAAACGGATACGAACTCAGGACAATGGGATTTGCAAGGTGCACCAAGGGTTTTACAACCAGAGTCGTTGTCCGTTTCATGACACAATCGTTCCCAGCCCCATCTCACCATGCTTTGCGTGATGCCGGTGCATCACCAATGGGACGTCGTCTGGGAATGTTGTGCTGCGGACATGATCGCTTCCCAGGAGGAGCTTGTCGTGATCATTGATCCAAAGTCTGTCGTGTTTCAGCAACAACCGAAGTGGCTTGCCCCAGCCGCCCGACGTCGGATGACCGGGATCAGTCTAGCCGTCGTGCTGGCGATGCCGATGGTCAGTCCTGCACAAACGCCCCAGCCTGACACGCAGGTGGTCTTGGTTTCACTGCAAACCCCGGACGGCAGTGCGGCCTTGGCTGCTGCCATCCAAAAGCTCAATTCCGGTTTGTACGAAGAAGCCTTGACAGACCTCCAAGCGATCAAGTCCGACAGCCTTTCTGAATCCGACCGGATGCTCTTGGCCGATGCGATCGCCAAAGCCGAACAGGCCTCGCAGATGCGCCGGGGTGCACGGGCAGACTTTGACAAAGCCGAAGCCGCTTTGGCCGAAGGTCAATATGTCGAAGCCGCCAATCTTTATAAGTCCGTTGCCTCCAACGAGTATGCCGACGAAGGTACCCGGTCTAAAGCGCGGGAACAGCTCGCCGTCGCCGAAGCCGGTCTGAAAAGTACCGAAACGGATCTCAAAGCAGTTTATGCCTCCGCCGTAGCCGACTACAAAGCCGGGAACTATGACTCGGCCAAAACCAAGTTCAGCCAGTTGCAACAAGCCGGTTTCAAACCCGCCTGGTTTGAAAAAAGTCCCCGACAATACCTCGAAGCCATCGAAAAAGAACAGGCCGGTCCCTCCCCGGCCGAGCAGGCCCGGGCCGCTTACCTGACCGGTCGTGACCAGTACCGAAAAGGGGATTGGATCGCAGCCCGACAAAACTTCAACAAAGCCATCGAACTGAACTACAAACCCGGTTGGTTCGAAGAATCGCCCGAAAAATATCTGGCGATCATGGATAAGAAAGAAAAGGCCGACGCCGAAAAAGCCGCCCGCGAAGCCATGCTAGCCTCGGCCACTGCCACCGAACCACCGGCGCCTGCTCAGACCGAGTCCGCTCCTGAATCCTCCTCCGCGTCCGTGGCGTCCGAACCGACAGCGACCCCGGGGACCCCGTCCGAATCTCCTGCCCCGACCGTCTCTGTTGCCGACACCGAAGCCGAGAAACTCCGACAACTCGCAGCCGTACAAGAGCTCGAACGCGCCAACAAGGCCGCCCAAGCCCGAAAACTCGTCGCCGATGCCCAAGCCGCCGAGCAAGCCCAAAACCTCAGCACCGCGGCTGATCTGTACACTAAAGCCCTCGAACTCGATCCCGAAAACGCCGATGCCCTATCCGGACGAAACCGTACCCTGACGACGGCGGGGCTTTCCCCCGTCCAGACCGATCTGGCGACCCGACAAGAACAACGCATCCTTGCTGAAAGACAAGCCATCGTCTTTAACGTCGATCTGGCCTTGTCCAAAGCCGACGCCCAAATCGCCCGGGGGCAGTTCAACGAAGCTCGTCAGTCCATCACCCAAGCCGAAGTGGCCTCCCGACAGAATCCGGGTATCTTCACCAACGAAGAACTGCAAAACTTCCAGACCCGTATCGCCACAGCCCGAACCCAGCTTGAACAGGCCGTCATCGCCAGTGAAGAAGCCGCCCGGGCCGCCGCCCAACGTACCGCCGAGGAAGAGGCTCGACAACGTCAGATCGAACAAGAACGCGCCCGACAACAGGCCGTCAGCTCTCTGATCGCTGACAGCCGACGCCTCACCGAACAAGGTAAGTACGAAGAAGCCCTCAAAACCGTTAACCAGATCCTCAGTATCGATCCGAACAACGATTACGCCAAAGGCGTCCGTCCCATCCTCTTCGATCGGGCTTCGCTCAATAAACAAAAGGTCCTGCGACAGAAATACACCGAGCAATGGATCCAAACGTTTGATAATCTCGACGAAGCCAAAATCCCCTATTCGGATATCTTGACCTATCCCGCCGACTGGCCGGACCTGTCAGCCAGACGCGAACAAACCGTTCGTGAAGAGCGCGCTATCACCGCTGCCGACGAAGCTGTTGCGGGACTGCTCGAAAAATCACTGCCCGAAATCCGATTCCAAGACGTGGCATTTGCCGATGTCATCGATTTCCTCCGCGATACCACCCAAGCCAACATTTTCGTCAACTGGAAAGCCCTCGAAGCGGCTGGTATCGACCGGAATGCCCCGGTCTCCACTCGTCTGCGTAACGTCAAGTTTTCCAAAGTGCTCAAAACCATCCTCGATTCCGTCGGAGGTGGTGCGACCAGCCAAGTCAGCTATACCGTCGATGAAGGGGTCATTACCATCAGCACGACCGAAGACTTGGCCCGAAATGTCGAAACACGGACCTATGACATTCGCGATCTGATCATCGCAATTCCCGATTTTACCAACGCCCCGGATTTCTCATTGACCGATAACGGTAACAACACCACGGGTACAGGTACCACGGGTAGCGGTGGCGGATTCGGTGGGGGGGGGTTGTTCGGGAGTAACAGCAGCAATAATAACGAAGAAGACGAAGAAACCCCCACCCGGGCCGAACTCGTCGAGCAGATCACTAATCTCATCCGGACCACCATCGGTGTTGGAACCTGGCAAGAAGACGGCGGACAGCTCGGCACCCTTTCCGAACTGGGAGGTCAACTGATCGTCACACAGACCCCCGAAGTCCATCGTCAGATCAGCTCGCTCCTTGAAAAACTCCGTGAGCAACGCTCGATCCAAGTCATGATCGAAGCTCGGTTCCTGACCGTCCAAAGGAACTTCCTCGAAGATATCGGCGTCGATTTCGATTTCTTCATCAACAACGATGGCAATCCCTTCGAAGGCCTTGTGCCCGGAACCGGTCCGCTGCCGATCGGCATCAATGGTGAACAGCAGACCGGTTTTTCTCCGATCGCCGTCCAGCAAAACTCCGCCAACTTCACTCAGGCCGGAGGTCTGCAAACCGGGATCAACGGGAATCTGGCTGGTCAGTTCTCCACGCCCAATCTATCCACGACCATTAATGCCTTCCTCGACGATTTCCAAGCCAGTCTGCTTATCCGGGCTACCCAGGGTAATCAAAACGTCACCCAGTTAACCGCGCCGCGCGTAACTCTGTTCAACGGACAACGTGCTTACGTCTTGGTAGCCCGTCAGATCAGCTATGTCAGTGACCTAACTCCGATCGTTGGAACCAGTGCGTTCGGATTCGACCCGACCATCGATGTAATTCAGTCCGGTGTCGTTCTCGACGTCGCTGCTACGGTCTCCGCCGACCGGAAGTATGTCACACTGACCCTTCGTCCGCAGCTCAGCCGTATCATCGGTATCCAATCATTCCCTGTGTTTGGTGGAACTGTAGACGATGGTGGCACTCCCGGTGATCCAGGAGACGGCGGAACAACGACCGGTACAGGATTCATCCAACAACCTGAAATCGAAATCACTGAAGTCCGAACGAGTGTTTCGGTCCCCGACGGAGGAACCCTCCTGCTCGGTGGAACCACGCTCTCCGGTGAGGTCGAACGTGAAGCCGGGGTCCCTGTTCTTTCCAAAGTCCCCTTCCTCAAAAGAGCCTTTACCAACCGGGGCTATGCCCGTGACGAAAGCGTTCTGTTGATCATGGTCAAGCCGACCATCATCATCCAACGCGAAGTGGAACAAGAAAACTTCCCGCTTCTCACTAGTCGGGCCAACTGAACGCTCGTTCGTTCTGACAAATGAGATGATAGAACGACCCGCCTGTCGCGCGGGTCGTTTTATTAGTTAAGAGCGGATTTGACCCCAAACCAATCGGGATGTTATGAAATCGCTTCCAGTAGCACCCGGACTCGGTCCGGATCGACCGGCGCATCCACACGTCCGTGTTCTTTGAACGAAGTTCCAACGATCAAGCCTTTGGCGTGAGGCAAGTAATTTCTGGCCGTCTTCGGGGTCACTCCCGAACCGACGAAGATAGGCGTATCGGGTACGATTTTAGCCACCCGCGCGACTTTTCGTACATCCGTTATCTTTCCGGTGCCCGATCCGCTGATGATCAAAGCATCCGCCAGCCCGCGGGTAAGGGTGTCTTCGATTTCATGTTCCAGTTCAACGGGGGCTAGTGGCACGGAGTGTTTGACGTCCACATCGGCCATGACCTTGATCGTGTCGGCGCCTAATCGTCGACGAAGCCTCATCAGATCTGCTGAGATGCCTTGAATCACGCCTTGGTCGGTGAGCCGTGCACCGCAAAGCACGTTCACCCGAATAAAGGACGCTCCGCAGGCCTGCGCGATTGCCAGCGCGGCGCATCCGTCGTTACGAAGACAGTTAATCCCAATGGGCAGGTCCGTTTGCATCCGGACATGAGTGGCTAGGCTGGTCATATGAGCAACCGTCTCCTGAGGAACACGGGAGGCAAAAAACGGAGTGTCCCCGAAGTTTTCGATCATCAGACCGTGAATCCCCGCACTGACGAGGGCATCAACATCTCGCAAGACGGCATCCCGGATCGCACGCAAGTCTCCCCCGTATCTCGGTGAACCCGGTAAGGGGGGAAGATGGATCATCCCGATTATCACGCAAGGTATATCGTCCCATTCAGGAAGCATGACGGGATTGTAATATAATTTCGGAATGGCAGGTCTTAAAAAGCGAAGATCGGAGGATGCCCCTGTTATTCGCAGTCTGATCCGAATCGGGTAAAAAAGGGGGTGTGGATGGGCGTATTTTTTTCACAGTAGGCGAGGTCAGCGGCGATAATCACGCTGCAGGGGTAATCCGTGCCCTCAAAACGCTGAAACCCGATCTAAACATTGAAGGAATCGGAGGCCCGCGGATGGCTCAAGCCGGGGCCACGATCCATTTCGAGACCACCACCCGGGCAGCCATGTCGTTTCACGCCGTCAAACGCGTTAGGGAAATTCACCGCCTGGAACGATGGCTTAAGGCCCGATATCGCTCGGTTGAGCGACCCGATCTACATGTTTGCGTGGATTCGTCCGGATTCAACCTGCGATTTGCCCGGTTGGCCAAGTCTCAAGGGATCAAGACGCTCTATTTTGTTGCGCCACAACTCTGGGCCAGTCGAGAAGGACGGATCCAACAACTACGGGATTATGTGGACCGTTTGGCGTGCATATTCCCATTCGAAGAACAATGGTTCGGTCAACGTGGAGTCAACGCAACCTTCGTAGGGCATCCTTTATTCGATCAGCTCCCCGAAAATCGATTGCAGAGAGTTCCTCATCATCGATTTCCTGATCGAGATCCGGTGATCGGGGTTGTGGCAGGATCGCGTCGTAGCGAGGTCAAGGAAAACCTTCCCGGATTAATTCGTGTAATGCAACAGATTCGTGAAACGTACCCTGGGGTTCGTTATCGTATTCCGACCACTGTCGCAGGTGACGCGATCGTTCGTCAACAGATTCAATCATCCTCTGTGGAGGCGACGATCCGCCAGGATGCGTTTGATGAGCTGATCCCGGAATGTGATCTTGTGCTATGTAAAAGCGGCACCAGCACAGTTCACGTCGCTGCATATGGTGTACCCATGATTGTGGTCTATCGCGTCAATACTCTTGTCTGGAAAGTCGCTGGTCAGTTCCTGATCAAGACTCCGAAAATTGCCATGGTCAATATCTTGGCAGGCAACGTGGATCTGGTTCCTGAGTATATTCCTTGGAACGGAGATCCCGAACCAATAACCCGTGAGGCGTTGGAGTTGCTACGTCATCCCGAGCGTCTTGAGCAAATACGACGGGATCTGCTCGACCTGGTTGCCCCGTTCGATCGTCGGGGCGCTTGTGAACAGGTTGCCCGAATGGCGCTTCATATGATGAACCGTGAGCGATAGGTCAGGATATTTGGCTTCGGGCGGAATGTGCGTAAATGATTATTAATCATTATGTTACGAAAGTTTGGTTTCAGAAGTTCGGTCCGGGTTGTGTGAAGATTTGTCGATTTATTTTGTGAATCGGTCGACTTCAAGTGAAGCACTGCATTTTGACGGGTACAATTCGATAATATACTTGGTGAACTTTTCATGATTTATCAAAAGGACGTCTCGCGCGGTGGGCAAATAGTGCCGGATCTGCCGAGGGAACTTCATGCGCAGTTGAACGGCGAACTGGCCGATGAGCCGGTTCTGGGTTGGAGCGAGTTTGATCTTGACTCCCGCAACCGGTTTTCAAGGTCTTTTGCGATTTTGACTCCCACACGGTTGATCGAAGTTCATTCGGAGAAACACAAAACGATCATCCCGATCGCGGACATTCGCTCGGCGAAGGTGAGTGAAGGATTAGGAATGGACCGGTTGATCCTGCAGACGCAGGACCGTCGGATCGAGTTCCGGTATTCGAGGCGGTTTCGACGGGACGCTGTGCGGTTGCATCGTCATTTGAGCCGTCTTTTACCGGATGAATCGACCCCCAAGGACGAAGTTCGTCCCTCTTGGCTTGAAAAAATCGAACGCCAAGCGGAACAACAGCAAATCTGTGACAAATGCGGACACGCCATTCCGGGTTACGCCGATAGTGTTTGTCCGCGGTGCTCACAGTCGAGAAAGATCCTCTGGCGACTCCTGGAAGTCGCAAGGCCTTACCGCACTCTGGTGATCGCTGCCGTGGTGTTAACCCTGATCCATGCAGGATTTACAGCCCTTCCCGGGGTGGTTCAAAAACACATCGTCGATGACGCGATTGTGGGGACGTCGCTTTCGGTCAGTCAGCGCGTCCAGAATCTGGTTTTCTGGGCGTTGATATTCGCCTTGGTCGTGGTCGGTAGCGAAGTGATCGGTGGGGGACGCATGGCCATCCTGGCCAAGGTGGGTACGTGTGTCGCGCGCGATCTCCGACACAAGGTCTATCAACACCTGCACAGCCTGTCGTTGCGATTCTTTGCCAAACGTCGCACCGGATCCCTCATTACCCGTGTCACAAACGATACCGATCGGCTTTGGGATTTCATCGTTTTCAGCTCGGTGAATGTGGTCCGCGACGTGCTGATGATCATGGTCGCTGTCAGTGTGATGTTTTATTACAACTGGCAACTGGCTTTTATTGCGTTATCTCCTCTTCCGGTGATCGCAGGGGTTACCTGGTGGCGTGGACGAAAAATGCACAAAATTTTCGGTAGACTCTGGACGTATTGGTCACGCATGAGCGCCGTGGTCGGTGACGCCATGAGCGGGGTGAGAGTGGTCAAGGCTTTTGCCGGGGAGAAGCGCGAAATCGCACGATTCGACGAAAGAAATGAGGCTTACACCATCAAGGAACAGGAAGTCAACCGTACCTGGTTCGTCCTTCAACCGGTCGTCAGCGGGATCATGCGACTTAGCATGCTGCTCATCTGGGTCGTCGGAGGATATCTGGTGATTTACCATCCCAACGAGCGCAATACCGTCGGGACATTGATGCTGTTCACTTTTTATGTGGGGATGTTTTTTCAACCGATCGGCGAACTGGCCAATAGCGCCAGGATGGTGACCCGGGCGGCTTCGAGTGCCCAACGGGTGTTTGAGGTTTTAGACACCCCCCCGGAGGTCTATACCCGTTCCAACGCGATTCACAAACAGTCCGTCGAGGGAAAAATCGAGTTCCGAAACGTCGGATTCAGCTACGAGGGTTCGCAACCGGCTTTGGTCGATGTCAATATTCAGATCGAACCGGGTGAAATGGTCGGTTTGTGCGGTCATTCCGGTGCCGGGAAAAGTACTTTCGTCAATCTGATCTGTCGATTTTACGACGTGACCGAAGGTCAGATTCTGATCGACGGGGTGGATGTGCGGGACTATGACCTGCAGTGGCTCCGTCAGCAGATCGGCGTGGTGTTGCAGGAACCGTATCTGTTTCATGGAACGATTGCTGAGAACATCCGGTATGGTCGTCCCGATGCAACCGACGAAGAAGTCATGAACGCCGCCCGGGCCGCCAATGCGCACGATTTTATCGTCGGATTCCAGGACGGGTATGATACCATGGTCGGGGAACGCGGACAGTCGCTTTCGGGGGGAGAACGACAAAGGATCAGCATTGCCCGGGCGATTCTCCACAATCCCAAGATCCTGATCCTCGACGAAGCCACCAGCTCCCTCGATAGCGAAACTGAGCGTCAAATTCAGCAAGCCATGACCCGTCTGGTCTCCGGACGGACCACCATTGCGATCGCCCATCGGTTGTCCACGCTCCAAGCCGCCCACCGACTGATCGTGCTGGACAAAGGCCGAATTGTGGAAGAAGGCACGCACGAAATGCTTAAGGACAAGGAAAACGGGATCTATGCCAAATTATTCAAGACTCAGACCGAAATGGCCCGTCAGATCGCTTTGAAATGAGGATTCAGAATGAGACTATCAGACTACTTCATCCAACAGTTCGACTATGTGACCTGGGCGGATCGTCGGTGTCTGCAAGCCGCTCGAACCGTCGATCCGTCGAATTATAAACGGGATTACGGGTTCAGTTTTCGGACGGTTCACGACACGCTGGTTCACATGCTGGGTGCTCAACACGTCTGGATCGGCCGGTGGAAACAGGAATCGGTCCGCAGGTTCCCGTCCGGCCAGGATATTGATTCGTTGCAAGCCGTCGAACAGACCTGGGCCAAGGTTCATGCAGAGCTTCGGGATTTTGTCGCGGCTCAGGACGAAGGATCGTTGATGAAACGTATTGAGTACCGGAACCTCAAAGGTGAAGTGCGTTTCGGTCTGCTATGGGAGCTGATGAATCATTGTGCCGATCACTCGAATTATCACCGAGGACAGTTCAACAGCCTGGTCAAACTGGCGGGAGGAGTTCCCGCGAATACCATGTATGTGACCTGGCAGTGGGAGAAGGAAGGACAGGTCTAAATGCGATTCATCCTTGAACCAGACGGAACGATTACCCTGCTCGGTACAGACGGTCAGACGACTCGGGACGTACGATTCCGCAGGGCATTCCCCTGGAGCAAACCCCGACAGTACATTTCCGTCCGGGATGAAAAAGGCAAGGAACAAACCATGATCCGCTCCCTGGATGAGCTGGAAGAATCCGAACGAACCATTGTCGAGACCTGGTTGGACCAAAACTCGTTCATTCCCCTGATCCGGCGTGTCGAAAAGGTCAATACCGATTTCGGGTATCAGGAATGGCAGGTCGAGACCGATCGTGGAAAAGTCACCTTTAGAGTGCAGGAACGAGAGGATATCCGTTTTTTGCCCGACGGTCGGTTCAGCATCAAGGATGCGGACGGAAACATTTACGCCATGCCCCGTCTGTCCGACCTCGACCCAATGAGCCTCAAAGCCGTTGAACCGGTTTTGTAGAGGTTTTGACAAGTCGGCCTGAGTTCTTATAATAGCTTGGCTCAAAATTAATTTTGTGTTATTGGCTTTTAAGAGGAACTCCAGTGGCCCATTCATTGTCTGCCAAGAAACGTGTCCGTCAGAACGCCAAGCGGAATGCCCGCAACAAGGCACGCAAGGAACTGCTCAAAAATGAGACCAAAGCGTTTAATGCGGCGGTCATCAAGGGTGATGTCGATGCCGCCAGCAAGGCATTGAATCAGTTGGTCAGTAGCCTCGACCGGATCAAAACCAAAAGCACCCTTCACCGGAATACCGCAGCCCGACGACGGTCACGCTTGACCAAAAAGCTCAACGCTTTGAAAAGCAAAGTCGGTACCCAGGCCTAGTGGCCGGGTCAAAATAGGCCGCACCCGTCACGCGGAATGCACAATGCACCAGCGGAACACCCGCACCCTGCATTCGGCATTCCGCGTGTCCGTTTTTACCGTCAGGATTTTCAACTAACCCATAACCGGAATCATGACCATGAATCCCTCTTCCTCACTATCGACCCCCCAAACCATGGAAGCCATTGTCAGTCTCGCCAAGCGACGAGGGTTTGTCTATCAGGCGTCCGAAATCTACGGCGGGATTCGTGGTTTCTGGGATTACGGACCCTTGGGTGTCCTTCTTAAAAACAATATCCGAGACTGGTGGTGGCGTTGCATGGTCGAGTGCCCACCCGTCGGACCGGACGGAAAAATCGTTGACATGGTCGGACTCGATTCGGCCATTATCCAGCACCCCAAAACCTGGGAAGCCAGCGGCCATACTGCTACCTTCGCCGATCCCATGCGCAAGTGCGAAAAATGTGGACATATCCTCCGCGCAGACCACTACTGGGATATCCTCACTACCCAGTCCAAATGGTTCGACGAACTCATCAAAGCCACCGACAACGGTTCCAAGACCGACCCGGATACTCTCATCCGGTGGGTCAAAAACAAGGCCCGTAAATCCGCGCCCAATCTTGCTGCCAATACGTTTTCCAACTTTGCACCCCCACCCAATCCCGATCTACACCAACTGATCCGTTACCTAGCCGATCAGCAGGACCCCTGCATCCTCTGTGGCGGAAGGCTCGGCGATCCTGAACAGTTCAATCTCATGATGATTTCCTACGCAGGTCTGCAACAGACCTCCGAAAATCTGGTCTATCTCCGTCCGGAAACCGCCCAGGGAATTTTCCTGAATTATAAGAATATTCTTGATACCACCCGCGTCAAAGTTCCCTTCGGCGTTGCGCAGGTCGGAAAATCCTTCCGTAACGAAGTAACCCCCAGAAACTTCATCTTCCGCTCACGTGAGTTTGAACAGATGGAAATGGAGTTTTTCTGCCCCCCGGACGAAGCCTTGAAATGGTATGAGTTCTGGAAACACCAGCGCATGCAATGGTGGCTGAGCCTCGGAATTGCACCATCCAATCTTCGATTCCGTGACCACGAACCAAACGAACTTTCTCACTACTCCAAAGCCACCGTCGATATCGAGTACAAATACCCCTTTACCGCTCCGGATTTCGGCGAACTCGAGGGTATCGCTCACCGAGGCGATTTCGATCTGACCCAGCATCAGAAATATTCCGGTGCCAAACTCGAATATTTCGATCAGGACCTGCAACTTCGACTCAAAGAACAAGGCGCCAGTCAAGATGAGATCCGGCAAAAAAGTCGTTACGTCCCCAACGTGATCGAACCCGCGTCAGGTCTGACCCGGGCCGTTTTGGTTCTGCTCTGTGAAGCTTATCGGTATGACGAGTCACGCCCGAGCAAAGAGTATTTCGCGTTCAAGCCACGGTTCGCACCGGTTAAGGTCGGTATTTTTCCCTTGGTCAACAAAGACGGCATGCCCGAAATCGCCGAAAAGCTTTATCTGAACCTCCGAAAACGATTGACCTGCGAATATGATCCGAAACAATCGATCGGTAAACGGTATGCCCGGATGGATGAAATCGGAACCCCCTTCTGTGTTACCATCGACGGGGAAACGACTTCTCATCAGACCGTGACCGTCCGCCACCGAGACACCCAAGCCCAGGATAAGGTGCATTTATCCCAGGTCGAAGCATACCTGCTCGAGCGATTGAATGACGAAAGTACCAGCTCATCCATATAACAGAGGATGAGAAAGACCCCGGCCGGCGAAACTTTCCCATGCGTATAAAGATTAATCGGTGGATCGAGCCGGAGGAGGCATCTCTGCGTATAGATCGGGCATATGGTACGTCTGAAACCGAATGACGATCATCCAGATCCCCCCAAGAATTGTGCAACCGCACGCAACAACAAAAGGAGGCCACGGACGATCGGCTAAATAAACCATTCCCGCCACGACGGGACCGAATACCCTTGCTAAGGCTCCCATTCCATGGAAAAGGCCAAACCCCGCCCCTTGCTGCGCCACAGGAGCATGATGAGCCACCAAAGAAGACATCGCAGGAGTCTGCAGACTTCGACCGACCGCTTGAAGCACAATCGCCAACAACAATAGCCCGATTACCGGAGCCAGCGAGATTTCAACATACATCAACATTGCCACGGCAAAAATGAGCGGACCTGCGATTCCGATCGTCCATTCACCCACCCAGTCCCTTAATCTTCCGATGAGACCGCCTTGTACGATAATGATGATGAGTCCTGCCACCATGAACGTGAGTCCGACACCGAGTTCTTGAAACCCGAACACGTCCTTCAGGTATAACGCCAAAACAGCTTCGGTCATTACGAAAGCGAACATCGACAAAAACCAAACCCCCACGAGCGGTCCTAGAATGGGTTGTTTTAGCAAACGGGCCGACCTCATGAAATGCCAACCAGGCGTGTGGTTGATGGGGGACTGAAGGGATTCAGGAAGTTTCAGATACGCCAGCACCGCTGCCGTCAGAGACATTCCGGCAGCCACAAAAGGTGGAAGGGCCTCGTTCAAATGCCCCAAAACTCCTCCTAAGCCCGGTCCAATCGAAAAGGCGATACCAAAAGCCGCCCCGAGCAACCCCATGTACTTGGCTTTTTGAGACGGGGGTGTCGTGTCCGAGATGTAAGCCTGGGCCACAGATATGTTTCCGCCGGATATTCCGTCGATCACACGGGTCAGGTAAACCAAACCCAGTCCCCAAAAAGGATTATCGAAGTGGATCGCAGTGGCCACCCCCAACAGAATTGATGCGGTGGTGGTGCCCAGCTGTGAAAAAACGAGGACAGGTCTTCGCCCGACCCGGTCGGACAGCGAACCCAAAACAGGCGTCGCGACGAACTGGCATGCCGAATAGATGGCCAAAAGCATTGTGACTTCAAACGCGCTGGCCTGAAACTTCATTGCATAAAACGGCAACAACGGGATGATCAGCCCGAAGCCGAGCATGTCAATCAAAACGATGACGAACAATAATCCGAATGCTCGGGGACGTTGTGAATCGCGGTGTTGAGGATTCGGTTCAGAAAGCATTCGTCCCGATCATAACATCAGGATCGAAGGTTTAAATCTGTCTGATACCCGCGGATCAGCAAGATTCGGAGCACAAGGATATGAGAGAAGAAAAAACAGAATACGAACCCGTCTTTCAATCGGGACGAACAGGAATCGACTCAAAAGGGTCGGGCTGATTAGCGTGGCAAAGGATAATACCCACCCAATTCGTACCAACCCCCATAGCCGATCGGACGATACCGGTCGACGCTGCGATAATACCCGGCATAATCCAGTGCCAGATCTCGCGCGTTTTTAGCTTCTTTCAGATAAGACAGGGCTGAGAGTTTGGCGATCCGTGTCTGGGCAACCGCCCGTCGCAGTGAAATCAGGGATTCGTCGCCCGCGATGACCATTGCGTGGGTTTCACGGAATTCGCGGACCCGTTGTGCCGCTGCCATATAGCGGGCTCGAGCTTGCTGATAGTCCGAATCTCGAGCCAAAGCATCGGTTTCGAGCTTCCGGTTGTCCGAAACATACGCGAGCTTGAGATGAGCCATCGCGGAAATACGCTCCATATCGGGTTTTTCGCTGTCGAAATAAAGGTCCTTGATCTGCTCTGAAAGCTGATGTCGAAGGTTTAAAGAGGCCTGATAAGCATCATTGTTGGACAGACCCGCTAGGGCGCGTTGACGGGCGTTTTGTAGATTTTCCCAAGCGGAAGCTTCCTCGGCCAAGGCCTGACGGTACTCGGGTTGGGATTCCAACTGCATCACTTTTGTCCGGGTGGCCAAACGCAAATCATGTGTGAGCTGTTGGTGAACCCATTTGGCTTCGGTGGCCCGGGCAGCTGCTGCGGGGACGGTCCGGATATCGGCTGCGGGTAGATCCCCTTCGACCGGACGGTCCCAGAATGGGGTCAAAACCTTTGATTCCTGGGATTCGGACGTTTGGGGAATCGAACGGGTTGAAGGACCGTTACTGGGGGTGAATTGGGGTCCGTTGCCAAGACGTGGCGGGTCGGCTGCGATCACCACACTACTGATCAACATTCCAAACCCCAGACCAATCGACTTGATCATTACGCGTACCTCCGGACCGATAGCATGATACCGATACGACACATGGTCCTATAAAACGTTAGTTATTCTACCAGAACTGTCCAGTAAAATTTTGATCAAGCCGCGTCACGCAGGGTTGGATAAAACCGCCAACTCCTGCCGATAACGGAATACGGAATGATCCGTTCGGGAGTGATAAAAATGGCGAATTGGCGAAAAAACGGGGTGCTTGGGGTCATGGTGGGGATCGGTCTCGTGGGATGCGAAGCGGCTTCACCCAAAACCGAACGACCCGAACGTCCGGACATTGAGTCGGTTCAGGACGCCCCTCAACCAACCATTCATTTTGAAACATATGTTGCTGCGGGGGACCTGGCGGTGAGTCGTGGTCAACCACTCCGAGCCGCAGAACAATACGAAAAAGCACTGACCATTCGTCCTAAAGATTCAGGTGTTATCAAAAAGCTGGCGCTGGCGTATACGTCAGCCGGACAAAGTCAAAAATCGATCGACACCTGGAAACGGTACATGGACGCAACGCAACAGTCCGCCGATGCCTACGGGAGCCTCGGATATGCCTACGAACTGGCCGGCAACCCGACCGAAGCCGAACAAACCTATCAAGAAGGAATCTCCAAACACCCCCGAGGCGCTTTGATCCGTATCAATTACGGGTTGATGCTCGTCCGTCGAGGCAAAGTGGATCAGGCAGTCGAACAGATGAGCGCGGTGCTCCAACCGCATGAGGTGAATTACAACATCGCCAGCGTCTACGAACAGATGGGTCGAAAGGATCTGGCGCAGTTTTATTATCGTCGATCAATCGAGTGCAACCCAAACTTCCAGGCGGCTAGGCAAAAACTGGCTGCGGTCGAATAAACCTGTTCCACATCAGGTACCAACAAGCAGGGTGATGATCTTGTCGAATCATCACCCTGTGGTTTTTAGCGGAAAAAAACCGACAAAAAGGTCGCAGCCGGTCTCAACGAGCGTACTCGACCGATCGCACTTCACGCAGGACCGTGACCTTGATTTCGCCGGGATAAGTCAGATCCTGCTCGACCTTCTTTGCGATATCCCTCGCGAGTTTGGCACTGGAACGGTCGTCGAGCATTCGAGCATCAGCGATCACACGAACTTCTCGTCCGGCTTGGATGGCATAGGCTTGCCGTACGCCGGTGAAGTTGGTCGCCAGCTCTTCCAATTCCTGAAGCCTCTTGATGTATCGTTCGAGACTTTCACGTCGGGCACCGGGACGTGAAGCACTCATGGCGTCGGCAGCCATGATCAACGGGGTATAAGGGGTGGTCGCAGGCACATCCCCGTGGTGACCCCATGTGGCGTTCAAAACGGCTTCAGGCTCGTTGAGTTTCTTCAAAAACTCCATCCCGATCAGAGGATGTCCGCCTTCTTGTTCATGATCCATCGCCTTTCCGATATCATGCAAAAGTCCGCACCGACGAGCCAATTCACCGTCCAGACCGAGTTCGTCTGCCATCATCTGTGCCAGATACGCGACCTCCAGGGAGTGTTTCAACACGTTCTGACCATAAGAAGTTCGGAAACTGAGCCGACCCAAAAGCGGAATGACCGGTTTGGGCAGGTCCGGGAGATGGGCTTCCTGTGCGGCCTGTTTCCCTGCTTTGAGGAGCATTTCGTCCATTTCCTGAGTTGCTGTGGTATAAACCTCTTCGATCCGGGCAGGGTGAATCCGTCCGTCCTGGATCAGACGTTCGAGGGTCATCCGGGCGATTTCTCGCCGGACCGGGTCGAAGCAGGAAACGACCACCACCCCAGGCGTGTCGTCAATGATCACGTCAACACCCGTGATTTTCTCGAATGCCCGGATGTTGCGTCCTTCGCGTCCGATGACCCGTCCTTTCATCGCGTCGTCCGGGATCGTGACGGTGCTGACGGTATGGTCGGCAGTTTGCTCGGCTGCATACCGTTGAATCGCGCCGAGGATGATCATTCGGGCTTTGTCTTTGGCTTCTTCCTCTGCTTGTTGGGTGTACTTTTGAACGATCTGCCCGATTTCACCCCGGCATTCGTCTTCGATCCGTTTGAAAAGCAGTTCTTTGGCCTGTTCGACGGACAACGAGGTCAGGTTCAAAAGTCGTTGCCGTTCTTCATGAAGCAGACTCGACAACTCGGCTTCACGTTCGTTGAGGGTTTTGGCCTGCTTGTCGAGCCGGGCGGACAATTCGTCCAGGGTCCGTTCCTTGTGAGCCAGGGTATCAAGCTTTTTATCAAGCGTGGTTTCACGTTTTTCGAGTCGGGCTTCCTGTTCATCGAGTTTTTTCCGAGCGGCTGCGGTCTCGGCTTCAAAGGCTTCTTTGAGCTTCAGTTGCTTTTGTTGAGCGGATAACTCGATTTCTTTAGCGCGGGTTTCGGCTTCAAGTTGGGCCTGACGTTTGATCTGCTCTGCGTCGTTTTTTGCCTGGGTCAGGATGTTTTTCCCGATCAGACGCAACAGGACATAGATTCCTGTACCTCCCGCAATTGCCCCGAGTCCCATTCCGATCAAAAGAACAACAGCATCCATAAAAGCCTCCATGCGGATCAAACGCACCACAGGCGGGATCCGATTTCACCAGCGGACCTCGTTGGGAGGCAGACAATGGATGGTCAATCCCTTGGCAGATCTGGAATCGGTAGATCAAGATGCGGGGGGGATAAAACCGGGGGATCACGCGAGTAAACAGGCGTGACCGTCTCCGGTAAACCCGGAAACGAGTCATCCGATGTGGGTGGGAAGGGACGATGGATCCGTTCAAACCTGACGCGAACGCGCACAGGCGATCCGACTTTGCGTAACCGCTCGAACTGTTCGATCAAAAACAGGATCATGCCGAACAGGATCAACCCGAGCGGAAAAAGAATCGTGAACGGGTCTACGCTCATCTCACTCATACAACCCCCGCAGCGGTAACGACTTACCAACCGCGGAACCATGCCATAGTTGCCTCAGAACCCCGAACGGTGGTCCGCTGACGACCGTCGGGGTACTCCGTCCCTATAAGCATAGCTTTGTTGACCTGATCTTTACAAGTCCGAAACTGAATCCCCAAAAACCGATAACCTATGGAAAAAATCAGACCATCGTTATCCCGGGTCTTTAGAAGGGTTTGGCCATCGTGGCAGGGTTATCGTAAACGTGGTCCCACGACCGACCTGACTGTTAACCTCAATAGTCCCACGATGAGCGGTGACGATTTCCCGACAAATCGCCAGACCAAGACCCGTCCCCCGGGATTCTCCTTTTCGGGCAGTACCCTTGGTGGTGAAAAACGGGTCGAAAATACGAGGTAGGATCTTTTCCGGGATCCCCGGACCGGTATCCACCACGCAAATCTTGACATGATCAGATTCTGCAACGGCTTTGATGGTGATCGAACCGGTCTTTCCCGTCATGGCCTGTTTGGCATTGATCAGAAGGTTCAGAAGCACCTGTTCGAGCTGCACCGGGTCCGCAAATATCGTAAGGTCGTCCGGCGCTTGGACACGAAGCGCGATCCCGTCTTTCTGCGGATCCCTCGCCAGGATCGAAAGGGTTTCTTCGATCAGAGAAGAAACCTTGACCGGACCGAAATCCGACTCCCCTCGTGCCAGACCGAGCATCGATGTACAGATTCGACCGGCTTTGCTGGCGCTGAGAAAACTTTTGGTCAGGGCTTTGGTCATCAGATCCAGATCGGGTTGCCCTTTTTCCACCCCTTGTAAAGCGTACTGGGAATAAGAAATGATGGGGGTCAGCAGGTTATTAAACTCATGCGCGATCACGGCAGCGATCGTGCCGATAGTCGCTAAACGCTGGGTTTGCAACAACTGCTCACGCAAGACCGATAACTCCTCCAAGGCCTCGGAGAGTCGTTTTTCGATCGTTTGAACTTCTTGGGTCGAGTCATCCGGTACGGTTTTAGAGTTCACGATTGGGGGAGTATCGGTCATTGGAGATCGAGAATATGAATCGAACTGATGGTCATTCACGTTTTCACGGAATACGTCCAAAGCAACAAGGATTGTTTTTCCCATCGTCTGATAAAATGGACCGTACCATAATTGAAGAGAACGATTGTCTGTTAATTTAGGAAATATGGGATGTTTGGGTTGTTTTTATGAGCGCAAAAATGACCCCGGTCGACCTAATTTTTCCGCACATTTTGCGCGGTTATGATTGTAAGTGTCGGATTAAAATGAGCTTACAAAAAATATGGGTTATCAATCCGTGTTCAAGATTCGGGTGTTCTTCCGTCGATAGCTGAAGTGTCCGATGGTTGACGTTGCCTTTGAGGTAAGGTCAAGCCACCAGGCGACCGGGGATCGGTCGCCGAATGTCGGATAAGCTAAACCAACAAAGCTTGTCCTTTTTGCAGGAGCATTTATGAGCAGCATTCCCCCAATCCAAGTCCAGACACCGGTTCAACGCGTCACTGCCCCTAAACCGACGTATCCACCCGCCGACGTGCAGGCCCCTACCACGAAGACCGACACGGTCGAACTCGGAACGGTCGACAACTATCTTCATCAACTGAAAACCAACGACATTCGAGTGGATAAAGTCGCCGAGATCAAAGCCCAGATCGCAGCCGGAACCTACGAAACCGATGAAAAGCTTCAAGCTGCTGCGGATCGTTTGCTCGACGAACTGTTGTAATACCAACCTAGGCCAGGGATCGGCTCCGGATCCGACTCCATCGTACCGACTTTATAACATCCTCCGATCGACCCGGACACCAAACCCCGGGTCGGTTTTTGTTTTCTGGAATGAGCTGGATGGAATAGCGGCAATCTTTAACTCAGAGAGCTTGTCACAACGAGTAGCAAAACGAAAAGGGGAGCCAGCGACGTGGGTTTGCCGCGTGTTGTGACGACAACCCATACAATACCCGTCATCGGACCGACGATTCATGGTTCTGGGATTGTCGGAGTCCAGCGATAAAGCAGTGTTTTTCCCCTGTAGTTTTCCTCAACGAAGATCAAATACTCACCGTTTACACGTTTGTGGGCAGAAATCCCGGTCAATAGATCAATCCAACCGGTCGCGTCCGGTCCGCCTACTTCCGGTCCAGGTTCAAGTACACCGACCGGGGCGCCATCCGAAAGGCGATTGATCCAGACTCGACCACGTTGCTTCCACCCCACTGTAAATACATAATCCCCCGCAGCAGTGACACAGCCCGCGTCCTCCCCCGCGCCGGAACGAAACCGAACCGGATGATTCCGATTCCCACCGAGAAATCCATGATAAATGAAGATTTCACCCAGATGACGCATGTCACTGCCTTCATCGGCGGCAACCAGGATGTCGCGATCACGGTCATACCAGACCCGAGCGACTTTGCTCATTCCGCCCGGTGTGGGCATCTCCGTAACCGCGTCATGTGAGTAGATGGGATTCCCTTTCTCATCGATCCCTTGAAAGTGGTACCGAAAGAAACCGTAAGCCATCCAGATATCTCCACCTGAATCGACCCAGAACGGTCCGGGCTTCACCAGAGAGGTATTCACCGCATACTCATGTTTCTGGTAATCACCGTCCCCATTGAGGTCTTTCCAGATGAAGGTGCCCGGTGGTCGATCGGGTGGCCATCGACGGTCCGTTCTGAACAGTGGTCCGGTCCACTGCATGATCAATCCTGAAGGAATTGCAGTGTTATCCTCAAATCGAAATATATTGATAAAGTTGCTTGCGAACATACCCCCCACGAACATGAATCGACGGCCTTGCAAATAAACAATTTGCGGACTGGTTAAACCGTGCTCCCCTTGTTGCTTCACAAAATCTAGCCCACGTGGATCGTTCGGGTAACGATGACGATCCAGCGTGTAATGGGTCCAACGATACTCGGATCCGGGTCGCGTCTGGGTGTAATCCATGGCGTATCTTTCTTGAATACCCCATACCGAGTCAGCATCGTCCGACGGATCAGGAACCGCATAGTCGCAAAAATGGAGCGAGTGCAGCATCCAGTTCAGTGTCCCGTCGGGTTTGAGACTTCTCAAAACAACACCCGATTCGCTCGACGCCACGTAGATGTTCCCTTCGGAGTCGGTTCCGATTCCTCGGATACCCCAGAACTTGGTAGGCTTGATTTCGCCGGGGTTTCCTGATCGGATGCCGCCTCGTTCACCGAACTCCCGGACCAACCTCGGGTTGTCTGACACGTCATAAAAGAGAACTTGTTGACGGCTTCCCAGGCCGGAATCCGCGATCATCAAATATCCTTCATTGGACAACGCCAAAGCGGTGGGATATTCCAGACCCGGAAAGTCGACTTTCTTGCCATCGCAAGTAATACCCAACGGTTTAAAATCATATTCCTGATGTTTCGTTTCAAAGTACTCTACCTTTAGTTCCCAAACTCGTCCCCTTTTGTCGATGACTTTCAGGCTATTTGCGCCAAGGTCTTGATTGCCGACAACCTGACCATCTTTGTATAAACCAAAACGCTGACCACCCTCATCCCAGTGACTCCAGGTATAAACCAGGCCATCCGGCTTGACATTCATGTGTATGATGAAGTTCTGCACCCAACCGTCTTTTCCGCCCCCAAAACTATTTCCGACCCAGGTGGTTTGATAATTCAAGGTAGGTCTCTCGTTGTCGAAGGTCGTCTGACGGTTGGCGTTGGAGGAATCGGCGAGATTCCCGTTCTTGAAGGCAGGGGCGTTACTCGTTGGCTGTACCGGTGGATCACTCAACCTGTCTGAAGTCTGTTGTCCGATGGCAAATCCGGTCACGACTAAAAAACTAAAAAAGATGGTCAAGAGTGAGAAATGTCGGTTACGGGTTTTTGGGAAAATACTACGACGAATTTCACTTTCGTTCACAAATCCTCCTCGTTCACAGCCTTTTAATGATCGTCTCCTCGAGAGATCGTCGGGAAACATCGTCGGCTCAGAAGTTCTCACAAATAACGGCTAAGAATGATCCGATGGTGGATTACTTTCAGGTCTTTGGTTGTTGCACATTCAATTCCACGAGTTTCGGACGAATGATTCTTCGCTGGGGTTCACTGGGAAGGTTTCCGGAAATTCTCTGCCTCATCAGACGAACCATTTCCTGTCCCATAAACCAATTCTGCTTGTCGACTGTCACGACAGGAATGTCGTTGCTCCATTCCAATTCGATCATTTCAAGCGCGTAATGGTCGTATCCAGCTAGCAAGACGTCCTGCCCCGGTACTCGCCCACAGCGACGAATGGCTTGGGCCGCGTACGGGACTTCACCGTCTGTATGACAGATTACGGCATCGATCGGGTGGGAAGACTGACAAAGTTCCAGAAAAAAACCGACCTGTTTTCTATACTCTTTTTCAAAAAGATCCCGGGTGATCGAAATGTTCTGAGGGACTTCGGGCATGAAGAGGGTGGGTAAAGGTTCGAGCCCAGAATCGTTCATCGCCTTTTCGTAACCCTTCCGACGCATTTCATACCAGTAGGGAAGAGGATTGGTATCTGGCCAAGCCAGGACGATCCGTCGTCGTCCTCGATCGATCAGCCAACGCGTTTGCTCGAAGGATCCCATAAAATGATCGGAGTAAACACGATCAAACTCTGATACAGAATCCGAAGCACCGTACACAATGACGATCACGCCGGCCTGATTCAATGCGTGAAGTGAATCCTCGTAACCTCCTAACAGACCAACCGCCTCGGGGAGGAGAATTCCCACGGGTTTCGACTCCAGAAACCGTTCATAACCCCCAGCGATGATCCGATCCGGGTGCACCGCAAGGACGTCATACCCATTGGTCCTTAACTCATGAATACACCCTTGAATCAACTGCTCGATCCACCCCGGTTGACGATGTCGGATGTTGGGTTCGGGGTGAGGCGTTAACACCACGACTGTCGAGGCCAACACATTGGAAGCGGAAGAGGGGTTGGTTTGTTCTTTGAGTGCTCGTGCGCACACCACACGCTTACCATGTTCGGTTTCGATTAAGAGCCCCTCCCGCTGGAGTAGTTCCATTGCACTACGAACGGCCGTTCGACCTACCCCCAGCCGTTCGGCCAACTCCCGTTCGGACGGTAGGGGTTGCTCATCCGGTAGACGTCCCGTAGCGATCCACTCCCTGACAGTTGCCCGGACACGATAGCGGGAAGGTAACCGAGGGGCATCCAGTGATTCGAAAGACAAGCCTGTTGCCATGGTTTAGAATCGTACCATATAGAACCATCTAATGTCAATCCTAAGGATTGGGACGTCATCGTCACGGGTGGCCGGGATGACGACGGAGCGGTTTGATCCGAGTTTACTCTACAGTGGTCCCGAAAAATGGCCATAAAAATGAGATCAGGAGATAAAAAAAACACTTGCTTGAAAATGGTTTGTTTTGGTACGATTGGTTCGGTATGGGAGAAAAGATCTCCCCACACATCAGTTCTGTCACATTCAGGAGAGAGGTATGAAAGTCCATTATCAGATCGGGTTTATTGGTATGGGTGTTCTGTTGGCTTTGAATACGGCCCACGCCGGTTTGGTCGCACAGTATTTGTTTAACGAAGGGTCTGGTACGACGGTGGCGAATTCCGGTTCAGCAGGTTCGAGCGGAAACTTGAGCCTTGGGGGTTCACCTGCTGCAGTATTTTCTGCAGCCGGGTTCACACCCAATGGTTCGGGTCACTCGATGGACAATACCGCTTCTCCGGCAGCGAGTCCGGGGGGCTATGCACAAACATCTGCCTCATTTGATGCGGTTGACAATCTGAGTCGAGCAACCATCACCGGATGGATGAATGTACAAGTGGCTGCTAGTCTAGCGAGGCTGGTCGATCGTGCTGATAGTAGTGTTGGTTCTGACCAATGGTCTCTGTATATCGACGGAGATACGTCCAAGCTTCAGTTGAACTTAGGTGGGACTTCGTATGTGAGTAATTCATTCCTCACCACCGATCAGTGGATTTTTTTTGCAGTGGTGATTAATGAAGACGATGGTGGTAACAAGATCAAGTTCTATTCTGGAGACACTCTGAACGCTGTGACATCGAGAGGGGTACTGAGCAGTACCAGTCCAGGTCTGGGTGATAACAGCAAAAAATTGACCATCGGTAACCGGGAGAACGCTGGACGAGCTTTCGACGGGTATCTTTGGGATGTTCGAATTTACGATGAAGCCCTGTCTTCCGCTGCACTGGAAACCGTCCGAGTCTCTGGAATCCCCGAACCGGCTACTCTGGGATTAATCTTTCTACCGGCCGGAATACTGCTTTCACGACGTCGTCTCACAAAGCAATGAGATCGAACGAAAAAATATAGGAGCTCTTTGAACAGGTCTAAATCCTCGATTTGCATTGGTCCCCGAAAGGGGGCTGATGCAATTACTCGATCGAAAGGCGACTTTATGGACATTACTAATCACCGAAATCATCGAATCAGTTACTTCGCCTTCACACTGATCGAACTGCTCGTGGTCATCGGTATTATTGCGGTTCTGATTTCACTCTTGCTTCCTGCACTTTCTCGCGCCCGCGAGTCAGCTCGTAGTGTGCATTGCCAAAGTAATTTGAAACAGATCGGATTATGTATCGCGATGTATCGGAATGATCATAATGACATTTTACCGGCCAGAGAGGCTTCATGGAACTCGGCGCGATGGCAATGGGCGGTGGCGCATTATCTCAAATCCGAGTTTGACCCAAATGATGCGCGTAAACAACCGGTTATTTTCCGTTGTGTTACGCAGGCAGATCATTGGAGCAACATGCCGGGTGGTGGACAGTATCGCGTCAGTTATGCGATTAATTTTCTCGGTTCCGACGGGAACTGGGACCATTGGGGTCGGTACACTTGGCTTCGGGGAACGAGAGTCAACAATTCGACCTTTCACTACATCGCTGATATCAATCCTAGCGGGTATCCATGGCACTACAGTTTCGGAGAAGATCTCACCACTCAACTGGCATTCCGACACAACAAAGGTCGAGCCAACTTTCTGTACTTGGATAATCACGTCAGCTCGCTCACACGTGGTGAGTATACTTCCAACCAAGGAATTTTTGGCTCGAAAGATAACAAATTAAGGCTCGGGTTTTAACTACAGACATACCCGAGCGGTTTTTTGTATCGGTCTGAAATGAACCCCAATGTCGATTTCCTCACAACTCGGTTAATAGCCCCAATATGACCGACGTCTGATTTCACAGCCCGGTTCCTCTGTCAAGGTCACTTGGTTTATCTTTGGACCGAATGAGTATTCAAAGTATCACAAATTGAAGGCCCCATGACCGTCAGGACATGGGGCAGAAGGAGCAATGAGAAAACGATTACGGGGTGAGGGGGGTTATTATCGGCGACGACGAAGGCCCATCAGGCTCGCAAGACCGAGCAGCCCGAGGCTGGCCGGTTCGGGAATAACTGTCCCCGAGACCGTCACCATATCAAATCGGGCGGTTCCATTCGTGCTATAATTGCTCGCAGGGTTTGATGCGTCGTATTGGGTGCCCGGTTCACCCGTGAAGCTGGCCACGATTCGAAAAGCAAAGTTCGGATTGTCATCCACAGCTGAGATGGAGGTCAGATCGACTGTCCGGTTATTGAACCAGGTATCACCGGCGGTAGCGGTAAATGTCGCGATATCAGTAAAGATACTTCCGTCGGTGGTGTACTGAACAACAAACTCTCGGGCCACGGTGTTCGAGTGACGCTGGTCGAAAGAAAGAATGATATCTTGGAAGCCAGTGGTATCTACGGAAAACTGAACACCACGGGTTTTGTCACCGCTGCTTTGGGCAGCCCATGTGGTAACATTCCACCCACTGTCATCACCGGTAGCAGGATCGCTGGAACCTCCAGACGCATCACCACTGGCAAAAGTCGCGGTGGTACCTCCGATCAACGTAGCCGTTCCCGATCCGGTCGAAGGACTGGTGGTGCCAGTACTAGTGTTGCCGTCCGGAGTCGGACTGTTAAAGTTCCATTGCGTGATGGTCGCAGCCAGAACAGACGAGGAAACAAAAGAGCCGACGATCGCGGCTGACAGAACAGAATGGCGAAGCATTTGAAACTCTCCCGCCCTGAGGGCGAATGAACACGGATTATTGGGGAAAACCGTTTCCCACAACAAAAGCACTTTATCCATCACTTGTTGAGATCTGAGATGATCTGCGCTAATTCATTGTTGGAGTTTTGTTAAGACTGCTCAGCAAAGGTGGTTTACCTGAAACATCTATAGCAATCGGTGTGCCTGGTTTGAACGAATGACAAGTGTTGACGGTTTCGGCAAACAGACACGCTTGTGACAAAGATCTGTCGGGAATCCGATCCGATTCGGCCTAAAAATCGGTTAGGCAATCAGACGTCTCGTGCCTAAAAAAGCAGCAAGACCGATTCTTTGACAGAGAATCGGTCCACTGCTTGGAGTATGAAAACCGTCCGTTTAGAATGAGGATATTCCGCCACGACGTCGTCGTCCCAAGGTCAAGGCTCCTAAGCCCAGAAGCGCAAGCGTCGTAGGTTCGGGAATAACCCCGGGTGAACCGATCTCTTTAACGCCGGGTGAACTACTGGAATAGTCAGCCACCGACTGAAACGCGCCATTAACGCCGACAGAACTTAAAACGCTCAACGGGGTGGACACGATCGAATCGGTTCCGAGCGAATTATCAAAAGTCACGCCTGCGGTTCCAGCGCCGAAAGAGACTCGGGCTTGGAGATTACCGGAAGCGTCATATAGCGCGACCCCGTCACCACCACTGCTCAAACCTACGCCTGATCCACCGTAGTTGGCCACGATCAGACCGGCCGGGACCGCCGATCCGAACCAGGCGGCGATAAAATTGTCTCGGTTGATGATGTCGTTGTCACCCGTCGAACCGCTTTCAATGAAGATGACGCTGCTGCCGGCCGGGATGCTGGTGATATTTCGCAAGTTCACGGCATTACTGAAGTTGAACGAACCGTCGTCCATCTTCCAACCGGTGATGTTTACCGCTGAGGCACCTTTGTTGGTGACTTCAAACCAGTCGGCACCATAGGCTTCACCGGAACTGCCCGTGGAATGAACTTCGGTGATGACCAGATTTGCGAAAGCCGGTGAACCTGCTGCGACAAGCGCCGCTGACCAAACACACGTACGAATCATAAAATCATCTCCCGCCCCTGAGGGGCATTTCAAGAACCTCTCACTTTCGGAAAAATGTCAGAATCATCCTGACGTGGGTTTTAGAACGTGGTTGTTAAGATCGGGGTCGGGATACAGTTAATTTCGTATGAAGGTTTTGGAGTTAATCTTCAAGTTTACGCTGAGAAAGGATCTGATCGGTTTGGGAAACCGCCTCCGTCACTTCGGGGGAGGTTTTGAAGGCTGTGAACGCGGCTTGTTGGTAGGACTGATACGCATCGGAGCGTTGAAGGATTTGCTGTCGCAATTCCGGAGTGAGTCGGGGAAGAATCAGCTCATAACGACCTTCGTCTCGGTGAGTTGCTCCGACGACTGTTCCCCAAACATGAGCCATTTCCAGGAGTTGATCGAAGTTTTTGACGTTTTCAAAGTCAATTTCGTCACTCCAGGGTTCCTTGAAATGGACCCAGAAGCTTTTACCACCCAAGGTTGTCCATGAGTTGATGAACGCTCGGGGGTCTGTCATTTTGTCCATGTCTTGGCTGCAACGCTGACCGGGGGCGCGGGGGTCCGGGGGAATGATCCCGGATCGTTCGGCTGCGGTGGGGATCTCCTGCTTCAGGTAAAGGATGATGTCGTGATCGATCCCGACAAAGGGTTTGTGCAGAAGGACGAAATACTTCTCCAGTCCCTGAGAACCTGAAGAACCCAATCGGGTACGTCGAACAACATCTCTGATCGAACTTCGGATCGACGCAGACGAGGCATCCGGCATGAGCTTCTGCAGCCTGTCATCATTTTGCACCGCTTGCAGGATAGCGTGAGCAAACTCATCCCATCGGGAAGGATCTACCGGGTCGAGCAGATCGGAGACTTTACCCTTTTTTCCGACGACGGATCGAAACCGTCCGTTTTTTGTATATTTTTTTAATTCATCCGAATAAGACTTTTGGGTTGTTTTAGAGAGCAACTGCTGGACCGTCGGATCCGACTTGAGCAAGTCACGTGCATTTCGTTGAGAGTTGACTGCGTAACGGTAACTTTCAAAAAGTTTGTCATGAAGCTGGTTCAACTGATCCCGGGAAAGCGTGATTTGATTCTGTCGGATCACCAGATCGAGCGTGATAACCCCTTGCAAAAGCTCGAGTTGAAATGGGAGTCGGGCTGAATCATCGAAATCGACCATTCCGAACCCCAACGTATTTAAACCATCTTCGGTGACATAAGATCCGATGTTGCCCAGATGCAGATCCCCGTGATTGGGAAGAAACAATTTCGGATCCGACATCCAGTCCTGGCAGTTTTGTTTGGCCCATTGAAAAAAAAGGTCTTTGCTACCCCGCCAGAACTTGTATTCGTCCTCAGCCAGGGACCGGATCTTCATCGGTAAAGAAAGAGGGTCTTGAGGATTGAGATAGGTCGCGTAGGCCGACCGGATGCGTGAATAAGCGTCGGACTGCGCATGGGCCAGGTTGGCTAGAATCAAAACGGGCAGTAGAAAACGGGCGTTCATAAAACCCCCCAACCACTTAGAAGAACAGGATCCATGATGTGTTCGTGACGGTCGAAACAGGGATTCGGTCATCGTAAAGCCGGACCGGTGGGATTCCAGACGAGAATACCGGGTTTGTTCCAGTCGCTGTTGGCGCCGTTGACCACTCCGGCGGTGAGAGCTTCGCGAAGACTAACCCATTGGACATGTCCGTCAGCCATCAGAAGAAAACCGCCTTTTCGATGACGGGTGGTGAAACGTTGCCAGTCGGCTTTGAGTCGGTTGAGGGTTCGGGTGGTCAGCCGATTGGCTTGTCCACCTTGGGACTGGTAATAAGCATCGTCCTGGGAGGTGACTTCGGGACCGCGCATGCGTTTTTCGACGAAAATGGGGATGGTTGAAGCATTTTTGAGCTTGGTAACGCGCAAGCGTTCGATGTTGGTGAAGAGTTTGGAGTTATAACCGTAACAGATGTAGACCTTTCGACCGGTCACTCCACCGGGAGGGGTTTCGTTGCCGTACATGGTGTAATACCCGTCAGCGGTGACCGTTCCGGGCCCGGCAGCGGGTTGGGCTGCGGGACAGATCAGTACATTCGAGTCGCCGGAGCCCGGAAGCCTCATCGTTCCAGCCAAGTCGTCCAGTTGCATCTGGTTGTAGGTTTTATACCCGATCCGAGGTGGGATCGCGTTGATCCACAAAGCTTCATTGTCCCATCGACCGATCGACGCACCGACGGTATCCCCGTCCTGATCCCCTTCGAAGGGTAGAAACCCCTTGGAATCATTGACGTACATCATCAGCCCGGCCCCGAGCTGACGAATATTGTTTGAGCAGGCGGTTTCGCGTGCGGCGGCGCGGGCTTTGTTAAGCGCCGGAAGCAGAATCCCGATCAGCAATGCGATGATTCCGATCACCACCAACAGCTCGACCAACGTAAACCCACGTCGTGACATTTGCATGTATTCCCTCGAAAAAGCTTCTGCATTATCAAAAGGGATATAAGGATTCGGTGAGCTTGGGTTGTGAATTGTGTTGGTCTTTGGTTAAGGATTGGTTTGCGAATCCCACCGAAAACCCAGTACGTAGGGGACCGGACGTTCGATGGACAGAGGAATGGGCAGTTGGCTGCCGTCAGAGGGGGTATTGAGGGGTCTCCATTCCGGACCAGAGGGGGTGATATGTTTGACGACCAAGGTCGTGCTGCCTCCACCGTCGAGGTTGATAGCGTGTTCACAGCCCAGATCGGTCAACGTCTGCGCGAGTTCGGCCAGGGTCATTCCGACGCTCCAGGAAGGTCGTCTTCCGTCGATAACGAAGATGATCAACTGCTTACCATTTTGAGCGGTTCCGATAGCTGTCCGTGGAGCCCTTTCCCCGCCTGGTGGTATCGAAACGGGTTTTCCACGAAAGACGATTTGTTGGTTTCCGGAGACCACGACTTTGGAATCCGGAGGGATGGCGTTCAGCGATCCGATCGAAGCCAAGTTGTTTTTATCAAAAAGGATGGGGCTTCCACCACGACGGGCAGTGAGGATCTTTCCGTCACGAGCGACGATCGAGACGCTGACAGCGGGATCTCCCTCGGCGTATTTGACGGCTTCAGGACGGTCTTTTCGTTCATTAACAAAAAAAACGGTATTAATGGCCAGATCAAAATTGTGGGTTCGGGCGATTTTAGATGTCGGAGAAAGGACCGTCTCCCAAGGTCCTGGTCCGTCCGGATCAGGGCCTCCGATCCCGAGTTCGACATTCAGGTTCGGGTCGGTCAGGTCGATTCGCACGACCCAGCCTTCCCACCTCGGATCCTGACGGGAAAACCGCTGGATGTCGCAGGGGAGCTTAACCCCAACAAGTTGCGTGCTCGGGGGGGTGGGACCGGTCTGCTCGGCCACGACCCGCAGGCCACCAGTTGAACCGATCACCATCAAGGTCAAAGCACAGACCCAAGACCTTCCTCTGATCCCTAGACACTGTATACCTATCATCAACGTACTGTATCAGGTTTTATAAAGGGAAGAAGGTCTCTATTTTAACGATCGGATAACCTTTACACTTCTGGAATAGTTGACCTCCGTCCGCCTGACCAGGAAACCTGGGGTAGATTGAATGGTAAACGGATCGGAGCCTTCCATGGTCGAGTCTTTCATGAATATTTTTGGTCAATTGGCCACATTTGTAGACGGCTTTTTGTACTCTCATCCCGTACCTTTATTGATTGTGGCCGGTTATTTGGGGGTGAATATCCTCCTTTTTATGGTGACAAAGGGTAAAGAGTTTGTGATTGCCGGTTATACAGGAGCGTTGTTCTTGATTCCTTTCCTGAAATTCGGATGACGGATTGACCAAACCCGTTAAGGGACCGTGATATTTCAATCTTGCTCTGACCCGACTAAGATGTCGGGTCTTTGGTTGAATGGAATCGAGGAAAGCTGACAGGTATGGATTATTTCAACTACAAAAACGGTGAGCTGTATTGTGAAGATGTTCCTGCTACCCGGATCGCCCAGGAGGTGGGAACAGCCTGTTACGTCTATTCCAAAGCGACCCTGCTCCACCATTTCAATCAGATCAAGCAGGCGTTTGGGGTATTGAATCCGACGATTTGCTTTTCGATTAAAAGCTGCGGAAATATCAACTTATGTCGAATCCTAGCCGAGCAAGGGAGCGGTTTCGATGTCACAAGCGGTGGGGAATTGTATCGTGCGCTCCAAGCCGGGGGAGATCCGAAAAAGATCATCTATGCGGGAGTGGGAAAGACCGATCAGGAGATCCGGGACGCGATCGAGGTCGGGATCGCTGCGTTTAACATTGAATCCGAGGCCGAAATCGAGAATATCGACCGTATCGCGGGTGAATTGGGTCGTCAGGCGATCGGCGCGGTCCGGATCAACCCCGACGTGGATCCCAAAACCCACGCCAAGACCACGACGGGTAAAAAAGAAACCAAGTTTGGTGTAGATATCGAACGAGCCGAGCGGGTGTTCGACCAATATCGGGGATTGAAGCACCTCAGAATCGGTGGAATCCATATCCACATCGGTTCTCCGGTTTATGAGATCCAGCCGTATGTGGATGCAGTGAAAAAAGTGACCGCTTTAATAGACCGACTGACTGAAAAAGGGCATCGGATCGAATGGTTGGACTTAGGCGGGGGGTTTGCGGTGAACTATAAAAACCCTGAACAGGCCAAACCGGTGACCGAACACGCCAAAGCCCTGATCCCGCTTCTGAAAGGTAAACCCTATCACATTGCGTTCGAACCGGGTCGATATATCGCCGGAAACGCCGGGATCCTGTTAACCAAGGTGTTGTACCGTAAGACCGGGGGCGCGAAACAATTCATCATCGTCGATGCCGGGATGAATGACCTGATTCGTCCGACATTGTACGAAAGCTACCATTTCATCTGGCCGGTGAAACCCGATCCGAAGAACGTGATTGACCGTCGGGATTCTGAAAGGTTGCCCGTGGACGGTGAAATTGTGGACGTGGTCGGTCCGATCTGTGAAAGTGGAGATTACCTAGCCACGGAACGAGCCTTGCCTAAAACCCAACGGGGGGATTTGCTGGCCGTATTCACCGCAGGGGCATACGGTTTTGCGATGGCCAGCAATTACAACAACCGTCCACGGTTGCCTGAGGTCTTAGTGGACGGGGACACGTATCGGATCATCCGTCGTCGAGAAACCTACGAAGACCTTGTCGCTGCCGAACGCGTATAGCGAGTCAACGTTTAATAATGGGACATTCCTCTTCTCTCAGGGAGAAAATGAAGAGGCTTGGGACCATTTTTGAAGTTCCTCTGCCACACGGGTCTGTTTTCCGTTCAAAGCCAAAGATTTGCGCAACAGTTCCACGGCTGCAACACGGTAGTTGTCGTCAGTAAAACCCGACAGTTCATACTGACGGATGAAGTTGGAGGCCAGAGCATTCAATGCCGGTATATATCGGGGATCCTGAGCGAGAACCGAATCCAGTGTCGTTTTGGCCAGATCAAAATCCCCGACGGAGGTGTATGCTTCTGCCAAACGCGTGAGAGTAAAAGGGGTCTTATTCTTGGAAACGACTTGTTCCCAGAGCAATTTAGCTTCGCCGACCTTTCTCTGCGCCGAAAGGTTATTCGCCAGATTCTGAAGGATGGTTTGGGAATCGGGATCGCGTTCCAAGGCCTTTCGATAAGCCGTTTCGGCCAGGACCAGGCTGTTCCGTGCATCAAGCGCCACACCCAAATTAGACCAAGCGACGGACGAACTGGGATTGATTTGAGTGGCCTTGTCCAGATAACGAACCGCCTGATCGACTTCTCCCAACGCCAGGTAAACCGTTCCGAGGTTCATGTTGGATTTGAAGTCCTGTGGGTCAAGTTCCAACCCCTTAAGGTAAGCAACGGCCGCTTCTTTGAACCGGGAAAGAAACTGGTAACAAACGCCAAGATAATAATGGTTGTTCAGGGTATAAGGGTCGATACGGGCCAGGACTTCATATTGCCGGGCCGCAGCAGTGTAGTTGTTTTGTGTACGGTAAATTTCCCCCAAAAGAACCCTGGGCATCCGAAGATCGGGGTTATTGATGATAGCGGATTCGAGCGACTGTCTCGCTAGTTCGATTTCCCCCCTTTTGTACGCCTGATAACCTTGAATGTACTGGTCCAACCCCCGTGTGGCCGATGAAGATACAGGTCGGCGAGTAGGTTGGGTTGCACACCCGGTGAGCAGAATGAGCACAATAGCAACAGTGGCCCGTCCGGGCAGATGAGTCCGATGGATCATGGTGCGCCTCTTCCCACAAGAACTAATCACTATAGATCGAGGGAAAAGACGAGGCAATTCGTCAAAGAAGCAGGAAGGTGTTTTTGAAGCGTTTTTTTGGCTTTTCAACCGAAAAGAACTGGAATAGCCTGGTGAGCTTCACTCGGCTCTGAGCGCACGGTTGAACAAAGGTCGGTTCTGAGAAGGTCAGAAGTTCGGCGATTTCAAGAAGGACTGTCCAATGAAAGCACGGATGATATTCAGTAGGTGCCTGGTGCTGATGGCTTTGATGAGCGGAAATGCTTTTGCCGACGAATCGGTTTCAGCACCCATTCAGAACCCGGGTACGGGACACCACGGACACAAAGTCGGATTTGTGCCTGTGACTGCTGAACTGGACACCCCGGTAACTTGGAGCAGTCGGCTGGATTTTTTCACAAATTACGGGACTTACATGCCCCGGTTGCATTGCATGGTCCGAGCCGATGGTCGTCCGGATTGGCCCTGGATTATTGTTTATGTGGTGTTGAATATCGGGGTATTGACCGGGTATTTGATGATCTTTCGTTTTTGGTGCAAGAGCTATTATTCCGAGGCCCCGATCGATCGGAATCCGGCTTTAATGAACCTCGCGTTGATTTTTTTGTTGTGTGCGACGACCGGTTATTTGCTTTCGATTATCATGTTCTGGTGGCCTGCATATCGGTTGCAGGCATTATTTCTGGCGGTTCTGGCGGTAGTGACCTGGGCATTTGCCTCCAAGGCCGGGGGGCTTCGGGCGAGTTTCTCGGCATTTCGTCTGGAGCGAGAACTACAGGAATCATTGCGTCAACGGGCCGTCGAGCTGGAACGCCTGGTCGCCGAGCGAACCGCCGAAGCGGAAAAAGCTAAACAAGAAGCCATCCAGGCCAACGAAGCCAAAAGCCGGTTCGTGGCCCACGTGTCTCACGAAATACGCACGCCCCTGACCGCCATGCTCGGTTACACCACGTTGTTGGGCGAGAAAAAGGATCTGGACGATTCGACCCGATACGAATACATCAACACGGTTCGAAATGCAGGGGAGCACCTGCTCGGAATCATCAACGACATACTCGATTTGTCGAAGGTCGAAGCCGGGAAACTTGATCTCAACATTACCCCCTGTGATATCCGGTCGATCGCCGGTCAAGTGGTGCGATTATTTGAAGCCCGCGCGTCCGAGAAAGGGTTGAAACTCGAATTGACTGTCGAACCGGACGTTCCCCAAGCACTGATGTTCGACGCGATTCGTGTCCGTCAGATCCTGTCCAATCTGGTCAGCAACGCGATCAAATACACCGAGCAGGGGCGCGTGGATATGGTCGTGAAATACGAGTTCAATCAGTTGATTCTGCAGGTCCGGGATACCGGATCGGGTATCTCGGAAGATCGTTGCAAGGACCTGTTCAAACCATTTGTCCAGCTGGATCAGTCGATGTCCCGTCGCCAGGGAGGAACCGGACTGGGGCTGGTGATCTGCAGACGGTTTGCCGAACGGATGGGCGGGACAGTCACCGTCCAAAGCAAGGTCGGTCGGGGTTCGACCTTTACAGTCTCTATCCCCGCACCTTTGGCTGAAGGGGCCATCCCTGTCGAGGATTCAAACGAACAGGGTCTAAAAAGTAATGTGCTTTCAGGAAAAACGATCCTGGTGGCTGAGGACCATCCTCGGCTGAGACAACTGACTACGTTCTGCATTGAAAAAGCCGGTGCAACCGTCATCACCGCAACGAACGGTGATCAGGTACTGCTCGAGGCTTCAAAAACGAACGTCGATCTGATCCTGATGGACATGCAAATGCCCATCCGCGACGGTTACTCAACGGCCAGGATCCTGAGAGAACGAGGATATACCGGTCCGATTGTAGCATTTACCGCACACGCGTTTGCGAGCGAAAAAAATGCTTGCCTCGAGGCGGGGTGTTCGCATTGTCTAACCAAACCCTTTGACCCCGCTCGTTTGGCCCCGACACTGGCGGAGTACATCCGTTCCATGGAGCATGTCGCGTCGTCTTTCGCAAACAAAGGAATAATTGTAGCCGAAGGCGGGGGGATCTAGAATCAGTCTGTTTCTTGGCTTTCCTCGGATTAAACAAGGACAAGAAGAGGTAAAAACGTAAATCATTTCCAAATAAAGCTTTACGATCTTTTGGTTGGTCGTCGGTTCTTGGCGAGGGGGGGTTATTCATAGAAAAAGGCGTTTTTCTGGATTCACAAGCGGCTATACTCTAAAAATAAAGGCAAGGCGCCTTCAGGAGCCGGCTGATGTTGAACGATGTTCATCCTCCTCCACTGGACAATGACCAGGAAAAAGTTTCTTCGAAAAACCACACGAAGCATTTGACTCCTCAAATGAACTCCCGAGAACCGGGTCGTCATCATGCGCGGTTTTTGGGTGAACCAACACGGACCGACCCGATCTATGAAACACCGTTGGAAGAACGGGCAAGTAATTTCAGTATCACGTTGAGCCTGATCGTTCTGGGGCTGGCTGCGGCTTTGTTGGGATCGATCTGGTGGATGTTAAAATAAGATCACAGATCGGGATTGGTCGGGCGGGTAGCGGGTTCAAATCCTTCCTGTTTCATTTGTTGTCGGAGGATTTCAATTGCTTTTTGGCGTTTGCTTTTTAAGTATTGTTGGACGTCCGAAGGGAGCTCATTTTCCGGAAGCAGGACCTGAACTCCGTCAATCGTCATGATGGTCGTGACTCGGTTGGAAGACGGGCTTGGAGTGGAGGTAGAGTTCCAGATATAGACGCCGGAATCATTCGCGACGTAACCCAATCCGGTAAACCCGCAGATGCTTTCAAGGGCTTGTCGGACGCTTACATTTTCTAGAACGAGCTTGATGGTCCGCGCTTCGGGAGGAATGCGTTGAACCGCTCCGGGTTCGATGGAAAAATCGACGCCGCTTCGACGCGATAGTTCGGTCAATACCTGAGCCACATCTACCCCGGAAAAACGGGCGGAAACGGGTTTGTCCAGGAGCGTACGGACCAATTCTTCTTTCGGGCGGATGATCACGCCTAACCCCCAAGGGTACCAGGTGTTGCGAGTCTGTTTGTGAACTTCCTCCAGTACGTCCAGCATCGACTGTCCTTTGAATGTTTTGATGATGACTGGATCAGAGGCTTCAGTCCGATTTTCAAGTAAAGGGGAAGGTGAACCACCGATGGAAACAAAATGAGCGTCAAGTGTCGCAGCGATTTCGGAAAGCGTTTGATCCCGCCCGGCCTGGGGATAGGGGGTCGAAGCCAGCAAGTCAATGATCTTCAGCTCATCGGCTTTGGCCCGCTCGGCCAGTCGTGCCAGAGCCGGTAACGGTTCGATCAACACTTCCTGATCCGTTACCGTAAACCGAAGGCCCAGCTTCTGGGTGATGGCGGATAAGGAGTTTCGAAGCGTCTGTTGCGAGATTCTGGCGGTCAATTTGGTTTGCTCTCCCCACGGAAGCATGTCATAAGCCCGTCGAGTGACACGAATGGGCACGCCGGTCTTGTCTTCGATATTCTTCAGAGCCTGAGGAAGTGTTGCGTCCAGATCCAGTTCGACAATCTTGTCCAAAGCTTCGTTGATCAGTGCCGAGCTGTTTTGTCCGTAAACGAATCCGGGAAGAGTCAGAATTACAAAAAGTGGCAAATATCGCTTAAGCATGACGGTTCTCATGGGTCAAGACCAGAATACCATGCAATCGTTAGTCGAGTAAAAATCAATCAGGCCGGTCAGGTCGGGATAACCGGGGGACGAACTGGTTCTCGGCCTGGCGGGCCGCTGCAATCAGCTCTCCCCGGGAACTGACCCTGAACCGCTGGTGGAGGGCTTTGACATAATTGTGGACGGTGTGAGGACTGATTTCCAATCGGAAAGCGATCTGTTTTTCGCTAAGTCCCTGTACCAATAGTTCGAGCGTCTGTCGAAGTCGAGGGGCTAAAGTGCGGGCAGGGTCGGTGGTCTGATCCAGAACGTCCTTTCGCCAGAACCGTCCGAGTTCGGCATGTAGCAACCGCAGCAGTCGGTGATCGGAGGGAGTGAAGGGTTGAGATTGCCCGCCCCGGTGCACTCCGATCTGGTCGATCGCCAACAGGTGCGGAAGCGGCTGATTCGACAGAATAAACGTGGTGCCCTGGTGTATGGGATGCAATGGTTGAATGGACACCCGACGGTCCAGAGTCGGGACCTGATCGCGGATCATCACGTCAAAAACCGAGGGATCGGTTTCCTGCGTCACGGATTCGATTCGCCAGGTCTGACCGTCCGCACCAGTACCCCAGCCGAGGTCATACACTTCCCAAACCCCGTTCTGAGTGGTGGGAGAGACATAAATTTCGGAACTGACGACCAACTCAGCTCGGAAAAACCGAACGAGTTCCCTGACCATCAGAGGACGCCATTGGTTCGGATCGTCCCCGAGTCGCCGGATCTCCGCCAACAGACGGAAAATCCAACGAACATCACGAAGTTTGAGGGGCGCATGCCTCACGGGTGCTATCATAATCGTGCTTCGTCATGGCAAAAAGTCGTTATTACTAATTTGTTAGTTGAGTGAATACGGACCGATTTCGCGTAAACTATCAATGACTGACACGAACTCCGAAAGGGTTCCAGTTTTGACAAACGGATGTCGGATCGAGGAGTCAAGATGAAACACGTCTGGATGTTCACCTTTGCGTTGATCATTAGCTCGCTGGTGGTTGCCCAGTCCAACACCCCTAACCCCGCTTCACCAACGGTTCCAACGGGCATTGAGCTTGGTCAACGGGTCAGCGGAATGTGGGACATCTCATTCCGACCCTTTAAAGACGCCAAACAGATTGATCGAGCTGTTCCGTCCGAGCTGATGCGTTTTGTTCATGACAAAAAAGGCTGGTCTTTGGTATTCGACCGGGCCGAGTTGCCTTCGCCTATTCCGCTTCGAGACACCCGTTCGTCCACCGGGTTGGATCAGCCCGGTTATCTGACGGCCGCTATCAATTTGATCCGTTCGAATGATCCTTCTGCCGACATTCTTCGGACCGACATTCTGGACACGGGTAAATTGAAAATCGGTTTGATCGTGGCGCATGTGCGTGTTCAGGATAAACATTCGTTGATGCAACAGGCGCTGATCGAGATCACGCCGAGGCTTTATTATTCGATCGTGATGCATGCTTCTGCTCCGGAGCGTGATCTGGATCAATCCGATACCGTTCGTGAAGCGGCCGAGGTTTTCAAGGCTATTGTGGACAGCATCGAACCGGTAGACCTCAGCGCCATTCGTCAGGATCAGGACGAACGTCTGTTCCGCACCCGTGCGCTGTTTGTCAATTGGACGCGCAACGCGATCCTGTCGTCGTTACGTCCCGAGCAGTTTCTCCGATTCCTGCGTCAGAATGATCAGGGTCAGTGGGAAGACATGGGGTATGCGTACGTGGTCGAAGAACCAGCCAACGGGCTTCCGCGAAGCGGATCGGTACAAGCGCCTGTTCCTGCGGAATCGGCAGAGGGATTCCGCGTTGGGATGCGGATTCGTTCCATCCCCGAAACGGGAAAAACCGTCGACGTCGAATCCTGGATGTATGTCAGTTTTGACCGCCGACACGAAGTCTGGTCCAACACCAGTCTGATGCGCAACCCCGGTGCTGCTACGTCGCGCGAGCGGGAAGTGTGGTTCACCGAGATCGGGGCCAGTGATGTCGAGAAACAACGGGTTTTTGACCGAAAACTCCGTGCAGAAGATTTCAAGGAAGTGGACCAACTCAACCGCCAGCGGAATGAAAAAGATCCGGAGTTTGTCCCATTTCGTGAAGTCGAAAGGTACAAATTGCTGGTTCGTACCGAAAGTCGAAATGCGGTCGCGCCTCCTCTACAACGGGAGTTGCCTCCTTTTTACCTCCCCCAAGCTTTGGGGTCGATTCTACCCAGACTCTTGCCACTGAGAACGTCTACCGGTTATCTGTTTGCCACCTACAACAGCGACAATCGTCAGGTCATGCTGAAGTATGTGGATGTCGGTCTGGAACAGACAGTTACATTAAATGACAAAAACCGTCTGGCGATTCCGATCACCGAACGACTCGGTTCGGACGGGCCTAAGACCGTTCATTATGTGTCATCCGATGGGGATTATCTGGGTTCGATCAACCAGCAGATGAAGATTAAGATTCTCCCCACGACTCGAGAGGAATTAATGCGTCTTTGGAAAGACGCCAATCTGAGCAAACCGTCCGATGTCAAACAGACGGACCAACCGGAGCCGAATCGTTGAGCTTGATCCATCAATTTACCAATGGCTACTTTCTCGATCGGAATACTGGGGATTGATGGACGGGTCGACTGTTCAGGTTTCGCCAAGGGCCCACGCGTCGAAATAATCACACATCGCGTGATAGATCATTTTGTGGGCTTCCTGGACCCGGGCCGTTCGTGGGGAAGGAATAACCAGTGCGATATCGCAAAGCGACCGGGCCTTTCCTCCGTCTTTCCCGAGGAATCCGATGGTATGAAGTTGTATCTTTCGAGCACATTCCAAAGCCCGAAGGATGTTCGGACTGTTACCGCTGGTCGTGATCCCGATGAACACATCGCCGGCTTTTCCCAAAGCCTCGATCTGACGGGAAAAAACATGCTCAAATCCCATGTCATTTCCCGCACAGGTGACCGTGGTCGGGTCCAGTAAAGCCAAGGCCGGCAATGCTTTGCGGTCGCGGTGGTACCGGACCACCAGTTCCTCGGCAAAATGCATAGCATCGGCGGCGCTACCGCCGTTTCCTGCAAACAACACTTTGTTTCCGGATTCCCAGGACCGGATCATCAGACGCACGATCTGTCCGATCGTGCCCGACAAAGACCTCAACCGGGCTTGCAATTCCAGACTTTCGTCCAAGGCTGTTTCAAAAAAACGTTCGGGGGTAGGTTTCATTCCTGTTCGGCTTTCTGGTCAGACGAATAAAAGTCGAGGTAGAAGTACAGAAGATCTTTCCCGGCGTAACTACGGGTTCTCCCGTGTCGGAAATGGAACTTGTCAAAAAGTTTGATGGCAGGTTCACGCTCGATAAACGTGTCCAACGCGACTTTGAGATAGTTGTTTTCCCTGCAAAACTTCAAAGCCTGCTCGAGCAAAGCCGAACCAATACCCCGTCTACGATGGGACGCAGCTACACGCAGACGTCTGATCTCGCCAACCCCGTCCGACTGCATCACACCGATCATTCCGACGATCTGTCCGTCATGCGTTTCTGCCACCCAGAAATGATTTCCCGGAACTCGCAGATAAGCCCCGTCGATGTCGTCGATATCGAGTCCTGTATCGTTTTCGGCGATTTGTCCCCCGATCAATCCTTCCCGGTACAGGCGTCTGCAAGCCTCCAGATCACCAGGTCGAAACGACCGGATGGAATAGCCTGTATTCGACGGATTCTGTCCCATAAAAAGATTGTAGCAAACCTGATCTAAAATGTATTGTAAGATGAAATTCAACGACGGGTCGATTCGATCCCGGTCGGGGTAGAATCGATGAACCGGATCTGATCGTTGCGACGTAGCTGCTCCAAAAGATTTTTCCCGACGGTCATGTCTAAAATAATGTTATGATGGGTGACTAATTCATTATGCACCCGGCCATGGGTGCGGAGAAACTGGATCAATTTTCCTTCCGTGACATCACATTCGAGTCGGACGTCCACCTGCTGACCTCTGACAAAGCTGAGAACGGCTTCATGAAGCTCTTTCAGTCCTGCTCCGGTTTTGGCTGAAATGGCAATCGAGTGAGGGTAAATCGTCTTCCAGTGATCGGCTTGATAAGCGCCTGAGTCGGTGTCGATTTTGTTCAATAATAAAATTTCAGGTTTATTCTTTGCGCCGATTTCGTCCAAGACCCGGTGCACCGCATTAAACTGGACTTGCGCATGGGGGTGTCCGACATCCAAGACATGCAGCAGGAGGTCCGCGTGAACGGCTTCTTCCAAGGTGGCTTTGAATGAGGCCACCAAACCGTGCGGCAAATCTCGAACAAAACCGACCGTATCCGATAATAACACTTCCGTACCCCGTTCGAGTCTCCAGGCACGGGTTTTGGTATCCAAGGTTGCAAACAGCTTGTCATCGGCGTAAGTCCCCGCTGCCGTCAGGGTGTTGAACAGGGTGCTTTTCCCTGCGTTGGTATAACCCACCACACAGACCGTAAATGCGCTACGGTTGCGGGACTCCACGAGTCGGGACTTGCGGGCCTGAATCTTTTCGATGCCCGCGCGCAGGTCGGCAATACGTTTACGAACCAGTCGACGGTCGGTTTCCAGCTGTGTTTCACCCGGTCCGCGGGTACCGATCCCGGCCACCGCGCCGGCTGCCTGGCGTTCCAGATGGTTCCACATCCGTGTCAAACGCGGATAGGTATATTCCATCTGCGCCAGCTCAACCTGTAGCTTGGCTTCTGCGGTTTGGGCGCGAGTGGCAAAGATATCCAGGATTAATTCCGACCGGTCCAGCACTTTGATCCCTTGATTGTATTTTGAACCGGCTTCCTGATTGATGATTTTTTCTAGCGCCCCGATCTGGGCAGGGGACAAATCGTTGTCAAAGACAACGACGTTGGCGTTTTCCTTTTTCGCCAACCGGGCAATGTCGATGACCTTGCCTGAACCGATGTAGGTGCTGGCGTCGGGGCGTTGCCGACGCTGGAGGATTTGGCCTACCACCTTGGCTCCTGCCGTTTTGGCAAGACTGGCCAGTTCACCTAGGGGGTCTCGAGGATCGGCATTGGAGTTGGGCAGTAATACCCCGACCAGCACAGCCTTTTCCTGTTGAATCGACAACTGCGTACGTTTCAAGTCGGCCAAGGGGGTTGATCACCTTTCTGTTAAACAATCCCCTTATTTTAGCGGCTTTTCAGTCCGGTGGAATCTGATCTTCTGAACCACCGTTCAGCCCGATCCAGCGGTTTTGGGCAAATCGGTTTCGTCCGGTTTTCTTACACGGAACGAAAAAAAAACTATTTCTGAAACCGGTCACGCTTGTCGCAGATTGCATTATTAATTTTTCGATCACCCGATCGGATCGGTTGAGGAATTGGCTTATTATTTCGTATATGAATCGCAAAATGACTGACGGTGCGCTGAAATACGTGGACGAACAGATCGAAGCCTTGCAAAAGTATGTGCCCATGGCGCTTCGGGCATTTGATGCCACGGGGATACACCAAGCACGTGTGGCTACCCGTCGTCTGAAGGCGGGCTTAGACCTTTTTAAACCTTTTGTGGATGTCAAAGAGATGCAAGATCTGGTCCAAGCGGGGAAGAAGCTCCGCCGTAGGCTTGGACCCCTGCGTGATCTGGATGTGATGATCGATCACTTGCGTGGGTATCAAGCCCCACCCCGTTTGCAACCGGCGGTGGAATGGGTCCTCGGACAATTCGAGCAGATGCGTCAGCAAGCCCGGAACAAGGACCTGAAAAAAGGAAAACCCCCCGAAAAAATGCTCCAGGCGTTTGAATCGTGGTGGATGATTCGTCACAGACTGCAAGACGTTTACGACGCAATCACGGCCCAACTCTCCAGCCAACTGCACGAACGATTTGCTCGATTCTCCACAGAAGCTGACATCGTCTGCGGTCTGATTCAACCATCACCAGGCCAGATCCCGGTAGACCTCCATCAACTTCGGATCGACGGGAAGTCCCTTCGATACACGTTCGAAATGGCAGCAGCACAGGGTCTACACGTGCGAAAACCGGTCCTCAGATCATTCAAAAACATGCAGGACGCACTGGGACAGTGGCATGATAAGGTGGTCCTGGCGGATGAGACGGTCAAACGGTGGGCTGAGGTCGAGTTGGCGATGCACGATCCGGAGGCAGCGGTGGTGGTCCTGGACCTGTCCAAACAGTTTCTCCGGCAAAGCCGTCAATCCCTTCAGCAATTCATGAACCGATGGAAACGAGCGGGGGACATGATCCGTCGAGAGTTGGAGAACCGAGTTCCGCTGACAAAGGATGTGTCAGACAGGATGCGTCCCGGTGAGGATGAGGTTTCAGCACCGATTAGACAATCCGAAACGGATCCCGATCGGCCTGAGCGAGACTTGCGTGAAGATCGGGAAAATCCTGTTTCAGTCTTTCGCACAACCGACATAACGTGATCCGTTCCGAGTGGCTGTGGAGGGTGCAGACGACGGTCAACCCGTATTCAGAGGCCTTGATGGCGTCGTGGTGGCGCATTTCCCCGGTCAGATACAGGTCCACGCGGTGATGGATGGCTTGGTCAAGCAAATCGCCGCAAGAACCGGCGCAGACACAAGCGGTTTGGACCGGTCCACGGTCCGGACCGACGATCAACAGGTGGTCGATACCCAAACCTTCTTTGATCGTCTCAAACAGTATCTGTCGGTCGCGGGGGGGAGCAAGTCGTCCGATCCGTCCTATCCCTTTGTCCGTAGGCGGTGAGATCAGCTGAACGATGTCAAAAGCGGGTTCTTCGTAAGGATGCGATGCTCGAAGCGATGCTGTGATGGTCGCCAAACGATCGATCGGGACTACGGTTTCCAATCGAATCTCGTCAACGGTTTCAAGCCGACCGACTTGTCCGACGGACGGGTTGGACCCTTGGTGACCGTAAAACGTGCCCGTACCGGGTGTGCGGAAGCTGCAACTAGAATAGTTGCCGATCCATCCAGCCCCGGCTTGGAACAAAGCCCGCGCAACCGTTTCAACGTGTTCCGAGGGAACAAATGTCACCAGTTTCGCTTGAGTGACCGGTGGATTTATGGGTTTGAGGGGTTGACGATCGACCAACCCGAGCAGGTCTGCCAAGACGTCATTGGTTCCTCCCTCCGCTACGTCCAAGGCGGTATGCGGCGAGTAAATCGCGATCCCGTTTCGGATCGTATTCAGCAAAATGGAACGGTCCGTGATCTGTTTCAGAGGTTTGAAGATCGGGGGGTGATAAGCGATCACGAGGTCGATTTTTTCACGAATGGCTTCTTCCGCGACCGCAGCAGTGTAGTCGATGCATAACAGGATCTTGTGAACCGACTGTTTTCGATCCCCGACCAATAACCCGACATTATCCCACGGCTCGGCATATCGACAGGGGGCTAGACGTTCGAGGTATTCGGTCAAACGCTCAAGTTCCATGTCTCTCAACGTACCTGCCCGATTGTCCGGTGAAAAGGGTAGACTGTCACGAATCGGGCTGTTCAAAAAATGGGTGCGGTCTGACAACGCGTCGGGTCTGTGTTGGGTACAATCGGGTAGAACTCAAAATGACTGAACCACGATCCCGATCCAATGAATTGACAGGACCCCCAGCCGTGCGACGGACAAAACCGTTGTGGTGGGCATTGGGACTTATTTCCAAAGCAATCATGAACGGTGTACTCATCGTCTTTTTAGGAGGAACCGTCGCAGCGGTGTGGCTGCCGGGGTATGTCGGTGCCAATGATCGCCAGGAACGACAATGGCGCGGAGAATCCCGGTCTAGAAGCTGGTGGAGGTCATCCCCGAGACCTTTTTCGACCGAAATGCCAGCTGATTCGGACCGGCGTGCGGGAGAAAAATCCCCGTAAGTCCACCGGGGTTTGATAATCCGTCCAAGGAGCCACAGAAGGAGCAGGAAAAACGGGGTGCTCCAAAATTGCAGAGATTTTTTCATGATTTCGCAGGTGATAGCTTCACGTTTTGGTCCTGACGTGCCGATAACCCACTAGAGGCATTGACTGGTCAGGCCGAGTGAGAAGATTTCATGCGCGCAGGAATCAACTGGATTCGATGGATGCTAGGCTCTGGAGCGTTCGTTGCAGTGGTATTGTCGGCAGGATGCCAATCCGAAACGATCACCATGCGACCTGGTGCTATGGAACAGACGACACCCGCGCCGGCGCCTGTTTCCGGGGATGCGATGTTGATCGCGATGTCTACCCCGGATTTACCCGCAGCCAACATTTTCGGCGAATTGCCCAATATTCCAACCGACCCCCGGGCCGGTGCCAGTGAGTTCGGGTTTCAACAGCATACTTTTGTAGATGAAGGGTATGATTCAGAACCGGCGGTCAGTCCCGACGGGCAATACATCGCGTTCTCGAGTACCCGTCACTCAGCCACAACGGACATTTATATGCAGAAAGTGGACGGACTTGCCGTCACGCAACTGACTTCCGATGCCGCAGATGACGCGTTCCCGACCTTTTCGCCCGATGGGAAACAGATCGCTTTTGCCAGCAACCGATCCGGTTCCTGGGACATTTATACGATGGACCGAACGGGGAAAAACATTGTTCAAATCACTTCAGGACCCGCCCATGACATGCACCCGTCCTATTCTCCGGACGGTAGGAGAATCGCTTATTGTTCCTTGAATGCCCGTGGACAATGGGAATTGTGGGTCGTGGATCTGACCACGAGCGAAAGACGTCAGATCGGGTTCGGATTGTTTCCCAAATGGTCTCCGTCCCGGGACAAGGACCTGATCGCGTTTCAACGGGCAAGAAACCGGGGAGGCAGATGGTTTAGCATCTGGACGTGCGAACTGATCGACGGAGAAGCTCGTTCGATTACCGAAGTGACGGTCAGCACCAACGCAGCGGTGGTGTCGCCTTCGTGGAGTCCGGACGGAAAATCGTTGGCTTTTGCGACAATCGTGGAACCCAACTCGGTGGACAGTCGTGGTCGTCCGATGGGTCAGCAGGACATTTGGACGGTCCGGGCCGACGGAACGGGTCGTCATCGTCTGACAGACGGGAAGGGGATTAATACTTCGCCGTTCTGGGCTTCGGACGGTCGGATCTATTTTGTGAGCAATCGTTCGGGAACGGATTGTATCTGGAGTGTCAATGCCGGGGGGAAAAACTATTCCACCGCTGCCGTCCCGGGAGAGTAAGGTCCGAATGCTTAGGCTCCATGGAGGGAGCAATGAAAGCGAAGGGATACAAAATCGGGTGTCTTTTCCTGCTGGGAATAACCATAGGTTGGGGTTGCAGCCCCAAACCTCCGCCTTACGGACGTGAACGTCAACTGTCGATTCCCGGGACTCAAACCCGTATCTGGGCCGTTGCGCCGGTGTTGAATCTGTCAGGTCAACCCGGGGTAGACCCGTTGCTACAAGCCGACATCCTGTATCAGCAGTTGCAGACGATTAACGGTTTGACGGTGATTCCCGTGGACCGGGTGGCTCAGGTGTACGCCTCGGCGAACATCGAGCAGATTCAGTCTCCGGAACAGGCAACGATCGTAATGGACGCTTTGGGCTGTGAGGGGCTTATTGTGGCGACCGTGACACAGTTTGACCCGTATAATCCTCCGAAATGGGGGGGGAGTTTGCAACTTTTTCGTAGAGAAGGGGGGGTTAACCGTACGCCGCCACCGGATCCGAGACAATTGTTACGCTCGGGTTCCCCGCCCCCGGAAGCAAACCTGCCTCAGGTGCCTCAGATGCTCCAGGTGGTGGGCATGTTTGATGCCACCAACGGAACCGTTCGGGACGCGCTGATGACCTACGCCCAAGGTCGTCACGAACCGACCGGTCCGATGGGGATCAAGGAATATTTTGCTTCGATGGACCGTTTTTCAGCGTTTTGTTACCACGCATTGTTGGAAGATCTTTTAGTTCTGTTGAGAAATGGTCGATAAATAAAAGAAAGTCAGAAGCACCGGTTTACCGGGGGCGGATGACGGTACGAAACAAGACAGACGGTTGAGACGGATTTTTATGGCGAATGAAACCAAGACACTTTCATTGTCCAAGGGCAAGCACCATTTCTGTTTCCGGTATGAAGCCGGTCAGGAAAGCCAAGTGCTGGATTCGCTGGTCGAGATGGTTCACCGACGGGATCTTCCGTTCGACTGGTTTGATGCCGCGGTGCTTTCGCATCAATTAGGTCAGCATTTGGCAAAAGAATTAAAGACCCTTTTGCCGAAGAAAGTTGCGTGAGGAGTTATCGCTCCAGACGGGCCCCCGATTCGGGGACCGTTGCGACGAATCGAGGATGGTTCGTCGGTTCGTCCAGGCCGGCTGTATCTCACCTGCGAACATAACTCACCACACTTTGGACGGACCCATGAGCTGAGGATCGGCTCGTGCTATCTTGCCTTGCAAACGGTTGCAGGGCGTGTTTCAGGAATAGTGCCACAATTTGGCGATCCTCCTATGAATAGCTCCATCACGTCAAACTCATCATCGGATATGACCGAACCCAAAGACTTTTGTCCTCTGGTTCGCGCGTTTCTCGATTATCTCAAGCTTGAACGGCATTTCAGCGACTACACCGTTCGCTCTTATGGTGCCGATTTGTTTCAGTTCGGACAGTTCCTTTGTGGACAGATCGGGACCTCGTTCAGTAACCCCGAACGGGTTGGTTCCCCCGAAGAATCACTCGACGCCAAGTTCCTACGTTGCGAAGCCCTGACGATTCGCGAGTTTCTCGCATACTTGACGGCTCAGAACTACACCAAGAGTACAACGGCTCGAAAACTGGCCACCCTCCGGTCCTTCTACAAGTTTCTGATCCGACGCGGACAGCTTTCGGTCAATCCGCTGTCCACCATCCGGACGCCAAAACAGGAACGTCGACTCCCCAAATGTCTGGACCTGGAACAGGTACAAAAGCTTCTCGATGCACCGGGCGAAGGAGATATCCTGTGCATCCGCGACAAAGCCATGCTCGAAGTACTTTACAGCTCGGGCATCCGCGTCAGCGAACTGGTGGACCTGGAAGTGCAGGACATCGACCTGACCGAAGGGGTTTTGAGGGTTCGTGGCAAGGGACGCAAAGATCGACTTACTCCCATCGGTTCTCAAGCCATCCTGGCCCTGAAACGATATTTTGTCGCCCGACAGTCGGACAGCCGGATGAACACCCAGTACACCCATAAGGTGTTCTTGAACAAGCACGGTCAACCGCTTAGCACGAGGTCTGTCCGACGAAAACTCGATAAATATCTCACCATCGCCGGGTTGGATCCGGGGATCAGCCCCCATACCCTGCGTCATAGCTTCGCAACGCACTTGCTTAACAATGGTGCGGATTTGCGCAGCGTCCAGGAATTGCTAGGACACCAATCTCTTAGTACGACACAGGTTTATACACACTTGACGACCCGACGAATGAAAGAAGTTTACGACGCGGCTCATCCACGGGCGCACGAATCCCCTATCCCTCATCCGGCTTCGCAACCCGCACCGACAACGGTTTACCCTGCTAAAGCGGGATAAAAACGGAGAGCCGCGAAATAGAATCAGGTCCGAACTGAACGCCTGATGAACCAAAAGTGTCCAATCCATCCACCCGTGCGATTTTGGTCGTACGGGTGGTTTCCTAAAACGGTTACCTTCTATTGTGGATAAAAACTTTGTGAGAATCTTCACAAACAAATGAACAAATCTTCAGCCGATTCTGTCTTGACGGGTTTTCTGTCAGGCGTAGATAATTAAAAGTTATGGCGGCGTATCGTCTAGAATTGATCCGCAGTCTCGCTCGCCAAATGGCGTTCATGCCGTTGACCGTCCGTGAGACACAACTGCAAGCCGCTGAGGAACTCGCGCTGTCACTGGATCCTTCCAAAGCCTATCCCCCGGATTACATCCTTTTTCGCATCACCGGCTATGCACCCAAGCAATCGACCGAACCGACCGAACTGATCACCGGGCTGGCCTTACAGCACGATCTAGGAATATTGGTCGAACAGGTCTCTCAGACCCTTCACCACAAAACCACCGATCGTCTGGAACCGGTCCTGACGATTCCCGATCTGACGATCAAGTTCAACGTCACCAGCAAAACCATTCAACGTTGGAGGCGTCGGGGTCTGACCGCCCGACGGTTCATTTTCCCCGACGGCAAGACCCGTGTCGGATTTCGTCTATCGGTGGTCCAACGGTTTATCGAGTTGCACCGAGAAACCGTAGAACGAGGGGCCAATTTTTCTCAGGTCCATGACCAGGAGCGTGACCTTATCCTGGCCCGCGCCAGACGTCTGGCGAATCAGTGTCATTGTTGCATCGGCGAAATCTCCCGAAGGATCGCCCGCAAGTTCAACCGTTCACCGTTAACCATCCAAGCCACCATCCGCAAACACGATACGGAGAACCCTGAACAGGCGATTTTTGCCTCAGCTTCTCCGCCCCTTTCGGACGACCAACGACAAGAGATCCTGCGACGGATCGACTCGGGGCAAAGGCTTGCGGAAGTCGCCAAGGCTTTTCATCGTCCCCGGGTGATGATCTATCGAGTACTTCTGGAAGCCCGACTGAACCGATTGATGGATCGTCGGGTCAAGTTCATTGATGACCCGATCTATCATCAACTCGATGCCGAGACAGTTCTCGATCAACTGGTGGATCAGGAGACGATCGATCCGGAACCGTCGATGGAATCCTTCAGGATCCCTTCCGACTTACCACCTTATCTTCAGCAACTGTACAGAATCCCGCTTTTGTCTCCGGCGCGGGAACGGGCGTTATTTCTGAAATATCATTTTCAGAAGTATCAGTTCATTCAAGCGCGAAAAAAAATTGATCCGACTCATGCCCGGATTCGGGACGTCCAGAGGCTTGAACGGTTTTGGGACCGTATGATCGAAACCAAAAATCAGATCATTCAGGCCAATCTTCGTCTTGTCGTCAGCGTGGCCCGCAAGCACCTTAGAAAAGGGCTTTCACTCATGGAGCTTGTCAGCGAAGGGAATCTGACGCTCATGCGTGCCATCGAAAGTTTTGACGTCCACAGAGGATACAAGTTCAGCACGTATGCGACGTTAGCTTTGATGAAAGGTTATGCCCGTAGCGTTCCCCAAATGCTCAACCAGACTCATCCCAACGCTCGAACCACGATGCTTCCGGAAGTTCAGTCCCAGCCCGATACCGTTTCCCAACGGGTCGAACAGCAGGAACAAGTCCGCACGCTGTTGTCGGTTCTCAACGACCGGGAACGAAGCGTCATTGAAACCCATTTCGGAATCAGGTCGGATGCGAGTTCGGGACTTGACGATTTAGCCCGACAATTCGGGGTTTCCAGGCAACGGATCCGGCAAATCGAAAAAGGGGCACTGGATAAGCTCCGTCTGGCAGCCGGAATAGGACCGACACTCGGTTCGTGATTAACCAATCTTTTCATTCAACCGATCGGGTCGCTCAATTCCCGAGCATGGCCGCCCGGATACGAGCTAGTTCAGCGTCAGTCGTCCCGTCCACTCCGGGAACCGGTTCTTGTGGACGTACAACGGATCTAAACTCGATGCCGACCATGGATTTATCTCCGGCCAGTCGGGACACATGGATGACCGTTGCGATTAAGGCAACACGACGATTTTGTACCGGGGTATGCAGGACGCAGGTTTGACCGGGTGTGATCGCCAATTTTCCAACGAACCGTGCGCCTCGGATGGACAGATCCATCAGCTGCACCGCGTAGGCTTGGGACGCGGGTGTATCCAAGGATTCACCCAAAGTGACAATAGCGAGATCTTCAAACGTTTGTCGGGGGGTTTGTCGGCGTTCCTGAGACAACGCCATCTGTTCGAGTCGATTCAACGAGGTAGCAGGATGCATAGTTGAGGTATCGGACGATTTTTCGAGAGGCTTTATGCACTCTGTTTGCAGGATGTTCGCAACAAACGATTCCTCGAAAGGAAAAAAGCCGCCCGAGTAGGACGGCAAGGACGTATTACGGTTACGATCGAAAGTTGAGATCGAAAAAAAATCAGACCACGCCCGCTATGCCGGTTTCGATTGGCGCACTGACGTATTCCCGGGGGTCGGTCACATATCCGGTCAGCGCAGAGGCGGCTACGGTCAGAGGTGACGCCAGATAGACGCCTGCCCGTTTATCGCCCATTCGACCAGGAAAATTGCGGTTGGTGGTGCTGATGCATTGAAGCGGTTCGTTTAACCGACCGAAGGTGTCGCTGGGACCTCCAAGACAGGCGGCACACCCGCTCGGACCAACGAAGCACCCGGCTTCGAGCAGGACCTGTTCGATACTTTTTTCATTCGGTCCCTTGGGTTGTCCTTTGAGATTCAGCGTTTTCATGTCCTGATGGACTTCGGTCGATCCAGGGACCACATACGTGGGGATCTTGACCTTGTTACCTACCAGGATGTTGGCGGCAAAGATCATGTCGGTGATTTTCCCACCGGTACACGAACCAATATAAGCCCGGTCGAGTTTGACACCCGAACAGTTCCGGGCGGTGTCCTTGTTGTCAGGGGAGTGAGGTTTGGCAACCATGGGTTCCATGGTGCTCAGGTCCCATTCGTATTCCGCGAAATATCGGGCATCGGGGTCTTCGACCGGGACTTCCCAATTCGGGAGGTTGGACCTTTTTCGGACGTAAGCCAGTGTTTTTTCGTCCACATCACAGATTCCGTTTTTTCCACCGGCCTCGATCGCCATGTTGGTGAGTGTCATACGGTCTTCGAGCGTTAATGAAGCGATTCCTTCGCCGGTGAAATACATGCTACGATAAGTGGCGCCATCGACTCCGATTTCCCCGATAACCGCCAGGATCAGGTCCTTGGCCGTGAGATAAGGGGGGATTTCACCCCGGAAAGTGAACTTCATGGTCGGGGGGACTTTCAACCAGGTTTTACCCGTTCCGAGTGTAAATGCGGCATCCGTATTCCCGACGCCGGTGGCAAACATCCCGAACGCCCCGGCTGTACAGGTGTGCGAGTCGGTTCCGAGCATGATCTCACCGGGACGAACGTGCCCTTCTTCCGGTAAGGCTTTGTGACAAACGCCTTTGTAATTCGTCTTGGTCGGATCCTTGTAAGGGCTGGGCATGCCCGGGTTGAGGGTAACAAACTCCGGATCGTAGTAGTACTTCAATCCCTGTTCTTTCACAAAATCACGAAGGATTTGTACATTTCGATGGCATTTTTCGTCGGCAGTGAAGATGTAGTGGTCCGGAATCACGACCACACGGTTTTTATCCCAGACCCGGGCCTGACGACCGAACTTTTCATAAAAAATACCGATCGTGCCGGGTCCGCACACGTCGTGAGTCATGAGAATATCGACGTTGACCCACACATTCTCACCGGGCTCGACACGGGCGCGCCCGGAATGCTTTGCCAGAATCTGTTCGGTCATCGTCATACCAGCCATCAACGTCTCCTATAGAAATAAAAACCTTAACGCGATTGTATCACTATTACCGGGGAGTTTCTATCCAGCGGGTCTGGACTATTATTTATCCTCTCTTGAGTCGGGATCGATTCCGTCGCCCAATCCCGTGGGAAGTTCGTCAAACCCGATTTCTTACCAATTCACTGAACCGCTGACCCCGGTACTCGAAATTAGGAAATTGATCATAACTGGACGTACCGGGTGACAACAGGATGACATCCCCGGGACGAGCCAGCTCGACGGCTTTGGACACCGCTTGCTCCAGTGTTTGGACAAACTCCGCGTTGGGACATTTCCTGGCCAGATCTTCTCCGATTTGCCCGATGGTCAAAACCCGTTTACACCGCTGGGCAAGGTGCTGGCACATCGCGTCCCAGTTTAACCCTTCTTTCCTGGCCCCACCGATGATCTGAATAACGGTTTGAGGTTCGAAAGAATCACAGGCGATCATAGCGGCTTGAGGAATGGTCGCGATCGAGTCGTTATAAAACCGAACCCCGTTGGATTCGTGTACCAGCTCGAGCCGGTGTGGTAACCCCCGAAACTGTCGGATCGCCCGTTGTGCAGACTCAAAGTCCAAACCCGATGCCAGAAACGCGGCTTGGGCGTTTTGCTGGTTGTGCTCTCCCGGGAGCGAAAGCTCAAACCGGGGAAGGGTCGGGTCAGGATACGACAACACCGTGACGCCGGGGTTTACGGGGAAAGAAGCGGATACGGGGTCGGTTCTTCGGATCAACGTGCTTCCGGGATGTTGATATCGACTGATATTCCGTTTGGCGTCGATGTACGCCTGTTCTGATCCGTGCCAGTCCAAGTGGTCCTGTCCCAGCATAGTCACGACCGCCCGCAGTGGGGACCATGCCTGTTCTCCGAGGTAATGGAGCATGAAGCTTGATAATTCCAGAACGACTTTTGATGCTTCGGTAATCCGGGGCAGGTCAAATAAGAGGGATTTTCCTATATTTCCGCCCAGAAATGTAGGAAAATGGGGCTGAAGCATCTCGGCAATCAGACGCGATGTGGTCGATTTCCCCTTTGTCCCGGTCACGCCGATCACCGGTGCAGGGCATCGTTGTACGAAGAGATAGATTTCGGTGGTCACCGGAACCCCACGGTCTCTCGCAGCCAACAAAAACTCGTGATCCGGTTTGACGGCCGGAGAAGTGACTACGCAATCGGTGTCCGTGAAGTCGTGAACACACTGTTGATCGATTCCCAGACGAAACTCAACGGGCAACCCCTGAAGCTGACGGACCGAATCAGAAAGTTTTTGCGCGTCATCCCGGTCGGTGACCAGGACTTTGGCGCCTTGCTGGCAAAGCCATCGCGCAACGGCGATCCCACCCCCGAATCGTCCAAGTCCCAAGACCGTCACCCGTTTATTTTTCCAGTCTTTCATGACAGGCTCTGCTCAAAATCACGACGACTTTCCAACGACCGACCGTATGTCCGATACCATGGTATCTAAAGCTCGTCGAACCGAATCCCGCCACGATTCGCCTTCCCGTCGTTTGGGATACAGGAGACTCCGACTCGCACTGACGACCGCGCCCAAACCATCAGAATCAAAGGCTGAACGGGTCATTTCTCCCGTTGCCCCCTGAGTCCCGTAACCGGGTAACAGGAAAAAACTGTTAGGCAACCTCTTTCTCAGACTCGACATCGTATGAGTCTGTGTCGCGCCGACCACAGCCCCGAGATTGCTGTAACCGTAACGACCCATCAAATGTCCGCTACTGGCGATCGGTTGCAATGTGTCCGCAATCAGCTCACTAAAAGTCCGACCGTCGTCGGTCAGACGGTCCTGTAAGTCGCGGGAACCGGGGTTGCTGGTCCGGACCAGCACGAAAACACCTTTTCCTTCATCCTTGCACACCTGCAAAAACGGATCTATCGCGTCCAGACCCAGGAACGGATTAATCGTTACCGCATCCGGAACAGCCACGTCATCCGAATCATGAAACTCGATCTCGGCTAAATGCCCGGCAGCATACGCATCACTGGTCGAACCAATATCTCCCCGTTTGATGTCACCGATCACCAAAAGCCCTCGCGATTGGGCTTCCCGAACCAGTTCGTAATACGCCCGGACCCCTTCCCATAAAAACTGCTCAAAATAGGCGATCTGAAACTTCACGATCGGCACCACCGGTGCGACGACCTCCAACACACCTGTGCAAAATGCGTGCAACGCGTCCACACAGGCGTCGAGATCCCGATGATCTTTGGGTTGCAGCTCAACCGGAAAGGCCTCGAGCATGGGGTCCAATCCCACACAGATGGGCGGTCGTCCAGTTCGGATGGCATCAATCAACCGATCAACAAAAACTTCACTCATGGTTCAGAGCATATACCGTCCAACTTTTTTACCAAAGTCGCCCGTTATTCGTTCAGGTCTTTCGCAAACGAAGCCGACCGTTGGGGTACAGGATTGTCCCTCATAGACTTGCGACCTATTCGTTGATGATGTGGAAAAACATCCCTCTTGGCTTGACATAATAAAAATATATCATAATATAAAAATACATAAAAAAATTTGTTATGAAACATCGTCATGACAATGACAGGAATTCTTCCTTCGGCCACGGCCACGGCCACGGACACGGAAAACATCGCCACTGGGACGAGGAAGCGTGGTCTCGAACGGGAATAGGAAGGGTTTTGCAATCACGAGATCTTCGGTTGTTGGTTTTGCACTTTATTTCTGATTCTCCAAAGCATGGTTATCAAATCATTCGCCGGATCGAAGAATTGACCGGTGGTGCCTATTCCCCGAGTCCGGGAATGGTGTATCCGACATTAACCTTGCTGGAGGAAATGGGGCACGCAACGACTAAAACCGATGGGGTACGCAAACTCTATGAAATTACAGAAACAGGTCGGGATGAGCTTCAGGTCCACCAGAAAATGCTGGAGGAAGTCCTCCAACGAATCGAACGAATCGAAACCCAACACGCTCAAGACCGGTATCCTCCGGTCATTCGGGCGATAGAAAATCTCAAAATGGCGCTGAAATTACGACGCGGACAATGGACTTCAGAACAATTGGATCAAGTCGTTGAAATTCTCGATGAGGCAGTGAGACGAATTGAACGGTTGTAAACCCCCCTGTAACACTTAACTACTTTCGGAGTAAACATGATACCCATGCCCCCGGCGTTGTCCCGTCAGATTGATGAAACAGAACGATTGGCTCCTTCTCGTGGCGATGCCATGCAGATTTCTCGAGAGCAGGGCCAACTGTTAGCCTCGATTGCGCTTGCACTTGACGCTAAAAGGGTCATTGAAGTAGGGACCAGTTATGGTTTTTCCGGATTGTGGTGGTTATCGGCATTGTCCCTCACTAATGGGCATCTGGTGACGATTGACGTGTCGGAGAAAAAATACCGTCAAGCAAGCCGCACCTTTCAAGACGCAGGTGTTCTGGATCGGGTGAGTCTTCATCTAGGACGAGGAATAGATGTGATTCCGACGATTGAAGGGACGTTTGATATCGCGTTTATAGATGCGGACAAACCGGCCACTCAGGAGTACTTTAATTTGCTTTGGCCTCGCATTCGGCGGGGCGGGGCAATTGTTACGGATAATGTTTTATCCCATCAACAGGAGATGGGAAATTATCTGAACTCAATTCGGTCTCGGGAAGACGCACACAGTGTAACCATCCCGATCCGGGCTGGACTGGAGTGGACGCTCAAAATAGCATGACTCACTTTTCGACCGCACGATTTGTAAAACGCGTTCTTAAAAGCAGATCATGAGTGCGGACAATGAGTCAGAGGACGAATCCGTCGGCTCAGAATGATGACGGTTCCCATCCATAACAACGACATAGTGGTAGGTTCGGGAACAATAGTACCTGAATGGATGGTAAAATTATCAAAATACGCGTCACCGGACTGGGTTTGAAATCCGTCACCCCGACCGCCGAAAGAGATCAAAAGTTCCGATGCGTTCCAAACCCCTCGAACCGTATTGTGGAGGGAATAGGACGTGCCCCCGACCCGTTGAAGAGAGAGAATGTCGCTGGACGCGTTGTAGAGGATTCGAAAGGTCCCCGGGTTCGGATCAATCCCTGACGCATCCAAAAATGAAACATCATCCGTACGGTGTCCGATCGCCACACCGGTGATTGTCACCGGAGAACTCAAAATGCTGATACGTTGGTAGAAGAACCCAATAGCTGCGGAGTCGGTTCCATCCAAGTCACGTCCTACACCAAAGACCAGTCCTAATGATGCCCCCACACTCGGGGTATTACGGACCTGGTTGAAGTTGTAGTCGATGGAGATTTCAAAATCGTCAGCCGTGGACAAAAGCATGGGTGACGAACCGTTGCTTAGATACAGCGCATCATGGTTCGGGTGATTGGAAGGTGCGGAAAGAACCTCCAACCGTTGATTCTGCTCGACCACCTGCAACGACGAATCATCCGTCAGGACCGTCCATTGCGGTCCGGTGGTGTTATCGTTGAAATCATCGACAAAAGCCCCCCACACCCAGGCCGGACTCAAGACAAAAACTAAACTCAAGATTCGTATACGCATTTTTCCCTTCCTCTGATCTATACTCTCTCTCACATCCAAAAAAACAATTATAAATGAACACATCGATGAGGAAACCGCTTTTTAGTGTGGGAATGGATAGTTTGGGGGGGGATGGGATTTTCAAAAGCCGTGACGGAACGTGCATCCAAAGCCCGGACAGGCTACATTAAGGAGGTTATGGCGTTGACAGAACCAGTTTTGACCAAACGTATTCCGCTAGACCCCGACCAACGGAAGTTGATCCGATATGACGAATATGTCGCGACCGGTGGGTACCAAGCCCTTAAAAAGGCGTTGGAAATGTCCCCGGATGAGATCATCAAAACGGTGACCGATTCCGGTCTGAGAGGTCGAGGCGGGGCAGGGTTCTCAGCCGGTCAGAAATGGTCATTCATCCCGAAAGAAAAGAAAGGTCCCCATTATTTGTGCGTGAACGCCGACGAATCGGAACCAGGGACGTTCAAAGACCGGTACGTGATGAACCATGATCCGCACATGCTTTTGGAAGGTATTGCGATCACCTCGCTTGCTACGCAGTGCGACGTTGCCTATATCTTTATTCGCGGGGAATACCATTATTCGGCCAAGGTGCTGGAGTTTGCGATCCGGGAAGCTTACGAGCACGGTATTTTTGGTCCGAACGGGATTCTCGGTTCGGGGAAAAAACTCGAATGTTATGTGCACCGGGGTGCGGGCGCCTACATTTGTGGTGAAGAAACGGGTTTGCTCGAAGCCTTGGAAGGCAAACGGGGTTGGCCGAGAAACAAACCCCCTTTCCCCGCGATCGCAGGGGCTTTTGCGCGTCCGACCGTGATCAACAACGTCGAGACCCTCATGAACGTGCCTCACATCATCGAAAGAGGTCCTGCTTGGTTTAAATCAATGGGAACCCCCTCATCACCCGGTCCGAAGCTGTTCGGGATGTCGGGACATGTGAACAAACCCGGGGTCTATGAAGATGAACTGGGGATCACACTGGACTACGCCATTAACACCCTGGCCGGGGGAATGAAAGGGGGCGCCTACAAAGCCTGCATCTGTGGTGGGATCAGCATGGGGGTCTTAGGAACCAACCAGTTGGATATCCGTCTGGATTTTGATGACGTGCGTTTTCGTGGGGGGTGTCTCGGGTTGGGCACTGCCGGGATGATCGTGATGAACGAACACACGGACATGGTCAAAGCCCTTCGGAACTGTGTTCGCTTTTACAGTCACGAGTCGTGTGGTCAATGCACCCCTTGCCGGGAAGGTTCACACTGGATGCGAAAAATCCTGGACCGGATCGTAGCCGGCGAGGGAAAGGCGAGTGACCTGAACATGCTCATGGAGCTCGAAAAAACAATGGGCATCATGCCTGGTACGACGATCTGTGGTCTGGCCGACGGGACTTCCTGGGCCACCAGAACATTCATCAGCAAGTTTTACGACGAGTTTGCTCGTGTCTGTCCCGAAGAACCGCAGCGCAGGGTGTCGCTGAAGGTGGCATCGGGTCGAATGAATGTACTGACACCGATGGGTTCCAACACACGCTGAGCTGATTCCGAGCATCGACCAACAGGTCTTAAGCATCGGAACCGAAATAGGTTTTGCGGTATTGTTGCGGACTGATTCCTGTTCGGGTTTTGAACCAGGCAGAAAAATGGCTTATTCGTCGAAAACCTTCGTTATAGGCGATGGTTTTGATGGGTTGGTCCGAATGTTTTAGGGCAAAAATAACACGTCGGAGTCGTTGCTGGTTGCGATGATGCTTAGGGGAGTTCCCGGTATAACGTAGAAAGAGTCTGTCGAGTTGGCTGAGACTTAAAGACACTGCCGACGCGATTTGTTTGAGCGGTCGATGGGTGCGGTCCATCAGATCCATCGCCAGCGTGATCCGGGCGTCATACGGCGCCGGTACGTACGGCTGGACGCCCGAACTTTGAAGAGTGTGTGACCAATCGACCAGAAATCCGAGAAAAGCCTGGTCCATCCGAAATAAATCAGGCACCGAAAAACTGCGCAACGCATGTTGTCCTTCGGACGTCCCACGGACAGTAGCAAAGGCCGAAACAAGCCTCTCTGCGCGATTGCGCAATTCAGGAAACTCAGAATCGTTGACAATAAGAGGTTCTGAGGGGTGAAAAAGTGCTCCAGCATCGGGCCAACACAGTCGGAATCGAACCGACAACAGGTGGGTACCAGGATCAAACGATTGCCACTGGACTCCCTGTGGCGGGGGAATCATCCATTGTCCGTTTCGAGCTTTATAATCACGGTTTTGGAAACGAATATGCGCCTGCCCTTGTCGGACAAACCATCCCCCGCTGTCGGCGAAAGGAAGGTACGGCCCCGACGGAGGTCGCGCGTCATAGGCCCACAGCAGATCACGTCGAAGACCAGACCACATTGAACCGATCGAAGGCATCATGCGCAAAAGATGAAACTAAATGCGGTGATTTGGCAAGATAACTTCGTAGGACGCGTTCCAACGAACAACGACAATGCCCGTTATAGGAGATGATTGAATGGGCAAATTGCATTACTACAAACCGGAATGGGTTGTTCCGACGGACCGGGTCTTGAAAGTCGATATTTGCATTTACGGGTCAAGTAGTTCCGGGGTCATCGCAGCCATTGAAGCTGTCGAACGGGGTAAAACCGTCGCGCTACTCCAACCCGGTCCGTTTATCGGTGGACTGACCACCGGAGGACTCGGATGGACCGATCACGGAAAAGCCCACGTCATCGGCGGGAAAAGTAGGGAATTCTACCGTCGTTGTGGAACCTGTTATGGCAAATCTGAAGAGTGGTACTTCGAACCCAAGGTCGCCCAACGGGTGTACGACCAATGGTTGAAACAACACGATATCAGCCCGATCCTGTATCAGTACCTACAGTCAGTAGATCTACGAAACGGACAAATCATGGCGGCCCGAATGTTGGGGGGGTTGACCGTAGAGGCCAAAGTTTATCTGGACTGCACTTACGAAGGGGACCTGATGGCTAAAGCCAAGGTCCGCTACCACGTCGGTCGGGAAGGCAACAACCTTTACGGCGAAACCCTCAACGGCATTCAAGTTCGCGAGTTACATCAATTCGTTCCTGCGCGGGTGGATCCTTATATTCGTCCCGGCGATCCGTCGTCCGGTTTGCTCCCCCAGATCGAAGCTCAAGACCTGTCCAAAAACATCGGTCAAACCGACCATCGTGTCCAGGCGTACAACTTCCGAATCTGCATGACAGACGATCCACAACTGAAAATCGAGTGGGAAAAGCCGGAAAACTTTAACCCCCGGGAGTATATTCTCGCATCCCGATGGTTTAACGGGGACAAGGATTTTTATAACGAACAGCTGCGGACGTATGACGGAAAAGTTTCAGAAGTTCCGTGTAAGTTTGACATATTTCCCAACCGTACTCCCGGGGGATATTTCAAGACCGATACTAACAATCACGGGCCGGTATCAAGCGATTATATCGGAATGAGCTGGGGTTGGCCCGAAGGCTCTTATGAGTACCGCGAAAAACTGTTTCAGGCGCATGTGACCTACCAGAAGGGTTTATACTGGTTTCTATCCAACGCTCCGGAAATCCCGGACCGATACCGTCTCGCCTATTCTCGATGGGGGTTGTGCAAGGATGAGTTTGTGGAAACAGGGGGATGGAGTCCTCAACTGTATGTCCGTGAAGCCCGACGAATGGTCAGTGATTATGTCATCACTGAACATGACTGCATGCACAAACGTCAATGTGATGATCCGGTCGGAATGGGCAGTTATTCTCTGGACAGCCATAACTGTACCCGGTTTGTCAATGCCGAGGGAAAGGTCATGAATGAAGGGGATGTTCAGGTCAAACCGTCGGGTCCCTATCGGATCAGTTACCGATCGATCGTACCCCGACGGTCTGAATGTACTAACTTGCTCGTTCCGGTTTGCTGTTCAACAAGCCATATTGCGTATGGGTCGGTCCGAATGGAACCAGTCTTCATGATCCTTGGACAAAGCGCCGCTGTCGCGGCCTGTATGTCGATCGACGCAGCATGTGCCGTTCAGGACGTGTCTTACCGAAAACTAGGCAAAGAACTGCTTCGCGCGGGTCAGGTCTTGACGCTCGACTCAACCTCCTGAGAGGTCTGAAATCGAATCCCGTACTCTCCGAGAACGCGCACCGTGTTATCATGATAGATTTTCTGCAACACTTCGTCGGGTAGCGCCAAACCTCTCAGAACAGGCTGATGATCAAGATCCAGATCCGGGTCCAGGATCGGGCTCGGACCGATGTAAGCCGTTTCCCAAAGCTTTCGGTGACACCACAACCGAGACGCTAGAAAATCAAAGTCCCGGTTATCGCCGGAGACCTGATCGCTGCCCCAAAGTAAACGGTCCTGATAACGGATGACAAAATCCCGCATCTGATCCCGACGGAGGCTGACCTCCCGAACCATCCATCGGGTGGCGCTGAGGTCGAGATAAAGATTCGGATACTTGTCCAGAAGTTCCTGGAGTCGTTCCGGATTTTCAGGATTACCGCCAAGATGAGCGCCTATCCAGACTCGGTCCCGATGGGCTTGAAGTTGGGCTTCCCAGATCTGGTAATGTCGTTCACGTGTGCCAAACTTGGAAGTATCGGCATAACGATTTTGATACCACAGATCCGGATCTCCGACGTGGGACATCAGGATCATGTTGCGATCGACGGCTTCCCGTATGATCCGTTGAATTCCGGGGTGCTCCAGATCATAACGGTTTCTGTGCATCGTTCCCGGAGCCATGTGAAACTTGATGATTCGGCTACCCAGATTATAAAAGCATTCCAACCGTCGTAACCAATCGTCTACCCAGTCCGGGCTGTCGTTGCCCCACCTTGGGATGGCGATGAAATGCACCCGGTCTCCCAGATCTCGTTTGATTCGGACCGCTTCTTCCAACGGGGTCATTGTGCAAAACGCATCGATCCCGAAATGATTCATCGCATCGATCCACTCGGGCAGGTGTCGGTGAGCGAGTAGATGGGTGTGATAATCCACCACCACTCCTCGAACTTTGGGACGGGGAATCGGTAAACGATAATTTAATCCCAGACGGTTATGTTCAGGAACAGCAGGAAAGTCCGTTTGAGGTTCAACAGCCAAGCTCATACGTGTCTCATCATAGGTTCGTTCGGTGACAATGTCCTGAGTCCTTAGAACAGAAGGGACTTTAATAGTTCAAAAGGGATCGAACCGCTTCGACCAACGGATAGGGATGAATCGTTTGGGATGGGTGATGAAAGACCTGATGCGCTTCTTGAAGGATTCGCTGGGGAGATCGACCGACTGTTTTCAGGATCGGAACACCCAAGTAGCGAGACAAATGTCCTTCGGTCAGAAAAATATCCACCAGGCCCCCGGAGGTTATCAAAATCTGATCCAAAGAAGATCTGTTTTCGACAGGCCCGTTCCAGTAAGGTCGGATCTCATCCACTCGTTCCCAACCTTTTCCCCAAACGTGCACGGGAATCGATTGCTGGATCAACCAACGTGCTATTCCCATCGCGTAGGCTGGTTCCACGATCTTTTGAATAAATGGTTGAACGGGAAAATCGTTTTCCGGTACGCCAAAACGCCGTCGGGTCCGTTCCAGGTATCCTGTCACGTCTCCGGCCAAACGGTGGGGCTGACAAGATAATTCTCGGGCAATCGAATCCCAGACCACACGCCAACTGGAGTATTCAACCACTTCGGGCGGAGGTGTCATGTCCGGCAGGTCATACACCAACACCAGTCGGTCGCCACCTAAATAATGCAACGGATCGGGTTGCCCCACAGCCACGCGGTCTTTAGGCCAACCGACCGAGTAGGCTCGGGGCAACCATTCCGGATCAATCACAACCAATCCGTCCCGGGGACACGACGCGACATATTCCGGAATCAGTCCGACGGTAGCCCAGCAGATCCAAGGAAGGTCCGGACGGATCAGATGAGGTTGAGACGTCCGTCCAACATTCGTAGTTAATAAACCACAGGTGTAGGATGCTCGTTCGGCAATGTAGGCCGACGCACAATGTCGGACATCATCCAGGTCCACGACTTCTTCCCCGAACAGATCCGCCAGACGTCGATCCGCATCATGCCATAACTGAAACCGACCTGAAACGAGCGTTAGCAGATGCCTTTGCGTCTGAATCTCTCGGGCACGGGCCTGTTCCAATCGATCGGTTTGTCGTTGATTGACTTGCGAAAAAACTTGCTGACACCACTCGATCGTCTTTTCGCAGGAGGATTGATCCGAGACGGGCAGTCGAATGAATTGCTGAGGAACGGGCAGCCCGGGGTTCTGCTCAAAAATCCGACTCAACGACGGGACGTCCCACGCAAAAAATAGTCGATGTGCTTCGGAGGAGAAATCACAGCAGGTCGTGTAAACCCCCCATTCCGATTCGGACTCCAGAATCACAATCAGCCCGTTTGGGTCAGGCGTTTTCTCCAGACACACCGCTACCTGATGGGGATGAGTCGGTAAAAGCAGACAGGAGAGTCTTCCCTGGAGCTTCAACGATCGAAGCATCATCTCCGCAGACCGACGGGGGACGGAACAATCTCCCCACAGACGTTGTGTGCTACGAAAACGCGCGGTACGCGACCCGTCGCGTGCCCGGACCCATTCCAGATCGGGTAAACAGGTTGACATAAATCCGTTATCGGACTTTCGTATTCAAAAACTTCGATTCCAATCGTTTCATCGGGTTTCGACCCGAAAACCAATCTCGGGTACATTAGCACGAATATGTCAGCAGTGATTATTGACGGGGTTCAAATCGCCGAACGTTCCAAATCTGAGACGGCAGAGGGGATTGCTCAACTCCGACAGGCCGGATACCCGGTCCATCTGGTCGCCGTGCTGGTCGGTGCGACCCCTGCTGCGGAGATCTACGCCAACCGTCAGGCCGAGGCCTGTCGTAATATAGGAATTGACTATACTCTGTTGGCTCTTCCGGAAGATATTTCCAATAAATCGCTCCGGACTGAGATCCGAAAGCTTAGTCACGATCCGTCGGTCACCGGGATCATGCTCCACATGCCTCTACCGGCTCATATCGATGTAGCTCGGGTTCAGTATGAAATCGATGTGGTCAAAGATGTCGAAGGGGTCAATCCTGCGAATATCGGGTATGTGTTCTACAAACACGTCGTCATTGCCCCGTGCACGGCTATGGCTGCGGTCGAACTGATTAAAACCACCGGGGTACCGTTGGAAGGCGCCGAAACCGTCGTCGTCGGTGCCAGTCACATCGTCGGGAAACCGATCGCGCTGCTTCTAACCGAACAACTCGCAACCGTGACCATCACTCACATCGCCACCCGCGACCTCAAAGCTCACACCCAACGGGCCGATATTCTGGTCAGTGCCGCGGGGAAAGCCGGTCTAATCACTGCTGATCATGTTCGTCCCGGCGCCTGTGTGATCGATGTGGGGATCAACCGAATTACTTTACCCGACGGTACAAAAAAGACCGTCGGCGATGTCGATTTCGAATCCGTCCGTCAAAAGGCAGGTTATATCACACCCGTTCCCGGGGGGGTTGGTCCTATGACGGTCGCCATGCTCTTGCGCAACACTCTCCGGTCGGCCCAGATCTTGGCAGGGGTGTCCGTCTCCTGATCAGGATCATCCCAGGACCGGACGACGGGTATGAAAATCGGTCGCTTGTTCGAACATTCGTGCCACCCGTAATAGAGTGGATTCTCCGAACGCCGGCGCTAACAGCTGCATGCCGATCGGAAGTGGTTTGGCGTCCTGAGTAAACCCGCAAGGCAGACTGATCCCTGGAAGGGCAGCAATATTGCACGTGACCGTAAAAATGTCACACAAATACATGCTCAGAGGGTCCGAACTCTTTTCCCCGATCCGGAACGCAGGCATCGGGCTTGTCGGGGTGAGAATCACGTCACAAAAACCGAATGCGTGATCAAAATCACGCTTGATCAACGCCCGGACCTTCTGAGCACGAACGTAATAGGCATCATAATACCCCGATGAAAGGGCGTAGGTTCCGATCATGATTCTGCGTTTAACCTCATCGCCGAATCCTTCGGCCCGGGATTTGCTGAACAGTTCGACGATGTCGTTTACGGGTTCTTTCGTACGATGACCGTAATGAACCCCGTCATACCGTGCGAGGTTGCTGCTGGCTTCGCAAGGGGCAATCACGTAATAAGCCGCGATCCCGTAAGCGCTGTTGGGCAACGACACTTCGACGATACGGGCGCCCAGTTTCTCGTACGTTCGGATCGCCTGTTCGATCGCCGATCGGACCTGAGGGTCGAGTCCGGGCAGGGATTGATACTCCTTCACAATCCCGATCCGAAGCCCCTCGACCGGACGATCGACTGATGACACGTAATCCGGGACATCCATCGGAGCAGAGGTCGAATCCTTCGGGTCATGCCCGGACATCACTTTCAACAACAATGCTGCGTCAGAAACTGTCCAGGCAAACGGACCGATCTGATCCAACGATGAAGCAAACGCAACTAACCCATAACGCGAAATCCGACCGTAAGTCGGTTTTAGTCCGACCAACCCGCACAACGAGGCCGGCTGACGAATCGATCCACCAGTGTCGGATCCGATCGAACCATAACAAAAAGACGCAGCCAATGCTGCAGCACTTCCACCGGAGGATCCACCAGGAACCCGGTCCGTATCCCAAGGGTTTCGAGTCGGTCCGAAAGCCGAATTCTCTGTGGACGAACCCATGGCAAACTCGTCCAGATTGGTTTTACCCACGATGACCGCCCCGGCCGATTCCAGCTTTCGGACCACCGTGGCGTCATAGGGTGCTTTGAAGTTCGCCAGCATCCGGGACGAACAGGTCGTTCGACCGTATCGGGTGCATAAATTATCCTTCAGCGCGATTGGAACCCCCGCCAGTTCGCCTTGGCGTTGACCTTGGTCAACTTCTTTAGCGACCTGTAACGCGCGGTCGGCCCAGACTTCGTTATAGCAGTGTAAGACCGGATCCAAGGATTCAATCCGCTGAAGGACCTGACGGGTCAACTCCACTGCCGAAATCTGCTTCGATGCAATAGCGTTTCGGACTTCTACCAAAGTGGCAAACGACTGGGACATGTTCAGGCTCTTTCAAAGGGTTTACCAGAATCTTGCTTTTTCGTCGATCCTTTGTTTAAGGAGTTGACGGAAACGTCCGTGACAGAACTTCATAGACCGGATTCATGGTCAGGTGCTCATCCGGCGGAGTCGTCCTCTCCGATGACTTTGGGTACCTTGAAGAAAGGACCGTCGGTCTCCGGTGCGTTGGACAGGACCTCTTGAGTGCTCAAGGCCGGCTGGGGAGTATCATCCCGAAAAACGTTGGTCAGCCTTACCGCATGGGCCATCGGTTCGACCCCCTGGACGTCGGCCTGTTTGATTTGTTCAACGTATTCGAGAATGGATTCGAGCTGTTGCGTGAATCGGGGCAACTGATCATCAGGGATCGCCAATCTGGAGAGTTTGGCGACGTGTCTGACTTGCTCAAGATTAAGGATCTGCTCAGCCATAACGTGGCGTTTTAACCCGCAACCGTCCGAATCTCAAATCCTGGACTGAAAAACGACCGAAAGAAGGTTGTCCTTCGGGGTACTGGTTGGACCGGAAAGAAATCTTATTGGGAGAATTTGATCCTGATGCGGATTCGGATACCATCTTTCGCCCGCCCATTCCAACCGCGCGGGTAGATTGGGGTCGTCGAACGACCCCCGAACAAAAACAGATAACAATGGGTAAACCGACAGGATTCAAGGAATATTCGCGAGAAACGCCCAAGAAAAGGCCCGTCCCGCTTCGTGTGTTGGACTGGAACGAGATCTATCTGGAGCTTCCGGAAGACAAATTACGCAAACAGGGCGCCCGGTGTATGGATTGCGGGATCCCGTTTTGCAACAACGGTTGCCCATTGGGAAATCTGATCCCCGACTGGAACGACATGGTTTTCCGCGGGCACTGGCGGGATGCATACGAAGCCCTTGCCAAGACCAACAACTTCCCCGAATGGACCGGTCGGGTCTGTCCTGCGCCGTGTGAAGCGGCTTGCGTCTTGTCGATCAATGACGAACCGGTGACGATCAAAACCATCGAACAAAGCATTTCCGATCGGGCTTGGAGAGAAGGCTGGGTCAAAAGCACGTCCCCCGTGCGTCGATCGGGTAAAAAAGTTGCGGTCATCGGATCCGGTCCTGCAGGTCTGGCGGCTGCGGAGCAGTTGAACCGCGCGGGTCACTGGGTCACTGTTTTTGAACGTGCCGACCGTCCGGGAGGGTTGTTGTTGTACGGAATCCCGGATTTCAAAATGGACAAACGAACGGTTCAAAGACGGATCCAATTCATGGAATCTTGCGGGATCCGTTTCAGGTGTCATGCCGATGTCGGAAAGAACGTCAGCATCGACGAATTGAAACGGGAGTTCGACGCCATCATTTTGGCTACGGGAGCAACCAAAGCCCGCGACATTGCGGTCCCCGGACGGGAGCTGGACGGAATCCATCTGGCGATGAACTACCTACCACAACCCACGCATCAAAACTTGGGAGACCAAATCTTTGAGGAACAGAGGATCGACGCCAAGGGTAAACACGTGGTCATCATCGGCGCAGGTGACACGGCTGCCGATTGCCTCGGAACTGCCCATCGTCAAGGCGCCAAGTCGGTCACACAGCTGAATCTGTATCCCAAACCTCCTGAACAACGCGACGAGATTTATACCCCCTGGCCTTACTGGCCGAACATATTTCGCACTTCGCCGGCGCACGAGGAAGGCGGTGTCCGGGAATGGTCGGTTCTGACCAAGGGGTTTAAAGGGGAAAACGGTCACGTGACAAAAATTCTCTGTGCCCGTCAGGAAGTGGCTGAAATCCGTGGCGCAAAACCCGTCATGCGCGAGATTCCCGGAACGGATTTTGAGTTGCCATGTGACTTGTGCCTGATCGCGATCGGTTTTTCTGGTCCCGAACCGGACGGGTTGATTGCCCAGCTCGGACTTCAGCTCGACGCCCGTGGTAACGTTCTGGTTGACGAAAATTACGCAACTAGCGTCCCCGGTGTCTTTGCAACAGGGGACTGCCGACGGGGGCAAAGTTTGGTGGTCTGGGCGATTTCCGAAGGTCGTTGTTGTGCAGCCGGGGTGGACGAGTTCCTGACCGGAACAACGGATCTGCCCAAGCTGAAGCTGTTTTAGTCACCGCATCGATATCGGCGGGTTCTACTCCTTTTTCTCCGAAAGGCTCAGCTGGATCACCGCTTCGACCATTTTCCGGGCACCTTCAAAGACCCGAGCCGGGGTCGAGTCATACATGTAACAAGGCGTGGAAACGATTCGGTGGACTTTATCGATGTAAATATCGGTTTCTCCACGATTTACATGATGTCCTCCCATTTTTTCGATCGCCGATGCGGTGGCAGGATCATTCCCAATGGTCACTGTAGCATGAAACAGTTTGGCAGCCAGGACCGGTGCGATACATGCCAATCCGATCGGTTTTCCTACCTGATGCATTTCGCGGGCTAGACGTGCGACATTCGGTTCAATATGACATTCCGGACCTTTGATAGCAAAGTCGGACAGGTTTTTGGCAGCCCCGAATCCTCCGGGAAACACTAAAGCGTCCAAGTCGGTCTGTCGGATCTGGGCGATGTCGCGTATCTTACCCCTTGCGATTCGGGCGCTTTCAGTCAGAACATTGCGTTTGTCCGGCATGGGTCGTCCGTGCAGGTGATCGATCGTATGCATCTGGTCGATATTCGGTGCCATGCAGATCGCCTGTGCTCCCAATTGGTCGATCGCGATCAGCACGCTGACGGCTTCGGTGATTTCGGAACCATCGAACACCCCACACCCGCTCAGAACAACACCAATTTTCGCAGACATTTGAATCCTCCGGTATAACACAACTCTGATGCCCGAAAAGACATCCTCATCTTCATCCGTTTCTGCCATTATAGAAGCAGGAGATGTCCGTATTCCATGTTCGGCGGTTCGAATCCGGTATTCCCGTGCCTCGGGTCCGGGGGGGCAGAACGTGAATAAGGTCAATTCGCGGTGTGAATTGTGGGTTTCCGTTTCACAGATCGTCGGATTAAGCGAGTCTGCCGCGAGGCGTCTTCGTCGGTTGACGGGGTCCCGATTGACGACTCAGGATGAAATACATATCGATGCTCAACAAAGCCGTTCCCGGGAAATGAACCGTCAAGCCGCGATTGAAAGATTGCGGCAATTGATTTTTCAAGCCTTGATCGAACCCAAAAAGCGAAAAAAAACGCGTCCTACGGTCGGTTCGCAACAGCGTCGGTTGAGTGGGAAAAAACGCCGCAGTGAAATCAAAAAAGGTCGATCCGGGTTGTATGAATAGTAATTTTTTGACCAACGGATGATACCAGACGGAAAAAAAGCTCCGGGCCTTGACGGCACCGGAGCAGGGGGGGACGCGAAGATCGTTGGATACTGAATATTACTTGAGACTGACCGATTCGATCAGGTCGGTCATTTTTTCGCCCCGGGCTCCACCGAGGATCAGGATTCGATCCCCGTCAGGGATCAGCCTGTGGACAATTCGGGGGGTTGCTTTGGCGATTTTGTCCCAACGTTGCCCGTCTTCGCTAAGGACGAACAAATCGCCGGACCCGACGCTCAGGTAGAGTCGATCGTTCAAGGTACAGGCGGCTGGTGAAAAACCATTGAATGGTTTGCCGGGAATGTCAGGACCTTTGCTCCAGGTTTGTGTCGTGGTATCAAGAATATCGACGCTCAGGTGTGGTTTGTCATCGCTGTCAAATCCACCCAGGACGTAGATTTTCTTGTCCAGTGCTGCCACGATCAAAGCCCTTCGAGAAAAGGGTTGTTCGATCCGGTTCCAACCTTTTTCAATGGCGTTCAGATCCAGGACAAGGGTCTCTTTGATCCAGTCGTTGCCTTCATCGCCTTGCATGTTCCACCCGCCGATGACGTAGAGCTTTCCATCCACGATAGCAATGTCGTGTGATGAACGGGGCGTGGGAAGGGTGGCGATGGTCTGCCAGGTCTTGGTCTGAGGGTCGTAACAGGCCACATCGTCGCGGGAATGGGTGTCCTGAGGTTCACCCGGGGCGTTTCGGGGTTCCATTCCCCCGACACGGTAGATTTTTCCCTGATAGGCCGCCAGATTCATTCCCTGCATTCCCGGTCCGCTTGGCAAGGATTCGATCTGGGAAGCATCGGACAGACGTATACGATGAAATTTCCCTGACACCGACGCAGTGGAATAGTCGTGTCGTTCGGCGGTATGTCCGCCGTAAACGTATAACCATCCGTCGCTGGCAACAGCCCCGAAGCTGGCAACGGCTTCGGGGAGTCGGGAAAACGTCTGGATCCGGTCCTGAGCATCGGTCTGAACAGGCGGGGGGGTGGTTTCGGTGGAAAAATCAAACACCAGCGTGGCATAATGTCGCACCTGCGTGTAGGTTTTGTCATCGCGTTGACCGTTTTCGTCTACCCAATAACGAGCCCAGGCGGCGTAACGTCCGGGTTTGTCAAAGGCCGGGGAAAGACCTTTGTCGTCGGTTTTGTAATCATCCTGCACACCGTCGGGGGTGATGATCCGAATGTCGGATTGAGGTCGGGGTTGTCCATTGACCCGTAGCTCAAGACGAACGGTCTGGTTTTCACGGACCGGGAGGATTTCGACCGGGACTTTATCTCCCAGATGTGTGGCAGGGTCAAAGGCGTCACCGAGAATGGTTTTAGGGTAATAGACCAAGACGTGTGACGGTCCCTTACCCCGCTGCATGATTCCCAGGTCCGCTTTCCCGTAGATCACTCTTGTTCCTCCCCCGGGAATGGCCAGGCTCATCAAGTGTTGTTCGGGTTTGGATTCTTTGGAAAGCGGGGTTTCCGTTCCGTGAGTGTCTCTGAGGACCAGTTGAGTGGGTTTTAAAAGATCGATCGAGACTTCCCCGTCGGGTTCGAGCGTTTCGCTCATGATCAGACGGGCCGTGGCTCCGTCATGATCCGGCACGACAAACGGAAAATGCGCCCATGACGGAGCACAAATCGCCAAAGATATGAGTAGAAAACGACGTCCAAATTTCATCTTAACTCCTTTTCTTTAAAAGACTTAGTTGTGAATAAAGGGGTCCGATCCGTTTTGCTGGTTTTTTAACTGTTCTGCGCGGATTCCCGCGATCATGGCCACAAACAGGGGTCGATGTTTCTCAGCCAAACCGTAAATCGCTCGGGCAATGTTCACCAATTCTTCCTCGGTGACAGATACGGTCGTACGATCAATGGTCAAAAAATAGGTTCCATGACAGCACCGAACGAGCCGAATAGGATGCGGTAAAGCGCTCATGCTCATACAAATCCTTTCATTCCTATCAGGGGACGTAGTCATAATCGGGAGTGGTCGCCAACGGTGCCCAAAGTCGCATGTCGGTCATTTCAGAAGGCAAACGGGTTTCGACGTGACCGTCAAAGAATCCGACGACCGCGCGAGAAGTGTAATACCCCTGAGGAACGCCGGCTACGATATCGGTGTGCATGACAAATTGTTCGTTGACGACAGTCCACTTGAGACCGTTACCTCTCGGCGGGGTTAAACGGAACATGCCCGATCCGTCGTTTTCTCCCAGATTTCGAGCGCGGGAGTCGGCAAAAACGATGATCTGACTCGGACGACGCACTTCGTTTGCCTTAAAAGCCACATGACGGTTGATCCGTGGTTGATAGTTTAGCGCAGGCCCTTCGAAACCGTGTTGATGCTGATCTCCACCTAAATACGCTGAGTTGATCCCGTAAGTCGGGAAAAGACTCAGATTATAAGCCTTCATCGCTGCAACAGCGTTGCTGTCAGAAGGCTCCGGGAGAGGAGGCATGTCCGAATGGCTGTTGATGATCTGAAAGATCGAACCAACGTATTTCACAATCCGCCAGGGGTATCGAAGGTTCGTCAGCTGAGCGGTCGGACCGGTGTAAACTCGATTCAACCGCGGATCATAGATGTGGGGGCTTACCAGAGCGGCGGGGGGATATCCTAAAAGCAGAGATCCGCGGTTGTCCTGATAGTACTGAATGTATCCGGTCAACAACTGTCTCATGTTGCTGGTGCTTTGGGTCTGACGGGCGTAAGCTTTTGCTTTGGATAAAACAGGAAGCAACATCCCGATCAGTAACGCGATGATGCCGATTACCACCAACAGCTCAACCAAGGTAAAAGCACGTCTCTCGAAAGCGTACATGTCCGAACCCTTTTTTAAGTCAAGCACCCGGGTCGGCTTACCACCGACCCGGACGCGGAACGAACTAGAAACGACGACGCAACAACCCAAGACCGGTTAGTCCTGCCAAAGCGGCAAAACAACCCGGTTCCGGAACGACTGTGATCGCGAACGGAGAACTACCGCCTGAACCGACCGATCCGATCTTGGAATCGATCCGAAGACCTTGCAGACTGCTATGAACTTTGGCAGCAACGGTTACCTTGAAGTCGTCCGTGAAAGAAGGTAACCAGAACTCCGCGATGACAGCTTCGACGGAGACCGGACCGAACGAGGAAGGGAAAGACGGATTATATCCGTACGTATCAAACCGCAGCTGAGTGGCCCCGGGGATGACATTGCCCGCGCTGTCTGTTACCGTGATCGGGAAAAGGGAAGGTGAACCGTTCAGTGTGGAAAAGCCCTGAACAATCACGTGCGTACCGACACCGGTCGGGGAGATGGTGTCATGGTTTTGGACGGTCGTATAAGCCGTGTAGTTGCCGGAAAACGAGTAATACCCCCCGCTACCGGCTACGAAAGCCCCGGAAGCGGCCAATGTGGGTTGGGTCAAACCCGCGCCGGCATCGTTGTAACCGACGTTGGGGACTCCGGAAATGGAGTCACTGGGGTCTGCGGTCCATTCCTGATAGGTCGAACCGCTGCTTCCGACACTCCAGTTTCCCGGAGCGTAAAAATTGAATACCGGGACCGAGGAGGCTTGCGCCTCAACCAATCCTAACCCGATCAAACCCGTGATCATTGAAAGCGACAGTAGACGTGAAGAGTTTGGTGCAAACATCGTAAGCTCCTGAGAAAAGGACTGAAAATTCAGATTCGACGTCGACGAAGCACTAACGCAGTGCTTGCCAAAAGTGTTCCTAAAGAAACCGGTTCGGGAACAACTGCCGTGTCCGGTGCGTATTCCGAAGCCGACCATTGGGTGTCAACGGTCATTTGGGTAATCGAGACGGAAGTCTGGGTCAGCTCGAACGGAATGGTATAGCTGCTTGAATAACCCGGGATTTCGTATTTGGCCCAGAATTGGGCACCACCAGCAGCATTATTCCCGATGGCAAACGATGGATTGATGCCTTCGACCGTTCCGAATGAGATTGCGGAGTTCGAGGGAAAAGGTCCAAAAGCGGTTCGTCCCTGGATGATAATGGTGGTAAACCCGCCAGGGCCTCCTGTAGACGAGGTTGTTAAATCGAAATGAACCGGGGCGACGGTCAGGTTGTAAATGTTATTTGTACTTGTAAGCACATCGGCTTGTTCTTGTTGAACCAGTCCCCAGATCGACGGGGCGGTTCCGAGATTTGGGGTGGGATTATTGATAACTTCACCTGCAACGGTGATGTCGTCGGTCAGATTGCTGTCAAAACCGGGATTGCCGCTACCCCCCTAACCATCCGAAATAAGACGTATTAGGATTACCCCGGAAGGAAGGTGTGAACAATCCCGTACTCGAGTTAATCGTGAAAGCGGCATGAGTGGCAGAGGTCCCGATTGCGAAGGTAACTGCACATAAAGTTGAAAGATATTTCATGAAGATATTTCTCCCATCGTGTAAAGAAAATTGTTAGGACATTTAAAGACCGGAATACGAAACGGATTGACTACACGCCGATGACTCCATTCGGAGTTCCTAAGAACCCGATAGAGGTCCGGATGATGTTCGGGGATCGCCTGCACCAACGCAGAGGGCTCCGAAACGTCGTCGGTTTGGAGTGTTGCAACACTCCAAACCGCGGCTGGCGAAACCGCACGAGCGACTGCACCACCCGGACCAAAACCATTCGATCTGTGAATTGGAAAATGACTGACGCGCTGACTAGGATAAGTCGCGCGCGGTCTGTTCGCAGATCGACGCCAAATTCCGGGCGGTCAGGGAACTTTCGCAGAGGGCTCTGACCGCCCGATTTTTTCTTTTGTTGCTGTTGAGACTCAATCTCAACGATCTATATCCTAATCCGGATCCCGACAATTCGCAAGATCCCGATGAAATTTTTGTTCATTTTGTCCGGTAGGTTCGGGGTGCTGGTTTTGGTCAAGACGGATCAGCAAAAGGTATCCGGGGTATCCCGTTCATACGTACCAACTACATCTCTGTCCTGAACTTGGTAAAATGGTGTATCTATCCCCGCAGTATCGGGAGAGTCTTGGTTTCTAATAGTGCAAGAACATTCATGAAAATTCGTAATTTTTCGATCATCGCCCATATTGACCATGGAAAAAGCACGTTGTCGGACCGCCTGCTTATGCGGGCGGGGGCTATCACCGAGCGTGAGTTCCAAGCCCAGATGTTAGACGACATGGACCTTGAACGGGAACGCGGGATCACCATCAAAGCCTCGGCGGTGACGGTGTTTCACAGGCATAACGGGGAAGACTACATGCTCAATTTCATCGATACCCCCGGTCACGTTGATTTTCATTACGAAGTCCAGCGTGCCCTGCAGGCCTGTGAAGGAGCCATCCTGGTCGTTGATGCTTCCCAAGGTGTGCAGGCCCAGACCGTTGCCAACGCCTACGCTGCCATCGACGCCAACCTCGAAATCATTGCTTGTCTGAACAAAATCGATCTGCCTTCGGCTCGTCCCGATGAAGTGGCCGAAGAAACCGAACAGGTTCTGGGCATCCCGGCAGAGGAATGCATTCCGGTCAGTGCCAAAACCGGGGTGGGGATCGACGACCTGATTGCAGCGATCTGCGAAAAATTACCCGACCCACGGGGGGACGCTAACAAACCCCTTCGGGCATTGATTTTTGACAGCATTTACGACGATTACCGGGGAGTGATTGCTTATGTCCGGGTGATCGACGGGGAACTGCGAAAGGGGCAAAAAATCCGGTTCATGGGCACGAACAAGCTGTATCAGGTGACTGACCTCGGAAAATTGATGCCCAGACCCAAAAGTGTGGACCGGATCGGTCATGGCGAAGTCGGTTTTGTGGTCGCCGCTATCAAAGATCTACATGACGTGCGTGTCGGGGACACCATTACCGACGACGATAACCGGGCTTCCGAACCCCTTCCCGGATACAAACCCGTCCAGCAGATGGTGTTTTGCGACTTTTATCCTTCCGGTAAAACCCAATACGACGAGCTACGCGATGCGATGGAACGGTTGTCCCTAAACGACGCCAGCTTTTCCTTCGAACCTGAGAATAACGACGCGCTGGGTTTCGGGTTCCGCTGCGGGTTCCTGGGTCTGTTGCACATGGAAATCATCCAGGAACGTCTTGAACGGGAGTTCAATATCGAAGTCATTCAAACCGCTCCGACGGTCACGTATGAGGTGGCTATGACCGACGGGACGACACGAAAAATCGATAGCCCCAGCGAGCTGCCCGAACCCCACTTATATTCAGGAAATCCGTGAACCGTTCATCCATATGCAACTGATCCTTCCTCAGGAATGCGTCGGTGCGATGATGAAGCTCTGCGAGGAACGACGGGGGATTTACAAAAAGACCGATTATCTAGGCAACAGCGGACGAGTGATTCTCGTTTACGAGTTACCGTTGGCTGAGGTGATTTATGATTTTTATGACCGACTGAAAAGTAGCACCAAAGGCTATGGAACGATGGACTACGAGGTCATCGGTTTTAGGCCCGGGAATCTGGTGAAGGTGGATATCCTGGTCAACGGGCAACGGGTCGATGCGCTAAGCATGATCGTACACCGTGATCATGCCGAAAGCCGGGGTCGAAAACTCCTGTTAAGGTTGAAGGAGGAAATCGACCGACACCTGTTCGAGATTCCTTTACAAGCGGCTATCGGGGGCAAAATCATCGCTCGCGAAACCATCAAGTCCGTTGGGAAAAACGTCACCGCCAAATGCTACGGTGGGGACGTGACCCGAAAACGTAAGCTTCTCGAAAAACAAAAAGAAGGGAAAAAGCGAATGAAACGTATGGGGAGTGTGGACATCCCGCAGGAAGCTTTCCTAGCGATCCTCGAAGCCGGAGATTGACCAAGTCCTTGTCCTGAGGCAAAGAGGGAACGATTCGACGAAAAAGGGGCGTGAGAGTCAAAGTAACCCGGTTTCACAAAGCCAGGCACGCATGATCAGGGCGTGTCCTGCGGAAGACGGATGAACACCGTCCGGGGTCCAGGGGATGTCGGGTCGGATCCGACGGGCATTGACGAAAACGGTATGAAGCGGGACCAGTGCTGCTGCGCCGAACTCCCGTTTCAGTTCATTGACAGCCCGGACATACGGTTGAAGGGCCGAGTTTCCCTCCGGTGGGGCGGGGGGTTCGATCACGCTCGGCTGACAGAGCACGATCTTGGTTTTGGGTAATGCGCCTTGTACCTGACGTAGAATGACGTGATACACTTCCACGAACTTCTCGATCGGAACCCCTTGAGGGTTGTCCTTTCGCAACCCGTGCCAAACGTCATTGATCCCGATCTTGATCGATAAAACGTCCGGCGCGCGATCGATTACGTCTTCCTTCCACCGTTTCTGCAGGTCCGTCACTTTGTTTCCGCTGATGCCCGTATTGATCACCCGTGGAGCGCGGGCGGGGTCTTTGGCATACAGATAATCTCTGATCATACGGACATAACCATTTCCGACCCCTTCAGGATCAGTCCGTCTCCCACAATCTGTAATGCTGTCTCCGATGAAGAGAAAAGTCTGTCCCGGTTGAAGATCCAGCGGCATGATGGGGGAGTTTTACCCATCGGAAGGCACTTCGTCTATGTCGATGACCCGAAATCATGAAATAAAACCCGTTCCATGGGGGGAACGGGTTCACTGGTCTAAAAATCGAGTCGAATACCAAATCAAGCAGCCGGTTTGGTGTAACGGCGACGAACGGGTTTTTTCACCAATCCCATTTTGATGGCTTTGGTGGAGACTTTAATCCGGGTCACCCGTCCATCAATGACTGCCCGGACGGTCTGGATGTTGGCTTTGAACTTGCGCGGGGTAATACCAGTGCACTTGGTCCCAACACCACCGAGGTATTTGGCTTTGCCGCGATGGGTTTTCTGGTTCCCGATACGGGTCTTTTTGCCGGTAAAGTAACAGGTGCGTGGCATGACAAAATCCTCAAAACTTTAAAAGTCCCAATGAAAACGCAGTCGGCAGGGCTCGAACCTGCAACCTGCGGTTCCGTAGACCGCTGCTCTATCCAGTTGAGCTACGACTGCTTAAGTCGGCTTCAGTCGAGTCGCGCAGTTTCGCACCCTCCTTTCGGGTTGTCAAGGGTCTGAAGGACGATTTCTCGTCGGGAGTTCTTTTGGGGAAGAAACTATACGAGAGGCAACCATTATACAGAATAATAATTCCTGATTATACAACAGGTTGTGGTCCTGGGTTTATGCCGACCGACGAGAAGGGACCGGTCGTGCGTGTTTGATCTCGTACAGTTTCTGGTCGGCGATTTTCAACAGCTCTGACGGATTGGCGACGGGGGACAAATCTTCTTTCAGGCTCGCCAAGCCGATCGACAATCGGGGACGGGGGGATAAAAACCGGTGATGAAGCGTCAAACCATCGACGAGGTGTTTCAACCGGTCCGACAAAATCTTGGCACTGGTAATATCTGACCCCATTAGTAACACGATGAACTCGTCCCCGCCGTAACGGTATACCATGTCGGTCTCACGGACGGAGGACCGAAGGATCTGCCCGATCGATCGTAGCAGCTCATCCCCGGTAGCATGTCCGAGGGTGTCATTCAGATTCTTGAAGTAGTCCACATCCACCATCATGATCACCAGGTTTTCGCCTTGAGTCCGGCTGAGCTCGACCAGTTTGGGGAATGTTTCTTCAAAATGTCGTCGGTTGAAGACTCCCGTGAGGGCGTCTTTGGATGCCTTAGCTCGAGCGACACCGAGCTGGCGTTCCAAGGCATCGGTTCTGGACGCGATCCGCTGACGCATCTCGGATTTCAGTTCAGCGACTTCAGATTTAAGCATCTGATTCTCCCGAATCAGAGCAACGATTTGTTCGGAGATTTCCCTCACACCGTGTTTCAGGTTTTTCCAGTCTTCTGGGGATCGTTGTCCCTGACGGGTTTGTTTTACCTGTTCGACCAGTTCCTGCATCGGTCGTCGCCAGTAGAGCATTTCATAACTTAACGCGGAGATAAGCATCAATACCTTGATACTCATCAGGATCAATAAGGTGGTGATGGCGCTAGCGAGGCTGGTCTGAGCGGCATGCATCAGAGTTGAAGCGATCCATGCTGTTGCCAAAAAGACCAGAAACAGACCCCCTGTAAGTAAGACTCGACGGGAAAACCTGCCGCGCCCATTCAGCAGTCCTCTTTCAAACCTTAAACAATCAAAGATCATCAGGAATCGGATCGACCCGTTTTCTACACGACTTAAGAAAAAAGGTCCGATAATCCGTCATGATTTTCCCCTAATCCAGGCCTTTTTCGAAGAAAACCGGAGATTCGTTGCGCGAAAAAGTCCGCGTGCTGCATAAATAATCGCCTTGGTAGGGCGGTTTGCACATAAAAAAGGCTTGGTCGAAACCAAAGGGAGGTTCCACCTAGTGTAACCCCTTGATTTTTGAGCCCCCAAAAGGGGGGGTGTGCCAAAAAAAACAGATATTTTCTTGATTGGCACGGCATTCGCATCTAGTTCGACGTGCGAGCATCGCGGTGATGCTTGCGACATCATGGAGCGCGGTTGGTTCCCACGGGTCGTACCGCCTGCAGGCGGTCTGCGGGCGGTACGAATCCCGGTTCCAGCTAGTAAGGTCAATCGAGTTGAAAACGATTTCATTGGCTGACGTGGTCGGGTCAGTCGATGTTCATAAACCTCCTCCTCCGCCAAGCCGCACACATTCCTCCTCCTGTGTGCGGCTTTTTTGTTTCTATTTCCGTCCCATTCGGATGAACCCGGATCCTATTCCTTGTCGGGAAAACCAGGTGCATTAAAGCAGCTTTGACAACACGTGGCGCAGGATTTGCGCCATATTCAATCCTCTCACCCCGATTTTTAGCGCGCCAAGTCGGTTTTTGCCTTTTGGCATGTCGATTGTTCTTCGGGATTGCGGGTTTCTTTGCGCACAAGGAGGTGCGATGAGTCAGAACGTGTTGAGTCTCGGAGAGAAGATTGTGCTAGCTTCACGTCTAGCCACGATCGAACACGTCCGACAGGCGTTGGAGGATGACGAACATCGACGCCAGCAGTTCAATCAGCTTCAGGATTTATTCAATCCCGAAGCATCCGATGCAATGTTTGAAACCGATTCGTTGCGTCAAAAATGGAAAGCCTTTTTCACGCAAGCCGGAAAGGAGGCTGCATGATCTACGGGCTTTATCTGTCTGCCACCGGGATCACAACCAACGCCCATCAACAGGATGTGATCGCTAACAATATCGCCAATTCGGACACCGACGGTTTCAAACGGTCGTTGGCGTTGGTCCAGGCCCGAGAAGTCGAAGCCCGAGCCATAAAGGCTTCGGGATTGGTCTCCAATCCTTTGCTGGACCGGATCGGTGGGGGGCAGTTTCTGTCTCCCACTCATGTGGATTTCTCCCAAGGCATCATCGAACAGACCGGAAACCCTCTGGATGTGGCGCTAAACGGTCCGGGTTTTTTGGCTGTCGGTGACGAAAATCAAGTCCGCCTTTCACGGGCAGGGGCGTTGATGATCGATCCTCAAGGTCGGTTGATCACGGCTCAGGGACACCCGGTTTTAGACGTCAGTCAGCGTCCGATCAATCTGAAGGGTATTCCGGTCAGCGAGTTGTCGATCGGAAGTGACGGTCAGATCCGCAGAGGACAAGAAACCCTGGCCAGGATCAGCCTGGTTGATTCGGATCGACCCGATCACGTCAAACCGATCGGAGAGAATCTTTTCACCCTCACCGGTGACGCCAAGCTGATCCCTGCCCGGGGAAAACTGGTCAGCGGATCGCTGGAGAAATCCAACGTTGAACCGGCGGTGGAGTTGACACGACTGATGGAAACCCAGCGATTGCTCGAAGCCAACGCGACACTAATCAAATACCAGGACGCCACTTTGTCCAAACTGGTCAATGAGGTAGGCAAGATCGGATAAGGGATTTGCGAATCTAAAGACAACGTTGCGTGTTGAGATGAAGTAATCAAGGACGATTAAACACATGGCCATTACCGCACTGAACTCTGCTGCCACCGGACTCCGGGCGCTGTCCACCCGGATCGATGTGACGGCCAACAACCTGGCCAACGCCGAAACCACCGCCTTCAAACGCTCTCGAACGAACTTCGAGGACCTGATGTATTTAAAACTCAAACAACCCGGGATGCAGAACGCAGCCGGGGAGCTTTCTCCGGCCGGGATCTTTGTGGGCTTGGGCGTTAAAGTCAGCAATACCCAGCTCGATCTGGAACAAGGTTCCCTAGAAAACACCGGTCGAAACCTGGACGTGGGCATTTCCGGACAAGGGTTCTTCCGCGTCCGGATCGATCCGTCGATCGGCGACGGGATGGCTTACACCCGAAATGGTAATTTCTTCGTCAACAACAACAATGAACTGGTCCTGGGGTTGGGAGACGGTTATCGTCTGGATCCTCCGATCGAAATACCCCCCAATTCAACGGAACTGAGCATTTCACAATCCGGAGTGGTTCAGGTACTCCCGGCCGGTCAGATCCAAAAACAAACGGTCGGACAAATCCAGTTATTCCAATTTGTCAATCCCAACGGACTAAACTTACTCGGATCAAGCCTCTACCAGCAAACCGATGCTTCCGGTGAGCCGATCGAAACCCGTCCCGGAGAAAACGGGTCGGGGGTGCTGCTGCAAGGTTTTCTCGAAGCAAGCAACGTCGACCCGGTCAAAGAGTTGGTGGCCTTGATCAAGACCCAACGGGCATTCGAACTGAACAGTCAGAGCATCCAAACCGCCGATCAGGCACTGCAAACCATTGGTAACCTGCGTCGATTCTGATGAGGGTTAGATCATGACCAAAAAATATAACCTCATTCAAATAAAGGTTTTATGTCTTTGCTTGTGTTGGACGGGTTTGATCGGTCCGGTCGGAGTTGCTCAAGAGGTCGTTCGGACCGAAGAACGGTTCATACGATCAGACCGAATCGGAGGAGCAACGCTAGAACTTCGTTCCGAAGCCACTTTGTACGGATCTGAAATCCGGTTCGGACAAATCGTCCGATGGGCTGATGCGGATCAGGACATTTTCGAACCCCTCCGTCAATTAGTAATCGCCCGGTTTTCAGACAAACAAGTGGTTCGAAACATCACCATTCAAGAATTGCGGCAGTTGCTTCGCGATGCAGGGGTCAATACCGGTTTGATGAACTTTGTCGGGGCTGTTTGCTGCACGGTCCAACGGGTCGATACCCCACTGTCCAACGCAGACAAGCTCGATCAATTAATCCAAGCCCAGGAAAAAAAGGAAGTTCGATCAAATGACAGGTCTTTGTCTTCGACCGATTCGATGCAAAACCAACGACCGGATTTGGTCAAAACCGTTTACACCTTGCAGGATCGACTCGTGGAAGATCTGGCCTCTCGATTGAAGATTCCCCCGGAAACACTTCAACTGACTTTTCGTGGAGAAGATGAACGTTTTTTGCGTTTGACCGACCCCCCGTTCCGATTTTCTCTGAATCCTCAACGGGTCGGAAACCTTGGAGAGGTGTCTTGGCAGGTCACCATCACCAGCGATCAAGGTTTGACCCGAACCTATATTCCGGCCCGTGCGCAGGCCTGGCAAAATCAGGTGATCGTCGCTCGCCCGTTGACGACCAAACAACTGATCACCGATGCGGATGTGGTCGAACGAAGAATCCTCGTTGATCGACTGACCGAAGACCCACTTCTGACCCTGGATCAAGTGGTCGGTCAACAGGCCTCACGGGATTTGAAACCGGGTACCCCAATGACCGCCCGTCTGATTGATCCCGTACAACTCGTCCGACCGGGTCAGTTTGTCACCATCGAGCATGGGGTCGGTTCGGTCAAGGTCAAAATGGTCGTCCGGGCGATCGACGGGGGCAGTTACGGACAGACCATCCGAGTGAAAAACGAAACAACCCGCGAGATCTATCGGGTGACCGTTACAGGACCCCAAACCGCTTCGATCAGTCCGGTTTCAGTGACGCAGGATCCTGTCGCCATGGTACGTCCAAGACCAGGGGATTGAGTTATTCGTGGATTCGAATGAAGCAATACCCGATCCACGACGGTGAGGGACGTGAAAAACGAGCGAAATATGAGACCACTGTTATCAATCATCATCCTGGGACTTGGTGTGACAGCAACCCATGCCCGAGCGCAACAGACGATGGTCCCAGCCGGACGGGAAATCGCCCAGCCTCCCCGGAATAATCTGAACGCCCCTCCTCCCAACGTGGCTGAATTGTTAAAACGCAACAACGGTTCTTTGTTCCGGGCGGCTGTGGTCATGCCCGATGACCCCCGAATGATCCGTGCGTCAGACGTCTCAGTCTTTGCAGTTCCTCCTGCCAAGCCCCGGATCCTTCAAAAGCATGATCTGGTCACCATCATCGTCCGCGAACAGAGCTCCTTTTCCAGTAAGGGAAACACCGAAACCCAGAAAGAAGGCTCCATCGATGCCAAAATCGAGCAGTTCCCCTCCATCGACTTATCTAATTTCGCTTTTACCAACGGGATCGGAACGATCCAACCACGACTGGCGATGAGCGGAAAACGTGAGTTCACTGCAGAAGGAAACATCGACCGTAAGGACGAGTTTACCGCCCGCATCCAGGCCGAGGTCGTCGATGTCAAACCCAACGGAACGCTCGTGCTTCAAGCCCGAAAACGTATCGTGACGGATGAAGACGAGCAGATGTTCATGCTCAGCGGGGTTTGTCGGGTCCAGGACATTCAACCCGACAACACCGTCCTGAGTACTCAGCTTTACGACCTTGAACTGCGCAAAACCCATTCCGGAGTCGTCCGCGATGCTACCAAACGGGGATGGGTGCCACGCGCGTTGGATTGGTTAAATCCTTTCTGATTCAGTGATTAGAAAACGATCAGGGTTCCAGAAATGTGAGGATCACATGATGTTAAGAACTTTGTTGGCGTTGTTGATGGTCGGAACCACCTTCGCCGAAGCCGCCCGGATTGCCGACGTGACCCGGTTGGGCAATCAACGGACCAATGTCGTTACCGGATGGGGATTGGTCTTCGGTCTTAAGGGGACCGGCGACGGTGGAAGTTTTCTCCCGGCAATGCGTCCGCTGGCCGAGATGCTTAAACGATACGGAAATCCGGCTTCGGTGGTCGAATTAGGCAACGCCAACAATGTCGCCATCGTTACCCTGACAGCCATCGTTCCCTCCACCGGAGCACTCAACGGAGACAAACTAGACGTGTATGTCACCAGTATCGGTGCTGCTAAATCTCTGGCAGGAGGAAGGCTTTTTGTGACCCCCATGGAGTTCCGATTCCAGGACAAAAGCATTCTCGTCGGATGGACCCAGGGACCGATCACCATCGAAGACACTTCGATTCCGACCGTCGGTGTCATCAAAGGCGGCTGTGTGCTTGATATCGACCTTCCGAACGGACAAGTCGATGCCGGGGGACAGTTTAAACTGATCATTGACCAACCCAGCGCCACCTGGACCATGAGCAGCAACATTGCCAAAATTATCAACGATTCTGAAGACGGACAGACCTGGGCTTGGGCGATTTCTGAAAGTGAAGTCGTGGTACGCATTCCTCCGAGCGAGCAGGAACGTCCGGATAGTTTTATTTCCCGAATCCAGCGTTTGCCACTACCTGTCGTCGCTGCCGAAGCCAGGGTACTCATCAATGAACGCACTGGTACGATTGTCATTACCGGAGATGTGGAAATCAGCCCCGTGGTCATCAGCCACAAAGGTTTGACGATCAGCACTATAACCCCGCCTCCCGTCCCAAGTCCTCGAACCCCGGTGGTCCAGGAACGTGATTTCCTCGGTCTGGATACGACCAATACTGGTGGCGCAAAATTGCAGGATCTGATCAATACCCTCGATCAGCTCAAGGTCCCCGTCCAGGACCGGATCGCAATTCTCAAAGAGCTACACAAAACAGGGAAAATGCACGCCAAACTGATCATCGAGTAATCCGATCGGAATGGCAGGAATTACACCCCCTCCTCAAAAAGTTCTGGTCGAGTTGTCCATTGATTAATCAGAGATTTCTGAACGGTCAGCGTGTGTCCTGGCACGGGACTTGCCTTCTATCAAGTGTTGGGAGCAGTCGAATGACGATTACACCTTCACACGCTTTAAAAAACAGGTTTTATATCAGTCCGACCGTCTTACCCCGGCAAGGATTACCGGATTCGTCGGCAATTTCTGCGCTGACCAATCCTTCTGGTCAGGTCGCTGAGGATACAAAGAAACTCGATAAAGCGGCAAAGCAACTCGTCGGCGCGACGTTCTTCGGAACACTGCTCAAGCAAATGCATCAAAGTCCATTCAAAAGTGAAATCTTTTCTGGCGGACGTGGCGAAGAGGCATTTTCTCCTCTACTCAATCAGCACCTCGTCGACCGAATGAGCCGTGGCGCCGGAGAAAAGCTGGTTCGTTCGATCGTCAAACGATTTCATAAACTGGCGAACGAAACGGATCTGAAACCTCTGCCTCTGTCATTCGATATTCGATCCTCAACCAAGGAGCCAAGCCATGAGCGCACCGATCGCCGAGCTTGAAAAACTCTTGGCCTCACTGGTCCGTGAGCATCATGAACTGGCCGACGCGATGCAACTACATCAACAGGCTATGAGGAACCTGCGTTCCGATCTGCTAGCGTCTGCCAGGACTCAGATCGAATCCTGTAGGAATCGTATCCTGGCACACGAGACGCGCCGTCGAGTGGTTGTTCAACAGATCGTACGGCTGCACCGACTACAACCAAACCCTTCCCTGCAGCAACTGGCCGAGGTCGTTCCGGCCTATCGGGACAGGCTTTTGAAGCTCCGAGAAGAGCTGACACGATTGACGACGCAGATCGGTCGACAAACCACCATTTCCGCCCGTCTGGCCGGGGCGATGCTAGGACACCTCAACACGGTGGTCCGGATCGTTGCCGGCGCCGTCCAGCAAGCATCGGTCTATACCAAGCAGGGCATGCCGACCGTCGCGTCACGGATCGGTGTGATGGAGGCCGTCGCATGAGCCTGATCGGAACCCTCAATCTGGCACGCAACGGTCTGACGATCAACCAGGCCGCTATCCAGACCACGGGTAACAACATCGCCAACGTCGGCAACCCCAATTACACCCGTCAACGGGCCGATATTTCTACCGCTCCGGATACCCGTTACGCGCCGGGAATCTATCTCGGCAACGGTGCGCGACTCGACGGTGTGAGACGACAAATCGACCAGGCCCTCGAAGGGCGTCTGCGAAACAGCCTCTCCGATTCACAAAGCGCAACCACCGAGCAACAGTGGCTCAGCCGTGTCGAAGCGGTCTTCAACGAACTATCGGATGAAGACCTTTCCACCCAGCTCAGCCAGTTCTTCAATGCCTGGTCCGACCTCGCCAACAAACCCCAGGATCTGGGTCTGCGACAAGTGGTCCTTCAGAACGGAAAGAGTGTGGCGAGCTGGTTTAACCAGATGGACAACGAAATCGAATCCCTTCGATCCGATCTCGGTGCCAAGCTCAAATCTTCCGCCCTCCAGGCCGATACCCTCGCCCAACAGATTGCCGACCTGAACGTCGCGATCGTCCGTGACGAAGCCGGTGGCACCGGCGAAGCAATGGGCCTGCGAGACCAGAGAGACGCCAAACTCAAGGAATTATCGGGACTGATGGACATCCGCACGGTCGAGCAGAGCAACGGAGTTGTCCATGTTTATGTCGGCTCAGAACCCTTGGTCTTTGATGGTCGATCCAACGGGGTAACAACCCGTACCGAGACGATCGATGGCAAAACCGTCACCAAAGTCGTTTTCAAAAGCAACGACGGAGAACTCAAAACCGAATCCGGAGAGATCGGCGGACTCCTCAAAGCCCGTGATTCATTGGATGCGACGGATCAACGACTGGATCAGCTGGCTTCGGCGCTGGTGTTTGAACTGAACAAAATCCACAGTTCCGGACAGGGCTTGGAAGGATTTTCCCAGATCGTTGGCACCACAACCGTCGCCGACAGCACGGTAGCTCTCAACGACCCGGCTACAGGATTAAAGCAACTACCCAAGAGTGGCAGCTTTGTTGTACACGTCAAGGACAAAATCAGCGGATTACAGACCAGCACCCTGATCCAGGTGGACCTCGACGGTTCGGGAACCGACACTTCTCTCGATGATCTGATCGCCCAGCTTGATTCGATCGACGGAATTACCGCTGCCAACAACGGGGGGCGGCTGCAGATCACTTCCGACAACACCCCGTCGAGTGAAATCAGTTTTTCGCAGGACTCCTCCAGCGTTCTGGCCTCCTTGGGTATCAATACGTTTTTCGCCGGAACCGACGCCATCGACGATCAAGGTTAATTCCGAACTGTTGTCCAACCCTCAGAAACTCGCTGCCGCAAAAAATGGTAACAGCGGGGACAACCAGACGGCTCGTGCGATTGCCGCCCTGGAAAACACCCCCCTCGGATCGCTCAACGGGGCGTCCCTAGCTTCGAGCTATGAAGGAATGGTTTCTGATATCGCCACCAAGACTTCGACCGCCTCGGCTAACGCTGAAGCTGCTTCGGTCGTGGTCGAAACCCTTCAGGCCCAACGTGAAGTCCTCTCGGGAGTCAGTCTTGATGAAGAGGCGATCAACCTGATGCGTTACCAACGGGCATTCCAGGGTGCCGCTCGGGTGGTCACGGTCGTGGACGAACTAATGAATACCATGCTTGCAATGGTACGTTAACTATGGCAATACTCCCCGCCAATCTCCGCGCGTGTCAGTAATCAACTGAGGTCGAACGTCGCACTGAGTCAGATCCAGCGGACACAGGCACGATTACTCCAAACCCAGAACCAGTTGACCACCGGACGTCAACTTAACACGCCCTTCCGACAACCCCGGCGATGCGACCATCGCTCAACAGCTGCGTAAAACACTCGAACGACGAGACGCCTATAACACGAATCTCGAACGTGCCCGCAACGGTCTGAGTGAAGTCGATACCACGCTCGGTCAGGTTTCAGATCTGCTCCTACAAGCGCAACAGCTGGCCAGTGCCAACGTTGGTGATACTGTTACTCAGGACGAACGAGATGGGGCCCGCCCAATTGGTCAAGAGCATCTACCAACAGTTACTGACCCTGGGCAACAAGAGTTTTGAAGGTAGTTACCTGTTTGCAGGTGACAAGCTCGATCGTCCCCCGTTTGAAGAGTTTGCCGGAGGCATCAAGTTCAATGGTTCAGAACAAACACTGGCCAATCAGTTCGATGATGCCTACTCGGGTACTCTTCAGGTCAACGGGGCCGAAGTCTGGGGGGCGCTTTCCACTCGAGTCGAATCCTCACAGGATAATTCCCCCGTTCTCCTTCCTTCGACCCGGATCATTGACCTGGCCGGGACCACGGGCCAGGGCATAACGCTGGGAGTGATTCGAATCAGTGACGGGACCAATACCGCCAACATCGATCTGACCCAGGCGCGATACGATTCAGGACGTGATCGACACGATCAACAATGCGGGGATAGGTTCGTTGACGGCCTCGTTCAACGGAGCGGGCAACGGAATTCAGATCACCGGTGGGCCTAGCGACAACATTACGGTCACCGACATCGGGGGTGGTAAGACGGCAGCGGATCTGGGGATCCGCACCACGGTCTCCGGGGGACCAGGGCGCCCCCGGTCATCGGACTGGATATTCAACCCAAAATTACACCTCTGACCCCCGTTTCTGCTCTTAACAATGGGTTAGGTATCGATACCACCGGATTCACGATCACCAACGGCACTCAGTCGGCTAGCATCGATCTGTCATCCGTAGTGACCGTGGAGGATCTGTTGAACGAGATTAATGCTGCCGGTGTGGGAGTCCGGGCCGAGATCAAACCGGACGGAAAAGGTTTGCGCATACTGAATCCGACACAGGGCAATGAATTGCGGATTTCAGAGAACGGGGGAACGACCGCATCGGATTTGGGTTTGCGGTCGTTTGATCCCACGAGTCGACTAACCGAACTGAACGCCGGTCGGGGCGTCCGGAGGGTAGACGGGATCGATTTTCGAATCACGGATAGTAATGGAGTCGGGTTTGATGTCGATCTGAATGCTTCTATGCAGACGGTGCAGGACGTGATCGACGCGATCAACGCCGCAGCGGTTCTGGCAGGCGCAGGTGTGACAGCCGGATTCGCATCCAACGGGAACGGGATTGTGATCACCGACACTGCCGGGGGATCCGGGACACTTACATTGACACCCCAGAACTTTTCCGGTGCGGCGTCGGATCTCGGAATCAACAAACCATCCTCCGGCGGAATCATTTCCGGGGATGACGTTCATCCTGTGGTGGCTCAGGGGATTTTCGCCAACGTGGACAAACTGCAAAGGGCGATGCTGGCCGGGGATCAAAAAGCCATGACCGAAGCCGCCGACGCACTCAAAGCCGATTACGACCGTGTGGTACGCAAACGGGGAGAAGTCGGCGCGGTGGTGCAGGACATCGAAGCCCGCCAAAACCGTCTGGAAGATCAGAACATCACCACGAAGGAACTGCTTTCCAAAATCGAAGACACCGATTTTACGAAGGCGATTAGCGATTTTTCTCTGTTACAGACGAGTTTGCAGGCAAGCCTGCAAACCACGGGGCAGGTGCTGAGCCTGTCCTTGATGGATTTTCTGAGATGAAACAATTCTGGCACGCTGATTGCATGAAGTATTGTTGTGATACAAGAAGTTCTTCAGATTCGCAAAGAAAGCGACAGGGGCGCAGAAAAAGTTGCGCGGAGGCGCAACGATTGCAGGGGAAGCCACCGGGGGTGTGGACAACCGGTGGAAGCGATGTGGAAAGTCGCCCGCGATCGTCGGAGTGGTCGCAGGAAAGTCAAAGCGTGGATCGGTGGGAAATCCGACACGCAACGGTCCGACGGGGTGCGTCGGTCCGGTGAAAAGTCAGTGTGCCGACGCGAGAGTCTGGTTGGAAACCGGTCTCGGACGTCACACGGTCGGATGGACCGCCCGTGGCACGTAGGTTGGACCCTCGAGTCTGCCAGGGATCGGCAGACCGCGTCAGGCGGGTAGCCTGTCGCAGAAACGAAACGGAGTTCGTATGGAGATCGTTACCTCTCGATTCGGAACGCTGAGTGTCGATGATGAGCGAATCATCACGTTCACCAAGGGACTACTCGGCTTTCCCGGTCGCACGAAGTTTGCCCTCATTCAGACCAGCGAGGAGAACTACTTCTTCTGGTTGCAGAGTACGGAGGATCCGAATCTGGCCTTCGTCGTGACCGACCCGACCACGTTCTTTAAGGATTACGAGGTCCCGTTGCGTGAGGAGACGCAGCTGGAACTCGAACTGACCGACCCCTCGGCAGCCCAGGTGTTCGTCATCTGCAATAAGATCGGCGAATGGTTGACCGGGAACCTGCTCGGTCCCATCGTGGTCAACGTCGCAAACTGTTTCGCGACTCAGGTCGTTCTGACCGAGAAGAAGTGGAACACGCGACAGCCGTTGCTGAAGCTCCAGTCCGAAGTGCTTGCCAAGTCCGCCTGAAAAATCAGTCGGAACTTCGGCCCTTAACGGACATGTTTTTACACGGATCGTGCAGGTCGCCTAAAGTTGTTCAGGCACCGGGCACGGGCGCACGACGGATCGTGCGCGGACCGTGGGCCGGTTTCCCGGCTCACACAACAGGAGTCAAGCAATGCTCGTACTGTCACGTCAACGCGACGAAACCATCATGATCGGTGATGACATCGAAGTCACCGTGGTCGATATTCGGGGCGACAAAGTTCGGCTCGGGATTACCGCACCGAAGGAAATCGCCGTTCACAGGAAAGAAGTTTATGAGGCGATCAAGAAAGAGAATAAGATGGCAGCCCAGGTCAAACCTGAGGACATCACCGGTCTCGGAAATGTCGCCCCTAAACCCGTTAATAACCCGTCCAAACCCCAGTCATAAGGAACGAATCTCCTGGCGACCTTGTGGTCGCGGAAACGCACGCTTGAGACGGCGTTTCAAACGGGCAACGGACGCCCGTTCAATAACATCAATCATGGAGGATTGACATGTCCCGCATCAACACCAATGTCTCAGCCTTGACCGCTCAGCGAGGGCTTTCCCGGTCACAGAATGCGCTTAGTAGCACTCTGGAACGTTTGAGTACCGGACTCAAGATCAATCGGGGTGCCGATGACCCGGCGGGTCTGATCGCTTCGGAATCTCTCCGTTCGGAAATAAGCGGAATCAAACAGGCGATCGACAACTCCCAACGAGCAAGTAACGTCATCGCCACCGCAGAAGCCGCTCTCAGCGAGGTCGCGTCGCTACTTCTGAACATCAAGGATCTGGTCGTCGAAGCCGCCAACTCCGGGGCTTTGTCCCGTGAAGAGATCGAAGCCAACCAGCTCCAGGTCGATTCGGCCATCGAGTCGATCACCCGGATCAGTAATACCACCACTTTTGCGGGCCTTCGACTATTGGACGGCAGCCTGGACTACATCACGTCCGGGGTGTCCAACTCGGCTTTCACGAGTCTGCAGATCAATCAGGCCAACTTCGGAACGGCTGATTACATACCGGTCAACGTCGAGGTCATCACGTCGGCCCAGCAGGCGCAGTTGCAGTATCGCGCTTCTGCCGTCGCCGGAACTGTTACCCTCGAGATCAACGGTGTGGAAGGTGTGGATACGTTGACATTCGCTTCGGGCACGGGGGTGGGTTCGATCATGAGCGCGGTCAACAGGATTCAGGACGTGACCGGTATCCGGGCGATGGCGATTAACCCCGGGAACATCGCTTCGGGAATTCAGTTCGTTTCGACCGGTTGGGGATCAAGACAGTTCGTTTCCGTGCGTGCCCAAAGCGGGACTTTCAATACCGTGGATGTGGACGGTAATGCGCGGACACGGGATACAGGCCGCGACGCTCAGGCGACGATCAACGGTGCCCTGACGGTCGGTGACGGATTGAAAGTCAAACTCAACACGTCCACGCTTGATATCGAACTCGAGCTCAATTCCGCTTTCGGGCTGGGAACCCAATCGTTTGCCATCACCGGTGGAGGGGCGTTGTTCCAGCTCGGTTCAAAAGTCAATGCCAACCAGCAGGTCAACATCGGAATCCAGTCTGTCGCTGCCAGCAAACTCGGTGATAATGATATCGGTTATCTGAACGATGTCGTAGCAGGGGGAGATGCCTCCCTGATTTCCGGGAACGCGGACAAAGCCAGTAAGATCATTGAAAAAGCCATACAACAGGTCGCGGTCATGCGTGGAAGGCTCGGTGCGTTCGAGAAAAACACCCTCGAAACCAGTATCAATTCCATGCAGGTCGCTTTGGAGAATGTCACTGCCAGTGAATCGAGCATCCGCGACGCGGACTTTGCTTACGAGACGGCCCAGTTGACGCGGAATCAGATCCTGACCCAGGCCGGGACCAGTGTCTTGGCGACGGCCAACAGCACCCCCCAGCAAGTGCTGCAACTCCTGCAGTAACAATGGGTTATCCGTATGGAAGGGGTCCAGTGGGGTCGGCCAGTTCCGACCCCACGGGCTTAGGTCGGTCGGTCAGGACTTCGGACCCGTCCGATGACGTTGTCTCAGGGCTTCTCCCATCACGATAGCCGACGCGTGTGACAATGACAGAGTGCTGGCGCCGGGAATTGTCGGGATCGAAATGAATCGGTCGCAAGCTTCCCGTACCGCACCCGAAAGCCCGCGTTTCTCCCCCCCGATACAGAGACAAACCGGATGAGTCAGATTACGTTCGAATACGGATCGTTTCGCCCCGGCTAAACATCCGTATATCCGGATAGACTGTTTCTGAAGGGCTTGAAGTAGATCAACCTGATCGAACTGGACCAGAGGCACCCGTTCCAAGGCACCGGAGCTGGACCGGGCGACTTCCGTTTCGTCAAAATCCCACAAATGCTTCTTGATCAGAACCGCATGAACTCCCACCGCATCGGCGGTTCGGAGCGTGAATCCCAGATTCCGTGCGTCGTCTACCCCCTCGAGCATCAGTAAAAGGGGACGTTGCACGTGGGCCGGAAGGTAGTCCAGAAGCTGTTGACCCGTCCACCGGGGGATCGGCGCACAGACCGCCATTACGCCCCCGTGTGATTTTCCGTGCGCCAATGCGTTCAATTCCTCGGACCCAACTCGTTTGATCGGGATGTCAGCTTGCTCAGCGGCTTGACGCAGGTCCTGCGTTTTGGATTCGGGGATGTCGTGTTTCAAAAGCACCACCTGAATCCGACGTCTTCGGGCCTTCAGCGCAGCCATCACACAGGGCAGTCCTTCCAGATGAATCATTCCGAATACTATATACGACCAAGGGAGGGGATTCGCCTGGCCGATCACGGTTCGACTCGAGCATCCCCGCCTCGTGGGGATTTATACCGGTGGAGACAACAATCGGTTACGAATCATCTTCGGGCAATCGTTCTCCTGAGAGGGTGTATTTGTAAACAACCCCGTTGGGTTTGACCCATTCCAACGTTCCGACGATCCGCGCGCCATCCCTCCGACCGGTCCATTGGAGCGTTCCTTGACTGGAACTGGACATGCTAGCGGTAAAGGTCGATGGGGCGTCCGTCGGAACGGTGTAGGGCACGGTGTGAAATCCGTACATGGCAAAAGCTTCGCTGGACAGCTCGTTGTTATGGAACAACGCAGCATCCCGGAAAGATTTGGCACCGTTCTGGGTCGAAGCGGCGTCGGGGGTGAAATGAATGTTCCATGCCCCGACGAATACGTCTTGTGCACGTGCTTCCAGTGCACCAAAAAGCAGGGACAGAATCATGGCAGAACGAACAAGCCGAGGCGAATGCATGGCTCGATCTCCAGTAAATCACGTCACACCAGGAAAGATGTATGATTCAAACCGTCCCGGAGCAAATCAAAACAAGATTTTTGTGGACCGATTATTCCAGTGTCAACGAGGAGACGAGTCTTTCCAGTTCTTCCTGAGCTTTGTCAACTCGAGTCTTGATCTGATCGGTTTCTGCCTGGATTGTTTCCAGTTGCGTTTCCTGTTCATTGAGCTTGGTAAGCAACCGGTTGTAGTACTGGCTGTTAGAATCGACGGTGCGCATGTTTTCCCGGATTCGGGACTGTTCTCGGGTAATACGTTCGATCTGCTGGTTTTTCTGATCGATCTGTCGCTGGAGGTCTGCGATTGCCTGTTTGCGACTAATCACATCACTAAGGGCTTTACGGACTGATTCGGGGAGAGTTCCGGTTCGGGTATACCTGATCAGCAGGTCGATATCCGCAGGAAGGACAGCCACGGTTTGGCGATGAACTTTTTCTTCGGTGATGTCGAGAGACTTTTTGGTCTGTCGAGGGGTTTGGATCTTAAACCGATACAACGATTGCGTTGTTTCCACTGGTTCGGGGGATTGCACCAGCTGCCAGTCGGGGGTAATCGGGTGCTCGAGGATCACGGTTTTATCTCGATCGGACTTGTTTTGAAGATCGTAGGTGGTTTTTTTTCGACTTTTGTGGGTCAGATCCAGAACCCCTTTGACGATTTTTCCCGCAACGATTTCGGACTGTTGTTCGATACGGGTCTGCACGAGGGTTTGCAGGTCGATTCCGTAACTCAGAAGACGTTTTTCGCCCGGTGGGAGGTTGTCGATTTTAGCATCCCCGGCATACGACCCGTCATCAAAGACCGTGATCGGGCCTTGTAACAGGTGTTTGTCGGTCTTATTTGTGATTTCTGCCCCATTCAGGGGGTTATTCGGTAGAACCGAGGCGTTATAGATCGACACCTTTTCGACCCCGATTTTATCCGAAACGATGGGGATCATCGCACTTTGTTGACGTGGAAGCGACACATTCCCGACCGTGTATTCGAACAATTCTCCCACTCTGGCGCCCGAGGCGAGAGACCGGATCGATGCGGTGGGGTCGATCGGTGTCGAAATCAATGCGTCTGCGGCACCGGGTGCCATCGCCGCTGCCGATCGATTGGCTTGCTTTTCAAAAAAGCCTCGCTCAAGGGATTTTCTCGAAGCCAGTTCATTGGTTGCATCCATCGACAGACCGCCTTCATAGGTTTGGGGTCGAAGAGATTCATAAAGTTCTAGTTTCACTTCCGGGCGTGTGACATACAGGGGCTGGTACAAGTTCATCACGAAACTGATCGGCTGACCGGATACGAGGCTGAGCTGGACATTGTTCCAGTCATTATCGGTCTGATTTTCCACGATGGCCCATCCTTGCAAGAGATTGGAGTCATCGGTCAGAACCAATCGATAACTGGTTTTCCAGACAGGGGACTCCACGACGTATCCAAGTCGGACACGTCTTTCACCTTGTCCGGAAAACCGGATCGTAACGGTTTTCTTATCCTGATTTCTTGACCGGGCGATGGCTTGAAGTGCTTTGGTCAGTTCGTTTTGTAGCTCTGGGTCTTTCAGTTCAAATCGGGTCACCCGGTCGAGTTCGATTTGCCGGATGCTTGAACCGTCCAAGAGATTCACGTACCAGACCGTGATCGGTTCGGCTTCTTTTTTCTCTTGGACTTTTCGTTCTTCGACGCCCAAGATCGTGCCTTGGTATTTTTCTCCGACCAGTTCGAGGCTGAGCTGGGTTCCCCGCAACTGCTGCAACAGAGATGCCAAGGACGGGTTACTTGACAGATCGACCTGAAAACTGCTCAGCGTCTTTTCCAGAGGGTTGGACGAGGGGTATTGAAGGGCTGAAACCATTCCGCCATCTAAATCTTGTAATACCAAAGACTTAAGAACGTCATTCAGTTGTTTCTGGTCAAACCGCAGTTCGGTTATACCTTCTCCCCGGACGTTGCCGAAATGTTCGAAATATCCCACCCCCGAGCTGAACAGAACCACTTTTTGGACGGGTAAAACGGGTTCTGGCAGTTTCTCCTGGGCGTAGATGACAGATGTCATCAAAGCGGTGATTAAGGCCGGGGCGGGGATCAGATAAGCTTTCGGCATGGTTCAATTCTCCTGTTCGAAGAGGGTATCCAAACGGATGTATCATAGTTGGACGCAATGGGGAGACGAAAGTTTCATGTCCGAACGTTAATTTTGCCGATGGGTTATCGGACGATATGGTTTTGCCCAGCTCCATCCGCGCCTCGATCGTATTTGGTTTGCTTGTTTGCGTTTTCATGGCGCTTCTGGGACGAGTGGGTTATCTGCAATCCTGGGGGGCCCAGAAAAACATTGCCCGAGCCGAACGCCAGCAGTACCAGAAGGAACCTTTATATGCCCGCCGGGGAAGCATCTTTGACCGCAACGGTATGCTGATGGCAGGGACCGTGCAATCCCAATCGGTCTTTATTGATCCGAAGTTCATGCGTCAGCAGTTCCGAGCAGAAGGATTGGATCCGGGTCCGGCCATGATCGAAGCGATCAAAAAGCTGTGCGCCCTGGTGGAGAGAGACTGGCGGGATCTTCAAGCAACCCTTAATGACCGTCCCGACGCTCGATTCATCCGAGTTGCAGACAATCTCGACGAACGCACCATGCAGGAGATTGAGAAACTGGACCTGCCCGGCGTAGGCTTTACACCATTCAACGTACGATATTACCCGATGGGTTCGATCGCGGCGCATGTGCTGGGCGGGGTCAATGCCGATGGGGGGTTGGAAGGGGTGGAACTGAAGTTCAATTCCCTTCTGGCCGGTCGAGACGGGAGCAAACGCACCCTCAAAGACGCGCGTCGTCGGCCCATTTTTGTGGACGCCGATGACTATATTCCCGCCCAACATGGTCGTCACCTGATGTTGACCCTTGATGCCAACATTCAGTCGATTGTTGAGCAGGAACTGGCTTTGGCGTGTGAAAAGTTCAAGGCGCGTTGCGGGGAAGCCGTCGTACTCGATCCCTGGACCGGGGACGTGTTAGCATTGGCAAATTATCCGACATTTAATCCCCAGGTCCCCGGAGAATCGAAGGCAGAACGACGACTCAATCGTACGGTAGTCGTGCCTTATGAACCCGGATCGACCCTCAAACCGTTTATCGTAGCCCCGGCGCTAGACGCCAAGATCACGCGTCCGAGTGAAGTTTTTCCGATCAATGGTCCGGCTTGGCCGGCAGGATATGGACGCAGGATTATTCGTGACGTACACGGGTATCAACGATTGGCACTGTGGGATGTCCTGGTCAAATCATCGAATATCGGAATGTGCATGCTGGCCCAGCGGATGGGTAACAACGGGTTATATAGCGCATTGACGAGCTTCAAGTTCGGGCAAAAAACCGGAATAGAGCTGCCCGGTGAAGACTCCGGACTGGTCAACCCGCTCAAACGGTGGAACCGTTTCAGTACCGAATCTATCGCTCAGGGTTATGAAATGCGTGTTACTCCGCTACAGCTGGCGCGAGCAATGACCGTTTTTGCGAACGGAGGGAGACTGGTAGATCCCAGGATCGTGAAAGGAACCGTTACCGACGACGGGCGAGTTGAACCCACCGCTCGTGTGGCCTTTTCCCAATTCCCTCAGGTCACCGATCCTGCCACTAGCGATCAAATGAGACGAATCCTCTGCGACGTGCTTGTGCGTGGTACGGCCCAGCGAGCGCGGTCGAGCAAATACAATTTCTTCGGTAAAACAGGAACCGCTCACTCCGCGGTCAATGGTTCGTATAACGAAAGCAATTACACCTCGAGCTTTGTCGGCGGGGGGCCTTATGAGAACCCTCGTCTGGTCGTGGCGGTGGTGATCCATGACCCCGACAAATCGCTGGCCCATTACGGAGGAACGGTCGCAGCCCCGGCAGCCGGCAAGATCCTCGAACGAGCCCTAACCTATCTGCAGGTCCCGGCGTCCCCCGATTTGCCCCTACCCGAACCGATTCTGCAGGACGTGCTTTATGCATTTGATCCCAAGGTTTACAACAGACGCGAAACCGCTTCGACAGCGGAGTAAAAGCCGATTTGTCATCGGTATCAGGACAAACTTAAAATAGGGACGTGCAGTCGGTTCCCAAAACGCATCTTTCCCCAGAGCTCCTCCTAACCGCTTACAGTCAGGGAATTTTCCCCATGACCGATCCTGACGGTGTGACCCGATGGTATTCCACCGATCCTAGAGGCGTCTTACCATTGGATCAATTTCACTGTCCGCGGACGCTTCGGCAGATCGTCCGTCAGCAACGATTCGAGATTCGCATTAATACGGCGTTCGAATCCGTCATGCGGTTCTGTAAGGACGTTCCACGGGGTGATACCCGATCCAGTTGGATCAGCGAAGAACTGATCCGGGTTTATACGGACCTGCACCGGCTCGGGTACGCTCACTCGGTCGAAGCCTGGCAAAAAGGCCAACTGGCTGGGGGGCTTTATGGGGTGGCTTTGGGGGGCGCGTTTTTCGGGGAATCGATGTTTCATCGCGTCTCTAATGCTTCGAAAGTCTGTCTGGTTCATTTGGTCCAACGGCTTCGTGATCGGGGGTATGTGCTTTTGGACACTCAGATGGTCACTGAGCACATGACACAGTTCGGAGCCACCCTTATTCCCGCCTGCGATTACCTTCAGCAATTGCATCAGGCACTTCAGAAGGAATGCCGGTTCGTGTGAAATAGCGTTTGGGATCGGACGATTCGACAACCTGGTTCCCGCGGGTAGGATAATCCGTTGCCATGTCCTTGGGTTTGCAGGTTCTTGCGGTCCCCGTCCTGATTGCCGTAAACGCTTTCTTTGTTGTGGCTGAGTATGCGCTGGTTGCGATTCGAACCAGTCAGATCGAAGAACTCAGGAAAAAAAGTCCCGGGGCGGCTGAGGCGTTACGTGTTCTCAAATCCCGGATGTCCAGTACCATCGGTACCGTTCAGATTTGTATCACGATGACCAATCTCATGCTCGGTTCCCTAGGCGAACCGGCCATGACCCAGGTCCTGTTGATGCTGTTCAAAGGCCTTCCGGATGGTCCTGTGACACAAGGTGTCTCGATCACCCTCAGCTTTGTCATTGTTACGTTATTGACTGTTGTACTGAGTGAGATGGTGCCCAAAGCACTTACACTTCAGTACACGCTCCGGTTAGCAGCGTTGATTGCCCGTCCCATTCTCCTCATTCAGAGGCTCTTAAAACCTCTGGTTTGGGTCATGGATACGTCCGCCAACCTGACAACCCGTCTGTTGGGCCTGGGACAGGTTAATATTGCCGATACCGGTTTTACGGTCGAAGAGTTGAGGCACATTGCTTCGGACGCAGCCGAATCGGGGAATCTGACTTCTCAAGAAAGATCGCTGATTCTCAATTCCTTAACCCTCGGACGCAGAGCCGCTGTGGAGATCATGGTTCCGCGTATGCGCGTCAGCTACCTAGACCTTCAACGGTCGATGAAAGAAAACCTCGACGCGATCAGTCAGTATCTGTTTAGCCGGATGCCGTTGTGCGACGGGGGAATGGATCACGTGGTAGGCGTGGTCTATACTAAAGAGTTTTTGACCGCAGTGGAAGAAACCGAGCAGGATTCCAGCGTGCTATTGCTGATCAGTCGTCCGCCAGTGTTTGCACCTGTCACGATCCCGTTGGACAAATTACTGACCCGTTTTCATGACGACAAAACGCACCTGATTTTTCTTGTCGATGAACATGGGAGCGTCAAAGGAATTGTCACTCTTACGGACGTGGTTAACGAACTGCTGGGACCGATGCACGAGGGTGATGACAATCGGATCATCACTCGAACGGACCGTCACCTGATTGTCCGCGGAGAAATGCCCATTTCGCATCTGGCGGCTCATCTGAACTGTCCGGAGTGGAAACCCGAGACCGAAGCCCATTCGGTTGGAGGGTTACTCGTCGATCGTCTAGGGAGGGTGCCTCGCCAGGGGGATCAGGTCATGGTCGACCGTTGGCGATTTGTGGCCCACAAATGCAACGGAAGAACTGTCGAAGAAGTCGGCATCTATTTTGATGTTCCGCCAGACCCATCCGGGGGATCGAAAACCGCTCCTAAGCCTTGATAATATGATCTTTCCTTCCCCGAACCTGTCCAAGGGCGTTTCGGGTATCCACGACAAGCTTGGCGTGGTCGGCGATCATCTGCCAATCATAGACCGAGTGATTGGTCGCGATCAGGACCAGATCGTATCGACCGATGGTTTCTTGGGTCAGTTCGACTGATTTCATGTGTAAGTCGTGGTGCCGCATCTTGTGAGTCTGGGGCACGTGAGGGTCGTTGTAATCGACACGGGCGCCCAGATGTTCCAGCTTTTCGATCAATTCGAAACTGGGACTTTCCCGAACATCGTCGATGTCCGGTTTGTACGCTAGACCTAGAACCAGCACTCGCGATCCCTTGACGGCTTTTCCCCGATCATTGAGTGCAAGTTGGCATTTCTTGATTACGAAATCCGGCATCTGCACGTTGATCTCGCCTGCCAGTTCGATAAATCGCGTGGGCAAATTGACTTCTCTTGCTTTCCAAGTGAGATAGAACGGGTCGATCGGAATGCAGTGTCCGCCCAGTCCCGGTCCCGGATAAAAGGCCTGGAAACCAAAAGGTTTTGTCTTGGCAGCATCGACCACTTTCCAGATATCAATCCCCATGGCGTCGAGTACGATCTTCATTTCATTCACCAACGCGATATTAACTGCCCGATAAATGTTCTCGAGCAATTTAGCCGCCTCGGCGATCTCGGCTGAATCAACCGGAATGACTCTGGCAATTGCAGCCGAATACAATTGCACCGCTAGTTCGCCCGAAACCGGGTCAATGCCCCCCACCAGCTTGGGGATCGACTGGGTGTTGTAATCCTTTCGCCCCGGGTCTTCTCGTTCGGGGGAGTAGGCACAATAAAAATCCTTTCCACAGGTCAGTCCTGACCTTTCCAGTCGCGGAAGCATCACATCGCGCGTGGTACGCGGATAAGTGCTCGATTCCAGAATCACCAGCTGTCCACGACGGAGGGTCCTGGCGATGTCGTCCGAGCATTTTTCAATGTAGGAAAGATCCGGTTCACGGTGATGACCCAGAGGCGTGGGGACACAGGAAATGATCACATCCGGTTCGCCAAGACGGTTCATGTCCGACGTGGCGTCAAACCGTCCTACCGATTTCATGGACGATACAAGATCCATGCCCAGATGCTTGAGATAGTTTTCGCCCCGGTGCAAGGCTTGAATCTTATCAGGATCAACATCAAACCCGAGTACAGGAAATCCTGCCCGATGAAAAGTAGCCATCAAAGGAAGACCGACATACCCTAGTCCGATGACTCCGACAACGGCTTGTCGGGTTGCGATCTTCTGCGACAACGTGGCGTGCATAAGCTAGCTCGTTTCCTTTTTGCAGATCCGGGATATTATCAAAACCCTAATTTTTCGCCAACGTCCGGGTTTAACACGAAACCAGTGAAAGGCAAACCAACAGGACACGTCGGGCGAATGGGTCTTATAGAAGCATCGTATGGCATTAGTTTTCCACCTGATCGACCGATCCTTTCCCAGAGCAGTGTTCGGGTGGCTTGTCAGGCCTGGAGGATTTTGCTTAGGTTTGTTAGCCGGGCTGGTGATGGCGGTGATTGCGCCCGGTTTGGCACCGTGGATCAATGACGAAGCCAAACTGTTGAACAACGCCTGGTTGTCTAACACAACCGGTTGGCCCGCCAAAATGGGGCTGCTCGGAACACAGGGATATTTTTACGGTCCAGCGCCGACCTGGTTTTATCAGCTGGCGTTGCTGGTCACTCACGATATTTATGGGTTGGTCACCATTCATGCGGTGTTGTTTTATACAGCGACATTGATGGCGGGATGGTTTTTGACCCGAACAGCGGGATTTCCAACGTCGAGTCTTCTGATTCTCGCGTTCGCCCCGGGGATTTGCTTTTATAGCAGACAATTATGGGATAACTCTTTCAATATCCCGATATCGATTGGTTTGTTGGCGCTCTATGCCAGCCAACGTGGACGAGCTGCCCGATGGAAGCTCATGCTTCTTGGTGCGGGGTGTGTACTGGCGATGGGGATTCATCTGTCTGCGGTGACTCTCGTAGTCGTGCTTCTGATTCATGCCTGGTTGGCGAACCGACAACGGGTCAAGTCATGGATCATCCCTTTTATGATGGGCGCGGTCCTGATGCTTCTTGCTCATTTGCCTTATATCGGGTGGCAAATCTCGATATTAACGGGAGCGGTTCCTAAACCCGTGCTTATCAACGAAGGACTGGTCGAGGGTTACCCGTATGCCGCTTTCAGGCAGTCTCGTACGGAATCGATTTTTTTTGCATGGACGGGAGGGAGGATATTGACCGCCAGTTTCTCGATCATGCCTCGGTTCGAATCGGGTTATCTTTCCATCGGTCAGGATATTCTGGGATGGATTACGCAGGGGATGTATGTGTTTTTTGTGATCGGTTTGGTGGGCGTTTTAATCGGGTTTCTGAAATACAAGTTCAAGCGTTTCATTGATTTACCCTCATCGATGCGGGATCTGGTTCTGATCGGTGTAGGGGTCATTCTGTGCAACAGTCTTTTGTTCGCGGTGATTCGTCCGGTACGGATGGACCATTATTTCAACGGCTCTTTTAGTGCGTATTTGGTGGTGATTTTGGCTGGGGTAAGCGTGTTGATTCAGCGGGGATGGAAAGTGATGGTTATACTGCCGGTCCTGTGTCTGGGAGGATACACCGGTTTATGTCTCCTCAACCTGCATCAAACCAAAGGTCGACAGTTGGGATACGGACCGGTGTTATCAGAGCAATTGCGTGTTTTGCAGGAGGTAGAAAATCGTGGTACGGGGGGATTCCATACGAATGTGGTTCATTTTGTGTTTTTTTCCCCATGCCGTCCGAACGCTTTGGCGGTTAGATCCACCGACAACTCTGGCGAAGTCCGACGCCTTGTGGCCTGTCGTGAAACCGATGAACCCCCATGCCGGCCGTCTCTTGGTCGAAGAGAAAACGACATCGCAGGATCAAACCGTACCATTACCTCTGCATGTTCCCGCCAAGCCGATACGGTAGTGCAGGTCAAGCATGCTCGGGGAGATCTTTTTGGCGAAAAAGACAAAGACGTGGTTTTTTTTGTGTAAATGTCGTTTCGCAACACAACACGACGGAGGGATTAAATAACACCATGAATACAATCATTTCGAGCGGATTGGCGGTGCTGCTGGGTGTAGGAATCGTGTTGGGATCTGAACCGGTACCGGCGTTTCCTGGTGCGGAAGGGGCTGGCGCCATGACACCGGGTGGTAGGGGGGGACGTGTCTACGCGGTGACTAACCTGAATGATGATGGTCCCGGTTCGTTACGGGATGCGGTTCGTGAATCGAATCGGATCATCGTTTTTTCGGGTCGGGGGAACGATTCATCTAAAAAGCCGTCTTTCGATTCGTGCCAAACAACCTGACCATCGCGGGTCAGACCGCTCCGGGTGGTGGAATTTGCGTTGCTGATTATGCCATTGACATTCGTGGGTCGGATATCGTTATTCGTCACTTGCGTATTCGTCTGGGGGATCTGACCCGACAAGAGACCGATTCAATGACTTTAATGGCATGGGGTCCGCCGGGTAATCATCGATCATTGTTCGGTGAGTTGGTCGGTGGATGAAGCCTTGTCTCTGGCGGGGGATGTAGACGATGTGACCATCCAATGGTGCATGATTTCAGAGGCACTCCGTCAAAGCGTACATCGAAAAGGGGAACACGGATACGGATCGTTGTCTCGGGCTACCGGGGAAGTAACGTGGCACCACAATCTGTGGGCCCACAATGATGCCCGAAACCCACGGCTGGGGGGATAATTATGGGAAAGATCCTCGACCGACTTTCGACGTGCGCAACAACGTCATTTATGACTACGGGACAACAGCTACTGGGCTGACCCAAGGGGTTTTCCGTGCGAACTATGTCGGGAATTATATTCGTCCCGGTCCCAGCAGCCGGGCGAAAAAACCGATCAACACCAGTGCCAACAAGTCGGATATGAAGTTTCATGTTTCCGGAAACATTTTTGAAACCGGATCCATCTCTCGACGGAGAACAGTTATTTGACGAGGTCGAAGAAAACGGAAAACGATTCGTGACGCTAGTGGACCAGCCCTTTGACATGCCCCCCGTGAGCACGACCTCGGCCAAAGAGGCGTTTGAGCAAGTTCTGAACAATGTCGGGGCAACCCTTCCTAAACGCGATGCTGTCGATCTGCGGATCATCGAACAGGTCAAGCAACGAACCGGCAGAATGATCAACTCGCCTTCTGAAGTCGGAGGATGGCCTGAACTGGAATCCGGCGATGCACCAGCGGATTCCGACGAAGACGGGATGCCCGATGAATGGGAAAGCAAACACGGGTTTAACCCCGTCGGATCCTTCCGACGGGCCCGGCGATGCCGACCAGGACGGATACACGAATATCGAAGAGTATCTGAACAACACGGACCCCCAGAGATAAATAGTCGGCCAATAGTTGCCCCCGTCGAGCCGGGTGGGTATCGTCAGTCAATCATGCGGACGATAGTCTTTCTGATCACAGCAGGGGTCTGGAGCACGACGGTATCGGCCCAGCCAGCCCCTCCGAGTGTTTAACGCTCCCCCCGAACTTCCTACCGAAGCCGAAGGAACGAATCAGGGAGCGGTGGGATTGGATTTTTTCGGTCTCTTATTTCACCGACTATATCCACCGGGGTGTGGAGCTCTTTGAAGCCCCCGGGTCCGAGGACCAGCTCAATCTCCAGTTCGACGGAAAAATCTCGTTTGATCTTGGCAAGCTGCCCCACCCGTTCGTGCAGGTCTTTGTCAACGTGGCGGAAAATGATCCGGTCAGCAATTTTCAGGAAATTCGACCGACCGTTGGGGTTCGACTGGATGATCAAGCCTCTGGTGATCTCCGCAGGTTACACCACTTATCTGTATCCTGACCGGGATGATTTTGAAACCAGCGAAGTCTTTTTGCGGCTCGGATTGGACCAGAATATCACAGTCGGGGGTCAGCACATCCCCCACGCCCTACGTCATGGGTGCTTATGATTTTGACTTATACGACGGGGTTTATCTTGAAGCCGGTCTGGAATACGTACTACGATTCGAAGACATCGGGTTAGCACTGAACTTTGTCGGAAATGTGGCGTATGTCAGTAACTGGGATGCCTATCCGGTCGGAAATAACGGTCCGTTTGCGGGCATTTTTACCACTCCCCAGACAACCGAACCCACCCTTTCAGGTCTTCAGCACTGGCAGGTCGGGGTGATCGGAGAATATTCACTCAATAATCTGTTGAATATTTCACCCCCGTTACGGGGAGTGGCTGTTACGAGGTTATTTATTTTATACCAGTGATTTCGATGCCGACATCAATGCGACCGATCAAATCTGGGGCGGAGCCGGAATCACCTTTCCGATACTAGCAATCCATACCCGATCCGGATAAGCGGGAAAGGGCATTCGTTCACGCCTGCTTGTCTCACGGAAGACCAGGCCTATCTCCAGTCGCAACTGATTACTTGTATTGGTAACAAGCGGGCTTTGATCCCCTGGATCGACCAGGCGGTCCAGCACGTACGTCGAAGACTCGGATTCAGAAAGCTGGTCTGTGCTGATCTGTTCTCTGGTAGCGGCGTGGTGGCCAGATATTTCAAACAATTCTGCGATTATCTGTTGGTCAACGACCTCGAATCTTACAGCCGGGTGATCAACGAGTGCTACTTAAGCAACATGTCTCAACTCGATATCCCGCTGCTTCGCGAGATTTACGAAGATTTACTTCGCCGTATCGAACAATCGCCAAGACCGGGATTCATTACGGAGCTTTATTCTCCCGCCGACCAGGACAAAATCACGTCTTCAGACCGGGTATTTTACACACGGGACAATGCAGTGTACCTGGATACCGCCCGGTACTGGATCGGTGAGCTGGAGGATCGACTAGGACGATTGTTCCTAGGACCCCCTGTTATCAAGAGCATCGGTTCATGCGAACACAGCAGGGGGTTTTCAAGGGTTTTTACAAGAATAAAGATGGTGTAGGCCAGTTCGGCGGGAATGGTCGAGACGCGATTTCTCGGATATGTGCCCCGATCCGACTCGATTTCCCCGTCTTTTTTTCCCGGTTCGAGTGCGACTATCCGGGTTTATCAGCAAGACGCGAACGATCTGGTATTTCGTATGAAGGAGGTGGATTTGGCTTATATCGATCCGCCTTATAACCAGCACCCGTATGGATCCAATTATTTCATGCTGAACTTGCTGGTGGACTATCGACGCCCGCGGAGAATCAGTCGTGTGTCAGGCATCCCAATAGACTGGAGACGATCCAGTTACAACAAAAGACGTGAATCCGAAAAGGCGCTTTTTGATCTGCTGCAGGCTTGCCCAGCCAAGTTTTTGTTGGTTTCGTATAACTCCGAAGGGTTCATCGATTCCGACCGAATGACACAATTTTTGAAGTCTTTAGGACCCTGCTCCACCTTCCAGACTTCCTACACCACATTTCGAGGCAGCCGAAACCTCAGATCACGATCTCCCAAAGTCACAGAATACCTGTTTTCTGGTCGAGAAAAAGTGAAGACTTCTGTCTCAAAGCCACACTGTTTGGGGTGAGATACCGACTTGGAAAAATGGTTTTCTATTTGCGGGCCAAAGCCATTTTAGTTTTGGCCCGTCGGATAGACCTTCTCGCGGAGATCCGCAGGAAGTTTTTTCGCTAATCCGGGCTGCAGTGGCATCGGCGAGTTCGGTTTCGGCTTGACGTGCGTCGAGTTCTTCCACCGGGGTGGCTTCGGTCGTTGCGATCGTCAGGACGTTTTCCTTCATCTGGGCAACGCCCCCGTCCACAAAAAAGCTTTTTCGTTTTCCGTCAGCGGTATCAACCGTCAGTGCACCAAGCCCCAGTTTAACCAGGATCGGTGCCCCGATCGGTCAGGATTCCCCATTTTCTCCGTCATGGGCAGGGATAATGACCTGCTTGACGTCCTGGTCGAAGGATTGTTCTTTCCGGTGTCACGATCACACATCGAAACATGGTTTTTCAACTCCCGTGAGGCCTCAGAATGTATCGCCTGATCCCGTCGAAGGCAATTCATAGGTTTGTACGATTTGACGCAGAGGAGCGTTTACCGGGGACAACGAGCATATTTTTATCCCTTTTTTTGATAAGGCGTTACACTAAACTTATTGGAGA
>BPJO01000003.1 GCA_026004655.1 Phycisphaerae bacterium
CGGATTTCTCTCAGATCGGTGGGAACCTCATCCCCCCGATACAAATGTCTCACTTCGGTCGGTATCCCAAAATCGCGGAACACAGGCAAAATCCGACCAGGACCTTCATGTGGAACGTGCTGTAGTATGATTGCTTTACTCATCAGACCCGCGATGATCCGAAAGAAACGCCGGAAGATCAAGAAGACGATGTGTTTGAATTATTCCAAGCGTCCAAAACCGACCGAGGACAATCCCCCGGCTCATCCCCGACCGAGTCACTCGGACACGAACTTGCGCAGGCAGAAAAAGTGATCGAACGAAAATAATCCAAAACCATCGGTCTCATCGCCCGAGTAATCCGGGCGCCTTCATTTTGCAAAAGCGGTTCAAAGGGACTGACCACTTCCAGTAATGTGATCGAAGCCGGTTCACGAGTAATCAAATAACCACCCACATCAAATCCCTCTGTCACCAATTCTGCACGAACCAGCTCGGCCAGAACCGACCAAGCCATTTTTTCGTCGGTTCCAGCCACACGCAGAATTTCGGCAATCGGTGTTTCTTCTTGTCGGGCATGGCCCTCACACAGCCGTGAAATAATCGCCATCGCGACACGAGATTGTGGATGAAGCGGGATCACAATACCTCACCACGCAAACCGCATGTTGGCAGACACATAACCGGTCGGTTCAGCTGTGTCTTCGTAAACCTTTGTTTCATGATCATCATAAAGCGTTATCTCTCGCCAGAGAATCAATCCTCCAACCAACGAGAATGTGACAGCTGGATGAGGGGAATATCGAATACCTACCCCCGCGGCGGCCGATCGGTCTCCCAATACACCATGATTTATTGCCGCTTCGTCGGTCAAACGATACTGTCGTATGTCGTATCGTCCCTCGAGGTAGAAGGACCACCGATCATCGATTTTATAGCTTAGATCCCCCCTGAGTCCGGAGATGCTCAAAATCCAGTCGTCATTGATCCTCCAATCGAGACTGATCAGAGGCAGGATAATCGGATCATCTTCCAGTTGGGTGCTGAAACCAATTCCGGTCCCGACCCACACGTGTGGTGCCATTTGGTAGTTAAATCCCACGAACCCCCCGTAGACCATCGAATCGCCTAAGTCAGCACCGGTTTCTGCACCCATCCCGACCAAGATCCCCGTATAAAAGCCAAGATCGGGATTCAGGTAAACCGACAGACTCGGGCGGAAATCGAGAAAAATAAAGTCTCCGGCAAAAGTGTCATCGGCGAAGTCGTAATTGGCGTGTTCCAGGTTAGATGTCCATCCCACTAAAAGAAAGGAATTAATCGGACCTCCACCCTGAAAAGACAGCCCGGATCGCCACACCGAGAAAGAGTTGTCCGAATTCAGATCTTGTTCAAAGCTGTAGCGGGTAAATGGGGTAAACGAAAAAGACCAATCGGGTATTTCTTTTGCTTGTCCCAACGCGGTCAAACCCAGTAAACAAGCGTAAAACGCTTTAGGCATACTTTTTCCCTTTTCGACGTCGTAGTTCGGCATCAATAAAAGGATCCAGATCTCCACGATCCAGTACGTTTTCGACCTGGGTTACTTCGTAGTTGGTACGATGATCTTTCACCCGACGGTCATCCAGCACGTACGAGCGGATCTGCGTGCCGAATCCGATCCGACCTTTTTCACCAACGATATCGCGAAGTTCGGCATCTCGCTTGGCACGTTCGAGCAGTTCAATCTTGCCTTTTAGGATGTTCATAGCGATCTGTCGATTTTGCTGTTGAGAACGTTCCACCGAGCATGTGACGGTGATCCCGGTTGGTTTATGCGTAATCCGTACAGCCGAGGCGACTTTATTCACGTTTTGCCCCCCCGGACCACTGGCACGAACAAATGCGACAATATCCAAATCCGTTTCGGGGATTTCTTCGTCGGAGGTTTCCGATTCAGGAAATTCCGGTGTGACGTCCACTCCGGCAAAGCTGGTCATCCGTTTACCCTGACTGTTGAACGGGCTGACCCGCACCAGTCGGTGTGTTTCCGGCTTCGACTTTCATGTACCCGAAAGCGTATTCTCCCTTGACCAGGTAGGTGACTGATTTGAAACCCGCCTGCTCACCGTATTGGATATCGACTTCCGAAACATCCCATCCTCGTCGCTCCCAGAAGTGCAAGTACATTCTGGCCAGCATTTCGGTCCAGTCCTGGGCTTCGGTCCCGCCTTCCCCGGCCTGGATAGTAACAAAGCAGTTATAAGGGTCGGCTTTTCCGTCAAGCAGGGACTGGATTTCAATCGAATCGGCTTTAGATTCCAGATCCGTCAGGATTTGATCTGCTTCGGCCATGGCGTCGGGGTCGTCGGCTTCGGTCGCCAATTCGACCATGGCTCGACAGTCTTCGATCCCGGAAAGAACCTGTTCGATCGGATCGATGGTGGCTTTAAGAAGCTTGATCTCAGCGATCACGGGCTTGGCGGCTTCCTGATTATCCCAGAAACCCGGTTGGCCCATCTTGTCTTCGAGTTCTTTTCGACGAACTTTTTTGTTCGGCAGGTCAAAGAGAGTCACGGATGCTTGTCATCCGTGCCTCTAGCTCATCAATCGCGCGGGGCAAGTTGTCATGTTTCATCCCGAATACCTTAACGGAACACCACCGGATTTGCGATTCTCTTTCGTGGGAAAATGTGCATATGATAGTGCGGCATGAATGCAATCATCCTTTCTGTCGGTGACGAACTGGTACTAGGGCAAACGATCGATACGAATTCCGCATGGATCAGCAAAAAGCTGTCGAGCGTGGGGTGCGACATTTTGGCGCACAAAACCATCCCCGACGATCGGTCTGTTATTGCCAGGACTATTCGAGAAGAAGCCGACCGGTGTGATGTCCTAATCATCACGGGAGGAATCGGACCGACCGAGGATGATTTGACCCGTGACGCCTTATCGGATGCAACCGGGTTGCCTTTGGAATTGAATGAGCAATGGCTCGAACAACTCAAGACCTTTTTTGGGAGGCTCGGACGCACCATGCCCGACCGCAATCGCGTCCAAGCGATGGTTCCGAAGGGTGCCGAAATCATGTGGAATGACCGTGGAACGGCCCCGGGGCTTCGACTCGAATGGGGCAAAACGGTTATTTTTTGTCATGCCCGGAGTGCCCAAGGAGATGTTTCCGATGTTCGAGCGGGACGTTTTCCCTTGGATCAGCAAACGAACCGAAGGGGCGGTCATCCTTCAGAAAACGTTACACACTTTTGGGCTTGGCGAAAGCACCGTGGCTGAGCGATTGGGAAAACTGATGCAGCGGGGACGCAATCCGAGCGTCGGAACCACCGTCTCAGGGGGGATCGTTTCTCTCCGAATTAATGCGCGTTTTGAGTCCCGTGAACGAGCCCAACACGAAATGGACAAGACCGTTCAAGCCTGTCGCGAAGCTTTGGGATCCGTCGTTTTTGGAGAAGATGAGCAAACCCTCGCGGAAGTCGTAGCAGGGCTGCTGAAACAAACCGGACAGACCATCGCAACAGCCGAATCCTGTACGGGGGGGTTATTGGCGAAAATGTTGACCGATATTCCCGGTTCCAGCCAATATTTCAATCAAGGGTGGGTAAATTATACTAATGAATCTAAGATGAACGAACTCGGGGTCAAACCTAGCACCCTCGCGGAGCACGGGGCTGTTTCAGAACCGGTCGTCTTGGAAATGGCTCAAGGAGCCCGGTCTCGATCCCGAACGGATTGGGCCATTGCCATCTCCGGGATTGCGGGGCCGGACGGGGGGGACCGTTTCAAAACCCGTCGGAACAGTCTGTATCGGATTGTCCCATGCTCAAGGCGTTTGGACCCGTACCTTCCAATTCCCCGGAGACCGGGAGTGGGTCCGCGACCGTTCTGCCAAGATGGCGTTGACGATCCTGAGATACCATTTGATTAAACAAACGATTCCGTTTTAGAAGTCTATCTACTTGTTCTCGTTCAATTTTGCGCAAAAGTCTATTGGGTGCTTGTTCAAAAGGCAGTGCTGTACTTTGTTCTGCAAAGAAATATTCTCAACAGTATCAACGGAAAATTTTGAGAAAGGGCTTTGTCTCACAGAAACGTGAGCCGAGACGCAAGTCATGGCCTTTCGTAGAATCATTTGTTTTCCAAGTGTTTGGCCGGCATGCTTTTTACTGCAATCCAGGGTCATTCATGGGTATGACACCGGGCACAACCAACCTTGACAGTTTCTTCACCTTTCCCGGGTGATAAAAAAGGAGAGTGCATTCAGGCACCCGCATAAGTTCGGTAGGTCTCGACTCAGATGAGCAGTTTCAATACTTATTGCAAGTATTGCTTAAAGCAGTGTTCAAGCAGCATTCAATGTGGAGGAAAAATCGATATCCGATTTATTGGATGCGTATAAACCAATCAGACAACCGTCACGGACGTTATTCGGCAGTATATCAATCGCATTAACACGTATAATTTATGTCACGTCATCAACTCTTATGGGATTAATGCCGTTGCCCAGGTCAATCCGGATGCTCTGACTATTGCTGCTGAGCTAGACTCGCTTCGCCAAAGTCCGGGATTTAACCTGTCCAATTATCCGCTTTTTGGAGTACCGGTTTTGGTGAAAAACTCATATGACGCGGGCGGTATGGTGACGACCAATGGTGTCGCGTACTGAACGGATCGGGGACATCCAAATCAACCCCCCCCCCCTCATGCCACGACAGGATGCTTTGAGTGTTGAAAGACTCAAACAGGCCGAGGCGATTATTCTGGGTAAAGCGACCATGAGCACGATGGCGTATACTTTTGATGGAATTGATGATGCAGCAGGTCTTGTAAGAAATCCTTATAATCCCAACCGACGCCTTAAGTACACTGCGCGCCCAAGGGGGAACGATTGTTTATATGAATATTCCGGGAACACTTAAGTATTATAATTGGTCGATCTAGCAATCCCACTACCGAAGGTTTTGGGCACGATTACCCGACGACTACGCCGGGGGGGGGACAACACCCAGCAGTACATGGTCATCTTGGGCAGCGACACACTATTATAATGAATTGATCAAGAGTTATAATGATCCTGTTATCAAGGATTTGAATGATTTTGCTGACGCCTTGGAGGCCGGGCGGGATGCCGGCGCAGGAAGTTCACTGAGCACGCTTTATTTGGCCGCGACCAACATCCGTAATTTTGCCAATATTCTGAATGCGGGAAATCCAAAAGGTTTTGGCGATGCGGACGGATATGGTCAGCCTGATAATCCGGACGCGATTCGAGCCTTAAAAGCATTTAGCGACCTTCACTAGCTGAATGTGAAGGGTTCATGGCGTCACCCAACCTTGCGGATGACCCTTCAACCCCAGACATTGATGAATCTGACATTCTCAAAATCGATCCTTCTGTAGCCCCCACGTATGGTATAGTTATGCCCACGGTTGCCACCAATCAAAGAGTCCCCAGTATAAGGCTAGATACTTACACGGGGGCACCGCCAGTCTACTTGGACGATTCGAAGCCAATATTCTTGGCAAACCTGCTTTAAGTCTTCCTATGGGATATACCAGCGATGGTACTCCGATGGGAATACAGTTCATGGGAGAACTGCTCAGTGAACAAAAATTGCTTAGTTTTGCATACGCTTTCGAACAGGCCACCCATTTTAGAATGGCTCCGGACCTTAGCTTCGTCCACGAACCCACCGTTTTAGCCCTGATCGGGTTGGGATACATCTTCATCCGACGTCGGCCGGTCACACCGTAATGGTCGAATCGTTGGGATCAGCCTTTCATCCCGGTCCTGGAGGGTTCTTCAGGGCCGGGATACCGTTGATGGTTCATGAAAGCGCTGATCGTTTGATGGACGGACGCACGATCGAGGCAAACAGTGGATTTGTGATCTCGGTGGATGAAACCGTCGGTTCTGGTTCGGGGACATCAGCCGGTGCAACGTCGGGTTTGTACAGACGTCCGTCAAAAGCTTTCTGGTACTCGGTCCAGTTACCTTCCCCGCTAGCTTGTTTGCCTCGGGTCAGCTGTAAAGCCAGTGTTAACTTGGCGTCCATGTTCTCGATGATGTGAACAGCCAGAGCCTCGGGAGTCGCAGGTGTTTTAGGGGAACCGAACTCCAGTTCGCCGTGGTGCGACAACGCGATATGCTGCATGACGTGGATGAGATTTTCCGGGATCGGTTCGGCGAGTTGCTCGGAAGCGATACGGGCTTTTTCTTCGATCCATAAGGCGGCTTTGACGATATGTCCAACGAGTTGCCCGCCGTCGGTGTATCCAAACGCGGTGTCGTATTGCAGTTCCCAGGTCTTGGCCAGGTCATGGATGAAAATGCCAGAGAGAACCAAGTCCCTGTTGAGGTGAGGATAAAAGCGACAGACCGCGTTGGCCACATTGAGTGCATTTTCGGTGTGTTCTAAAAGACCACCGAGATAGGCATGATGGAATGACTGAGCCGCCGGGGCCTGACGAAACTTTTTCATCAGAGTTTCATCATCCAGAAACGCCTGTACGATCGCTGCCACGTGTCGATTCTGAAGGCTTTCACAAATCTCAACCACTCGTTTGAACATTTGATCAATGTTTTTTTCCGTGTGAACGATCAGATCCTCGACCGCATACCGTCCTTCGACCGCGGGCGCCCAGGCCTCGAGGATGACCTGGTTATTGTTTTGGTAATTCTCCACTCGTCCCCGGACAAACAAAAACCCGTTATCAGGTAATTGGGCAAAAATCTCCCGTGTCGCGTTCCACAGACGTGCCGTGAGGGTTGCGGAATTGTCACCGATGAAGCATTTGATGTAATATTTTCCGCTAGCGGTAGAAGCGATTTGTTTGTTCGTGATGACGTAAACGTCTTCGATCACATCGCCCGGGCGAGCATCTTTCAAGAAAAATCGTCGCATGGTTCACTTGTAACCGAAACCCCTGACGAATCCAACACACTTTATCGATCAAGCGTATCGGATTCGGAAAACGTGTCATTTGGCGAGGTTAGCGACCATTCTCCAGACCACGTGAGGGGGAAAGGGTCTGGCGAAGTGCTGATTAAATTGTTCCATAAGCGTATCGAACTCGGGGGTGTAGGGGAGTCGGTCACGTTTACCGATGTTGTGCCCGAGCAGTTTGCGAAGGAGTTCCTTTTTCTCAGCATCCAAAGCAGGGGGTTTGCTAACAGCCGATCCGAGCCGGGGCAGGCTTCCACGCTTTCGAAGATTGATCAGTTGCCACCAGACATCCCTAGCCGATGGTTTGGGGTCAGGAAGTTGTCGAACGTACAGAGAATACAGCTCTTCAAAATGTCGAGTATAAGGTAAATCATCAGCCGTTCTTCCGATGAGAGTGTATAACCGGGTCAGTAATTCGGGATCTTTGGCGGGCGGAATGTCTGGAGCATCTTCAAACAGCGTTGTTCTCACCCGTTCGGATGACTCTTCGGGCTTTTCAATGGCTTTACCCTGATCGGCGATGATGAGGATGTTTCCGAACGGGTCCTTGATGGTGGCTCGATAACCGGCACCCACTTGTTGAGGGGGAGAGAGAAATTGAATGTGCAGTTCTTCACGTTTCTCAAACATTTCACGAACATCGGTGACCTGATAAATGATTTCTAGGTCGCCGCGGTGATCATCGGTGTGGAGGATCAGTTCGGTCGTGTTATTAGCGAATCGAAGGGCCGCTGCGTGAGGGTGCTGGCGATCGAGAATCAGTCCGAGTTTTTGAGTGTAGAAACCGACTGCTGCAGGAACATTCGAAACGCGTATCAGGATCCGACTAATGTTATTCAGCATGAGTGTATTGATAAAACCGATTGCGAGATTTTAACCCTGGAAGCAGGAAAAAAGTGGGAGTCGGCTTGGAATTCGACAAAATAAGGCTAAATTAGAGAATTCCCCATAACGAATGGGGTAATTTCCGAGCTAGCGTGTCGTGTTGCGTGGGCAACCCACGATGGTCGGGTGGTTAGAAGCCGGTACAATGCCGGTTTCGCATTTTTAAAGTGTTGGTTTCTTATGGTTGATTACAACCTTCTTCATTCTTTGGGTGATTTTGACGCCGAAGCCGCCGCCGCGATTGCAACGATCGGTGATCCGACCGATATCGAAAAACTGGTGGGTGGAGATGATCTGGTGGACCTGCAACCGGGTAGCATCGTTTCGGGGCGTATTTCCGGAGAAAGTGGGGATGAGTTCCTGGTCGAACTCGGTCGAAAAAGCGAAGCTTTGCTGGAAAAGTCGGAATTCGATGAACCGGAAAATGTGAAGGTTGGGGATGAAGTTAAAGTCTTGGTCGAGGAAGTGGACCATGATTCCGGAACGGTGCGGATAAGCAAGCGCAAAGCCGATCGTGTCATCAACTGGGAAGGGATCATGAAATCCAAGAAGGAAGGCGACCCGGTCACCGGAAAGGTGACCAAAAAGATCAAGGGCGGCCTTCTGGTGGATATCGGGGTGCCGGTATTTTTGCCCGCCTCTCAGGTGGACATCCGACGTCCGGGCGAAATCAGCGACTGGATCGGTCGAAACATCGATGCGGTCATTCTCAAAGTTGACGAAGAACGCCGCAATATCGTGATCTCACGACGAAAAATGATCGAACAGCAGCGAGAAGAGCTCAAGCAGAAGACCCTGGACAGCATCGAAGTCAATCAGATCGTCAAGGGAACTGTTAAGAATATTGCCGACTTCGGTGCCTTCATCGATCTTGGTGGTATTGACGGGCTATTGCACATCACAGACATGTCCTGGGGCAGGATTAATCACCCGTCGGAGATCCTCAAGATCGATCAGGAAATTGAGGTCAAGGTTTTGTCGGTTGACAAAGAAAAGGAAAAAATTGCCCTAGGTCTGAAGCAAAAAGACGCATCCCCCTGGGAAGATATCGAAAGCCGTTACCCCATCGGAAGCATCCACGAAGGTACGGTTGTCAACATCATGTCCTACGGGGCATTTATCAAGCTGGAAGCCGGCGTCGAGGGACTGGTGCATATTTCGGAGATGAGCTGGACCAAACGGATCAATCACCCGTCCGAAATTGTCGCCGCAGATCAGAAAGTGAAAGTCAAGGTCTTAGACATCAACAAGGAGAAACAGGAAATCTCCCTGGGGATGAAGCAGGTCGAAGAAAATCCGTGGGAGCGTGTGGCCGAGAAATACCCGCCCGGAAGTGTGGTTCGTGGCAAGGTCCGAAATATCGCCAACTACGGAGCCTTTGTCGAAATCGAAGAAGGCATCGACGGATTGCTTCATGTGTCGGATCTTTCTTGGACCAAAAAAGTTGGTCATCCTTCCGAGATCCTGAAAAAGGGGGAAGAAGTCGAAGCCGTTGTCCTGTCAGTCGATCAGGAGAAACAACGTATCGCTTTGTCTTTGAAGCACTTGGCCGAAGATCCCTGGACGACCGTGATTCCGGAACATTACCGACCGGGAATGGTCGTCAAGGGTCATGTGACAAAGATTGCCAACTTCGGGGTGTTTGTCGAACTCGAACCGGGTCTGGAAGGACTGCTTCACGTTTCCGAGATCGCAGATCAGAAGATCGAAAAACCGGAAGACGTTCTCAAAGTCGGTCAGGAAGTGGAAGTCAAGATTCTCCGGGTCGACACCGAAGAACGCAAGATCGGACTTTCGCTCAAGCGTGCGATGTGGGCCCAGGAAGAAGCGGTCCGGGAAGAAAAACGGGCCGAACGCTCCAAAGCCCGCGGTTTGCGCGGCGGTCTGGAATAAAGTCCCGTCTTGTTGCATGACATACCCCTGCCCACGGCCGTCGGACGATTGGCCGTGGGCTTTTCTTTCGATTCGACAGAAGTTAAATCATTCACATCATGCCTGAAAACGAAAAAATCATTTTCTCGATGATCGGTGTCTCCAAGACGATCGATCGCAAAGTCATCCTTAAAGACATCTATCTGAGCTACTTCTACGGCGCAAAAATCGGTGTGCTGGGGTTGAACGGTGCCGGAAAATCAACCCTTCTAAAGATCCTGGCCGGTTTGGATAACAATTATGAAGGTCAGATCGTCCGCCAACCAGGATACACAGTTGGTTATTTGCCTCAGGAACCGGTTCTGGAATCCGGAAGGACCATCCGTCAGATCGTAGAAGAAGGGGTTAAAAGCACACTCGACCTGATCCAGGAGTTTAATGCTATCAGCGAAAAGTTTGCTGAACCGATGAGTGACGAGCAGATGCAGAAGCTGTTGGACAAACAGGGAGAGATTCAGGAAAAGATCGACCAGCGAGACGGTTGGAACCTGGATCAGCAGCTGGAAATGGCGATGGACGCGCTTCGATGTCCTCCCGCGGATCAGGTCGTGGATGTCTTGTCCGGCGGTGAAAAACGACGGGTGGCTTTATGCAGGCTATTATTACAGAAACCGGATATTCTGATCCTGGACGAACCGACCAACCATCTGGATGCCGAGAGTGTTCAATGGTTGGAGCATCACTTGCAGAGATACGAAGGCACGGTGATTGCGGTGACACATGATCGGTACTTCCTGGACAATGTTGCCGGCTGGATCCTGGAATTGGATCGTGGTCAGGGAATTCCGTGGAAGGGGAACTACTCATCGTGGTTAGAGCAGAAGCAGAAACGACTTGAAATCGAGGAAAAACAAGACAGGGCGTTTGAGAAAATGCTCGCTCACGAGCTAGAATGGGTACGTAAAAGTCCGTCCGCCCGCCAAGCCAAGAGCAAAGCCCGTCTGGCAAACTATGAAAGGATGGTAGCCGAGCAAGAACGTCAAAAAGAAGTCGAGATCGAAATTTATATCCCCCCGGGTCCGCGTCTGGGGCAAAAGGTGATCGAGCTGAAAAACGTCTCCAAGAGTTTCGGTGATAAACTGCTGATGGAGAATGTGAGCTTTGTTATTCCCCCCGCGTCGATTGTCGGGATCATCGGACCGAACGGAGCAGGGAAAACGACCTTGTTTCGTATGATCACCGGAGCGGAAAAGCCGGACTCCGGGGAAATCAGACTCGGCGAAACGACGGTTCTTTCCTATCTGGATCAGTCGCGCGCATCGTTGAGAGACGACCAGAGCGTTTACGATTCAATCACCGGTGGAGCAGAATATCTGGAATTGGGGAGCCGTAAAATCCACGGCCGTGGATATGTCAAACGATTTGGATTCATGGGTTCGGATCAGTCCAAACCGGTCGGCGTGTTGTCAGGGGGAGAACGAAACCGAGTTCATCTGGCCCGCATGTTGACCCGTGGCGCGAACGTGATCCTGTTAGACGAACCAACCAATGATCTGGATGTGAATACGATCAGGGCTTTGGAAGAGGCGATCGAAAACTTTGCCGGATGTGTGCTGGTCATCAGCCACGACCGCTGGTTCCTGGATCGACTGGCGACTCATATCCTGGCGTTTGAAGGGGATAGCCGAATCGTTTTCCACGAAGGAAATTTTCAGGATTATGAACAGAACAAACGTAAGCGTCTAGGTGCCGATGCCGATCAGCCGCATCGGATCAAGTATCGTAAATTGACCAAATGACCCGTAGAGTCGTCTGTCCGGGTCAGGATGTACTTACAATGCGAATCGCCGAGCTTTTTTACTCAATTCAAGGAGAAGGAAAACTGATCGGCGTTCCATCGGTCTTCGTTCGGTCCAGCGGATGCAACCTGCGTTGTGTGTGGTGCGATACGCCTTACGCCTCGTGGGAACCGCAAGGCGACGACTGGTCCGTCGATCGGATCGTGGATGCCGCAGAAACGTTGGTCCGGACACAGCTTACGGCAAACCCCGCGTTTTGTCGGTACGTTGTCCTGACCGGAGGCGAACCCATGATGATGCCTGATATCGTCGATTTGGCTAGGGAGTTTCATCAAGCCAACTGGCACATTACGATCGAAACAGCCGGGACAATTTATAAGGATCTTCCGGTTGATCTTGTTTCAATTTCTCCCAAGTTGTCCAACTCTACTCCTTGGCAAAAGGATGAAGGCAGGTTTGCAGCTGTGCACGAACGAAACCGTATCAAAACATCTGTCATTCAGGATCTAATGGATCTTGCAAAGGATTTCCAGTTGAAGTTTGTCGTGTCTGACCCCAAGGATCTGTCCGAAATTGATTCACTTTTAAAACAGCTCCAAGGCTGGAATCCGTCAGACGTTCTATTGATGCCGGAAGGCACAGACGTTGAAACACTTCGTTCCCGACAAGGGTGGATTGGAGAGGTCTGCAAACAGACGGGTTTTCGATACTCACCAAGACTTCATGTCGAATTATACGGCAATCAGAGGGGAACCTGAGATAAAGGATGTGTTAACTTAGCACCCGCTACCCTTTTGATTCACAAATTACAATGAGCAAAACTTTCGTCGATAAACTAAAATTATAAACAGGATTGTGAAATTTGATTTTCTTATCAAAAAAAACACTCCCGGACGATCCGGGAGTGTTGGAATCATGATCTTTCATAGAAAGAGTTAGGTTTGAGGGGGTTCTTTGGCGTTCAGCCATGTCATCATTTTTCGTAGTCGTCGTCCGGTTACTTCGACCGGATGATGATGATCTTTTTCGTACAATTCCTTGAACTTCTTCATGCCGCTTTCATACTCGGCCCGCCAGTTTTTGGCGAAAGTTCCGTCCTGGATTTCTTTCAGTACCTTACGCATTTCCTTTTTGGTTTCCTCGGTAATGATGCGTGGACCGGTAATGAGGTCACCCCATTCGGCGGTATTGGAGATGGAATATCTCATGTAATCCAGTCCGCCTTGATAAATCAGATCGACAATGAGTTTGACCTCGTGAACAGTCTCAAAATAAGCCATTTCGGGAGGATAACCGGCTTCGGTGAGGGTTTCGAAACCGGCTTTGATCAGTGCGGACAACCCGCCGCACAGAACGACTTGTTCACCAAACAGGTCGGTTTCACATTCGTCTTTGAAAGTGGTTTCGATGATACCGCTTCGGGCACCCCCGACCCCGTTGGCCCAGGCGAGTGCGATCGCGCGGGCATTTCCGGTCACGTCCTGATGGACAGCAGCCAGGCAGGGGACGCCACCCCCTTTGACAAACTCACTACGAACCAGATGTCCCGGTCCTTTGGGAGCGACCAAAATCACGTCCACGTCCTTGGGAACTTCGATCGTTTTGAAATGGACATTAAATCCGTGAGTCACGCCGAGCGTTTTGCCTTTGGTCAGATAGGGTTTGATGGATTTGTTGTAAACCTCAGGTTGAACTTCGTCGGGAAGGGTCATAATGACCAGATCCCCTTGTTGAACGGCTTGTTCGATCGTCATCGGATCAAATCCGTGTTCGATCGCAAGCCGGCCGTTGGCAGAATCCCGTCGATTGGCGACGATTACCTTAACGCCCGAATCACGGAGGTTCTGAGCGTGTGCATGACCCTGAGAACCATACCCCAGAATCGCTACAGTCTTTCCGGACAAAGGAGCGATCGGGGCGTCATTACCATAAACCATCTTCAGTTCAGACATTTGGACTCCAGAAAAATCGAGCCAGATAATGTAAGTCAAATCTATTGCTAGGTCAAAAGCCCCGGGGGTACGGATTTGATCAGGCTTTCTAACGATTGACGCTGAAGAATATGGCTGATATTTTCATGCAAGTCGTTCGGGTCCGCTGAAAGGAAAGCGATGATCCGGCCCGAATGGCTTAGCCCCCTCTTGGCGAGGGGGGTGGGCGTTCCAAGGAGCCCGAGCAAGTCTGATCCGAGTGTCGATGAAAGGATTCAAAACCCTCGCAAGGGCGGATCGGTCTCACCCGCGTTCCTTTCAGGCCCAGAATTTTGATTCTTCGTTGCTAATGAGTGGTGGTCCGGATCAGCCCACCCCACTACAAGGATTCTCGTGTCACCCGACCTTATCTGCAAAGCCGAAGAAGTTCTGGGTTATCGTTTTAAAAATCATGACCTGCTCCGGGAATCGTTGACTCATGCTTCGATAGCGGACAATCGTCTGCAAAGCAACGAGCGGATGGAGTTCCTCGGGGACGCGGTTCTGGATCTGATCGTCTGCGAATTGTTGTACAAACGGTTTCCCCAATTGCTCGAAGGAGATCTGACCAAGATCAAATCGGCAGTGGTGTCCCGAAAAATCTGTGCCGAAGTAGCCATGGAAACCGGTTTGGCAGAGCTGTTGATAATCGGAAAGGGTATTTCGTCCCGTGCGGCAATGCCCCATTCCTTGGCTGCTGCGGTTTACGAAAGTGTTGTGGCAGCGATCTATCTGGACGGGGGATTCGAATCGGTCAAACAATACGTCCTTCGAACGATCACCCCCAAAGTCGAAGCCGTCTGGGCCAACCTCGGACAACACAATTATAAAGCCGTTCTTCAGCAATACGTTCAGAAGCAACTCGGTGCGACACCGATTTACGAACTTTTGGACGAAAAAGGTCCTGATCACAGTAAGTGTTTTGAGGTGTGCGTGGTAATCAACGGAAGACGATTCGCCGGAGCATGGGGGCCTAACAAGAAGACGGCTGAACAAAAAGCCGCGCTGTTGGCCTTGGAGGAAATGGGGGTTGTCGGTAAAAAAGAGGTCAATCAGGTGTACGACAGTCTGGTCGAGCAGTGATTCTTTGGCTCGCGGCAGTGATCATTGAACGGGGCCGGCATCGAGCCCGTATTTACGCATTTTCTTATATAGGGTCGTCCGATTGATCGCCAGCTCCGCAGCCGTGGCTTGGCGGTTCCAATGATTCCGTCGCAAGGCCGATTCGATGATGCGTTTCTCAGGAATTTCCAACGCCTTGTCCAAGGGCATAGGCGCAGAATCATAATCGAGCGTTTTGACGGCACTGGCAGCGATCAGTCGATGGATCGGTTCCTGGAGCGTTTCAGGCAAGTCCTGGACTTCAATCTGCGGACGTTTGCAGAGAACAACCGCCCGTTCAATGGCATTTTCCAGCTCGCGAACGTTTCCGGGCCAGGAATAGTCCATCAGTCTTTGCATCGCAGACGAACTGATCCCGATGATTCTTCTGCCCATTTCCTTCGAAAACTTTTTCAGGAAATGCTCGGCCAGCAGTGGAATATCCCCCACGCGTGATCTGAGGGGGGGCAACTGGATGGTGACTACGTTGATGCGATAATACAGGTCTTGTCGGAACTTACCCTCGGATACCAGTTGCGTCAGATCGACATTGGTTGCCAGAATCGTGCGGACATCGACCGTGCGTGTTTCATGGGATCCGACCGGTTCAAAAGCTCTTTCCTGTAAAACTCGCAACAGTTTAACCTGCATCGACAACGACGCGGAATTGATCTCGTCGAGAAAAAGGGTCCCTGAATCGGCTGCGAGGAATCGACCTGGTTTGTCATTGACCGCTCCGGTAAAAGAACCCTTAACGTGCCCGAACAGCTCGGACTCCAACAATGTTTCCGGTAATGCGCCGCACGAAACTTCGACAAAAGGTTTATCCCGACGGGGGCTTCTACGATGAATCGCCCGGGCCAGCATCGATTTGCCGGTTCCGGACTCGCCCATGATCAGGACGGTGCTACGACTGTCAGCCACGGCATCGACCAGATCATACACACGCTGCATTCGATGATCTCTGCCGACGATGTTGTCTAGTCCGAACCGGTGATCCAGTTGTTGTTTCAAAGCCAGGTTTTCGGCCATCAGGGCCTGTTGTCGGACCGCCTTATCCACGATCATACGGATCTGTTCATCGAGGACCGGTTTGGTAAGGTAATCGAATGCGCCCAACTTAGTAGCTTCGACGGCGTTTTGAATGCTCCCATAGCTCGTGATCACGATTACCAATACCTGCGGGTATCTACGTCGAAACTCCCGGAGTAGTTCTCCCGGTTTGCTCTGGCTGATGTGGATGTCTGCTAGAACAATGTCGATCAGTCCGCTATCGAGTTCGGCCCAGGCACTGCCGAGATTATCCGCCGTTTTGACATCGTATCCTTCCCTGCGAAGGAATTGTCCCAAAGACTGAAGGATGATCCGGTCTTCATCGAGGATCAAAATCCTGGCGCGGTGTTCGGTGTTGGGCTGAATCATGGTTCGAGGACGCTCTGAAACAACATCCTCGGTTTGTTATCGGCCAAATGATGCCCAGAATAAACAAATCTGTTGAAAAAACGGAAAAGGGATCGACGAATCGCGATCGTACTCCCGTTTCACATCTGTTCGGGGTGTTGGATGCCCAGAAGGTCCAGTCCCAAAGCCAGTGTTTTGGCGGTCAGATGGCAGAGGACGAGTCGGGACGATCGTGTCGGTTCTTCGCTTTTGAGTACCGGACAATGTTCATAGAAATGGCTGAATGATGTTGCCAGGTCGTAAAGATAGCTGCACAGAAAATGCGGTTTTAGCTCGCGGGCGACTTGATCGAGAGCCTCACCAAGGCGCAGCAGATGTTTGGCTAGTTTGATTTCTTGGGGAGACTGAAGATGCAACGCCTGAGCTGAAGACGCGCCACTGGTTTGGGCTTTACGGAAAATCGCACAAATACGGGCATGGGCGTATTGGAGATAGGGGGCGCTGTTCCCGTTCAGGGCTAGGGCCTGATCCCAGTCAAAGACGTAATCGCTGGTGCGGTCTTTGGACAGGTCCGAATATTTCACCGCTCCGATCCCGACGGCTTGGGCTACTTCTCGTTTATGGGTTTCAGGAAGATCGGGATTTTTTTCCGCCACCAGAGGGTAAGCACGCTCTTCCGCTTCATCGAGAAGGTCTTTGAGTTTGACGGTATCTCCGGAACGGGTTTTAAACGGTTTGTTGTCCTTACCCAGAATCGTTCCAAAAGGGGCATGCTCCAACGAAACACGCTCGGCCCATCCGGCCTGTTTGGCGACACGAAACACCTGAGAAAAATGCTGGCTTTGACGGGAATCTGTGAAATAAATGATCCGGTTGGCCTGCAACTCGTTGACCCGGTATCGGATGGCAGCTAGGTCGGTGGTCCCGTACAGGAAACCACCACCAGATTTTTCGATGATCAAGGGGGGTTTGTCCGGTCCGTCCACAAACACCCCGATCGCTCCCTCGGATTCGACGGCCAGCCCCCGTTGCTTCAGGTCATCTACGACCGATCGAAGCATGGGGTTGTAGAACGATTCCCCCCGTTCGTGTTCTTGTGTCAATAAGACCTGTAACCGCTGGTAAATAGGCTGGAAGTGGGACCGTGTGGCTTGGACGATCGACTTCCAGACCAGAATGACGTCCGGGTCGCCACTTTGGAGTTTGACGACCATTTGTCGGGCCTGGTTCTGAAACTCGGCGTCTTCATCAAAACGCTTTTTAGCTTGTCGGTAAAACTGTTCGAGGTCTGAAAGGCTTTCATCCGCGGAACCACCCGGATGCGATTTCAGATAGGCAATGAGCATGCCGAACTGAGTTCCCCAGTCTCCTAAGTGATTTTGTCGTATGACTTTATCTCCCAAAAACTCCAGTACCCTTGAGACGGCATCCCCGATGATGGTGCTTCGTAGATGCCCGACATGCATTTCCTTGGCGATGTTCGGTCCCGAATAATCAACCACCACCGTCTCCGGCGAAGATTTGGGCTCGATCCCCAGCCTTGGATCGTTCACCACAGACCGTAAATACGATTCCACCCATTGGGGGGACAGAAAAATATTAATAAACCCGGGTCCGGCGATCTCCAGACGATCGATCCATCCTTCTGTCCGGACGGAACCGACGATTTTCTCAGCCACTTCACGGGGTTTGAGCTTCAACTGCTTTGCCAGCACCATGGCAGCGTTGCACTGATAATCGCCAAATTTTTCCTGGGTTGCAGGAACCAAAAGGGGGTCGGCGTCCGTATTTAAAGTATTCCGGATCGCGTTTTGAAACGTGGTACGAAGTTGAGAAAGAATCGTTGGCATGACAAATATGCTTGGAGTCGGGAATCCGGAATGCTAGCATCAAATATGGAATCGGCCAATGGCAGGACCACAGTTTGTCCGCCGAACGGGTTTTAGGAAGTCGTCATATGAGAAATCGGATCAGTTTTTTCGTCGCGATCAGTTTGTGCCTTTTCTTTGTGTCCAACCTTCGGGCCAACCCGACCACGATGCCCAGTTCGGTTCTGCAAGCCATCCAGGAGGGAAACTGGTCGGTTATCCCGCAGAAGCTCAAGTTGCAATACGCTTCGATGGTTTCTGAACCCGACCAGACACGGGTCACGGAATGGATCAATGATTATCGAACTCGGGAGGAGAAGTTTCGGTCCGACCGGCTGAGGAGCTTTGAAAATGCGGTTCGCGATACCCGGATTCTTCGTGACGGGGGGTATATCGATCTGGCCATGGATGGATTGGCCGATTGTTACACACTTGCAATTGACAAAATGACATTTGTCAGAGAACCGTGGGTGGTCTCTCTCAAAAAGGCTGCTTTGGAAGTGGCGAAAGAATCTGAATCCGAGGGGGATTGGCTTAAAGCACGTCGTATCTATAGTAATCTCAGTACCCTTGAACCGACCGAATCTCGGTGGACCAAAGCCATGGAAGACACCGTGCGTCGGATTCGCATTCTGACCCGATACGTACCGGAAAGCTTTGCAGGTACCCTTCAAAAGGAAATCGAATACCGAAAGGCCGCCCGAAAATATTTGATCGCAGCCACACAGCCCAGCGTCGTTCCTACCACTCAGCAAGCCGAAGAGAAGGTCGAAACCGAGGAACAGTTGGCAGCCAGTCTTAAAAGTGACTGGCAGCAGGAACTAGCCGGGATCCGGATGGAAATGCTTAAAGAAGCATTGGAAGACGCCCGGACCCATTATTACAAAGATTATGATTATTCGGTGACGCTCGGAGGGGGGCTGCGTGCACTGAAAACCTTCGTGACCACCCCGAGGTTGGAAAAAGCCTTTCCTGGTCTTGCCGATCCCGTTAAACGAAATGCGTTTGTCGCCTCTCTGGATCGGGCTTTGGAGGATCTGAAAAACCGCAGTGATGATCAAAAAATCGTAGAAACGATTTTGACACGGATCGCAGCCGAGAACGTGGTGCTTCTGCAAATTCCCGAACCGGTCTTGGTCAACGAGTTTGCCGACGGGGCGTTTGCTTCTCTGGATCCGTTCAGTTCCATGATTTGGCCTTTTGACATGGAAGAGTTCCGTACCAGTACGCAGGGAGAGTTTAGTGGGGTCGGAATCCAGATTCAGGAAGTGGACGGGTATATCAAAGTCATCAGCCCACTTGAAGACAGCCCTGCTCTCAAAGCCGGGATCCGTGCAGGGGATATCATCACCGCGATCAACGGCAAAAGCGCCAAGGGAATAACCACCCTCCAGGCCAAACGTCAGATCGTCGGCGAAACAGGGACTTTTGTCACGTTGACGATCAAAAGTCTGGACGACACGGTGAAAGATTACACCCTTCAAAGGTCTATCATTCGTGTTGCTAGCATCAAGGGATGGAAACACCTTCCTGGTGGGGGGTGGGACTATATGCTCGACCCGGAAGAAAAAATCGGTTACGTCCGGTTAACCAATTTCACCCGCGAGTCCAGCCGGGAGTTGAATAATGCGATTGATATCCTGAAAGACCAGGGCGCGCGAGCGTTAATTCTGGATCTTCGTTCCAATCCCGGGGGTTTGCTCACGGCTGCGACCGAAGTGGCAGACAAGTTTTTGACCCAAGGGGATATTGTTTCGACACGATCCATGAGGGATTTGATCAATTCACCGGCTATTCGCGCGCGGGAAACGCCCGACGATGTCAAGCTGCCCATGGTTGTGTTAGTCAATCAGTACTCCGCCTCGGCCAGTGAGATCGTTTCCGGAGCGTTGCGGGACCTGAAACGGGCTACGATCATCGGTGAAAGAACCTTCGGAAAGGGCAGTGTTCAGATGCTGTTTCCCCTAGACCGTCAACAAGCTCTTCTCAAGCTCACCACCAGTCACTATTACCTGCCCGGTGGAACGTGCATTCATCGCGAGGAAAATGCCGCCCAATGGGGTGTGGACCCGGATCTGAAGGTCGAAATCACCCCGGAACAGATGCGCAAAGTGATCGACGCCCGTACTGAGCTGGACATCCTTCGGGACAAGGCTCCGGACGACCTCCGGGCCGAGGAAAAGACCGCTAAGGATCTGCTCGATGCGGACCTGCAGTTGTCGGCAGCACTGTTTGTTCTAAGACTTCAACTCGCGGGTGTTCCGACCACCTGAGATGCTCGTGACATACCCCCGGTCACTTGCTCTAGCAGGTGTATTGACGATATTGATCGGTCATGCATGTTCTTTACGTTCATCAGAACTTTCCTGCCCAGTTCGGGCACATCGCTCGTCATCTGGTGCAAAAGTTAAACTGGAAATGCACATTCGTATCAGAAGTGGCCGGGGGAACGACCGACGGGATCGAGCGTGTTCAATACAAACTGACCGGCGGGGCCACTCGTCACAATCACTTCTGCTCGCGAACTTTTGAGAACTGTATCTGGCACTGTCACGGTGTTTATGAAGCCCTGATCCAGCGACCGGACCTGAGACCCGACCTGATCGTGGGTCATAGCGGGTTCGGTTCAACGTTGTTTCTAAGAGAGCTTTACCCGGACGTGCCGGTGGTCAATTTTTTCGAGTATTACTACCGTTCGCATGACCCCGACAGCGACATGGATTTCCGTAAGGATCTGGGTTGGAAGATCCCTCAGATCAAGTATCTGAGAAGCCGAAGCCGAAATGCCATGATCCTGTTGGACCTACAGAACTGCCAGCAGGGATATACGCCGACGCGATTTCAAAAATCGCGTTTTCCGATCGAGTACGACTCGAAAATTAGAGTGATTTTCGACGGCGTTGACCGGTCCGTTTATCACGGTTACGAGGAATCGCTTCGTCCACCGGTCTCCCAGCGAGGCCTACGGACGATTGCGGGTGTCCGGGTTCCCGCTGACGTCCGAGTGGTGACTTATGTCTCGCGCGGGTTTGAGTCGATGCGTGGGTTCGATGTTTTCATGAAAGCCGCCAAAATTATCTGTGAACGAATGCCCAATGTCCTGTTTCTAGTGGTCGGGACCGATCGAATCGCTTACGGCGGAGATGAGGCTTACACGGGCGGAAAAACATTCAAACAATGGGTGCTTGACCAGGATCATTACGACTTAGAACGCATCCGGTTCGTTGGTCGTCTTCCGATGGATGAGTTGGCGCGGACATTGGCGAGTACGGATTTGCACATTTATCTGACTGTCCCGTTTGTTCTGAGCTGGTCGATGATGGATGCCATGAGCTGCGGAGCCGTGGTGCTCGGATCGGATACGTCTCCGGTCAGAGAAATGATCCGAGACGGACACAATGGGTTGCTGGTTGATTTTTTTAATCCACAAGCTATTGCGGATAAAGCCTGTGAAGTGTTGATCGATCCTGATTCGTTTCGACCGCTGGGTCGTTTTGCTGAACAGACGATCATGGAAAACTACTCTTTGGAAGCGGTATTGCCTCAGATGCTGCAACTTTATGAAGATGCCCTGAATACCAAAACAGGTCTTGAGCCCCCCCGTGATCAACCTGACGGTAGTCCCTCGATCGAGACGAAGCGATCCAACTCCCGGTCTGTCCCAAAGATAAGTTCAACGGTATCCGGGGTTAAACCAACAGACATTTTGACCGGAAAAGCGCCCCCGAAGGGTTGGTCGCCTTTCCGCGGATAGAAATGCTTCGGGACGCTTTTTTATCGCGAAATCTTTCTGATCATCTTTTACAAATCGAGTTCAGCGAGTAGTTTACGACTGTGATCTGGAATCCGTTTCAAGACCCGCGTGCGATGATCGTTCCTTCGATACTCTCAGCCGATTTTTCGCGACTCGCGGAAGATTGCGAGGATGTTCTGTCGGCTGGTGGGGATTTTCTTCATGTCGATGTCATGGACGGGCATCTGGTTCCCAACATTTCGTTTTCCGCACCGGTGTTTCGATGGTTGCATAAGGTTTTCCCGGATTTGTTTCTGGACGTGCATCTGATGATCGATGAACCGGTCCGTTATGCGCCGGACATGGTCCGGGCGGGGGCAAGCAATATCACTTTTCACGTCGAAGCCCCGGAAGTGGCTTCTGATCTGACGAGTGCGGTCCGGGAAATCCGAAAACTGGGATGTCATGTGGGAGTCACCCTTAAACCCGGAACATCCGTGGATCGATTGTTTCCGGTTTTATCAGAAGTTGATCTGGTGTTGGTCATGAGTGTTGAACCGGGTTTCGGAGGACAATCATTCATGCCGGACCAACTTGAAAAAGTCAAAATCCTGCATCCGATGATGAAGGAGCATCAACGTATTGAAATTGATGGGGGTATCGACATGCAAACCATAGGATCCTCTTATGCATCCGGTGTGGATTGGTTCGTGGCAGGAAGCAGCATTTTTGGGGCAAAAGACCGACACCAAACGATCGTCGAAATGCGACAAAAAATTCGTGAATGGGCGAGTTTTCGTCAGAAACGATCCCACGAATGACCGATTAAATGAAAATATAATCGGTTGAGACTAAGACCATGACATGCCTTGGTCCGCTGGGAACCGGGGGGTAAATAATCTTGCATAAAAAGACCGAAGTGATAACACTATTGCGAGACAACCTTTACGCCCGCCACAGCGAAGGAGTTTAGTCATTCATGAAGAAAAAAATCCGTATTGGCGTGATCGGCTTCGGTCGAATGGGACGGGGGTTTGTTTCTGTCATGCAGATGGACGATCGGTACGAGATCGTTTGGATCTGCGATGCACATCGAGAAACACGAGAACTGGCATCAAAAACAGTTCCTACAGCACGGATTACGGGAGATGCTGATCAAGTTCTGAACGATCCATCTCTGGACGCGGTGGGACTTTTCACGCTAGCTGACGCAAGACCTGCCCAGATTCAGCAGGCACTTGGTAAGGGATTGCACATTCTGGCAGAAAAACCGATCGCTGCCGATACGGAAACTGAATGGGAACTTGTCCGCGCGATTGAAAAATCGGGTTTGATCGTCGGGGTCAATTTGTTCAATCGCAACGCTTGGTATCACAAGGAGATGCAGGCATTTATCGCGGAAGGAGAGATCGGCGAGCTCGCGATCATCCGGGTCTGTCACATGACTCCCGGACACATGCCGACCGAGGGTCATGCCCCGGAAGGCCCCCCGTTCCACGATTGTGGTATGCATTACGTCGATGTCGCCCGCTGGTACGCCAAAAGCGAATATAAAACCTGGCATGCTCAGGGGATACGAATGTGGAATTATTCCGAACCGTGGTGGGTACAATGCCACGGGACGTTTGAAAATGGGGTGATTTTTGACATCACCCAAGGGTTTGTGTACGGGCACTTGGCGAAGGAGAAAACCCACAATTGTTACGTCGATGTGATTGGTACCAAGGGCATTGTCAGGATGCGACATGACTTTAAGGACGCCACCATCGAGATGCACGGCGTCAACACCACGACCCGCAAGACTGCTTTGTTCAACGACAAAAAACTCGACGTCATGTGCGATATATTTGCCCGATCGGTCCTGTCAGGAAAGAATCTGGGACTTCCCACCGCTCGGGACAGTGCTATCGCGAGTGAGGTGAGTTGGGCGATGCTCCGGGATGCAATGGCGAACAATCCCCCTTCGATCGGGACCCAAAGAGAAATGCAACAAATCCTAGCACACCGACGTACACTCCGAAGCGGATTTGGTCTTCCGGTCCGTCCGACCGATGCGCCTCGTCAACCGTCCCCGGTCGGTCAACCAGAAATCGCTTGCGGGGAAGATCTCTGCGGATTGTGCGAACGACTCCAGGCCGAGAAAAAACAACGTTCGCAACAGAGTTTGAACGTTCAGGATCGGCTGGTCGAACACCCCGACGGTCCGACCGGATTGTAAAGGCGTGCCAAACTAAGATCAGACGGGGTCTTTGATCTGATCCCGTTGTTGAGCGTATTCCCGGGCATGTCGGACAAGGTGTTGAAATAACTTGAGCTGAGTCGGTTCGTCGTACTGCCTTTCCGGATGCCATTGCACGCCGAAAAAGCAAGGGAAGGTCGGATCTTCGATCCCTTCAATTAATCCGTCCGGTGACAAGGCTGTCTGAATCAGACCCCGACCTAGCTCACGAACGGCCTGCTTGTGAGAGGTATTGACGGACACCTCTGGTTCGCCCAAAATTTCTCTAAGTTGTGTGTTAGAAAAGACTTGTACCGAATGGCGTCTGGACCAGTCTCCCATTAACCGGTGTTCGATCTTGCAGGGGGTTTCTCGATCGGGGAGGAACTGGATTAATGACCCACCACGATAAACATTGATCATCTGCATTCCCAGGCAAATCCCGAAGACGGGCATTCGTTTTTGTTCGGCTTGGCTAAGCAATTGCATGTCCCATGACTGTCGGGCAGGATCAATCGGTTTGGCGTTGGGGTGATACGGTTCTCCCCAAACGGACGGATCCAGGTCATCACCGCCGGAAAGAATCAAACCGTCCAGATGATCCAGATAGTCCCCGACGTCTTCGTTCGAATGATGGAAGGGAATCATCCAAGGCAATCCCCCAGCCTGTCGGACGGCTTGGGCATAAGTAAACGGAAGCATGTAATGAGGTTTGCCCGTCACATAATCGACGGTTAACCCGATTCGCGGACGAGTCATACACCATTCTCCAACCCAGTCATGTGTGGTGCGTCGGTTGTTCGTGGGTTTACTCCAGAAGGATATGAGGAGCAACGGTCTGATGTCTATTCGATGGTTTCAACAGGTTTTTTCTTTCCGGCCCGTTTTCGCTCATTTTCGGTCAGATGGATTTTTCTCAGTCGAATACTTCCGGGGGTGCATTCGACCAATTCATCTTCTTCGATGTATTCCAGAGCTGCTTCGAGGGTCATTTTCCGGGCTGGTTTGAGAATGATATTTTCGTCGCTAGCGGTGGTGCGCATGTTAGTGAGCTTTTTGGTCGTGGTGGGATTGACGACCATGTCATTATCTCGTGCATTTTCGGCGACAATTTGCCCTTCATAGACCTCGTCACCGGGTTCTACGAACATGACGCCTCGTTCTTGGAGATTATTCAGGGCGTAGGCATTGACCTTCCCGGTGACCATGCTAACCATCACGCCGTTGGCACGTCCGGGGACTTCACCACGGGCAGGGGCGTATTCGTGAAAGTTATGATGCATGACCGCCTGTCCCTGGGTGGCAGTGAGCATGCGTGTTCGCAGACCGATCAATCCCCGGGCCGGGATCGTGAACTCCAGGTGCACCTGTCCGTTGCGGTTATCCATTCGGACAAGTTCTCCCTTGCGGTTACCCACGAGTTCCATCACGCCGCCCATGTTCTTTTCGGGTACATCGACAACAAGGTATTCGATCGGTTCTTCCAGCACACCTTCGTTGTTCTTTCGCATGATTACCTGGGGTTTCCCGATGGATAGTTCGTATCCTTCCCGTCGCATGTTTTCGATCAGAATTCCCAGGTGCAGAAGACCCCGTCCCGAGACTTTGAAGGCATCTTTGTTCTCGGTTTCTTCCACCTTCAACGCGACGTTGGATTCAAGTTCTTTGAAAAGACGCTCTCGCAGGTTTCGGGAAGTGACGTATTTGCCCTCCCGACCTGCAAAAGGAGAGTCGTTCACGCTGAACAACATCGTGAGAGTGGGAGGTTCAATTTCCTGTGCCTGTAGGGGTTGGGGGGTTCTGGAAATCGCAGACCGTATCCCCGATATCGACCGTTTCCAGACCGATCAATGCCACGATATCCCCGGCCTCGGCGGAGTCGACATTCTTTCTGCCGAATCCATCAAAGACCTGAACTTGCTGGAGCCTGGATTTTACCAGTTCGCCGCCCCGTTTGGCGACGGTTACCTGGGATCCGGATTTTATCCTCCCGTTATAAATCCGTCCGACACCGATCCGTCCGACATATTCATTATATTGGATGTTGGTAATCTGGACTTGAAGAGATCGGTCCGGATCCCCGTGAGGAGCGGGGACGTGTCTCAAAATCGCGTCGAAAACGGGTTTGATACTGGTGCCCGGTTGGTCCAGGTTCCAGGTGGCGATTCCGGACCGACCGGAAGCATAAATGACCGGGAAATCCAGCGTCTCGTCGTCGGCACCCAGTTCCACGAACAGATCAAACACTTCATCCAAAACGGCGTTGGCACGGGCGTCTTGACGGTCGATTTTGTTGATGATCACGATCGGTCGGAGCTGATGCTGAAACGCCTTTTTGAGCACGAACCGCGTCTGGGGCATCGCGCCTTCGGCGGCATCGACGAGCAGGAAACACCCGTCGGCCATTCCCAGAACCCGTTCGACTTCACCTCCGAAATCCGCGTGGCCGGGCGTGTCTATTAGGTTGATCTTCGTGGTCGTCCCGGTGTCAGGATCCGTGTAGTTAATCGCCACATTCTTGGCCAGGATGGTAATCCCGCGCTCACGTTCCAGGGGGTTGGAGTCCAGCATCGTGTCCTGGACCTGGGATTCACGGAAATTACCGCTTTGTCTCAACAAAGCATCCACCAGCGTGGTTTTACCATGGTCTACGTGAGCGATGATGGCCACATTTCGAATATCGTTACGCACTTGATTCATTGAATATCTACCGGATTAAAGTTTACCGAATCTGATGGAATGTCCGAAATAGGGAATCCAGCATCATAGCCAACACTTTATTGACTGCAATGCGCGTGCTAGATCATCTTTTGGTAGTTCGCTGATAGAACCTCGCCCGTACCCGTTGAAATAGCATCTGATGCTTCAGATCCCATCCCCATTGCGGGCGTATCACAGGACGCTTGTGCGGGGTCAAGATCACCCATTGGTCTGAAACTTCTCCCAAAGCCCAGCATAAACCGGGCAATCGAGATTCTTCTAGCAAATGAAGCGCAAAACTACAAAAAACCACCGAGTAACACCGTCCGCGCAACGCGCCAGCTGCTATATCCTCAAAACTCAATGGCAAACACGGCAACCCGGTTCGAGTGGTGTAAAGCAAGTGTGTATAAGGATCGACCCCTTCGAGCAGGCTCTTCGGACGAACATCCCGGACCGCTAGAGTCACTTCTCCAGAACCTGCGGCCAGATCCAGTCCGAAGGAACAATCCGGATCCCACGTCAGCAGGATCTGTCTGATCAGTTCTCGGATGATCGGTTCATGGGGGTTTCGATACGAAAAACCGTACTTCTGATAGTACTGTCGGGGACCATAAGTGAGGTAGGCGTGGTGGACGGACGCAGGGGGGCGGGTTGGTTCCATCGTTTCATTTCCACCTGAATATACGAATAAATCAAAGACCACTCCCGCGACAAAAACGGACGCCCAGAGGGTGATCTTCAGGATCCGGATACGGTTGGCGATTTCCTTATCCCGCCATTCTGCCAGTCGTCGGTCGATTTCGTCGAGCTTGCGGTCGATTCGGGCTTCGATCTCGTCCAGTTTCTGGTTGACATAGCTGTCGGCCTGGCGCTTGACTCGGTTGGCGATCCCGCCAAAAAACCCCGAATCTTCGACCTCTTCGCGCAACGCCTGAGGTCGTGGACCTGAAACAGGACCGGTCGGTTGATTGACCGGTTCCTGGGAAGGCGGAGGAGTAGCTTGTGTCGGATCCCCGATCATTTTCTCAACACGCTTGCCCAACCACCTTCGGGTTTTTCGTCTGATCTTGGCGAAAAATCCCTCCTGCCTCTTGAGGTGGTTGATCAGTTCTTCCCGGGACTCCCGTCCCGTAATCCGGCAACCCCGTAAAAGACACAGAACAACCAGCCCTTTTTCGGATAATCCGCTAAAACGCATCGACCGGATCTGGGCGATTTCAATCGCTAGTTGTTCATGGGTGATGTCCGGATGGACCTGACGACCGGCCCAGTGGATTACCTCCATCATGGCCGAGCGATCAAGCGAAGCGATGACCTGGCGTCTTTCATGAATGGCTTGGATCAGGTCTGCTTTATCACGGTATTTGCGCGGGGTTCAGCCCGAATTCCTCTGCAAAGGCCTCTAGTTCCTCATCAGGAAGATCTCCCAGTTGCTGATGAGGGGGGTCGGCTTTTTTCCGGAACAACCTCCACGACGGGTCCGGAAACGACCGGAAGGCGTTCCTCGGACGTCGGGGATGAAGATTCGGGTGGTTTCGGGTTCGGCTCGTTCATACTCCGAGAGTCATAACAGGTTGTTCATCGACCTTAGAAGGGCGTGGGCCCACATCATCAGCAGAAATACGATACACAACAGCACACAAATCAGCACATCCCCCCAGAACGTTTTTAAAACGCAATCTCAAACCGTGCAGGATGACATACCTTCTCAGGATGGTCATGTATCGGTCATCGCTGGCCAGCCAGACGTACCAGCCCCAAAGGGATTGAACAGTGATCAGCGTGCAATAGATGCTGACAAAAATAAATAAAGCCCAACGAAAGAAATTGAAAAGATCGATTTCAGGCATGTAACGACGATCATTCCTCTGGAATTTCAGTCTCGGTTGCAGCACCGCCGAATAGTGCTGACCCGATCCGCACCATTGTTGACCCTTCCTGGATAGCAATTTCAAAATCGTGGCTCATGCCCATCGACAGATGTTTAAAATCTGGTCCCCCGATTTTATGCCACTTCATTTCTTCGAAAATTTCGCGGGTGCGTCTGAAAGCGTTTCGAATCACCGATTCATCGTCGGTCAGTTCGGCCATTGTCATCAGACCTACGAGTTGCAGACCGGGCATGGTGGCGATCTGTTCGCCTAGATGAATAGCGGCGCCGACCGCCACGCCGTGCTTTTGGGGTTCTTCGCTGGCGTTGATCTGGAGCATGACCGGGACCTTGGATCGGGTTTTCATACCGATCTCATCGATTTCCTCCGCCAGGCGCAGGGAATCGACGCTGTGGATGCAGTGCACATGAGGCAACAGTTGTTTGACCTTGTTCCGCTGAAGGTGTCCGATCATGTGCCATCGGACGGGGGGGAGGGATGTTTGGGGCACGCCGTGGGTTTTGCGCCGTTGGAACATTTCGTGCAGTTGAGAAGCCCGCTGAACGAGCTGTTGTACACGGGATTCTCCCAGATCCTGGACCCCGAGTTGAACGATTTCACGAATAGTTTCGGGTCCGGCGGTTTTAGTCACGGCTACGAGAGTGACTTCGGAAGGATCGCGCCGGGCTTTGACGCAAGCCTCTGCGATTCGGTTTTGAACGGTTTGGAGTCGTTCTTCAAGGATTGATTTTTTTGCCAATGGAGGGCTCCTTCCCAATCATTTTACCCGATCATTATAAGTTCCAATCATTTTAACAGAAGTTGTTGGATACGGGGATTCGACAATCAGGGCACTTGCCCGTACATTTCCCGATTCGCCAGCTATGGTTGGATTGGAAAATAAAATGTCTGCAGAATATATCAAAACGCGATATCGTTCTCATACCTGTGGTCAACTACGTCTGGAAGACGTGGGAACGCAAGTCAGCCTGGCCGGTTGGGTGCACAATTACCGGGATCACGGGGGGCTGGGTTTTTATTGATTTAAGGGACCGGGACGGTCTGACGCAGTTGGTTTTTGATGGCGATCTTTGTGGTCCTTCGGCTTTGGAACTGGCACGACGATTGAGAAATGAATGGGTGATCAGCGTCACCGGAAACGTCGTTGCCCGTGGAGAGGGTCTGGCCAACCCCAAATTGATGACCGGTCAGATCGAGGTAAGGGTGCTGACGCTGGATGTTCTAAGCGAATCCCCGACCCCGCCATTTCTGCCCGATGACCGGGAGCAGGTCAATGAAGAACGTCGGATGCGTTATCGATACATTGATCTGCGTCGAACGGAGATGCAGAACACGATACGAACCCGGTATCAGGTAACCAAGATCATGCGTGATCACCTCGGGGAATTGGGGTTTTTGGGAGATCGAGACGCCATTTCTGACCCGATCCACACCGGAGGGGGGCGCGAGACTTTTTGGTGCCCGCGCGGTTGGCACCGGGCAGTTTTTATGCCTTGCCTCAAAGTCCTCAACTTTTCAAGCAGATCCTGATGGTGGGTGGGTGTGACAAATATATGCAGATCGTTCGATGCTTCAGGGACGAAGACCCCCGCGCGGACCGTCAGGCGGAGTTCACCCAGCTGGATCTGGAAATGTCGTTTGTGGATCAGACCGATGTTTTGACCGTGGTAGAAGGATTGGTCCGGAAGATCTGGAAACAGGTCTTGGGTTATGACATCGGTCCGATCCCGCACATGAGCTACGACCAAGCCATGAACTGTTACGGGACCGATCGACCGGACCTACGATTCGGGATGATGTTGCATGACATCACCGACCTCGCCCATCGAACCGATTTCGGGGTGTTCCGGAATGCACCGATGGTCAAATGTATCGTCGTGGAAGGCGGAGCGAAGTTGACCCGTAAGGAAACCGATTCCCTTGCAGACTGGGCCAAAGAATATGGCGCCAAGGGATTAGCGGTCACCAAAGTGGTCGGCGGGAAATTGGACACGGGGGTTGCCAAGTTTCTGACCGGTATTGAATCGGATTTAATTGTACAAACCCGGGCCAAAGAGGGAGACTTGATATGTTTCGCTGCCGACAAGCCTAAGATCGTTCACAAAGTCCTCGGCGAACTCCGGTTGAAAATGGCCCGCGACTTAAAGCTTAAACCCGAACGCGAGTACGCTTTTGTATGGGTTGTGGATTTCCCCATGTTCGAGTGGGATGAGGAAGAGAAAAGGTTCGTCGCCATTCATCATCCGTTTACTGCCTGTAAGGACCAAGACCTGTCCAAGCTAGATTCGACCGATCCGGACACGATCGCGGGGATGAAGAGCAAGGCTTATGACATCGTTTGCAACGGTTATGAGATCGGTGGAGGCAGCATCCGTATTCACCGGATGGATGTTCAACAGAAAGTGTTCAAGTTGCTCGGAATTACTCCCGAACAGCAAACCGGGAAGTTTGGTTTTCTGCTCGAAGCCCTCAGTTACGGTGCCCCGCCTCACGGGGGATTGGCTATCGGGGTAGACCGTCTGGTCATGCTGCTTAGAAACATCAATAACATTCGTGACGTGATCGCATTTCCCAAAACACAGACCGGACAGGATCTGATGTGTGGTGCCCCCGCGCCGGTAGATGAAAAGCAGCTCCGAGAGACACATATTCGGATCATCATGCCTCCCGGAAAATCTGCTTAGATGGTCCAAGGTTATCTGCGAATCACGTAGCGCGCATGGGAATCATTCCGGTCTCAAATTATTTCCGCGTTAAACGATTGCGAATCGGTCAAACAAGTGCAGAATCTGCGTAGGGAATCGATTAGCGATCAACGGATTATGATTCGGACAAAGATCATTGCGACGATGGGACCGGCGGTATCGACGTCGGAAACACTTTATTCGATTTTTGAAGCCGGTGTCGACATCTGCCGGTTGAACTTTTCACACGGTGATCTGCACAAACACGGGGAGATGCTGAAGCTGATTCGGGAGACCAGTGCCCGATTTCAGCATCCGATCGCGGTACTTGGAGACCTTTGCGGTCCCAAGATCCGTGTGGGGCATGTGTCGGATGTCAACGGGACGGGAGGAATGCCCGTCCAGGTCGGGGATGAAGTGGTTGTCCAGAGAGAACCTATATTGGGAGAAAACCACCGGATTTCCTGCACCCCTGATTCGCTGATCGATGACGTCAAAGTGGGTGACCGTATCTTGATCGAAGACGGTTTGTTACGGTTTGTAGTGACCGATAAGACCGTGAACGACTTCACAATGTCATGCACCGTCGGCGGGGTCATCAAAAGTCGCAAGGGAATCAATCTACCCAACACATCCGTTTCTGTTCCGTCCATCACGGACCAGGACTGGGAAGCCATCGACTGGGCGATCGACAATGATCTGGATTTTCTAGCATTGTCGTTTGTCCGTCGGGCCAAGGACCTAGAACTGCTTCGCGGTCACCTTCAGTATAAAAAAGCGCCCGGAATCCAGTTGATTGCCAAAATCGAAAAGGCCGAAGCCCTTCAGGAAATTGACGCGATTCTGGCCGCTTCGGACGGGTTGATGGTGGCACGCGGGGATCTGGGGGTTGAAATGGATGTGTCACAAGTACCTCTGATCCAGAAGGACCTGATTCGTCGTTGTCAACGGGCAGGAAAACCCGTTATTGTTGCGACACAGATGTTACAGAGCATGATCGAAACCGCCACTCCCACCCGGGCAGAGGTTTCAGACATCGCCAATGCAATTTTCGATGGGACAGATGCTCTGATGCTTTCTGCCGAAACGAGTGTGGGCAAGTTTCCCACCGTTGCGGTGCATACCATGGCTCACACCGCCAAGGTGACCGAAGAGTATTTGGACCAGCATCTACCTGCTGATGCGGTATCCCCGCATCTTCAGGAAAGCTCAACCGTGGCGGCTGCGTTGGCGCGCGGCGCTTGGCGGATCGTAACCGATTTGAAAGTTAAACTCGTTGTGATCTGGTCTCAGACCGGTTCGACCGCCCGGGTTTTTTCCAAACACCGGTTCCCTTGTCCGATCATTGCCGTTTCATCAGACCCCCGTGCCCTTCGTCGTATGAGCATTCATTACGGGGTGATCCCCGAATTGATGCAAAAAGCCGAAGACGTAGCCAAGCTTTTCGAGCAGATCGACCGTACGTTGTTGAATCGCAAGTACGCACAACAGGGAGACCGGATCCTGATCGTTGCCGGTTGGTCGCCGACGACCCCGGGGACCATGAATGGTATGATCGTGCACAGTGTCGGGGACCGCTGGACGGCGTTAAGTCCCACCGGGTTGACTCAGTAACTGCAAGGATTTGGCATGGTACGACGATCCTTTCTTGTTGGTTTGAGCCTGCTGATGAGCGTAAACGGTTGTATGACCGAATCCCGTTCTGCACGAAACTTCACCACGCAACCTGCTTTGGCAACCGACATTGATCCCCAACAGGCTGAACCGGAGTTTTGGTACACCCAACCCTCAGCCTATCAGACCCGACAGGCCGAATTTGATCGATTATGGGATACCGCAGTGGAAGTCAGTCGTCGATTGCTTTTCAAAATCGACCGTCAGGACCGCCGGTCGGGTGTGTTAACTACCGAACCGATGATCAGCGCCCAATGGTTCGAACCTTGGCGACGAGAATTGAAAACCTGCGGCGATGTGGCCAATAGTTCGATCGCTACCTACCGTCGGACCATTCGATACGAGTTCGTCAGGCAGGGACAAGCTTATACCATCCGCCCCAAGGTTCTGGTCGAACGCCAAGCCATCACCGAACGTCGCGTCAGCGGGGCGTTGAATCGTTCCTACTTTCGACGTGATCGCGAACTCAATGCCTTTGGAAGCCGGGAAACTGACGCGGGAATATTCATTCCCGATTCATACTGGTATGCTGTCGGAAGAGACCCTGCCTTGGAAGCGTTTCTTGTTCGTCAGATTGATTCCTCGCTTTGAAACGCGTCGCGTTCGTCTGCTCGTTCTTTCACGGGGCTGAAACCGAGGTGCAAAGTCGGATCGCTTCGGCCCGGAATTGGTCCACCTGGGCAGAATCGAATCCATTGTAAACCCCGACGATAACTCCTTTCTTATCAATCAGATAAAGATTCTCGCTGGTCGGGTAATACCCTTGGCTCATGACTCGAGGGTTGCTCAGAATCTTCAGTTGATACGCGATCATTGGTAGGTTTTGGGTATCGGCTCGGATCACGTGCCATCGTGCTGAAGGCAGATCAGGATATTGTTGCTGATAACGGAGCAATTTTGCAGCGTCATCGGTCGGGTCAGCAGAAAATGACACAAAACGCACCAAACCGGTCCGCGAGTCCTGGGCTAGTTGGCTCATGACGCGGTTCAAGGTCGGGCAAATGCTGTCACATTGCGCGTATACAAAACTGGCGACCCATACATGGCCTTTTAATCCATCCCGACTAATCATTCGTCCAGACTGGTCCAACATCTTAAAATCCGGGAAAACCATCGGAAGATCGGGTTTGGCACGCAGTGAAACGTATTGTTCCTGCGACCGGGATTGGGTTTTTCCCCAATTCAGATAAACATCCAGAACGCCTACCAGTGCAAAAACAGCCAACCACGCGCCTGCGATCAGTAATAACAATCTTTTCCACATCGTCTTCGAATTATTTAGTCAGACATTCATGCAGCCGTCAAGCCGCATGAATGTGAAATCTTACCCGATTCAGATCAGGAACGTCGGTACCGCCTCAGAGTCATTGTCAAAAACAGTCCTAATCCCGACATCATGACCGGTTCCGGGATAATGTGAGCGCTGACAAACGCCTCGGCGTCTGAAATATCCGTCGAACCGGCGTTCTTGGTGAAAAGAAACACATAAGGCAACGAAGATTCAATACCGGGTTGATTGGTACTCACTCGAAGGATCGCCATGTAAATCCCGTCATCAATCGTCCCCCCGGGAGAACCGGTGGAATCGAGCATACGCCAGCGGATAGTGGCATGAGAGTTTTCGGTCAGTGTTGCCGGTAAAGTGATACTGATGCCCGTTCCCATTACGTTTCCGTCACTATCACGACCATTGGTGAATCCGGTGGTCAGGCTCCCCCCACGCAGACCTTGAATCCGTTCTCCTCCAGTTGAGATAAATGTCGAAGTGATCGGGTCCCAGACCTTCGCTTGGTCCAGGAAAGTGACTGTCAAGGTCGATGAAGGGGCAAAACTACTTCGTCCATAGGCGAAACCGGGGTGGCCATAAGAAGAACTCGTTGTATCCCCAGCCGGTTGATGACCATACCATCCAGCCGTTTCGATGGTTTCGGTGTACTGCGACAAGGGAATTGTGAAAAGCCGGTCTTCTCCTTTCAAAGTAGTATCACCGTGGGTTCCCCATTCGTGTGTAACAATCCGGAAATGTCCGGGTCGATATTCTTGGATGCTCAGAGGAATCTGTGTCCCGTGAGCCAGAACCATCTCAGAAGTCAAAGTTGTCAGACCAATCAATCCCAAAAACATATATGCTTTCATGTTTAAACCTCGTATTCAATAATGTTCAGAGAAAAACTATCTTCAGCGATCGTCTTTCATTCAGATCAACGACGGACCTTTCGACGCAACAAGAACGGAGCTGCCGAGATCATCAACCCCACGAAACTCGGTTCCGGGACCAGTGAATTCATCGCAACTTCAGCATTACCAAGGGTTTCTGATGAAGCATTGCGTCCCAACAAAAGGTAAAAGGTGTCCGATGGGGTATAAGACCCTAGCCGAAGTCGCAAAGGCAATGCATACACCCCGTCGTATAGATCCGGGCCATTGGTATAGGTGTAAGGGGACGGCGTTTGCAGGATATACTGCGGATGTCCATGACTCCCGACATTAAATGCTATTCCCCCGGAAACAAATCCGGTTCCACTGTCGTAGTAACTTGTTCCGATCGCGCTGCTAACTCTGAAAAAAGGCGTTCCGGTCGGGTACTGTATCGAGACCGGAACAAATCCGGTTGGAACAGACGGGTTATAATAGAGCACCTCGCCCGTGATGTCGAAATAGACCGTTCCGGAAAAAGAGGTGGTCGGGTGTTGGGTCCGCTCATAACCGGGAAACTCGGTGATGTAGTTTTCGGTCAGATCGTCGTCCGACGGGTCACCCATGTCGCGTGTGAACACACGGGAAGGTGAAAACTGATCAGGGGGATATGCGCCTGCCCCACCTAAAGGACCTTTCAGGGTGACAATTTGTCCTTCGGTGTTGACATCGACCCAGATACGCGGGCCGACGTGCGCAAAGGTGTATGTACTACCTAAACCAAATGTCGTTAAGCAAATGGTCAATAAGTGTTTCATAACATCTCCAGTGGAGTGGACGTTAACGAGCCACTTCCGGGTTAAATCGATTTTCGTCAGGACTGGTATAGACGTCCGAAACCGCCAGGGACTCGACATGCCCATCAAGAAAGGCGTAATTCAGGACGCCTGACCACTGTCTGCGAGTTCCGCCATGTCTGCCCACGGGCATCTGAGCGTTGATGCGGTTTAAGGTCAGATGAGGGACCGCAGAAGAATAAAACAATTGAACATGAATGTGATCCGCAACGGCATAGGACCCGGATTCAGCCAGTTCGACGAACTGAATCACACGAGAAGCGTGTCTGACCTGTGTGATTCGGCGGACTGGCTCGGCCAAAGGGGAGTGCGTCGGTGAAACATAATTGTTGATGGCGTAGCTGGTCGTTCGTAGGACGGGATTTCCCGTTGTGGCATCCGGTTGGTAGAAGAATCGGCTTTGATCTTCCGGACAAACCCGAATCAGGGATTTTCCCGCGTAAGGTTCTAACAAACCGATCCAAGACCCCTGGATGTTGTGGCTACCGTCATCGGCGACTACCAGAAGGTTCTTGTTTTCAGCAGCATACATCACCTGAGCCATCGCCAGACCACGCAGGTTGGACAAACAATGGGTTTTCCGACCCGCTTGCCTGGTTTTGAACAAAGCCGGGATTAGAATTCCGATCAGCAAACCAATAATGCCGATCGAGATCAGCAGCTCAACGAGCGTAAACGCCCCGATGCGCGCATTCCTTCTCATGCGAATGGCCCTCCCAAAGAGTTTCATACCTGTTGCGTCAGATCACATGAAAACCGCAACGGGTGGGGGACCGCAGGCGTAATAGGTGAGGATATGTTCCTGCTCGGCATGGATCGGTGAAACCAGCAGGGGTAGGATCTTCAAAAGCCCCAGATCAGGGGTATAAAAATCCACAAACGGAGGTGGGGTCAGTCCCAGGGCATAATAACAGACAGCACAGTTTTTTTTCTGTTCCGGGGTGGGCTGATCATCGGACGAACTTGTTCCGTGCTTCTGAACGACACAGCACCCCCCGCGCGGATCCGCCGACGCCGTCCATGAAATCAGACCGCGTGTGTGTCCCGGAAGTACCAAAAGGAACCACATGGTCTGAAAAGCCAATAGACCGAAGCTGAAAAAACGAACTTCCACGTGCGCAATCACCTTATCGATACTAACCGGGTTGTAAATCCATTTTTCGGGTCTGTGGTGAGTTGTCGCACGGTTTCATCGGAAATCAATCGGGGTATCGGATCGTTCCAGTTCTTTCAGAATCACAACCCCCGTGAACCGATCATCTCTTCCGATGTCGATCGGGCCTGCCCAACTAGCACTTTCGCCGGTGGTCCGTTTGTGCTGAATAAAGTTCAATTTCAAGAAAACCGGTCGGTTGGGCTGACCTTTGGCGTGAAACTCGGCGTTTTTTTCCTCGACAATGAGGCTCGACCATGGGATAGCCAGTTCGCCACGCCAAATCGTGTTTTCCAGGGTCGATGCGTACCGGATTGGGGGGTTGAAATTTTGCCATGGATTGACGTGAAACCGTGGATCGAGTCGTTGTTCCACCCAGACATTTCCTCCCGGTTTAACAGCCACATGCAGCAAAGGACCGGTCGTTCCGTCTTCATACACCGACTGCACAATTAACTGACAAACGTCCTCTCCCCAGGCCCGACCAGATTGATAATCAATGAAATTACGCGCAGCCAACACTTTTTTGGTGTTTCCAAGTCCTTCCACGCGAAATGCCAGGTAAAAATCCGAGTCGCTCCAAGCAGTGTAAATCTGGGCAGGCGTGTCTGCGTATTCAAGACGATGCTGCTGGACCGATGGGCGAGACAGCATCTTGACCAAAGGCGCGTTCTGGATCGCATCTTCCGCAAGCCAATCGTCGAGGGAACCGTTGATCCGAAGAGGCGTCATTCGTCGGAGAGATCTCGAAACCGGGGCAATAAACTCGAACGGGGTCAACTGACCACTGAAACCGCTTCGGAACCGAATCTCCACCGGGGTGTGTTCATTCGAACGCACCCGTATCGGATCGATTCGGGAGTTCATCTGCTGACGTTGGACCTGATAGACATTCAGTTTCGGAATGGTCGTCGGCTGAGGAAGATAGATCCATCCCGGGGGGGCTTTGGCAAAACCAAGTTCGTTTTCGTTGAGGTTGGTGTCAGAAGCGTTGTAGATGTCTATTCCGAGTTTGAGATTGACCCAGGGACCTGTGAAACCGGGTTCGGGCAGACCTACGCTCCAATCGGTTTGACGGGGAAGGATGACCGGTTTTTCAAGGGGTTCGATCCATCGAAGGGTATCCAGATTCAACGAAGCAAGCATGTTCGGGTCTTCGGTAAGATCCGGACCACGAATCATGATGATGCGACGAAGCAGGTCCGATGCTTCTTTCCAGGCTATCGGGTCGGCTGTTCCGGTGAGAAGGGAATAGATCGTTTCCGGGGTCTGGCCGGGTTGGATTTCGACAGGTTTGGTCAAAACCCGGGCCATGGGAAGGATGTTCAAAAGGCTACCCCTTTCCCGGGCCAGGTAAAGGTATTCATAATCCTGTTGAGCCTGTCGAAGCCATTTGAGTTGGACGGTCGGAATGATCTGATCCACACCGAACCATTCTCCGGGATAAAACCAGATGTTTTCGGAAGGGTTGCTGGGTTCACTGAGATTGGGTTGGGAAGGAAGACAGGACCCCCATTCGATGACCTTTGCCCCGCGCAAGGCTGCCATCCATGCCCACACCCTGATGTCCGATAAGCTCCCCGTCCCGGAATAAGGCATCAGCCCCCCGAAATCGGTCCGAAGCCATGTCTGTGGTCGGTCAAGATTCTCCGGCCATTTTCGGATCGGGCTGGAACTGATCAGACCCGGAGACAAACAATTCAGACGTCCGGTCAAAACAGGACTGATCAAAAGAGGGTTACGTTGGTCGGCCAGTTGAACTTCGTCCAGTTCCAGAGGCAATTGAACACGCAACCGGGGATGGGCTTGCAGCACCCGCTGGGCTTCGGCAGACAGGGTCAGACGCTGATCGACACTGGCTCGACCTTTGAGCTGCTCTCCCAGGATGACCGGCGCCCGACTCAACCAATCCAACTGATCAAAATGGGCGGCGGCTGACGCGTAATATTCCAATCTTGGTTGAAGGGCAAAATTGTCCAGAAAATCGATCTTGGGCAAAGGCCAGTAACCCAACGGGACCTGGTCTTCAAACGCCGACCCGTTCATCCAAGGGGAAATTAAACCGTCAAAGTCGTCCCAGTCGATCCGTGGGGGCTGAAGCACAGGCCATTTCACCGTCGGTTGTAATCGGGGAACATAAACTTGAACACGGTGCGCCTGTGCCAGGGTCTGCATTTGGTCCAATGTCTGAACGGCTTGAGAATGATTTTTGTCTTTTCGAGACAACAGGTTAGGTTGGATGACCTCAAATCGTTCGGGCCAAAGACGGGTCAAAAGATCCCAGTCAGCGCGGCCGACCATCACCAGGTGACGATCGTCCGGGAGGACAAAATCAGACACATCGACCGTCATTGATAAATTGGCTCGAGCAACGGTTTGTTGTGTCGGTGGGTTGACCGAGGGTTTTTGCTCTATCAGAGAAAAGTTTCCAGAATAGTCTCCCGCAGGGGCATCAGGTGGAATCCACACATCCACCCAGAGAAAAATTGGTTCATCAGGGTTTCGGGTTTGAGTCAGATCGACTTTTCCGTCGCGGATCGTCAAGGGCAAAAGGGCGCGTGGTAGGGATTCGACCGCTGCCGGAAGACCGGTGTGTCGAACAAAGCCGGCTTGATTGACGTCTACGGGAACGGACAAAATCTGATAAACCTGAAACTTCGTCTGATCAAGAGACGTCTGGTTGTAAGTCAGTATCGGCAACGCCAGGTCAAACCGTCCGGCAATTCGGTTAATCCGAAGAAGTACGGACGACCACTCGTTTTTGGCTGAACCCAACCGAACGGGACCCTCCACAGCTTCGATCTTGAGTTCATTGATCGAAGCCCGCGACAACAGATCCGATTGGGTGACAGCCGCGTCGGGGTTGGTTTCGGTTACCAGTGACAACGTATTGTCAGTGCCGGAAGGTTTGACAGATCCGACCGGAGGGGCAGATGAAACCGGAGCACCACAACCTGTGATCATCAGGGCAGAAAAAATGATTAAGCCCCATATTAATCCTCGTTTTGTGGGTGGCGTCTTATGGACACCCCGGTCGACCTTCCGGATTACGATTGCCTGAATATCGTGCAAAATGAATCGGAATGCTTGTTTGATGAACACTCCGGACGTGTACCGTAACATCATTTGCCAGCTCCAACACCGAAAAAACGAGTTTGACACATTCTCATGCTGAAAATCACGGTTCGGCACGACATTTGTAGCTGATGCATGATCGTAACGATCTGATCCGAATTGGAAACAATTGAACAGGAAATTGGTGGTGTTGATGATCCTCGTTTCCTCCTCCGCCAGGCTGCACGGCATCCCTCCTCCGCCGTGCAGCCTATTTTTGACTCACCCTGAGACGGATCATTTCAAACAAGCGGTCTTCGTCCCCGTCGCTGAAATCAATTCGCAAACCGATCCGATAGATGGGCAATTGTTCTACTCCTCCTAAACGTCGTAGTTTCACCCAATCTTTTTCGGTGGTTAGTATCGAGTCCACACCGTTGAATTGATTCATCCGGTCGATATCCGAAGGACTGTACGCATAATGATCCCCCGGCATCCAGGTGGATACGATCTGCAGACCCTGTTGATCTAACATGTGGATCAGGGCTTGGACGTTTCCGATCCCCGCTACCACCAGGCACCGCCCCAAACGGTTTATTGGAACGGGCTGGTCGTCACGATCCTTAAGTCCTGCAAAGACATGGTCGGATACAAAAATCTCGATGTCCCGGGCAAATCGTCGGATGTGCTGTTTCAATTCCGTCAGACGATCCGATTGCCGACCAGAACGAGTAATCAGCACCGCATCCGCACGATTCAGGGAAGTGGGGGGTTCACGCAGCAACCCTCTCGGAAGAAGGTGTCCATACCCGAACGGATTGGAAGCATCGATCAAGACCAGGTCAAAATCGCGTCGGACCCTGCGATGTTGAAACCCGTCATCCAGAATCAGCAGATCGGTCTGTGGGACTCGCTCGAGCAACGCCCGAGCCCCGGCCAGACGGTCGGGATCGGCCTGAGATTCGATCCCCTCTTGCTGGTATAACTGTTGCTCATCGCTGAGTCCGCCGATCGAACGATAACCACGCAATAAAACGCCCGGATTGCCTCCATTTTTCCGCCAGCGTCCTGCCAACCACTGCACCACTGGGGTTTTGCCCGTTCCTCCGGTTGTCAGATTTCCGACGCTGACCGTCGGCACTCCGGGATGATGAATAGAACAAAGACCGAAATCAAAAAGCGAATTACGGGTTTGGATCACTCCTCTGTACGCCGGTTCAATCACGCGTAATCCGAGACGAATCAGTCTCGGTAGGGTCCCTTGTGATCGGCCTGAAATAACCGACAAGTAACCTGTCTCTATCGACATCGTTGAATCATGGTTGAAGCAATCGACCGTTGTGTCAATGCGTTAAGGACGTAATCGTCGTAGGACGCCTCCGATCCGGGTGATATTTTGACAGCTACCGGGGCATGTGATACAGTTCTGCGTCTGTTCGGCCGGATACCCAAGTGGTTTAAGGGGAGGGATTGCAAATCCCTTATTCGTGGGTTCGAATCCCACTCCGGCCTTGATTATTTAGGCTCCACGGGTTGCCCGTGGGGCTTGTCGTATTGGTCCACGGAGCGTGTAAGCTTATGAACGAATCCACCGTCGCCAGCATTAATGAACGTGCCGCAGAGGAGTTCTACAAAAAGGCTCAGGAAGCAGAAAAGGAAGGCAATCAGGAACGTGCGATCGAGTTCTACGAACGAGCCCTCAATGAAAATCCTGACCATGAGGAAGCCTGTTTCCGTCTGGCGGTTCTTTATGATCGTCGGGCCGAGGACAGCAAAGCGATCGAATTGTACGAACGGATCTGCACTTCCGAACCCGTCCATTTAAACGCGTTATTGAACTTGGCCGTCCTTTACGAAGACAACAATATGTACGAGGACGCGCGTCGATGCCTTGCCGCGATTCTTCGGACCAATCCCAATCATCCTCGAGCCCGGCTTTATATGAAAGATGTCGAGTCGGCCAGATCCATGTACTTTGATGAGGATGACCGTAATCGGGGCGGACGAGGACTCACGATGGACATCCCCATCAGTGACTTCGAGCTGTCGGTTCGTAGCCGAAATTGTCTGAAGAAAATGGACATTAAAACCCTCGGCGACCTCCTGAAAGTAACCGAACAGGAACTGTTGAGCTTTAAAAACTTTGGCGAAACCAGTCTGAATGAAATCAAACAGCTTCTGGCCAGTAAGGGGTTGCGCCTGGGTCAGGCTGCGGAAGGTGGTGTAGGAAGACTTTCTGCTTCGACTTCGACCTCGACAACCTTAGAACGACGTGGGCAATCCGAGGTTGTTGGCGAAGTCTCGAGTGAAATCTACGACAAGCCCGTCAGCGAGCTGGAACTGTCCGTCCGATCTCGTAAAGCCTTGCAGCGACTCAACATCCAGACGGTGGGTGAGATCGCCTCTAAGACCGAGGACGAATTGCTTGGTTGCAAGAACTTCGGGCACACGTCGTTGAACGAGATCAAGCAGATCCTGGCGTCGATGGGTCTAAGCCTCCGAAAACTGGAAAACGATCGATAAACCATTCAGCTCGACGGTGACAATTCGTCGTAAATCCGCGCCTGGCGAGTTTTCGCCAGGCGTGTGTTCTAGTGAACGATCGACATTGATTCGGTATACTCCCGCTTCCTTATGGCCAAGAATATCAAACCCCGTAAAGAAGATTACGCGCAATGGTACCTGGACGTTATCAAGGCCGCCCAATTGGCGGATTATTCTCCCGTCCGTGGTTGCATGGTTATTCGTCCGGAAGGTTATGCGATCTGGGAAGCCATCCAGCGAGACCTGGACCGACGTTTCAAGGATACGGGTCATGTCAATGCGTATTTTCCTCTTCTGATCCCTCAGTCATTTTTGACCAAAGAAGCTCAGCACGTCGAAGGGTTTGCCATGGAATGCGCGATTGTCACTCATTCCAAGCTGGAAAAGGACCCCACGATGCCGGGCAGGCTTCGACCGGCTTCCCCTTTGGAAGAGCCCCTGATCATCCGTCCCACGTCTGAAACCATGATCGGGCACATGTACGCGGAGTGGGTGCAAAGTTATCGTGACCTGCCGATCCTGATCAATCAGTGGGCTAACGTGATGCGGTGGGAGATGCGCACACGTTTGTTCCTTCGGACGTCTGAGTTCCTGTGGCAAGAAGGACATACCGCCCATGAAACGGCCCAGGAAGCTCAGGAAGAAACATTGAGAATGCTCGATGTATACGCCGATTTCGCCCAACAGTTGCTCGCGATTCCGGTGATCAAGGGGATCAAGACCGATTCCGAAAAGTTTCCCGGTGCGGATACGACCTATTGCATCGAGGCCTTGATGCAGGACGGAAAAGCCCTCCAAGCCGGGACCAGCCATAATCTGGGGCAAAACTTCTCCAAAGCCTTTGATATCAAGTATTTAGGAAGAGATAACACGCTCCAGTACGCTTACACGACCAGTTGGGGGGTGAGTACTCGTTTGATCGGTGCGATGATCATGGCCCATTCGGATGATGACGGACTGGTGCTTCCGCCTCGGGCGGCACCTATCGTTTGTGCCATCATCCCGGTTTATAAAGGGGACCAAGAGCGGTCTGTGGTCCTTGGTTTTATTGATCAGCTCGTTCAAAAGCTGGTGGGGACGGAAGAGTTTTCTTCAGCTCAGCAAAGAACCACCGGCGAGATCAAACAGTATTTCTTTAACCCCATCACTCACCAGCGGATCGTCGTCGATACCCGGGACACTCGACCGGGGGACAAACAGTATCACTGGGAACAGCGTGGTATCCCGTTCCGGATCGAAGTCGGTCCACGGGACGTCGCTGCCGGAGCCGCGCTTCTCAAACGAAGGATCGATCGCGCCAAGGAAACCGTTCCCCTCGAAACATTCACCCCGGAGTGGTTCAAAAGCAAACTCGACGAAGTCCATCAACAAATGTTTGAAAAGGCTCTGGCTTTCCAGATTCACAATACACGGGATGCCTCCACTTACGAGCAAATGAAGCAGATCCTAGAAAAACAAGGTGGATTCGTTCGGTGTTGGTTCCTTCCTGATCCTGATACCGAAGCCCGAATCAAAGCCGAAACCAAGGCCACGGTCCGGTGCATCCCGTTGAATCAACCCGGCGGCGAAGGAACCTGTGTCTATTCCGGAAAACCCACCCAAACCCAAGTACTCTTTGCTCAAGCCTACTGACCACCCACTGGATAAGAAGAATACCTATTTCTCGGTCGGATAAGTAGGAATTATTCCCGGACTACAATCACGCCTTTTTCGCGGGGATGATAGGAACACCCGTAGCGGAACGTCCCGGACTGATTCATGACCTTGGAAAAGGACTTGCCCGCGGGGATGTTTCCGGACTGAAACTCTCCATTCGACGCCCGGATCGCGTGATCACGGTCATCGCGATTGTACCAGACAACCTTATCCCTGACCGTGACCGTCAGATCGGATGGTTGGAAGGAATGGTTCGAGATGATCACCGAATGTTGATTGGGCTTGTCAGCCGATACCAGCAAAAAACAAGCGATTATCCCCAAGTAGCGGGGTATGAAACACTTAAAGACAGGGTTATGACCGTGACACACACTTGATTCATCGGCAAACTATCGGGTTATGGCCCAAAAAGTTATCCGAGATCCGGTGCATGACGTGATTACTCTCCGGACCGAGCATCCGGTCGATTACTTGTTGTTTCAACTAATTGCTGCACCGGAGTTTCAGCGCCTCAGACGAATTCGTCAGCTCGGGATGGCTTCGTTGGCGTATCCCGGTGCCGACCATTCTCGTTACAGCCACAGTCTCGGGGTTATGGAAACTGCCCGTCAAATCCTCGATCAGATTACTCGAATCGGTGTGAAACTGGATGACGGTCAACGAGCGGCTATTTTATCCGCGGCGTTACTTCATGATCTAGGACATGGTCCTTTCAGCCACGTGTTTGAACGCGTCAGCGGTATCGATCATGAAACCTTGACCTACCGGACCATTCTCGACCCCGATAGCGATATCCACCGGACCCTGCGCGGGTTTGATCCTTCTCTTCCGAGTCAGGTGGTGCAATTGCTCAAAGCTCAACCCGTTTGCACTTTCGCTTCGGATATTTTGTCATCCCAACTGGATGCCGATCGGTTGGATTATCTTTTGCGTGATAACCTGATGACAGGTAGCCAATACGGAAACTATGACATCCGGTGGCTGCTTCAGGCGATGACGGTCGAACCCGTTTCGAACCGTCTTGCCGTCACCTGGAAAGGCGTCAGTGCGGTCGAAGCCTACCTCCAGGCAAGGTATCACATGTACCGAAATGTTTATTTCCATAAAGTCGTACGAGCAGGGGAGGGAATGGTCAAACTGGTTCTGCAAAGGGCCCGACGAATGGCGATCCAGGACCGACTCGACTGGCCACGCAGAGATGAACCCGTTTACAAGATGCTACTCGGACAGACGTTAAATAATGACGAGTTCATCGAGTTGGATGACGTGGCTGTTCTTCAATGTTTCAAGCAATGGACCCGCAGCGACGACTCAACCCTGTCAACCTTGTGTCAGGGATTGTTGTTTAGAAGACTTTTCAAAACACTGGATTTGACAAGAATCCGAGACTCCAACGAAATCGACAACATCATCCAACGGGCTAGAGACGTTATCCACGATGCAGGAGCTGATCCGGATTATGCCCTGTTTTACGACCAGCCGGCTGATACCCCGTACCAGACCTCCCCCGATGAACCGACCGTCGCCCGCGAAATCCATGTTGTCGAGATGGACGGATCCGTCAACACGCTCGCTGACATTTCTCCTTTTACAGAAAGCCTCGCCCAGCAATTAACTTTTCGTCGGTTGCACGTCAGTGAAACTTGGAGAAACCTTGTGGAATCGGTCCTGCAGATCGAATCCGGCGGTCAGGATTAATACCCCGGTTATTCGACCGAGTTGAGGAGGGATTTCAACTTGCGGATCTTGGGAGCGGCTGCCATCTGAATATACGGATGGGTCGGATGTCGACGGGCAAAGTTCTGATGATATTTCTCAGCCAGAAAAAAACCGGTTAACGGTTCGAGAGTGGTCACGATCGGGGATTTAAATAGACCGGATCGATCCAATTGATGAATATAAGCAACCGCGATCCGACGCTGGTCCTGGTCCTTGTAAAAAATGGCGGATCGATACTGTGTTCCCTCGTCGTTCCCTTGGCGATTCAAGGTTGTCGGATCATGTGCAACGAAGAAAAAAACTTTTAGAAGTTGACCATAACTGATGATCGATGGGTCATAGGTGATACGAATGGCTTCGGCATGACCGGTATTGCCCTGGCAGACGGTTTCGTAATGGGCGGTTGAAGCTTCACCTCCCGTGTAACCGGATTCGACCCGAACCACGCCGGGGAGTTCAAGGTAGACCGCTTCAGTACACCAGAAGCAACCACCCGACAAGACCGCCTGAAACTCTGACGGTTCAGCCAAAAGCGGAACGTCTATTTCGGGATCTGGATAATCGTCCAGCATGACCTCTAATTCTATGTCAAAGACGCGATACGAAATTTTTTTTCTTTAAAGTATTAAAAAAACAAGGTTTATGAAAATTATGAGGTTGAATAATTGCCATCTACGAGGTTGTGCGATACAGATGTTTCATGCCGTACGGTTTTTTTCATACGATCCAACAAAGTCCCCATTTCGATCGGTTCACCTTCGGGATCAGCCAGATGCCCCTGTGGGCGCGAATCGTTCTAGCAGTTTTTTTGGTTCCGGGAATGGTGATGGTAGGCTTGTCAATTATTCTTTTTCTTGTTAGTATACTCGCCCTTTTGCTGGTGACTGTCCCGGTCTACTTGTTTTTAAGGTGGATAACGGGTGTTAAGACCAGTCCGACGGCGGATATGTTCCGGCGTTCCAAAAGAGTTGAAGCCCGAGTGACCTGATGCACGGTCGTGTCGGCATAGAAAAAGAGTCTTGTCATGGCCAAGAAAGAAATTGTCAATCAGTTCAAGATTTATGCCCCCGGTGGCACGGCAACTCCTGCTCCGCCTATCGGTCCGGCGCTGGGCCAGTACGGTGTCAACCCCGGTCAGTTTATTCAACAGTTTAATGCTGCCACCGCACAGCTGAAGGGGAAAGTGGTCGGCGTCGTGATCACCACATATAAAGACCGTACTTTCAGTTTTGAAATCAAGAGTTCGCCGGCTTCGGCCCTTTTGAAAGAGGCCGTCAAAGCCGAAAAGGGGTCTGGAGAACCCAACAAGAACAAAATCGGTAAAGTGACCTTTGAGCAGTGCAAAAAGATCGCCCAAGACAAGTTTAAAGATATGAACGCCTTCGACATTGATGCGGCCGCTCGGCAAATCGCGGGGACCGCTCGGTCGATGGGGATTACTGTCGAGGGATGATTCATATTCAATCATTCTCCGGGCGAGACTTGTACTTGTCCGGTAAACACCTGAAGCCGGACCACGGGCTTGAACAGTGGGAGCTTTTGCGGACAGGCTATTTTGAACGTCCGCGACAGGAGCGAAAGATTATGGCAGCTATCACCGCTGTTCGTCGATCCAAGCGTTATAAAAAATCCGCCGAGTTGACCAATGACCAGCCCGTCTCGGTCGAAGAAGCCGTCAAAAGGCTCAAACAGTTTGCCCCCACCAAGTTTGATCAGACCGTCGAGCTGATCTTTTCTCTAGGAATCGATGCCAAACAGGCGGATCAGGCCGTCCGGTCCTCGGTCTCCCTTCCTCACGGGATCGGAAAAAGCAAACGCGTCATCGCATTTTGCCCCGAACACCTCAAAACCAGTGCCTTGAATAATGGTGCGATCAAGGCGGGGGGCCAGGAACTTGTGGCTGAGATCGAAAAAGACAATTTCACCGACTTTGATGTGGCGGTTGCTACCCCTGACATGATGCGTTTTGTCAGTCGTCTTGGTCGGGTGTTGGGTCCCAAAGGACTGATGCCTTCTCCCAAAGCCGGTACGGTGACTCCGGATATCGGCACTGCCGTACGTGAATATGCTGCCGGTAAAGTGGAGTTTCGCAATGACGCGGGTGGTAACGTGCATACCGTCGTTGGTAAAGCGAGCTTCGGGAATGAAAAGCTGGTAGACAACGTCAACCACATGATCGAAACGATCAAAAAGCTCAAACCCGCTTCGGCCAAGGGCACATATATCAAGAAGGTGGTTCTCAAAGGATCAATGACCCCGCCGGTTTATATCACGGTGGCCTGAACACCGGATAGAGGATAAATGACATGAGCAAGAAGATTAAAAGTCTGATCGAAAAAGAACTCAGCTCCAAACTCAGCGGTGTGGAAGGTCTAGCCGTCATCAACCCCAGAGGTTTGGACGGGAATAAGAACAATAAATTCCGTCATAAGCTTCATGACAAGGGTCTGAAGATGCTGGTGGTGAAAAATACCCTTGCCCGACGGGCCAGCGAATCGACCAAGGTCAAGGGTTTTGATAAGCTGCTGGACGGTCCGAGTGCCCTAATTTACGGCAAGGCCGGTCTTCCGGACATTGCCCGATTGCTGATCGAAGAGAAAAAGGAAAACGATCAGCTTGAGCTCCGAGGGATCTTCTTTGACGGTGAAGCCTATGCCGGTGAAGAAGGCGTCAAAACGGTCAGCGCTTTTCCCACTCGGGAAGAAGCAATCGCGGGGATTGTGGCGGCGCTACTCGGTGCCGGAGGTGGACTGGTCGGCGCGATCCAAGGCCCCGGCGGTTCGATCGGTGGTATTCTCTCGGCGATCGAAGAAAAGAAAAAGGATTCCGACGGCGCGGTTGCTTAGCTTCCTAGGAATCGGAACAAAAAAACCAATGGTGTTCGTCTAACCCCTGAGGGCAAGACGAAAACGACAATACAATCATTCCGGCGGTCCGAACTGTCTCGCAACGGGTTAAAAGGGTTCACAGTGAAGCCTGCTCTTCGGACGGGAAAGTGATTCGACACGGTTGACCCACGTGACGGGTTGGAAAAGGTGACATATGTCAGAAGTTGCTGCTGATATCAAGGAATTGGGCGATAAGCTCAGCAGTTTGACCCTCAAGCAAGCGGTCGAACTCAAGAACTATCTCAAGGAAGCCTATGGTATTGAACCGGCTGCGGGTGGCGCGGTTGTAATGGCCGGTGCCGCCGGTGCTGCTGCCGGTGGTGCTGCTGCTGCCCCGGCCGAGGAAAAGACTTCATTCGACGTCGTTCTCAAGAGCGCCGGCGACAAGAAGATCCAGGTCATCAAGGTTGTCCGCGAAGCGACCGGTCTGGGACTGAAAGAAGCCAAAGACCTCGTCGAAGGTGCCCCCAAGACGGTCAAGGAAGGTCTTCCCAAAGCCGACGCCGAAAAGCTCAAAAAGAGCCTCGAAGAGCAAGGCGCTCAGGTCGAACTCAAGTAAGTTTGAATCTCGTTTTTCGAGTTTTATCATCCCCATCCGGAGATCCCGGATGGGGTTTTTTTTGTTGATGGTTATCAAGATTCAAGTCAACCGGGTGGACTGAGAAAGGTTGCTGCAATCCTCAACAAAAAACCCCCAGCATCTTGCCGGGGGCCTGTGGGGGAAAGGAGAAGACGGAAAACTTCATCAATAATACCTTCGGCCGGTCGATTCACGCCCGATCAGATTCATCAGACGATCTTCGAGCTTTGGATGCGTGCGGAACAGGTTCGCCAGACTCTGAGTGAAGTTCCGCGGTTCTGCGATCATCAAGGCGTTAAAGGCCGGGTTGGTCTGCATGGGAATACGCTCGGCCATCACATGGATTTTCTCCAGCGCCGTTGCGAGGGGCATGGGATCACCGAGGATTGTGGCCCCTTCGGTATCAGCGGCGTATTCACGTTGCCGGGAAATCGCCATCTGAATGATCGCGGCTGCGATCGGTCCTAAAAGCATGATCAGCAAGCCCAGAAGGGGATTGGCATGTCCATTTCCCTCCTCGTCCGAACTTCCGCCGAACATGAACATGTATCCGATGAAATTGATGGCACCGCCGATCGTTGCGGCCACTGTCTGGATAAGAATGTCACGGTGCTTGATATGAGCCAGCTCGTGTGCCATGACCCCGGCGATTTCATCCCGGTCGAGCATCTGGAGCAGCCCGGCTGTGGCGCACACGGCCGCGTTACGAGGATTGCGCCCTGTCGCAAACGCGTTAGGAGCTGCATGAGGTGACACGTAGACCCGGGGCATGGGCATCCCTGCCCGTTGCGCAAGACGGGCCGTGATCTGGTAAAGCTCATGGTCCGGTCCGACCTCTTGGGCCTGCATAGAAGCCAGGGCGATTTTGTCCGAGAAAAAATACCCGAACACATTCATCAACCCGGCCATGACCAAGGCGATAATCACGCCTCCCTGCCCACCGAGCAAATAACCCAAATAGAGAATAAATCCGGTCAAAACGGCCAGCAGCATGACCGTCTTGATGTTATTGATGACTTTGCTTCCGTTCATGAAACACCTCTTTCCTTCACCGTTTCTCGAACGGTGTTCGTTATTTATACGGTAAAATCTTATGAAAGGTTGAAGACCGGCGGATTAGAAAACTGTAAAAAAATTCAACCCGTACCCCGTATCTAACTAATTCCAAGCTATTCAATTCCGATCGGATAAGCAGAAAATACCATGAACTTCGGGCATGGTTTGACAGACGGTTATTCGCGTACCCGTTGAATATCGGCTCCGACGGCAATGAGCTTTTCTTCGATCTTTTCGTACCCTCGATCGATATGATAAACACGGTTGATTCGTGTCTGTCCGCGGGCGACCAAACCGGCCAAAACCAAAGCGGCACTGGCTCGCAAGTCCGAGGCCATCACCGTTGCCCCTTGAAGTTCTTTAACACCTTGAATGACAGCTGTGGCGCCTTCTTTTCGGATCTTGGCACCCATACGATTGAGTTCACCCACGTGCAAGAAACGATCGGGGAAGATTCGCTCCGTGATGACGCTCATCCCATCCGCCAGACACAAAAGGGCCATCAACTGGGCTTGGACATCGGTGGGAAAACCCGGATAAGGCTGGGTCGTGGTTTCGATCGGGTTAAGTCTTCTAGCAGAACTGACTCGGAGGGTGCCGTTTTCTCGCTCGACTCGGATTCCGACCTCTGACAAACGATCTTCGACAGCCAGAAGGTGGTCGAGATTGCAATGTTTGAGTTCCAGTTCACCGTTGGTCATGGCAGCGGCGATAATAAAAGTGGCTGTTTCGATCCGATCAGGAATCACTCGGTGCTCAGTGGCGATCAGTTTGTCCACCCCCTCGATACGGATTTCCGGGGTACCTTGGCCGGAGATTTTGGCCCCCATTTTGTTCATAAGATTAGCGGTATCAACGACTTCCGGCTCGCAGGCGGCTCCGACAATGACTGTCTCGCCTTCCGCCATGGCGGCGGCGCACATGACGTTAATGGTCCCCAAAACCGTCGGACCTTGTGCGCCTCCGAGGTACATCCGACACCCCTTGAGCCTGCCACGGACCTCCCCGATGATATTTCCTGATTCGATCCTGAAATCGGCGCCGAGACGTTGAAGACCGCGGATATGCAAATCGACCGGTCGATCTCCGATTGCACACCCTCCGGGCATCGAAATGATCGCCCGTCCTCGGGAACCTAGTAGGGGACCTAAAACGCAGATCGAAGCCCGCATTGTGCTGACGATCTCATAACGGGCTTCACATCGACTTTCATCCATGACCTCAATATCGAGAGGACCGTTGAGAACCGGCCCCTTTTCTCGTGGGCTGTCCTCGGGGGGATGACGGTATACATGACATCCCAGTTCACCCAACAATTTGTTCATCGAATCAATGTCGGATAGTCGCGGTACCCCATGCAGACGAGAACGACCCCGGGCCATCAAACATGCTGCCATGATCGGCAACGACGCATTTTTTGACCCGGAAATTTCCACCCGGCCTTTCAGCCGATTCCCACCACGAATCAGAAATGAATCCATAACGCCCTTCCTTAGGCTCGTGTCATCCGACGCAATAAGATCACCCGAAGATGCTTCGGATATCGGTCGATCCATCGACCCGGGTTCAAAGAATATGCATTTCGTCAAGGCATATTCTTTCTACCACAAATATTGTGAACATCCCTTTCCAAGGATGCAAGAACAAAGATATGACAGATCCGGCAATCGGTGACCTCATTCCATATCTTGCCCGGATCCTCGAAAGGGGAGGAAGAATGATTCATGTTCGTTGAGATGTTCGTCCGATAACTATGAGGTGAAGCTTCAGAAACTGATCAGTCTTCTGATATCGACCGACAATCAGGCTGCCGATGATCTTCTGTTGGAAGCACTTCGGATTGGAAACGAAGATGAACAGGCCTTATCGCTGGATGCGTTGATCCGCCGGGGCACGTCTCATGGATTGATCGGGGTTTTGACCGGTTATGAGCAACTGGCACCGAGGCTACGACAGATGATCGTGGCAAAGTCGGAAACCTTTTACTTCGCAATATCAGAAGCCGGCCGGAGTGAGAATCGGGCTGCACGCTTGGCTGCCATAGGTCTGATCGCTTCAGCTAGGCTTGGGAAATTGAGCTATGTATTGTCTGAAAACCTTCGCGAGCCGGATGAAATCCTCTCTCAAGCCGCATGCAACGCGCTTTTGGAACTGGCCCGCTGGGTCAATACAGCTTCTCGTCAGATGCACCGATTTGAACCAGCTTTGGTCGATGACGGGTTGATACTAGTCGGTGAAGTCCGCTCGGCAGGTGATTCGACCATTGTCGCTGCTCCGACAGTCGGAACGGATCTTGTGGGAGCCTATACCCGAGTGATGCGGGAACGTCCGGAGATCGAGTCGGCGGTGGCAAGAGCGTTGGATTGGGGTAAATCCAAACACATGCCGGACCTGCTGAGGGCTGCCTTGTTGTTATGTGATCACCCGCAGTCAAAAGTTCTGGGAATTTTGAAAGCCGCAAAGCACGGTGGGCAAGCATCCATGGTCCGCAAACTTCAGCAACCTCCCGCAGCGGATCATGTGGAAGCCTTTTTATTAGGTGCTTCACACGGACATCTGCGTACCAACTTTGCCACAGCGTTTGCCCAGATTGCCTCTACCGATGTGCTGGATGCGGTTTTGCGAAGAACCTACTGGTTGAAAGATCATCAGCTTCGAGCCTGTATGGGACAAGTAGACCGGGGGATCTGGTGGAGTGAATCCGAACTCGAACAGGATCTGGCTCATCGATCATCTCGCGATGCCATGCGGATTTCGGAATGGATCGTTCTTTCGAGGCTGAGCGACATAGACCAGGATCAGCGTCTTGAGCAAATAATGGCCCATTGTGATTCTGATCCGCTGGCCCGACTACACCTGCTTCGATCGGCATCACTCAGGCCCCGACAGGCATCGGTGAACTTTATTAAACGAATGCTCCAGGACCCAGACGAGCGTTTGGTACGGATTGCTGCCCGCGAAATCATCCGTCGCAGGCCACCGGATTACGAGAATGTTCTCCTTCAAAAAATGACCAAAGCGCCAGAGAGCGTCCGTCGAGTGATCGGTCGAGCGATCGGGCAGGCCGGATTCGATCATTTCTGGACACGATTCGAACGAATGGACCGCGAAACCCGCAAACAGGCCGGCCGTGCCATGCTCAAATTGCTGCCGGATGCGACGGTGCGAATCGGTCGGTATCTGGCCAGTGGTACGACCGAACAAAGAATACGTGGACTTCAGATCGTTCATGAACTGGATCTGGCGCCTCAGTTCCGTGAAGCACTGCTGAGCTTGTGTCAGCATCCCAACCCCCGAGTTCGTTCCAAAGCAGTAGTCTTGCTCGGGGAAATCCCCGATCAGTCAACGGGGTTCATCCTGGAAAAAGCTTTAATTGATACCGACGGACGGGTCCGAGCCAACGCAATCGAAGTGCTCGAGGAGAAACGGGCAACCGAATATACCCCTTTACTGATTGAGCGTGCCCGGTCCGCTCATAACCGTGAGCGAGCCAACGCGATCAAAGCCCTTCACCGTATGAAGGTCGGAAATGTTGTTGAACAGATGACGCTGATGCTTGCAGACCCCCGCGTCGAGCATCGAATCAGTGCTTTGTGGACCCTTCGACACATCGGTTTGTGGAAACTGATCGGCGAAGTCGCGCGGTTAGCTAAAACCGATGAAAGTCTTAAGGTCCGAAGGTATGCCGCGACGGTTCTCCGGTATGTCATCGGATTGCTCCAGCAAACAGGATCGCTGACGCCCGAGTCGTCGACTCCCAAACCCAGGGCTGCATGAGATATAAGGATTGTGATGACGAATACTGCAAATACAATCTTAGGACTTCTGGCTAAAACCGCGACTCCCGAAGAAGTATTCAAAAGTATTGGCGAGTCGCTGGACGCCAGCATCAACCCGAATCATGTTATCCTGATCCTTGTGGGGCTGATCTGTCTGGTCGTATTCCTGAAATACTTTACTCAGACGGTTGGAAAGAAGCCCTCCCAAAAAGTAATTAATAATCCCGGCAAGCTTACCCGCGAACTCGTCCGCCAGCTTGGGCTGAAGAAGAGTGAACTTAGCCAGCTCCGACGACTGGCAGATCAGGAAGGTCTCGAGCATCCCCTCAGCCTGCTCTTGTGCCCGTCCGTGCTCCGGTCCATCGTCCAAAAAAGGCAACAAAAGTAGGATTTTTGCAATCGACTTTGGTTGGCTCCCGTTTCGGGCAGAACGGACGCGATCGATAAACGACGTGTCGGTGTGAGAAGCTTAAAAGATTTCAGAAAAGGAACTTACGAAAATACGGGCGAACACCTCATCATAGCCGGGGTTTGCATCTTCTCAGCCGGCTGTTCGGCGCTGACCCTTTTTGAAACGTTATTCGAAACCCAAATCTTTTTTTGATACCGCGCTGTCAGTCAAGTGAATGTTCTAAAACAGACAAGGTCGGTTCCCTTGATGTAGGAAACCGACCCTGTGGCTTTTTGTCTCTGAGTGCAAAATCAACGATCGAATTGGGCGTCAAAGGCGATGCTGGAAGGTTTGAAATCAATCTTTTTAACAAACGCGGCCGCTTCCGTGGCACCATGTTCGCGGTCCATTCGACTGTCTTCCCATTCGACCGACAACGGACCTTGGTAGTTGATATCGTTCAAGGCGACAATGATTTCTTCGAAATTGATGTCACCATGTCCCAGCGAACGAAAATCCCAGTACCGACGAGGGTCTGCAAAGGTGGTGTGTCCACCGAACACGCCCACGTCTCCGTTGCCATGACCCCACCAGACGTCCTTCATATGGACGTGATAAATCCGATCAGCGAACGTCCTGATGAACTTCACATAATCTACGCCCTGATACCCGAGATGAGAGGGGTCGTAGTTAAATCCGAACCGTTTGTGACCTTTGACGGCTTCGATCGCCCGTTGTGCACTAGCAATATCAAAGGCGATTTCGGTCGGATGAACTTCCAGGGCGAAATTGACATCCTGTTTGTCGAACTCAGACAGGATCGGTCCGAACCGTCGAGCAAAATCGTCAAACCCTTTTTGCCAGTATTTTTGGTCGGTCGGGGGAAACGCATAAATCGAGTGCCAGATACTCGAACCGGTAAATCCGTTAACGACGGCAGGAAAGCTGATCTTATCCGGAGACGCGTCGCGGAATTTACGTGCAGCTTTGGCGGTGTCGGACAGGCGTTTGGCTGCACGTTTGCGTACGCTTTCCGGTTCTCCGTCGCCCCAGACTTCCTCTGGAAGAATTGCTTTATGGCGCTCGTCGATCAGGTCACATACCGCCTGTCCGACCAAGTGGGCTGAGATCGCGAAACAGGTCAATTGGTGATCTTTCAATATCTCCCAGCGTTGTTTGCAATAGTTCTTGTCTTTCAAAGCCTTTTCGACATCAAAATGATCCCCCCAGCAGGCCAATTCCAGCCCGTCATATCCAAAGGATTTAGCTTTCCGGCAGATTTCCTCAAACGGAAGGTCGGCCCATTGACCGGTAAACAACGTAACAGTTCGCGCCATGGTCGGTTCACTCCTCTTGTTCTATGAATCTTTGAAACCCAAAGTAGATCCAATTGCACACTCAGCCTGTTTGATTGTCAATTTGTTGGGTCGGATGAAGGTGATGCGCTCGCCCGGATGCGGGCTGTCAAATGGTCAATCACCCTATGAGGACGGGGATCCGAAGGATCAAGCGTCAATGCTTCAAGGGCTAGGCGACGTGCTTCAAGAAGATTTCCTTGATTTTCCAGGCAAAAAGCCAGTCTCAGTCGCGCTTCCACACTGTTCGGACGCAAGTCGACCCATCGACGCAGATAAGGAATCGCCCCGGAGACATCTGCGGATTCCATCAGACCAATCCCTGCCTGTTGAGCAAAATACCATTCCCTTGGCAATGTATCAGATGCCTGACAGGCAACAATGCACGCCTGATCCGGTCTCTCGCGAGCAACCAGCACATTCAAAAGAAGATACCAGCCGTTCGGGGACCGTGGGTCTTGTTCAATACGATCGCGATAACGTTGTTCTGCCCGATCAAAATACAGTGCGGCTAGTTTATTTTGCCCCAGTTTTTTCAGAGCAACCGCCTGAGACCAGTCCACATACTCATGCTGTGGACGAAGCCGGCGGGTACGCTCAAAAAGTGATATCGCTTCTTGAAGCGATTCTGGTCGGTCGGAAGATTGGGTCAGATAATGTCCGAGATTGTGGGCCGCCAGCCAGGAGGTGGGCGTTTTAGTCAAAGTGTCACGCCAAAGCGTTTCAGGATCGCGATAAATCTTTGTCTGTTCAAAAGATCGATATCCCAGGATCCCGACCAGCATCACGACCCAAGCTTGTTTCCATGTAGCAGGAATGGTCCGGGCAAACCAGGTCAGCCCGCTACAAACAGTGACAGTCAAAGCAATGTTCGAATGATACTGAAAATGGTCAGCCACGAACGAGTACCGATGTGGATACAGATTAAAAAAGCCCAATGCCGGGAAAAGTGTTCCAGAAAAGATCAAAAGTCCTGCGACCAGTCCCCGACCAAGACAACGGTGAGCAAAAATGACGTAAAATATTATTATAAAAACAGTTATGAAAATAAGGATCTGGACCGGATCGCTTCGGTCTATGTCCCATCGGTCGTAACTGAACGCCAGCTTTCCGGGCCAGAAAAACTGCGTCAAATACCAGGTCCAGGCCCTTGCAGCCACCAGACACCGCTCAAAACCGTCCAACGACCAATCCTCTCCTTCTGCACCGACGACCGATCGTTCCATTCCGGATGTGACGAGCACCGCCAATCCAGATACCACCAACCAAGGTATCAATCTGATCACATCCTGTTTGCGAATTTGGCCGTGTTTCCACCATGTTATCACCAGCAACACCGCGGGCAGGGTACAGGTGACGGTTTTGGATAAAACGGCAGCGACATAGCTCACCAAAGCCAACCCCCAGAACCGCCACTGTTTCTCAGACCAGTCGCGCTCCCGAATGGGATAAAAAATCATAGCCAGTAATGCAAAAACCACAGACAACGTATTTTTACGTTCGCTGATCCAGGCGACCGACTCGACATGCAGAGGGTGCAACGCAAAGACGAATCCCCCCAGCCACGCGCCCGGAAGCTGGCATCGTTTCATCCAGATCACAATCAGATACGAAGCCAAAAGATGAAGCAGCACGTTGGTCACGTGATAACCGGTCGGATCATCGGCCCAGAACTGCCATTCGATCCAGAATGACGTATGTGTCATCGGGTAATACTGAGGCGTGGCGCCGATCCGAAACCAGATGTTCCAGAGTCCCCGGAGAGTTCGAAGATGAGGGTTGTCATGCACATGAGCGTCATCGTCCCAGATAAAGCTCCCATGATATGCCGGCCCGTAGACCGACAACGTAATCAAAGCCAGAACCAGACCCAGAAAAAAGTCGATGCGCTTCATCCGTCGGGTCAAGAGTATACAATCAATCGGATGCTGACGACCCAACCGATTCCGACATCAACAACCGACCCGATTAATTCCGCGATTCTGCGCGTTTCCGAAGACCGCATTCAGGGCTTTTGCGCTGACCCTATCGGACAGATCGCCAGCCAGAGCGGGGTCGATCCGGAAACAGTTCTGGTCCGTCTGCGGGCAATGCTTCGTGCAGGCACGATCCGTCGGATCCGACAAACGCTTATGAGTGTCAACCTGGCGCCGGGCGCGCTGGTAGCCTGGGCTGTACCGGAACCCCAATTGTCGTCGGCTTTTGATTGGATGTTTCAAAACGACCCGTTCACCGGTCATGTGGTGATCCGATCGACCGACTCGGCTATTGCCGGATCCCGCTATCGTCTGTGGACAACGTTGAAAGTGCCCGTCGGGTTTTCGATGCAGAAACACTGTGATTTTCTGAAGAAAATGACCGGGGCCACTCACTACCGGATCATGCCTGCCAAAAAACTGTTTGTTTTAGGTGTCGGACACGTCCGACGCAGGGGGATGAAACCCGGTGCACGTTCGGATCAACCAGCCGAGGCGCAGGATACTACCGTTGTTGAACTGTCCGAACTGGAATGGCGGGTGCTTCTACCTCTTAAACGAGAGTTCGAACCCGATGAACTGGTCCGCAACCTCTGGTCGGCCCGGGCAAATGAGGCAGGGGTTGGTCTTGAAACGTTCATACAGGTTGCCCAACAGTTGAATAACCGAAGGGTGATCGGGCGTTTCAGCACCTTCCTCGAACACGTTAAACCCAACGCCGACGGTGAACGTGTCACCCGATTCAATGCCTTGTTTCATTGGGCAGTTCCACCGGGTCAGGAGATCCGCGCAGGACAAGAAGTCGGGCGACATCACATCATGACCCATGCGTATTGGCGCGAAGGCGGACCCGAGTTCGGAAACGTCAACATCATGGGAGTAGCTCACGGGACTGAGAAACAACAGATACTGGAACACAAACAGGCTATCGACAAGCACCTTCAGGAATGCGGAATTCCGCTTTTGTACACCAACGTCTTCTGGGGCGGACGAAGCGAAATCAAACCCAGTGAGATTGCTCCTCAAGAATATATGGCATTTTGTCGCACAATGGGGATCGATCCGGATTCGATGCGAAGCCCCTTATCGTCATAACGCGTTTTTCGTCACATGTCTGACCAATCGAATACCATTTCATGTCCCCGGTGCGGGAGTGAGTTTTTTCCCGTACATCAGGCGCTACAGCAATGCCCGGCCTGCCGGGAACAGTTTTTTATTTCAATTTCTGAAGAAACATCCGACGAGGATTCGCAGGCTCGATTGGAACTGGAGCAGCGTTTTCAGGAACAACAGGACCATCTCAATCAAAAGCAGATCCGGATCGTGCAACTGGAAAAACGCTCCCTTTACAGGCGTCGGACCTGGATGCTGGTTTTGGCGCTGGGCATGACCGGATTAGCAGGGCAGTTGGTGTGGCGCGGGATCGAATGGTTGGGAGTCCGTCCATCCTACGCAATCGCGTACTGGGTCCTTGCCTCCGGCTTGGTTTTGGGAAGTCTTCGATTTTTTGCTCGCGCAAGATATTACGGGCGTCAGGCGAGCCAGATCAGCTTGCCCGATCCGACCGAACCGCCTGATTTTTCCACGCTCAGTGACGGAAGTCAGATTGTGGAGAATCTCAACCGAATGACCTGCCATACGGATCAACCGATACGACCGCAGCCGAATGATCCGGACTGAAATCCGTCCATGCATCAGTTCCATAGAATCAGTCCCGGTTCAAAAGGTGTCGCTAGGTCTTTCAACCCCGGGATGATTCGTAACGCGAATCCCTGCCGTCCGGACGACCGACATTCGATCCTGCCGGTGAACAGGTGCCTCCCCGGGGCGACCTCGCGGGTGTGGGTCATGTCAATGATCTGAGGATTTTCGATCTCGTCCCCAGCCCCGACGATCGAACCGGAATAGATCTGCACACGGACATGATCCGGTTTAAGGTCCGGAAGTTCCACCAAGGATTCCACTTGCAGCGATTCCCCGACTTTATAGTGTCCGTTTCCAGACGTATGGACTCCCAGAACTTTGATCCCGCCCCATTTGGAACGCAGATAATCTTTGTCATGGGCCAGACGGATGCCTTTTTCCATGGAATCGGCTAGCAGCGCCTGACCACGACGGTAAGCAGGAACATACAGCTTCTCGGCATACTCTCGGACCATCCGGTTGGTGTTAAACACCGGAGCGAGTACCCTCATGCAGATTTTCATCCGTCTCACCCAGTCATGCGGCACATTATCAATGCTACGTTCATAAAAAGTCGGAATGATTTGCTTCTCGAGAATGTCATAAAGGGATTGGCTTTCAACATAATCCTGATAATTGGGATCGGGGTAAGTTTCACCGTGCCCGATCGCCCATCCTGCGTTGGGGTCCAAGGCATATCCTTCGACCCACCAACCGTCCAGAATGGAGCAGTTTAGTACCCCGTTGACAGCTGCTTTCATACCGCTGGTTCCACTCGCTTCGTAAGGCCTGCGGGGGTTGTTCAACCACACGTCAACGCCTTGCACGAGATACCGGGCGACATTCATGTCGTAATTCTCGATGAAAACGAACTTCCGTCGGTACTGGGGGGTCGCGACCAAAATTGACCAGTGATTTGATCAATTCCTTGCCTTCCTGATCGGCAGGGTGAGCCTTGCCTGCAAAAATGAACTGAATGGGATGTTTGGTGTCATCAAGGAGTTTTTTCAATCGATCGATATCTCGTAGAAGAAGCGCACCTCGTTTGTATGTGGCAAAGCGTCTGGCGAACCCGATGGTCAAAGCTTCGGGGTCGAGGATGGTATCGGCAACCGCAGCGGCTTCGAAACCGGCACCACGTCGGGTCAACTGTTCACGTAAGACACGTCGGGTCCAGACGACAAGTTTTTCGCGGCTTCGTTCGTGAGCACGCCACAGCTCTTCATCCGGGATCTGGGCCACATCTTCCCAAACCTTCTGATCGGTCGGGTCATTTTTCCATCCGTCTCCCAGATAACGATCAAGAATAAAGGTGATTTCAGGGCTTAACCACGATCGGCTATGAATGCCGTTGGTCACTGAAGTGATCGGGACTTCGTGCACCGGAACCCCGGGCCAGATGTTGTGCCACATCCTTCGGGAAACTTCCCCGTGCAATTGGGACACCCCGTTATACGAATCGGCCAAACGCAACGCCAACACGGCCATGGAAAATCCCTGACGTTTGTTGCCCACGTCCTCTCGACCCAAAGCCAAAAACCCTTCTTCGTCCAACTTCAGGCTCGGGTAGTAGTTACGAAAATATCGGGAGACGAGTTCCGGAGGAAACATGTCGATCCCTGCCGGGACGGGGGTGTGGGTCGTGAAAACGTTGGTGCTCATGACATACTGACGCGCTTCGTCAAAAGTCAGTTTGTCGTTGGATGCGAGAATTTTCCGGATACGTTCCAACGCTAAAAAGGCTGAGTGACCCTCGTTCATATGGAAAACTTGGATATCCAGACCCAAAGCATCCAGTGCGCGGACTCCGCCTATTCCGAGGACGATTTCCTGTCGGATCCTCATTTCCGAACCCCCACCGTACAATCGGGAAGTGATTTCCCGATCGGAAGGGGAGTTGTCCGAAACATTGGTGTCCAGCAATACCAGTGGAATTCGCCCGACCTGGGCTTTCCACACCCGCACGTGGACCGTGCTTTCGGGCATTTCTACCTGGACCATCAGATCCGAACCGTCCGCATTTTTTTGGGGTTCGATCGCCAATTGATAAAAATCCAGCTCCGGATACCTCTCCTGCTGCCAGCCGTCGGCGGTGAGATACTGTTCAAAATATCCGTTACGATAAAGAAGGCCCACCCCGGTCAGAGGTAATCCGATTTCGCTTGCAGATTTCAGATGGTCCCCAGCCAGGACGCCCAGACCTCCGGAATAAATCGGTAAAGATTCGTGCAATCCGAACTCGGCTGAGAAGTAAGCCACCGTCAGTGACGGGTCCTGAGCGTGATGTTTAGCAAACCATCCGGGTTCATCCAGGTGATGACGAAATTGCTCGTAAACCCGGTTCAAATGAGCCAGATAACCGTCGTCCTGCGAGGCCTCTTTCAACTTTTCCTGCGGAATTGCTCCGAGTAATTTGATCGGATTGTGATAAACTTTTTCCCATAGACCGCGGTCCAGACGTCTGAAAAGCTCGACCGCATCCGGTTGCCAGACCCACCAGAGATTTTTTGCCAGATCCAAAAGCGGTTGAAGCTTCTCAGGAACATCCGGAAACACCTGAAACGTTCGAACATTCATATTCAGAATCCCAGCCATAAGCCATCCTGTTCTCAAATGAACACGGTTCTGTCTCGGTCCCAACAGTCAGTATAGGAACGCGTCCTGCCGTGTCGATCCACTTATCGTTCCTGAATACATCGGTTCGTCACTTCAGAACATTTGCGACAGACATTTCCTAGCGACATTTTGACAAAGGTTTACGCGTTAGACTCCGTTTGACGATTCCCGAAAAAATGTCCAGAAACGCCTGTCAGGTTGACAGTCGGCGGGGCGAAAATGACATGTTTGACAGAACCTGTTCAGACCAAACTCCTTCACCGATATTGTTATAAACAATTATTTTATAATGACTTGTGTTGATTCGTGTCCACTCGCTTTTCTTGGCACGTCCCTTGTTTGCAGAGGTGTGAAAGGTGCGGATGGTCCGCGCCACAGCGAACATGCAGTCGAACCGGCTTACAGTACTGCTTGCCAACGAACAGGAGGATTGGCACCGAACCGTCCGAGGATTGCTTGAGCCTCAGGGCGTTCGAGCAGTTTCTGTTCGTACCGGGCGTGAAGTGCTGGACGTGTTGGACCACAACGACGTTCACGTGGTGGTTCTGGATACCCAGATGCCTCAGCTCGGTGGGATGCAGGTGATCAAGATGCTTCAACAGCGAGGCAAAACACTGCCTGCAATCTTGCTGACGGATCATCTGACGAACCAGCTGATGCACGAAGCGTTGTCGCTGAACGTGTTTAGTGTGTTAAGCAAACCGGTGGATTACGGTGCGTTATTGGATTCACTGGCCCGGGTCGTCAAGAGGCATTATGAAGGCCGGTGGCCCGGTGATTCTTAACTCTCAAAATATTCTGTGCCGACGACGGGGTGGTCCAAGGTCAGCCCCCGTCCCGGGCTTAGTGAGTTTGGAAAGACTGACCTGAAAGTAACAAAGGTATTCACTTAAGGAGAACCAGATATGGCCAAGCTTCGTCCTCTCGGGGGCAATATTCTCGTCAAACGTGTGGAAGCCGAAACCAAGACCAAATCGGGGATCGTTTTGCCCGATTCAGCCAAGGAAAAACCCAAGCGTGGCAAGGTCCTGGCTGTCGGTGACGGAAAACGACTGGAAAACGGCGAAAAAGCTCCCTTCACCGTGAAAAAGGGGGATGAAGTGCTGTTTACTAGTTATGCCGGTACCGAAATCAAGATTGACGGTGAAGAAGTTCTGATCATGAGCGAGGACGATGTCCTGGCTGTGGTCGAATCGTAAAAACGTTTTTGGCACCGGGTTGTTTGTTCAGACCGGTGCGAAACGGATGCAGAACCCCGGATTTTCAGAAACACAACAATCGGAGTACCTCTATGCCTAAGCAAATCAAGTTTGAACAGGAAGCCCGTGAGTCGATTCGTCGTGGTGTGAGCAAGCTCGCACGTGCGGTCAAAGTGACGCTCGGTCCGTCAGGACGTAATGTCGTTCTGGAAAAATCCTTCGGCGCACCGACCGTGACCAAGGACGGCGTGACCGTCGCCAAGGAGATCGAACTGGAAGACGCCTATGAAAACATGGGCGCTCAGATGGTCAAGGAAGTCGCCGAAAAGACCAGCAAGACGGCTGGTGACGGGACCACTACTGCCACCGTTTACGCCGAAGCCATTTTCGCCGAAGGTCTGAAATCGGTCGGATCCGGAGCCAACGCGACACAGATCCAGCGGGGAATCAACCTGGCCGTCGAAGCAATCGTTTCCGAGCTGAAAAAAATGAGTAAAAAGGTCGAATCCTCCAAGGAAATCGCCCAGGTCGGAACCTGCTCAGCCAACCAGGACGAGTTGATCGGCAAGATGATCGCCGATGCGATGGATAAGGTCGGCAAAGACGGTGTCATCACCGTTGAGGAAGGAAAGAGCCTTGAGACCGACATCACCCTCGTCGAAGGAATGCAGTTCGATAAAGGGTATCTCAGCCCGCATTTTGTCACCGATCCGAGCACCCAGGAAGCCGTTTTAGAAGATGCCTACATCCTGATCCATGAGAAGAAGATTTCTTCGGCTCGCGATTTGGTACCGGTGCTGAGTAAGGTAGCCGAGCAGGGCAAACCGTTGTTGATCATCGCCGAGGACGTCGAAGGCGAAGCCCTCGCGACGCTCGTGGTCAACAAGCTGCGGGGTACGCTGAAAGTCGCTGCAGTCAAGGCGCCAGGATTCGGCGATCGTCGGAAAGCCATGCTCGAAGACATTGCGATTGTCACCGGTGGAACGGCCATTTTCGAGGAGCTGGGCATCAAGCTCGAAAACGTCGAACTGTCCCAGCTCGGACGAGCCAAAAAGATCCGGATCGACAAGGACAATACCACCATCATTGAAGGAGCCGGTTCCGACAAAGCCATTAAAGGTCGCATCGAAGCGATCAAAAACGAGATCGAAATCACGACCAGCGACTACGACCGTGAGAAGTTGCAGGAACGTCTGGCCAAACTGGCAGGCGGGGTGGCACAGATCAACGTCGGTGCTGCGACCGAAGTGGCGATGAAAGAGAAAAAGGCCCGCGTCGAAGATGCCCTGCACGCCTGCCGGGCTGCCGTCGAAGAAGGTATTCTCCCCGGTGGCGGTGTGGCTGCGATCCGTGCAGCAGCCAAAACCCTCGACAAGGTTGCCAAATCCGCAGCGAACGACGATCAACGCATCGGTATCGAAATCGTTCGTCGCGCGGTCGAAGCCCCGATCAAACAGATCGCCGAAAACGCCGGCGTCGATGGTTCGGTCGTTGCCCAGAAGATCAAAGAAAAGCTGGACGACGTCAACTTCGGCTATAACGCGTTGACCCACGAGTACGGCGACCTGCTGAAGATGGGCGTGATCGTTCCGACCAAGGTCGAACGTTGTGCCCTCGAAAACGCTGCCTCGATCGCCGGGTTGCTGCTCACGACCGAAGCCGTGGTCAGCGAAATCAAGGAAGACAAACCCGAAGTTCCTGCCGGTGGCGGAATGGGCGGCATGGGCGGAATGATGTAACCCCCAAGTCCGATCCCGTCTGAAACCCATTATCGGGCCCATGACCACACGGTCATGGGCCTTTTTTCTATCATTCCTCTTCTCCCCGCCCGGATCGACCTGAGATAATCCCCATACAGTGAGGCTTTAGGAACTGCCGTAGAAAATCTGCGATAATCCCCAGTAACTAACGTAGTTTTTAACACTTCACGGATCTCATGGTAGGAAGAGCCATAAAACGAGCTGTGACAAAAACAATTTTCGATAAAACCTCTCGTGCTAGGGCATTGTCGGATGCATCGTTGTCGTTGTACCGACCTCAACCGAAAAACAAGATCCAGACGACGAAAACGCGCATCAGGCCTAAGGACACCGTTGTCGACTTTTTAGGGATCCGTTCGATTCGATAAAAATAAAAGATCTTGACTTGAAAAATCGCGAAACGATCATGAAAAAAGTAGGTAGATGACATGAATACCAGAGAATTAGAACTTATTGCCAGGGATCTTGATACCTGCCTTGATTCTTGTCTTAATCGTGTACGTAATTGTCTGAATCCCGGCATGGATTGGAAAGTATCGTCGGATTTCTAGGAAAAATCTTTTTATAGTAAGGCTACTTGCCATTTTGGGGCTAGTTAGTTTCGGGTTATGTTGGTTTGTCGCGTTATTACTCGCCTGCATTTATCCAGAGGAACAAGAGGCACTTTCAACCTCGTTGACCCGAATGAATACGATCAAAAATACTTCCAATCCGCCGCAGGAGGTGTGCCAGAACTGTAATCGCGTGATCGGCAAACTGGAACAGCCATATGTTTTGGCGCGAACACATCGTATGTCGTGAGTGCCACACCGTGCTGTCAAAGTAGGGGGGTGATGTGATTATCCGCGGGTCGTCGGAGAGTCAGAACGGTTGCGAGCGACCTCGCTTTTTTAGCAGCGTAAGCATTTCTTGAGCAACCCCACTGACACAGAAATGAGACAGGGATGTCATGGGTTTTAAAGATCGGTTCGGGCGTTGACAATTCGAGCCTGGAAAATTGACTTGTCCGAAATCCGTATGCACAATGCGGGGAAGGCGGAAAATGCGCAAATTCAGCCAGGAGAATCACCTGTGAACTTAGGACCGATGAAACGAATAGGCGTGTTGGGACTAGCATCCGTGAGTGTGTGGATCAGCGGGTGTGATGACACATCTTCTGCGGACAAAACCGTCCAGAAGAACCTGGCTGATTCGGAGGCGGAAACTGGCCAAGCTAGATCCGTTTGAATACCGTTCCGACCCGGCTAATCTCGAGGGGCGCAATGAAAACGATCGAACAGGCTGCCGGGGAGAATCGAGCCGATCCCGTCTGGCGGGCTGCGGCTTCAGGATTGGCCGGGGACGCAAGCGTTCAGTTGGCTTCGGCACGTCAGTCGGACTTGGTCCGGGTCCAGCAGGCAATCCGTTCCGAACTTCTGAAACTGCGAGTTTTGACCCAACGCCTGGCCATGACCAATACCTTGACCAGCGGGTATAACGCTAACAATCCTTCTCAGACGATCGCTGACATCGAACGGATGATTCGTTCGATCCAGGGGGATGCACAAACGCCGACATGGTCGTCTGTGACAACAACCGTCAATCCCAACGGACGCGTGGTGACCGTCTCGAGCAGAACGGGCAATTTGCCGACATTGGCGGCAATCAAGCAGCAGATCAGCCGGCTGGAAGGGGAAATCGCTTCTCGAAAGGATCAGCTTTCCAAGCTGGCTTCGGACCGACAGATGGCTTTAACCGAAGCAGAGAAAAAGTTCTCTGAATCCGAAAAAATCAAAGGTCAGACATCCGTTGCTTTGTTCACCGAAGGGACCGAACTTCGTCGAAAATCTGAAGAAATCGGGATGCAGATGGATCTGGTCCAGGAACAGTTGAACCGTCTGGAGTCCGATCTGGCAGTTGCCCGAGGTCAGCAAGAGGCCGCAAATGCAGCCATTAAACAACTGCAGGATCAGATCGCGAACCTTCAAGCCGCCTGGAAAGCTTCTCAGGATACGATCGCCCGTCAGAAATCTGTTGCGGAAACAGCGTTTAAAGGCGAAGAACCGATCTCAATGAGTATTGAAACGGTTGTGACCGAGATCGCCAAACAATTGGTCCTGGTCGAATCGTTACGAACGAAGGTGCTCGAGGACTGGGAACAGGCCGCCAAGTTCTATAAACAGGCAGCCGAATCGGCCAGAATAGTCGGTACCGACAAACGTGTCACCGCACCTGCGCCTGGCAGTAAGCCCTACAAAGATCTCAAAGAATCCGTCCATACCAGTCGGTTCAATCTACCACTGGCCGGGGTCCAACGGGCGATCGGAACTGTTTCCGCGGAAAAGGCGGCATTGTCTTTGGAAATCGAACGGGTGTCAGCAGACCTGAAGAAGGAACTTTCAGCCGCGAATCTGGCGGTTCCTTCAGATTTGCCGTCCATCACCATGGACGAAATCCGTTCTGCTCTCAATGCTGCGGAAGAAGATCTGAACGAATCAAACAACATTTTGATCAATGTTAATTCGGGTGATACCCCTCAACCCTTGGTGTCGTTGTCGAAACAGTCGAGACTGATCACGCTGTATCGGTTGATCGCATTGGAATCGCTGAAACAACGGTTTAATACTGAGACAGATTCGAATTTATTGAATGAACTGAACAACCAAGCTGACGCACTGAAGCAGGAGATGCTGGCTGCGGGTATTTCCTTTCCGCCTTTGCCGGGTGGTTTTGTTGTGCACTCAAAATCGACATCGACCTCCCCGACCACACCACCGGAGACCATGGATGTGGAGTCGCCTGATCCCGTTCGGACGCCGGGGGGTGGGTTTGGAAGCTGAGATCTAACTCCGCTGCGGATGTGGAAGTTGTTGAGGCTTTTGAGTCATACGTGATTTTACCCTCATCGACCAATTTCGTTCCGAATGATTTCGCGCTTCCCGACCACCGTGGTGGTGTTTTTCGCCTTTCGGATCGGTTGGGGTGTGGGCATACGATCGTTATTTTCTATCGCGGACATTGGTGTCCGTATTGTGTTCGATATCTCAGTTACAAGATCCAGCCGAACCTTGCGCGATTGACCGACGGCGGGGGGATGGTGGTCGCAATCAGTCCAGAACCGGTTCGCACGTCGGCCGACCTGGCGCGTCGCTGTGGGCTTGAGTTTCTGCTTCTGTCAGACATAGACGGGCGAGTCATCGATCAGTTTGGTGTACGGAACGGTTTTGTCGCAGCCACCTCCATGTTGCCCCATCCTGCTGTGTTAATCTTTGATTCCGACCTTCAGATGCGTTTCAAGAGTGTCGATCGAAACTACAAAAAACGTACCACTCTCAGCACGATCTACAAGGCGTTATCAACTCTCCGTCAGCCGGCATTGTGATTTTTGGGGTCCGCGCCTACACTATACATGTTCAAATGTTCGCTCGGGGTGTCTGATGGTGGAATCAGACTGAGAGCAGACCCGAATGACCTGATCCGGTTCATACCGGCGTAGGGAAGCGAACAAACCCGCCTGTTGCGCGTTTGTCGATTTTCCTCCTTTCTGCTCAAAAAAAGGTGTCTCTGATTTTGAGAACCGTAGACTGTTTGACATAAGGAGTATTGACATGATTCGCCTCGGTAATCCGCAAAATCGTGCCTATCAGCTTCCCCCGATCGGTAGTAATCCTTCGACATCGGGGAGCTTGACCACCAACCCGGGTTCTTTTGCGAATCCGCCCCTTTTGGCACCGGATGCACGAGGTGCAAGGACTTTCAGTTCACCGGATACCCCGGGAATGCCTGCTCCGAGCGACAAAACGGCATGGGATTTTTTGCCCGACGGGTGGAGTGTTACTCGAATGCCGGATGAGACCCCGGACAGGCCTTTCGACACGTCAAAAACGGACGATGATCCGATTGTCGTATTCAAAACCGCGACCGGAGAAGTTTGGCAAGTAAGGTACCCAAAAGGATTTACACCGATTACACAGCTCGAAAAAGCACGACTCGGAATCATCACACCTCAAATGTTGCGGGTTGCCGAAAAAGAAACGCATCTGACTCCTGTGCAGATTCGTGACGAAGTAGCCGCCGGTCGAATGGTTATTCCCGCCAACATCAATCATCTGACCTATCGACTCGACCCGATGTGTATAGGAAGGGCTTCGAAGACCAAAGTCAACGCCAATCTGGGGGCTTCTCCGGTCTCTTCATCGATCGAGGAGGAGCTGGAAAAGGTCGATTGGGCACTTAAGTTCGGGACCGATACGCTCATGGACTTGTCGACCGGCGGAGATCTGAACGCGACCCGGTCTGCCATTGTGAGACACTCGACCGTTCCGGTCGGGACGGTTCCGATCTATTCCATGATCATTGGTCGCAAGATCGAAGACCTCGATTGGCCTGCGATTGAGTCTGAACTACACAATCAGGCCAGACAGGGGGTGGACTATTTTACGATCCACGCCGGGGTTCGTCAGGCACACCTGCCCCTGGTACGAAGGCGTTTGATCGGGATTGTGTCGCGAGGCGGCTCATTATTGGCCAAGTGGATGATCCATCACCGGGCGGAAAACCCGATGTACACCCACTGGGAAGAGATCTGTGATATTATGCGACAATACGACGTGACGTTCTCGATCGGAGACGGTTTGCGTCCGGGGGGGCTGGCTGATGCGACTGATGAAGCCCAGCTGGCCGAGTTGTGCACGCTCGCAGAGCTGACCGAACGCGCCTGGCGGAAAGGTGTGCAGGTCATGATCGAAGGGCCGGGACACGTTCCTCTGGATCAAATCGAATACAACATGAAGCTTCAACGGGCCTTGTGTCATGGGGCGCCTTTTTATGTTCTTGGACCGTTGGTGACAGACATTTTTCCCGGATATGACCATATCACCAGTTGTATCGGAGCAACCAATGCCGCTTATCATGGTGCGTCGATGCTCTGTTACGTGACTCCCAAGGAGCATCTTGGTCTTCCGAAAAAGGAGGACGTCAAGCAAGGTGTGATCGCGTATAAGATTGCCGCCCACGCTGCGGATATTGCCTTGGGAATCCCCGGAACACGTGACCGGGATGACGAGCTGACCAAGGCCCGTGCCGCCTTGAACTGGGAAAAACATTTTGAGCTGAGTTTCGATCCGGATACCGCCCGTGCCTATCACGATGAGGATCTAGACGTCGATACCGATTTCTGCGCGATGTGCGGTCACGATTGGTGTTCCGTGAGGATCAGTAAGGAAATTAGCGACTTTTTTTCCGGCAAGGACGAGAATTACGCATGGGACAAACCCCGAAGATCGGCCGCTTTGACCGAGGAACAACGCAAAATCCTCGAAGCCAGAGGCGTTTTGTCCCCGGAAGAAATCCACAAGCTCGCCAGCAAAACCCGAAAAGCCGTCGGAGCCGACAAATCCAAAGCTTCCTGTCACTCGGACTATGTCGATCCCGAAACAGCCAAACAACGCCAAAACGAAAAACTCGTCTCGTTGGGGATTGGTATCAAGACCAACGAATCGGGGTTATAAACTCGTATCTTCGAGATCGATCCGATCAGCTCAGATTGCGGATGATGGCTTGGGTGAATTGTTCGGTAGAAGCGGTGCCACCGAGATCGCGTGTCAGCTCTGATCGATCTGCTCTGGCCAGTACGCGGTTATAAGCCGTCTTGATGCGTTCGGCTATCGTCGTCTGACCGATATGATTCAACATCATGACCCCGGACATGATGCAAGCCAGAGGATTAGCAATTCTTTGACCGGCAATATCTGGTGCCGAGCCGTGCACGGGTTCGAAGACCGCGCAATCGGTTCCGATGTTGGATCCCGGAACCACTCCAAGCCCGCCGACCAGTCCCGCACACAGATCTGAAACCAGATCCCCGTAAAGGTTTTCCATTAAAAGAACGTCAAGACGTGTTGGGTCCTGAACGAGCCTCATGCAACCTGCGTCAATAATCATTTCCTCATAAGCTACCTCGGGGTAGCGCTCATGCACCTTCCTTGCGCAGTTCAGAAACAGTCCGTCGGTGAGCTTCATGATGTTGGCTTTGTGAAAGACGGTGACTTTTCGACGGTGTCGTTGCATGGCGTAATCAAACGCATATTGCGCGATTCGTGTGCAGGCAGCCTCGGTGGCGACTTTGAGGCTCGTGACCACGCCGGGGATGATTTCGTTTTCAATACCCGTGTAAAGCCCTTCCGTATTTTCGCGGATGATGACCATGTCTACCCCCGTCGTAACGGGTTTTGATCCCGTCAATGGATCGGACTGGACGTACGGCTGCGTATAAATGGAGTTTCTGACGAAGTTGTACATTGACCGACTTGAATCCTTTTCCCACGGGCGTGGTGACAGGTCCTTTCAAGGCGATTTTGTGTTTACGAATTGCTTCGACGGTGACGTCGGGCAAAACATCGTTATATCCATGATGTTCAATAGCATCGGCTCCGGCAGGAACGACTACCCAGTCGGGTTTAAAACCGGCTGATTCCAAGACCTCACGAGTGGCGCTAGTTACCTCCGGACCGATCCCATCTCCGGGAATTAAAACGATCGAATGCGCTGCCATAATTACTCCTGTAATTCCTTAGTTCAGCAAAACTTAGGGAAATCCCTAGTTCAGAATTTCGGTTCATTTGACGATAATTGACTAAGCATTGAGCGGGCGATTATGGTTTGACCTTCCGGTTTTCTGGGTTGCCTGACGGTTATCCGAGCTTTATGAATTATTGACTTGATTGACACGTCGGTGTCATACGTGAACGGAAAGTCTGTCGTCGGGACGGACTTCCGTTCTTTTTTTCATGACGCATATCCCTTGGGGTGTTTCTGAAACCAGTTCCAGGCACTTCGGATGATGGTTTCAGGGTCTTTATATTTTGCTTCCCAGCCCAAGAGCTGTTTGGCTTTCTGGGGGTCGGCCCACAGCGCGATCGCGTCTCCGGCTCGTCGAGGACCGTATTCCACGGGGACTTTTTTTTCCGGTGACTTTCTCTACCGTCTGGATGATCTGTTTGACGCTGAAACCTCGACCGGTTCCGAGGTTGCACTGGATGGTTTGCAGTTCGTCCAGCTTGTTCATCGCTCGAATGTGCGCATCGGCCAGATCCTCGACATGAATGTAGTCCCGGATGTTCGTGCCATCGAAGGTAGGATAATCGGTACCAAAAACCGTAATCTTGTCCCGTATTCCGAGGACGGCTTGAAGAATGACCGGGATCAGATGGGTTTCAGGATCGTGATCTTCTCCGAGGGTTCCGTCCAAAGAGCAACCGGAGGCATTGAAATATCGCAACGCCGCGAAACGAAAGTCCTTTCGTGCGTTGGCCAGGTCCATCAGGATCTGTTCGACCATCCATTTACTGCGTCCGTACGGGCTGACGGGTTTTTTAGATTCATCTTCGGTGATGGGGACCACGTCCGGATCGCCGTAAGTGGCACAGGTGCTGGAAAAGACGAACTTTTTGACGCCGGCTTGGAGCATAGATTCCAGGACGTTGATCGTGGTGCTGACGTTGTTGTGGTAATACATCAAAGGTTCATTGACCGACTCTCCGACATAGGCATAAGCAGCGAAATGCATCACGACTTCGATCCGATGCGATTGGAGGGTTTTTACGAGCAGAGAATGATCATCCAGTTCTCCCCAGACGGCGGGGACCTGAAGAATATCTGCCACGACCTTATGTCCGCGTGAGGCGTTGTCATAGATCACCACCTGATGCCCTGCGGAACGGAGTTGTTTGACGGTATGAGAGCCGATGTACCCGGCCCCGCCGGCAACAAGAACGTTCATATGACCTCATTTCTTTGATTGACAAACATCGATCACCGGTTTCACACCGGCCCCATAACTCATTGACTACCTTCGGGCATTAATTTGCCCTTTTTACGCAACCATGCAAACAATCGTCTACGGATGAAAAAGTATGGTTTTGTCAAACGACGATGCAACCGTGTAGCCCAGTTTTTATTTTCAACGATCTGTCGCTCGGTTTCGGTCAACAGATCGGGTCTGAGTCGTTTTTTGTGTTTCAGAACATGATAAATGTCGGATTGTCTGAACAATCGAAGGATCGGTCCGGCTGGCCAGATCCCACCGAGGTCGTTGACATCAAATGAAATCTGAAAATCGATCAGATAAGGTTTGCCGTCCTGGCCCAGTAGGATGTTTTCAGGCTTGTTGGTGTCTACGACCGCGATTCCACGGTGATAAAGGGTTTCTACAAGCTGCAGTAGGTCATCGAAAAAGGTGTCCGGAACGGAGGAATCTCGACTTAACGGCTGGCCTTCGATGAAAACATGCATGAACCCGGTCTGACCGACCCGACCTATGATCGAGGGAATGTTCGGCAGATCCGCAAGTTTTTGATAAAAGCGTCGTTCACGCCTGTCGATTAACTTTCCAAGCCATTGACAAGGTAGCCCCAGAAAAGGCTCGGTGCGGGCGATTTTGACCACCGATTTTTCGCCAGTCTGGTCGGACTGATAAAAACCCGTCGCTGCGAAAAAATCGTGTTTAACGAATCGAATCGCCCGCCAGGTTTGACCGTTGAGCTGTATCGTTTCCGGCAGGGCGTTTTTTCCCAGGGCGTGCATGAAATACCATTTTCCCCGAGTGGTCTGGTCATCCAGTCTGCCGGTGATGTCTTCGGACATAACAGCTATCATACTCCCGGATCGTGCAACGAGTACAGGGGAGCATTCAGGCTGCTAACAGAAGAGAGGATGGTTCGTGATCGAGTCGATCCTGAATGAACCGCAGAACATGCTGAATCCCGGCCTGATAGCTGAATCGTTGTTCGACGTACTGACGTTGAACCCTGGCGATTCGAACACGCAGTTCCTCGTCCCGCGTGAACCGGGCGAGTTTTTGGTGCAAGTCCTCGTACGAACCGAAGACGATTCGATCCAATAACGGGAGCATTAGTCCCTGTTCAGGCAGCAGATTGCATTGCTGTAATGCCCGGACAATCGCTACGTGATCGACCGCTCCCGGGGAGCAGTCCGCCCGGTCGCAAGCTTGAATCGTCTGGTCATATTGCTCACGGTAGGTCTGAGGCAGTTTTTCTAGCAATTGAACGGCATTTTCGACCGGTGCGCCTGCCGCTCTGATCAGCTCAATGATCGAATGGATGTTGTGATTGACGGGATTGTCCCGGATCAGGCAGAACCCGCCTGCGACGATGGCGTCCAGAAATCGCTGATGAGAGATGCAGACAAACGGTTCAAGAACGAGATTGATCACGGATCGTCGAGTGAGTTCTTCAAGGTCCGGACCGTAATCAATCGTTCCGCTGGCACAGGGGGCAAAATCGGGGTGTTTGTCCCACCCGGTTCCATAAACTCTCAATTCCAGTCCGAGCGATTCGCAGGCTTGTTTGGCCCAGCCCAAACCTTGTTGCCGAAAAAGCACATTGTTCATGCGGTCAAACAGGCGGGTGGTTGTCAGACGCAAAACGCTTTCTTCGGCAGTGAACCCGAGTTCTTGCATAGTCTTCAGGAGGATCTGTCTTACATCGCCCGGCGTCTGAAGGGAATGACCGGATTGATAGACCGCGATCATCTTTTGGCAAGTCAAATCGATGACCGTTCGGGTTGATCCTGATGTACCTGCTAGAAGTTCCTGATGGATGGCCGAAGGCAATTGCGACCAGTTGCTCACATACGTGACCCGGTTACTGTGGCCCGACCAACTGATCGGACGAGAGGGGATGCGAGTGAGTTTGCGAAACTCCATACATTGTCGCGGCGGGTAAGCGTATTCTTCGATCCACCGTTGTCGGGAAGGCGTAAGTACAAAGTCACGGAAAGACAGTTTCTTTCCTGTTTCCGGGGTCATCAGATGGGGAAGCAGGTCCTGAATCCAGTTCACGAACGGAAGATTGTCCGGAAACAAATCTGAATGCTCGAAACGGTGGTGATCGATCTGGAAGACTAGGTCTGGTTTGAAATCGGCTAGAACTTGACGGATACCGACGCGACTGAGGGCGTGGTGAGAGGCTGGTTCGATAATGATATGGGTTTCCCAACCGAGCTGTCTAAAAGCTTCTGCTGCGTCACGGGTCGAATGCTGCAGAACGGTGCTGAATCGGGTGGTCAAAAACAGCACTCTCGGAGGACGTCCTGCCTGTCCGCGTATGGCTCGGCTGAAATCCGACGCGGTCAATGGCTGGTAGTAGGCAGCGATTTCCTGCTGGCATCGCGCGTCGGTGTTCGTCAGTTCGGTCAGAGTGGATGCGAGGACTTGCTCGATGAGCTGAGGATGGTGGCCAAGTTTGACAGAAATCTGCGGAAAGGGCAGGGTTCGAGTCGTCAGCAGATCGACCCTGAACCGTTCGGCCCATCCTTGACCCACATACCATAGCACGTTTTGTGATTCGATCGGACCCTGCGGACCAGTCATATCATGAAGAAGCAGACAGGCAAAAACAAGACGGGCATCCGGTTCCAGCAGATAAATTGCTTGTCGTCGTCCCAAAAACAGTGTGGGAGATTGCCGGACCAGCGTGTTAAAGGCGCATCCGTCTCCGATCCCTAGAAATGCCAATGCAGAACCCGCTTGGAAGGCCGGTCGAAGCTGATGACACAGTTGTTGTGCGGCTTGTTGAGGGTCCGGACCCCCTGCCAAAAGGACTTCGGATCCGTCCGAACGGCGAGCTATCAGGCTTGGAATGCCTGAAGGTGATGGATGAATCCGGTAAGCGTTGCCGATTTCGACATCCACAAGAGTTCGATAAACCAACGGGCGGTGTTGACGCAGCGAATGAAAATTACGCGCCAATCGGGTCTTCATCGCGTGTTCGGGAGATGGGTTTTTGAGTTGACCTAGGCAGTCCACTGCTTCGGCCCAACGTTCGTGATGAAAATGAAGATGCGACAACGCCACGAGACAGTCATCCGTCAGCATCGGACCAAGGTCAGGATACAGACGCTCGGCTCGTTCCCATTCGTGCCGGGATACCGAATGAATAAAATCTTGAGTCACGACCAGCCTTTCTGCTGCCTGCATTACCGATGACACTATTGGCCTCCGTAGTCTATCGGCTTTATCGGACGAAATGTCCGGTTCGGATCAAGTATTCTGTCTCGACAGTGTTAATGTACGGTCTAACGATTCGGACCCTTGACGCCAGTCTGACAGATTCTCTTGCGAGACTGTCAGTCTGACAGTCGAAGGGGGTACATCGGGATATTCATAAATCCATAATTATCAAAGAATTAGGATTTTCTTTTGGTTTGGCACCGGAGTTGTATGGTCTATCTGCCCGCTTTGTGCGCTTGGCGTGAAGCGGACAAGGAGTGAAACTATGGCAAAAATCATTGGTATTGATCTTGGAACGACCAACAGCGTGGTAGCCGTGATGGAAGGGGATCAGCCCAAGGTGCTGATCAATCGGTCCGGTTCTCGGATCACCCCGTCGGTGGTCGCTTTTACTGAAAAAGGGGAAATTCTAGTCGGTCAAACGGCCAAACACCAACAGGTGACCAATCCCAAAAACACCATCTTCTCCATCAAACGGTTCATGGGACGACGCCACAAAGAGGTGGCGACCGAGGAAAAGATGGTTCCCTATGAAGTCATCGGTGGACCGGATGAATATGTCAAAGTCCGAGTTCGTGGTAAGGAATACACTCCGGAGCAGATCTCGGCATTTATCCTTCAGGACCTGAAAAAAACCGCAGAGGATTATCTCGGAGAATCCGTCACCGAAGCCGTGATCACCGTACCGGCCTATTTCAATGACGCTCAGCGTCAGGCGACTAAAAACGCTGGGGAAATTGCAGGCTTGAAAGTCCTTCGGGTGCTTCCCGAACCGACGGCGGCGGCTTTGGCTTATGGTCTGGACAAGAAAAAGAATGAAAAAATCCTTGTCTTCGACCTCGGTGGTGGAACTTTCGACGTGTCTGTCCTGGACGTTGGTGATGGGGTGTTCGAAGTGCTTTCCATTGCCGGGGACACTCACTTGGGGGGTGATGACTTCGATGAAGAGAACTGATCAACTATCTGGCTGAGGAGTTCCGCAAAAAAGAAGGCATCGATCTCCGGAAGGATCCGATGGCGCTTCAGCGTCTCAAGGAGGCAGCCGAAAAGGCCAAAATCGAGCTTTCCAGTGCGATGGAAACGACGGTTAATCTGCCGTTCATCACAGCAGATCAGTCCGGTCCTAAGCACCTGCAGGAAACGATCACACGGACCAAGTTTGAGCAACTTATCTCGCACCTGGTCGAAAAATGCCGTCAGCCCGTGCTCAGTGCACTCAAGGATGCGGGTCTCGAAGCCAGCAAAATCGACGAGGTCGTTCTGGTGGGTGGATCGACCCGTGTTCCAATGGTCCAGCGTCTGGTCAAGGAACTGTTTGCCGGGAAGGAACCCAATAAGAGCGTCAACCCCGATGAAGTCGTGGCCATCGGTGCTGCGATTCAGGGCGCAATTGCCAAAGGTGATGTCAAAGACATCCTGGTCCTCGACGCCACCCCGTTGAGCCTCGGTGTTGAAACGCTCGGTGGCGTGATGACAACCCTGATCCCCCGAAATACGACGATTCCGACCAGCAAGTCGGAAGTATTCTCCACGGCTGCGGATAACCAGACCGCGGTGACGATCAATGTGCTTCAAGGAGAACGTCCTCTAGCCAAAGACAACCGGCTGCTCGGTACGTTCAATCTCGAAGGTATCGCTCCGGCGCCCCGGGGTGTTCCGCAGATCGAGGTGAGCTTCAACATCGACGTTAACGGGATTCTGCACGTGACGGCTAAAGACAAGAGCACCAACAAAGAAGCCAAAGTCACGATCCAGAACTCCGGCGGGACTGAGCAAGGAAGAAGTCGAGCGCATGAAACGCGAAGCCGAAGCTCATGCCGACGAAGACCGAAAACGTCGCGAAGTCATCGACGCCAAAAACCAAGGCGAGGCGCTGGCCTACTCGTCCGAAAAAAGCCTGAAGGAACATGGCGACAAAGTCGATGCCAGCGTCCGGGCGGATATCGAACGTGCTATTTCCGAGCTCCGCGACGCGCTCAAAGGCGATGATGGTGAAATCATTAAACGCAAAATCGAGCAATTGACGACCGTCAGCCAGAAGCTCGGTGAAGCGATCTACAAGACTGCCGCTACCGCTGCCGGTACCGGCACGGCAGGGGCTTCAACGACTCAGGAAGCCCAGTCGGATCGGACCACCAAAATCCAAAAAGGATGACGATGTCATTGACGCCGAGTACGAAGTGAAAGAATAATCCCTTTCACTCATACCGACGACACTCATCAATCCATCATCCCAATAACCCCAAGCGAGGGACGTTTCGACGTCCCTCGCTTTTTTTTACAGGCATGGAGGTGCCCTCATGACCATGATGGCACTACGGCGTCAGACTTCGATCATGGCTTTGAGAACCTTGGATTCGGGTTTTATCCATTCATTAATCCGCTGAGGGAACTGCTCTAAGGAGCACCGATGAGTGATCCAGGGGGTCGTATCGACCCGTCCGGTTTCGATCAGGTCGATAATTCGTTTGAAATCATTTCCCAGTGCGTTTCGGCTGGCCAGGAGTGTGGTTTCGCGACGATGAAAGTTGGGATCATTGAAGGTGACGTCGCCTTGAAAAAGTCCCACAAACACGATCCGTCCTCCGGGCGCTACCAGGTCAAAAGTCGATTGCATCGATCCAGGGTGTCCGGTGGCGTCGATGACGACAGTAGGAAGATCCTGGTCAGTCTGTTCTTTGACCCGGTCGATCAGATCCGGACCGGCCAGGAGGGTTGATTCGACTTTCATTAACGTTCTGGCAGCATCCAGACGATCCTTGGAAAGGTCTGCGACAATCGGTCTTCCACCGGCTGACTGGACGAACGGGATGACCGAAAGCCCGATCGGTCCGGCCCCGATGATCAATACATTTTCACCCGCTTCGATCTTTGCCCGACTTACAGCATGACACCCAATCCCCAAGGTTTCAACCAACGCTAGCTGCTCTGGACTCAACCGATTAGAACGGTGCAGCTTATGGGTCGGAATAACGATCTTTTCGGTCATTCCCCCGTCCGTGTGTACACCCAAAACTTTTAAATGAGTACAGCAGTTGGTTTTACCACGACGACAGGCAATGCAGGTTCCACAGTTCAAATAAGGCTCGACCGCACACAAATCCCCTCTTTTAATATCGGAATTGTCGTCGTTGACGGACTCGACCACGACCGCCAGTTCGTGTCCGAGCACGCGCGGATAAGAAAAAAAAGGTTGTTTTCCGCGATAGGCATGCCAATCGGTTCCACAAATACCGACCCTTTTCACTTGTACCAAGGCATGACCTCGGGGCAATTCCGTTAACACAGGACGATCGGTAATGATTAGCTGGCCCGGTTGTTGTAATACGAGTGTTTTCATCATAACTACTTGAGACGCGATGGAATGTGAACATATTCGTTGATCAGGCGATCGACGGTTTTCCCGCCTCGTTCGGTATCAAGGGATTCTAACCCATTTGTCCGCTGGATGACTAGGACTTAATGGATCGAGACAAATCTATCGATGAAGTATACAACGGATGACCATCCAGGATTGCCCGTGCGTTCCTGATGACCCCGGGTAAACCCACACTCAAAATGATTGGGTTGGATGATGGTATGATTCAAGATACGACAACTATACCGTAAAAGCAAAGAACCGGTTACGATGGAGGAATGCCTACTTCATCGTCCAATCAAGCCTTGGCATCACTAATCGCAAAAGTTTTTGGAATAGCCGTTTTGATCGTCGTTTTGGTGAATGTCGGAGGATGTTTTTTCAAAAGTGTTCCAGCCGGTTTCGTGTCCGTTGGGACTTTGTTCGGAAAAGTCCAAGAAAAGCCTTATACAGCCGGTTTGCATTTTCCGGTCAATCCGTTGCTTCGGTTCACGGATTATGACATTCGAGAGCGTACTATAAAGGAAGAAGGTGTCGGAATTCCTACCCAGGACCAGTTGACCACAGCCGTCGATGTGAGTGTTCAGTACCGGATTGACGGAACGATGGCTCCGAAGATTTTGATGGAAACGGGGACCGACGAACAGGCGATCAATGTGCACCTGTTACCTAAGCTTCGCTCGGTGTTGCGGGAACAAGGCAAATCGATCCGAAGAGCGGAAGATTTTTTCCTCGATCAAACCCAACAGCAGCTCCAGTCACGTATCTTCACAGAGTTAAGAGAATATCTCCAACCTAAGGGAATAGTTGTCGAAGCCGTATTGTTAAGGGATATCCGCTTGCCGCAGTCGATTCTGACTAACGTCGAACGTAAAAAACAGGCCGAACAAGAAGTCGAACGCCAAAAGGCGGAACTGGCAAGACAGGAAATCGAAGCGCAGAAACAGGTCGTCCAAGCCAAAGCCGAACGTGAAGCAGCGCAACAGGAAGCTGAGAGGAAAAAAGTCTTGGCTGACGCCCAGGCGTACGAGATCCAGAAAATCAATGAGGCCGTGGCTAGCAACCCGGCCTATATTCAGCTCGAGGCGCTGAAGACGCTTCAAGCGATCAGCAAAGACCCGGCTGCCAAGCTATATTTTTTGGACGGAAAAAGCCCCACGCCTCTTCCACTGATGCATCTGGGAGAAGCAGCGTCAACTCCTTCCGAGCGATCGAGCCGACCCTGATTCCTACAATATCGGCAAAATTCTTTCTGAAAAAATGTTCTGTTCAGATATGGTATGTTTTTGCCGACTAGCGAGTCGAAAACAGTATGAGCGATCCCAATCTCTGTGACCGGTGCGCTGCGTTATGTTGTCGATATATCGCGCTTCCGATTGACAACCCGAAAACGGTCAAGGACTACGATCACATTCGGTGGTACTTGATGCACGAAAACATTGTCGTATTTGTGGAAAAAAGACAATGGTACATCGGGATTTTCACGCGTTGTAAGCATTTGATGTCTGATAATCGGTGTGGAACGTATTTGACACGTCCGAGGATTTGTCGTGGATATGATACTGACAACTGTGACTGGCACGGTGGCGACTACGATTATGAGCATCTGTTTACTTCAGCAGAACAATTAAGGGAATACGCCGAGAAAAAGTTGGGACGACCGTTGGTTGCGGGTGCGACGAAAAAGCGATTCAGAAAAAAACGGAGCAAGGACGGACGTGTCAGGTTGGCGTTGCCGGTGGCTTGATTCGTAGCCGGGTCAAGGTACCGTGACGCTGTGGCAAACCGTCTGGTTCATTACGAAGCGGCATTCGAAGAGTACCTTCGGAGCCGAAAAATCCCCTACGTCGCCGTCGATGAGGCCAAAAAGACCCTGTTCGCGGATGCGAGTCTAAAAAGCTTTGATTTCGTCGTATATTCTTCCAAAGGTCCCAATCTCTTGGTGGATGTCAAAGGCAGAAAAGCACGGACGCAGACGGTTCACCGTGGGTATGAATCATGGACCACTCAACAGGACGTTGAAGACTTGGTGCAGTGGCAGGAGGTTTTCGGTACAGGATTTTGTGCAATACTGGCGTTCGTCTACTGGATCGAACCGCCTTTGCTACCCGAAGCGAGTATGTTTGAGTTCAAGGAACGATGGTATCAACTGATGGGGATTGATCTGAATCAGTATCGCCATCACATGCGGCGTCGAAGCCCCAAATGGGGGACCGTCTGTCTTTCTCGAGAAGATTTTCATCAACTTGCCCGTCCGATCGAAACGTGGTTATGATGGGGTATGCTCTTCGGATCCCCTAAACTCACTGTCAGCCTGCTCATGCTCGGGTTACTCGTGTGGACGCCATCGTCGAATGCCCAAGAGGAAGATCCACAGGACCGACCCGATGCCCGCGTGGAGGGTTATCTACTCGAAGGCGATCAGGTCGGACGGATCATGATCGAAAACGCCAGTGGGAACGCCACAACCTGGTTCATTCTCGCAGGTTTAGGGATCTTGGGAATCGGTGTCATGTTCAAATCCGGACGACGCACTCATCTGGATTAAAGTTCGATGATAATTGTTTGAAAAGGATTTTTTGGTCCGATATTTTAGCGATGCTTTCTGGAGGATAGGTTATGAAGACGTTTGCAATATGGGCTTTGGTGGTCCTCAACGCAGTCCTGTTGGGAGGGGTGATCTATAAGTATCTGCCCGAGAACTATGCTCAAGCTCAGGCAAGAGGTCGTCCGGGGGATTATTTGATGATTCCGGTTGATTTTGCCGGGGCACGTTCGGGTGTCGTGGTGATTGTGGATTCTGCGACCAATGAATTATCCGCACTGATGGTAGACGAAAACCGTTCTGTCCTTGCTGCCCAGCCGCCGATTCGTCTTCAGGATGTTTTTGAAGGGCGTCGTCGATAAATCCCACGGACCTTAGCTTTGAGGAGTGAACATGGACAAGAAAACATATACGATCGGGATCCTGGTGGTCGTGGCGGCTTTGTTACTCGTGGCTAACCTTATGCCCAAATTTGAGCCAACCGCTCAAGGCGCTTTTTCGGTCAAAGACCGAAACTACCAATTGGTGACTGCTCGCGCCACCAAAGGCGGAGAACTGCTGTACGTGATCGATAATCTTACGGGTCGAGTAGCGGTTTTTGTTTGGGAAAACAATCAGGTGAGGCCCTTGCTGGTGCAAAGTTTGGCCGGAAATTAGAACGAATTGCCAGAATCTCTGAAACGAGTTTTAAGATGCATGATGATCTGAGATACGACTGGACGCATGACCAAATCCGAGAGATTTATGAAACCCCGTTCATGGATCTGATCCATCGTGCGGCCACGATACATCGACGTTATCATGACCCGTCCGAAGTACAGGTCTGCAAACTCATTTCAATAAAAACCGGTGCGTGTCCCGAAGATTGCAAATACTGTTCTCAGTCAGCCCGGTATAAGACCGAGATTGATGTTACGCCTCTGATGCCGGTCGATGAGGTCGTAGAAACCGCCCGTCGGGCCAAAGAAAACGGGGTGACCCGCGTCTGTCTCGGGGCAGCATGGCGACAGGTGAAGGATAATCACCAGTTCGATCGTGTCTTGGACATGGTTCGACAGGTGACAGACTTAGGGGTCGAGGTTTGTTGCACACTAGGAATGCTGACAGAAGATCAAGCGCAACGACTCGAGCAGGCTGGCCTTCATGCCTACAACCACAATGTGGATACCAGCAACGAATATTACGATAAGATTATTACCACCCGTACCTACCAGGATCGTCTCAGAACACTCGCGAATGTTCGTAAAACCCGTGTAACGATCTGTTCCGGGGGAATTATCGGTTTAGGGGAAACCGAAGACGATCGAATTTCGATGCTGAAAACCCTTTCATCTTTCAATCCTCATCCGGAAAGCGTACCGATCAATGTCCTAGCCAAGGTACCAGGTACGCCTTTGGCTGACGCCCCGGATGTGAGTGTTTTTGACACGGTACGAATGATCGCTACTACCCGGATCGTGATGCCGAGGTCTGTGGTCCGTCTCAGTGCAGGACGAGCCAAAATGTCTCCGTCGGATCAAGCATTGTGTTTTTTGGCTGGTGCAAACTCCATTTTCAGCTCCGAAGCCAAGATCATGCTCACCAAGGCGGTACCTTCTCAGTCTTATGACGAAGACAAGGCTTTGCTCCAGCAGTTGGATCTAAAAATCCGCAAACCGTTCAAAACGGATCCGGCAAGTTGTCATGAACCCGTTCCGCTAAGCTCTGAAACCGTTTCTTCTAAATGGCCGGGCGTCGGATAAAGGTTCTCGGTTGGACGCTCTGAATTGGACAATGAGTTACCGCTGAATGTGGCGTATTCGACAGACCACAATAGCCTGTCGATAGAGAGTTTTATCGCTTGGCTAAGGCGTGAGCATTCATGTTCACCTGGCATTTCAGGTCTGTAACGCGGGTGAGTTCGTTCGGAAAGCCAAAGTTGACATTCACAAAACAGAGTCTATTCTTAGAAGCAAAGTTTCTTATCAAGAGTGGCAGAGGGTTTGGGCCCAATGAAGCCACAGCAACCGCCCGGGACTTGAAAGTACAAGGGGTCAGGTGCTAATTCCCGCCCGGTCAGCCGGGAAAGATAAGAAGACGGAGATTTTCGAGACGATCGGAAATAAACGCCTCTTCTTGTCCTTGTGATAAGAAGAGTTTTTTTTTACACGAGGTGCGCATAAGAGCAGCTCTCGCTTCAGGTTTATAGGAGTACAGCTCATCGACTTCCGGGTCGTTTCGGGAAAAAGATGCCGGCTGTGAAAACTATGTCATACGTGCTTGGTTTACGTTGTAAAGAATGTGGTCATCGGACGGCCGCGACCGCGGTTCACGTCTGTGAGCAGTGTTTCGGTCCGTATGAAGTAGAATATGACTATGCTACGATGAGGGGCAAAGTGACGCGGGAGTCGATCGAATCCGGTCCTTTGTCGCTGTGGCGTTATCGGGATTTGTTGCCGGTGGATCGTCCGGTGACGGGATTCCAGTCTGGAATGACGCCGTTACGACGTGCCGATCGACTGGCTAGGTATCTGGGTTGTAAAGAACTATGGATCAAGGATGACTCCTGTAACTACCCGACATACAGCTACAAGGAACGGGTCGTCAGTGTTGCCATCAGCAAGGCGGTGGAGTTCGGTTTTGATACCGTTGGATGTGCAAGTACAGGTAACTTGGCCAATTCGACCGCGGCCCACGCTGCTATCGCGGGGATTAAATGTTATGTCATGATTCCGCACGATCTGGAGCAGGGAAAAGTGCTGGGATCGTTGATTTTTGGACCTCGGATGGTTCGGATCAAAGGCAACTATGACGACGTGAACCGACTTTGTACCGAAATTGCCGACAAATACGGCTGGGCGATTGTGAACGTCAACCTCCGTCCGTATTACACCGAAGGTGCAAAGACGTTCGGGTTTGAGATCGCCGAACAGCTGGGATGGAAACTACCCCGGCACACGGTATCACCGGTCGCGGGGGGGACGATTCTCCCCAAAATCTATAAGGCGTATCAGGAACTGATCGAGCTGGGACTTGTCGAAGATAATGCCCCTCGGATGTACGCTGCGCAGGCGGCGGGGTGTAATCCGGTCGTCAAGGCCATCCATGCAGGTCAAGATCTAATCGAACCGCAAAAGCCCCAGACCATCGCCAAAAGCATCGCGATCGGCAACCCCGCAGACGGATATTACGTCTGGCACACGATCAAAGACTCGAACGGATGGGGAGAAAGTGCGACGGATGGTGAAATCGTCGAAGCGATCAAATTACTGGCCAAAACCGAGGGAATCTGGACCGAGCCGGCAGGGGGAACGACTCTGGCTTGTGCGATCAAATTGATTGAATCCGGACGTATCCCACGCGACGAATCGATTTGTGTCTGCATTACTGGCAACGGGTTAAAAACAGTCGAAGTCGTTCAGGATCATCTGCCTTACCCGGAGGTGATTCACGCACGTCTCGACGAGTTTGATCGATTAATGGCGGAGACTGAGGTATGTACGCAAAAATCGCATAGCGGTGCACTTGCGGAGGTTTGACCGCTACAATTCAGATGACCGGAGATGTGAGATGAATCGCCTGACATACAACATCATTTTCCCCGGAGCCTTGGGGCTTATCGTCTGTTGCGTGGCGTCTGCACAGAGTTCTGCAACAAATTCAGAAAAATCTTCGGAACCACCTGAGTTTGTCAAAACCGCCATTGATACGCTCAAAACCGAGATTGAAGCAATTATCCGAGACCCTCGGGGTGATACTTCGATTCGAGAAAAGTCGAACTATTTTTCTAATAGCACCGACACCATTTCTGAGAAGGATCTCTTGGCTTTGTTAAAAAGACGATTGGATCGCAATCCGGTTGTCGATGCCTATATCAAATGGCAGTTGCTTTCTTTACAAAAAACCGTTTTCAGTGAGCAGGCTGCGCCGATCGCACTTCAGGTGTACCAGTCTTCTGTTGCCGCACCTGTCCGTCCTGGTGTGGGAAATGATCGAGAAATGCAAATGCTTCTCCGTCAGGTGAACAAGGATAATTTTTCTCAGGTCAATGCCGAGTGGTCGAGTCGGTTGTCCGCTCAAGACCGATTGGCAGCCCCGTTCTGGGGTTATCGAGATGAGTTGTACAGCAAATTACCCAAGTCTTTTGAAACAGTTCGTGCAGGATTTGCAGACGCTGAGCAGAGGATTCAACGGGGATATGATACCCGGAGATTTATTAATCAGATCACACTTGATCTGCGGGGACTGGCTGCTGGAGCTAAACCAGCTGAGATTCATCGAATGGTGCAACTTGCCCGATACTACGCGGATCAAGAGGGAACGGTCGTTTACGATCAAATCGAGGAAAAAGATGGGAAAATTAAATGGAAAACGAAACGGATCCGGTTCGGTAAGAACGACATGAATAAAGTAGCCAAGGACTTGGAAGAAACGGCGAAGTTAAGTTTTTAATACGTTTAATGGTTTTTAAGGAACATCATAATGAGTGTTAAAGTACGCATTCCCGCTCCTTTACGCACGTTTACAAACGGACAAGATGTGATCGATGCGAGTGGATCGACGATGGGTCAGCTGCTTGAGGATTTAAAATCCAAAGCCCCTGGGATTGAGACACGTCTTTTCAAGGGTCAAACAGGTCAGCTTAATCGGTTCGTCAATATCTATGTCAATCAAGAAGATATCCGGTTTCTGCAGAATCTGGATACTCCGGTAAAAGAGGGGGATGAAGTAAGTATTGTGGCCGCGATCGCGGGAGGTTGATTAATCAGGGTTTATAGAACGGTCCGACCAATTTTCCGCGGGAAGCTGAAAACCCGTTTGAAGCACTCGGAACTTGTCGCCACCAGAACTTTCCGTTGTTGGATAGGCTGGATGTACCGTAATCATAATTGTTGATCGTAAACGTCTGTCCCTTAGGTCCCATGGGCTCGTTATTGGGATATTTCTCCCAACCCAGAGAGCCGGTTCCGGATTGGACAAAATTGAGCCACTGAACACTACCATCGGCATAACAGACGTTGCCCCCTCGAGGACGCTTGTATCGTCCGTCCCAATGATTGGTTTGCTGAGAATGATTATGATTGCTAGCCGGCTCGGGGAAAATGACGCTATCCAGCAAATAAGGTATCTGAGGTGAAAGTTTTGCTAAGTTGACGAAATAAACAAAGCTCCATTTCCGATCATCGGTGGCCCAAAAGAACGAGGATCCTGCTGGAAAGATATAAGAGCTATTACCGTACTTCCAAAAATAGTCTTTTGAATGTCCACTGACTCCTGGTTCAGCATACATACGGGTGTTACCCCATCGGTTTTGCATGACTCGAACGGGGCACATCAAAATATAAATGTTATCTCCGACCACATTCCCATCGGACGAGACTTTAACCCCCATGTATCGGTGTACTGCGTACAGCAATCCGGGGATTTCTGTCCCCGTTCGTCGAGTCATTCCAGTTCCGGATCATTTGAAGCAGACCAAACTTTTCACCCCGAGTGGGGATAAACCCCTGAAACTCAGCAGCATACATGGATGAAGCGAGATACAGTTGACGAAGATTTGACGCGCATTTGATCTGTTTGACGGATTCCCGCGCTTTGCTCAAGGCTGGTAGAAGCAGAGCGATTAGAATCCCAATAACCCCGATTACCACCAAAAGCTCTACCAGTGTAAATCCTTGCCGGTTTGACATGCCTGACTCCACCAAAAGATATTGTAGTGTAGCCGAGGAACATCATCGCGTATATACGTATTTGCGTTTTTAATGTATGTTTTTGCGACAACTTACAATAATCCGAACACCAAGTAGGCAAAGGGAGCAGCCAAAAGAGGAGAGTCGATCACGTCCAGAACCCCTCCGAAACCGGGAATGAGTTTGCCCGAATCCTTGACTTCGGCGTCGCGTTTCATCATCGATTCGAGTAAATCACCTAGTTGACCGATTCCTCCGATGGTGACCCCGAAGATAAACGCTTTTCCGAGGCTGAGGTTGATAATCAGGGGAGCGCAAATCATTCCGATGATTCCGGCTGTAATCAGACCACAGATCAGGCCTTCCCAGGTTTTGCCCGGACTTAACCAGTAGATCAGCTTATGTCGACCGATGGCTTGACCGCCGAAAAATGCGCCGATATCCGTAAACTTGACAACCAGCAGGATCATCAGCACGGTCATGGTCGTCCTTGAAACTTGATCGTTCCGTCAAGGTTGAATGCGGTTTTCACCCGAATCGCCATCAAAAACCATGCCAACCCTCCTAGGTAAAGTGTTGCTAGGACGGTTCCTGCCATATGTTGAATTGCTTCCTGGGTTTGTTTGGTCGATCGCCCGGACCAAGGCTGCCAAGAGCATGACGAATACCACGATAAACGCTAGTACGCTGGTGGAATAAGGTCGAAACTCGGGAAACTGAGTCGCGAACGCGTGTAGAATCAATAAACCGGATCCCGCCGAAGCGATCACTCGATACGGTCGAACTCTCTCTGCGGCAAAGAGTTGAGCCAGTTCATATGTCGCTAGAGGCAAAATTCCCAAAAGCAGGACGAGCAATCCTACACCGCCGATCCCCAACGAGATTCCGTTGACTTTTAACAGATCCAACGTCCACTGTTGAACGGCATAATCCAACCACAATAACCCGAACAGTCCGATCAGCATGATCGGACCAAACGTCAGACGATTCCTGAGGGCATTTTCCATGAACGGCAGAAGTGTCGCCTTGATTGAAAGAAACGGCAAGGGTTGTATCCCTGAAACCGTGCTGAGATGATCTTGCACCCTTTAAAACCCAAGCGGATGATCAATCTCGCGTAATCAGGTACCAGTGAGTACCGGCTTCGGGAGAAAGATGCACAGGTCCGGGTAGGGGGGGTGTCCGAGGAATGCCTTGCGGAGTCAAGGGTTGGTAACGGACTGGCTGATCAAACTCAACCACTCCTTCGACAAGCTCCGCCATCACTTGGGGGGGTTGCCTTTCATCTCCGCCCGTGCGGTGGCCGTCAGAAGCATCCGCTTGGAAATATTGAGGGGTTGATCATCCAAAGAAATGACCACAACCGTGGCTTTGGGGGTTTTTACTCGGATGGAGACGTCGTTCAAAGCGATATTCCTGATCTTTGATCCATCCCATGACGGCTTGAGTGCGAGGGGAATTGATCGAAAAGACGCCTTGAGACCAGTTTCGGACGAGTTCGCCGGTATCCGATGTAATCGAGTTCTCACCAATTCCGTCGGCTAATTGAGAAGGATCGGAGACAATCGAATCTGATGTCTGGTTCTGAATCCAGGGAAGATAGGGGGTTTGGGGTAATTCAATGACCAGTCGATGTCGTTCGGAAAGTGTCCGTAACGCAGGAGAATTGGAAGGACTGATGTCTTGAAACAGCAAAGCGTTGCCCGGGGTGAAAACGACCGTCTTCTCGGCCGGTTTTACATCCTGTCGACGAAACATCAACGCAGCCGCCGGCATCAGAGAAACCATGGCAGGATCGTTGCTGATTCCCCATTTGTCGATCCGAGAAGGGACGACCAACGGCGCTTGGTGATACCCGTAAATCATCGGAGCGTCCCCAACCCTGAAAACAACCGTGGGCAGCTATGAACAATGGTTGTGTAAAACGATCTCGATGGGGGTATTCGGTATTCCACTCGGTAATCACCAGAGGTTTTCCCACAACCTGTGCAGCTGCGATCCAGTGAGACGACATGTCGTCATATTTCGGATTACTCGAAAGTGATTCGGCCTGCCCATAGGCGTGTACATCAATCACATCCCCGGCCATCAATGAAGGCAAGGAAAAAAGCGGATTATTTCCCCAGGTGTTTCGTCGTTGCGATCGGGACTTTGACACCGATAGATCGGAGGTATTTAACAAAATCCACGTTCCAGTCGTATTCGATTCGGTTCAAAACGATTTTGGAAGGACCCGGTTCCCATGTTTTCCATACCTGAGATTTATCCAGGTTCAATTCGCCGGCGATTCGGTCTCGTAGCGTTTCATACCATTGTCGATGCACTGACAGACCCTTGTCAGGCAGGAACAGATTTCCAAAGTGTGGGTGATGTCATTCTCGTTGGTGATGAGGATCCCCATCACGGCTGGTTCGTCAATGTATCGGGTTTGAGTATAAGAATTGGTATGAGTCAGGTATGCCCGGGCAAAATCTTTCATCCGTTGGGTGACCGAGGCGTTGACATAATTCAAACCCTTGGCTTGCCTGCCGGTCTTTCCAGGCTTTAGCTCATCAAAGGATTCGATCTGATCCCCTTGACGAAACGGTCTTTCCGACGTGTAAGTCCAACCAGATGTATACACCGTTTTCTTTCAGACATTTGACCCAATAGTCAATTCGGTCCAGGTTTTTCGCATCCAATTCACTGGTGTTGTCCGTGTTGGAGAGGAACAGGCTCGGCGACCAGTCGGCTGAATCGTGGTGATGAATTCGAACGAGATTAAAGCCCAATCCGGCAATCCGTCGGGCTTGTTGCTCGATCATTTCGTTGGACGCATCAAAAAGGGCACGGGCTTGGACGTTGGCGCCCCAGAAACGTGCTTCGGATCCGTCCTCAAAAACCAGCCGATCGTTTTCGGCCCGGACAAACCCCCTTTGCACCTGCGGGTTTGTGGTTCAGGTAGGATAAATCGACGGGTGTGGTCGACCAGTCAAGGGTTCCGCTCCGCCAAGACGAACCGGATTCCTGAGCATAACGTTCGGAAGCCCCATCCACTCGTACCGTTCCCGCGGAAGCTCAAGACGCATGGTGGACACGGTGTTGACCGGCTGAAGAATCGCCGGGGATGAAAAACGTGCGAATCTCGGACGGTCTATTCTTTTCAAAGAAGGGTTTTATGGTTGACGGGCTTAATGAAACGCGGAATGTCGATCCGGGCTTGGGGGTCCAAGACCAACCGGAATCGGTCAGTTCTGTTTAGGAACCTTAGGACCAAAAATCTGGGGGTCCAAACGAACTTCGAACCGGATGCCCGCGCCAATATAGTTCTTTAAATCACGTTCAGATAAAAAGTTATATTCGTAAGTCAGGTCGGGAACCGGTTTGCAGAATGGTCCCGGTGATTTGCGTACGAAAATCCGGGATCTGGCCTTGGATATTCCATCGGTCGTTTAACTTCGATCCGATTCGGGTCTGAACCGGAGCGTACTTCCAGTTGGGTCCCCACGCGACATAATTAGCGCTGACCAACGATGGCTCGGTCATAACGCAGGAGAAATCCGGCTTGTCTTGTTAATTCGATCGTCCAAGGGGATGCCGACGCCTGCTTGGTCGAAAACAACCCGGCCAGCAAGCCAAACAGGATGACATACTTCAAGTAACTGCAAGGGAGAAGTCGGGTGATCATGGGTAAGTTTTCGGCTTTTGGGAAGAATCCCTCAGATGGAAATGACCCTGTTCGCAGAGGATAACGAATCTTTCGACATTCGCTTTGAGGTCTTCCCATTTTTGGCGGATCTGATCGGCTTCTTCGGGATCGACGGAATGATCGTCTTCGACGCTTTGCGTGACGCTGTCGAGAAGGGCTGAAAAATCTCGTACTAGCGTACGTGATTGACGGTAGAGACTAGCGTCGGTGTCGTGGGTTTGCTTTTCGATAGGGGGATTGGTGACAAAGAACCCTCCGGCCTCATTACAGAGATACCGGATGAGTCGGATGTCTTTGGTGATCTGATACATTTCCCGAACACGGTCAAGAGGGTTTTTGGCCCCGCTTTGGTCGGGATCATCGTCATTTGCGGGAGGTTCACACCATTTATAGACCAACGCTGCGGACACTTTCAGCGCAGCGGCAACGGCTTTCACACCCCGGTTCTTCGACCCGCCTGTCGGATGACTTCATAAGATTTCATGGCAAGATTCTACCGTCAAGACCGCTTGGCGCGCATAATCGAATTCGCGATGCTGTCATTTTTACAACAAGAGGAGACCCTTTGAAGACGATTCTTACACTTGCCGTGACTGCCTTTTTGAGTACCGGGGTTGTTGCCCAGGAACAGGCTTCGAACACAGGGCTTGCGTCTACGACCGCCCCGACAACCAATCCCGCAGACCTCGCCGCGGTCAAAAGACGCCTTAGACCGATACAACAAAGCCGTCGAGGACGGGCGGGTCCAGGATATGATCGACTCGATCGCCACCACCAATCCCACTCAGAAAAAGGCGTTGGTGTTGATGGGACGACTGACCACCGCCAGCGGGGAGCTTTACGAAACCACCAAAGCCAAGTTCGGTGCCGAAGGTATGGAAAAACGAGGGGCGTGGATAAATCAGCTTTCCAAGGGGCTTTTCCACTTTTACCTGTGGATCAGCTTCAGATTAGCATTTCCGGTGAAACAGCTGCCTTGACCACGACCCAAGGTCAGCCTTTGCCTTTTACTTTGAAAAAGCAGTCGGACAGCACACCTGGAAAATTGACGGTTTCGTTCCTGCAGCTGACGGACCAACAACTAGCCGATCAGACCAAAATTCTGGACGCGGTGATCGAAGCATTTAATCAGACCGCTAAGGATGTAGAAGCCGGGTATATCCGTTCGCCGGATGAGGTATTGGTGTTAATGCAACACCGGGCTCAAAAGGGCTATGCGGCAAGGATCCAGATACAACAGATCGAGGAAGCGATGAAAAATGCAGCAACCGAACCGACGACCAACCGACCGTCGGAAGTCCCATCGGATATCACCGCTCCACAGCAGTAAGCTGTTGTCAAACCAAGATTTATGGCACAATCCAAGCAGCAGATCCGCGCGCACCTGGCGTCGGCAGGTTTGCAGCCCAAACACCGGTTCGGCCAGAACTTCATGATCGACCAGAACCTGGTCCGATTGATTGCCGACACCGCCCGGATTACGCCACAAGATCTGATCATTGAAGTCGGACCCGGGACCGGAACCCTGACCGAAGAACTGCTGGATCGGGGGGCACGAGTCGTTGCTGTCGAGATTGATCGGGACTTGGCTGACCATTTGACCGATTATTTCGCGCAAAACGATCGTTTGAGTATCATCCGGGGTGACGCTCTGGATGGGAAACATGCGATTCATCCAATGCTCCGGGAGCAGATCGCCAAGGCCCGGACTCTTCCAGAGCGAACGGTCAAATTGGTCGCTAATCTACCGTATAATATTGCTTCACCTCTGGTGATTGATTTATTGATTGAAGGGGTCCATGAGTTGGTCTTTACTGTTCAAAAAGAAGTTGCAGAACGGCTCAAGGCTCGGTCCGGAACGGATGCCTATGGTCCTTTGACGGTCATGGCCCGGATGATGTCAGAAGTGGAAATGTTGAGAGTGCTTCCCCCGGGGGCATTTTGGCCTGTGCCGAAAATCGAGTCGGCTTTGGTAAGGATGCAGCGGAATGACCGGCTGGGCGTCCGAGCCCGTGAGTTCGGGATGTTCGTTCACAAACTGTTTTCATTCCGACGCAAAACGCTTCGCAAGTCCCTTGAGATGGTGGGCTACGATTCTGAAACGATTCTGAAGGAAATGGGGATGGATGCCAATCAACGGGCAGAAACCCTGGAACCTGAAGTGTTATGGCAAATCTTCAATCGGATTTCCCCGTCGACTGAGAAATCAACAGGCCAGAAGCCGATTCACTTCGAACCGCAGCAATAAAAGATACAAATGCCACCAATACCAGTACAGCCAGTAGGTTGTAAAGTTTTTCGCTGGTTTTGTGCAGTTGGGCAAATCGTTCACCCGATTCGATGACTTGGCCGGTGGTCATATGCATGATCTGAGGGGTTAGATAAGTGTAAGAAACCGTTGACAACGTTACTGCAAGGATCAGACTGATCAAAAGTATTTTTTTGGCGCGGGAACAACTGTACATTCGCCAGACAAACGTTAGTACGACTGCGATCAACCCAAGACCGATCTGATATGGTTCGAATCGTGAAAACAGAATGGGTCCGACCTGGGCCCCGATTCCTCGGTTGTATCGAAAAATCGAAATCAGCGAAATAAACAACGTAATCAACCCTCCCAACCACAGGGCAACAGACAAACCGATTAGATATGGAAGCAAGCGTTTCATATTTGAGACTCCAATATACGCCGGGTTCGGTGAATCGCCCGGGGGTTGTCAGAGGCTTGCGACAATTTGCCCCGATTACGTCGGGCCAACGGAGTCAGCATAACATATGAAAAGACGCCCAGAACGACCAAAACAGCCCAGCCGATATCGGGGTGCGTGTTTCGAATAAACTGATTCAACCGTATGACAAAGCCGTCCCCGTCAAAAAGCCAGGGGATCGATTCGTGTAACAATCGGTCTAATGAGTTCAAATCCCCCCTCCGGAACATGATCTGCCAAGTCATCAAGGTGGTTAAAACGGTGCAGAACAACCCCCCCCCCCCCCCCCAGCAAAGCTGTCCCCCAACGAATGCCCGATACAAATACTCGCAACTCCTGCAGCAAACAGGAGATATCGTTCATGAATCTGACAAGGGATGGCATAAAAAACGCTAACCAGGGTGTCACCAACGCCACGAGAAACCGGGTGCTATTTCTCTTATCTTGCCTAGCCAGAGCCCAACCACTGAGCACAAAGAAAAACCCTAGAATAATCAACAAAAAGACTCTTAAGGTGATTTCTAAGCCGACTATCTGAAAGACGACCACGGACGGGCCTTGATCTGCAGACCAACCGTACCGTTTTTGTAACAATCCGGGCAGGTTACTCGTCACGCCCACAATCATTTTCGGCCAATGGTCCGTCCCGTACAGATAACTTGCATCAAACCACGCGTAGCAGGTTCCAAACACCCACATGGATGCAAACGACAACGTCCCCATCAATCCGAATACCCATTTCCCTAGCGGAAAAATAGAAACTTGTGCCAACTTCGGGCTCCAACGTGTCCATTTCAAAATGAACAGGGACAACCCCAGAATCAGTGGTGCCCCGGACGTCAGGGTTGCTGGGAAATGAAGATGCCTGAATCCGAAATCATCGATATAGGTTAACGTCCATCCCGACGTAACAAGACCAAAAACCGTCATAAAACCCAGGAGCATTTCCAAAGGCGCTTTCCATCGTCCCTGAAACACAGGCCAAAGGATCAGGACCGACATCACAAACAACTGTTGACCTTTGAACAACGCGCCAATTCCCAGCACCATCCCGGCCAAAAACCATCGATCGATCCGACAAAAATAGACCGACCACAGGAACGGGGGAATGATCCAAATATCCCCACTAGGCCAACCATGGGCAGAATTGATCATCGCGACGTTGAACCACAGCAACAATCCGCTTAAAAACCCGAGACCGACCGATTTTTCCAGACTTGCTCCGGTCTTTCGCACCACCTGATGCACCAACAAAAACGCAGCAATAACGCCCAACAGTTCAATTGTGGTATTAAACCATCGATAAAAACTGTAAAACGTGTCGATCGCGTCCAAGTCTTTGGTGGTGTTCCAACGTTTGATCCACTGGTAAGGTAGGGTTTGGTGATTATATGCAACCCAAAGCGTGTTCACCGCTAGTCTGGCAGGGGCGTAATCGATCCATAATCGGTTGTTCCTGTCCTGAATCCCCACGTCATCATAAGTGTCAAGAAAAGATCGTCCCTTGTCATGAATATTGTAATACGTATACGCACCCCACAACCAGTTGCGTTCGATGTCCGAAAAATGAACAGGAATACTGGTTCGAAACCACCAATGTCGAAAATCGATCCCCGTGCGGACCGCAAACCCGGCAATCCCAAATAACGCGATCCAAACGATCACTTTACGCCACACTCGCTCAGGGCTGGCAGATAGAGACGTTTCCACCATCAGATCTCCCTGACGCGTCGTTTACTGATCAATCCCCATACCGCCACAGCCAATCCCATTAGCAGCCCCCAGGCAATTCCGGGATGTGTCGGTTCTACCAGATACCGAATAAAACCCCATACTTGAACAGGGACTACCTCCCAAGGCAATGGCGGAATCGAAGACCAGTCCGAAACGGGAATGCGGTTCGAAAGCAAAGCGGTATGAATGGTGGACGCAAACCCCAGCATCACGAACATCCCGCCTAAAACCAACCAACCCCACCCTGCTACAAGAAACATCGGCACGCAGGCTGAAAAATACAACAGGTAACGCTCATGGATCTGTCCGGGGATGGCATAAAAAATCAGCCAAGGTAGACAAAGCCCGATCACCACCCGTGGGTCACGCTGACGGTATCGGACGGCTGATCCTAGTGCACAAATCAGACACAAGACCGTGAAAATACCCAACAACAAAGTTCGCATCGTGAGTACGTGTCCGTGAACCTCAAACAAAGGCTCGTGAAGATTTTGCCAACCAAAGGTGGTCAACAACGCTGGCAAATTCGAAGTCGTCCCCATATACATCGCAGGGTAATTCCACGTGCCTACTCCGAATCCCGCCTGCAACCAATAGTCCGTTCCTCCGAACCATTTCATGCCCAGCCACGCACTCGATACCACCGCCAACATCAGAAGCGATAAGGAATAACGTTTAAAAATGACCCGCGATGCCAAACCGAAAATCAGGACCTGGGACGTCATAAAAACAATTGCCAGCCAATTGATTTCTCTCTGGAAGAGGTCAAATACGCGTGTGGAAGGGTGTTCCGGGTCGAGGCGAGTCAAAATCCAGGGAAGTCCGACCAGAACGATGCCCCCGGCAGTTCCACCGATCAATCGGATCGCACCCCGCCAGTCACCCAAAAACAGCGCATAAACGGGGAATACCCATGCGACCATCAGAAGCTGACCCTTAAGCGTCGCTCCCAAGCCCAGAAGCAGACCGGCCGTTAACCAGAATCGTTTGAAACAGGCATATACCGCGAAGAAAAAAAACGGCATCGGCCAGATGTCCCATTGAGGCCAGGCATGAGCATTCAGCAAAACCAGCGGATTCAACCAGACCAACGCTGAAACCACCAAACCGATCCCGGTTCCGATGAACCAGTTCGGGTTCGGACCATTTCTCCAGCGAACCACCTCGCGTGCAACAAAAAACGCTCCGATGGCCGTTGCCAGGCCTATCAACGAATTGATTGTCAGGACCGGTCGATGGAACGCTAACGTTGGTTCGCGAGATTCCGGAAGTGTTCCGTCCTCATTATTTTTTTTGGAATAAACCCAACCGGTCATGACCGCGAGGCGTAAGGGCGCATAGTCCAGACGCCTTTGTGCCTGTTCGGCCGGACCGATACGTTCGTACAAACTGAAATAACCCGACCGGTTCGCTTCAATTCCCCATCGAAAACCGTTATTCACGTCATACTGAAACCGGATCGGATAAGTCCAGTTCCATACCTGATCCCTCAACCACAATCCGCTGATGACCAGTCCGAGCACCACTGTTGCAAGCAAAACAAGTCTAACGATGGTGTGCAGGTGTTCGGGACGAACGAATCGACGGGTCAAATCCGATTGATCCAAACGATCGACGGGTGTTGTGATAGCATCGTCACGATCGGTCATGTATTCCTGTGATACCGATCAGAAGGCAAATGGTTGAAGCATCAATACCCATAATTCCGGCAGGCAATAGGGATTTTGCAATTTCATGAAGTGGGAATCAGGGAAAAATACCTTTGAGCCGAACCGCTTCGGCGACCCGTCCGACCGCGATGGTATAGGCAGCCGTTCGGTAGTCGCAGTCGGATTCATCGGCTTTGGCGTTGACGGTATCGAACGCGCGATTCATGACCCGTTGTAGTTCGGCGCGGACCCGGTCCAGATCCCAGAAATAGTTGTCCAATCCCTGAACCCATTCAAAATAACTGACCGTAACTCCTCCCGCGTTGGCCAGGATATCCGGAAGAACCGTCACCCCTTGTTCGCAGAGGATTTGATCGGCTTCGGGGGTGGTCGGTCCGTTGGCGGCTTCGACCACGATTTTGGCTTGTATATGAGGGGCGATGGTCGAATCGATCGTGTTTTCTCTCGCTGCCGGGATCAGAACATCACACTCACAGGTGAGCAGTTCTTCGTTCGAGATCGCGTCCCCCTCTGGGTAATCGGTTAACTGACCATTTTCCCGGTAGTATTGACCGGCCGATTCGATATCGATCCCGTTTTCATTGAAAATACCCCCGAACTTGTCAGAAATGGCTATGACCTGCGCTCCCAGCTCGTCCAGTAACCTTGACGCATGAAAACCAACTTGTCCGAAACCCTGCACGGCGATTTTCATTCCTTCCAGGCTACGATGTTGAGTGACTTCCATAAACCGTTTCAGGACGTACATCACCCCTCGTCCGGTGGCTTCTTCACGACCGCACGATCCGCCTAGCGCGACCGGTTTTCCCGTCACAACACTCAACGCCTGCCTGCCGGTCATCATGGAGTAGGTGTCCAGCATCCAGGCCATGACTTGGGAATCCGTTCCCAGATCCGGAGCAGGGATGTCATCGAACGGACCGATCACGGGCATGATCTCTGCGGTATAACGACGGGTCAGGGCTTCTTTTTCATTGAGAGAGAGCTTTTTAACATCGCACACCACGCCACCCTTGGCGCCGCCATAGGGCAGTTCAACCAGCGCATTTTTCCAAGTCTGAAGCATCGCCAAGGCCATCACTTCATCACGGTCCACTTCCGTATCAAATCTTAGACCCCCTTTAAAAGGTCCACGGGCATTGTTGTGCTGAACACGATATCCGGTAAAGACCTGGATCGAACCGTTATCCATCCTGACCGGGCAACTGACGGTCAACACTCGTTTAGGAGATGACAAATATGCCCGGTACAACGGATCCAAGCCCATTGTTTGATACACCCGGTCGAAAAAGAAGTTGGCGTTGCGCCAAAACTTGTTGATCTCATCCGGTTTATGCGCCAACTGATCGAATCGTCGTCCGTTGGGTTGGGATGCGTCAGCCATACAAACGTTGTACCGATAATTTCCGGCAGGTAAAATTTAGTCAAAGATATTCGTTTCCCGGTTAACAGAGGATTAAAAGTTCTGATTTTCGGAACCTCACCAAGTTTTCCAGACAAGGGTCAAATCATGTCGGGAAGATCGGGACCGGGATCAAGATTTCCTTGAAAATGATTCGCCTGGTGGGTTCAAGCCTCCCAGACGCTTCGATCGATGCGGGCAGCGCAGGTTTACCCAACTTTCGAAAAGAAAATTGACCGCCACTTTGTAGAACAAAATCAACTGCAGAGGATTTGAACCTCGGTCGATTTTGTTCTACGATAGGATGACTCAATCGGGGCAACCGTTACCTCGGTGTTGAGTCGGACGGTCAACTGACCGAGAAAAATAAAGTGGAGTACACACCCATGACAGTTGCGGACGTAGCGGCACCGGCCAAGTCGGAGGCGGCGGGGGAATCGTCAGACGAAGGACACGTAGCACGGCAGCGATTAAGAATGATGCTGCTGATTCGTCGTTTTGAAGAACGTACTTACCAGGAATACACCAAACCGGGTCAGAAAATCGGTGGGTTCTGCCATCTGTACAGCGGGCAGGAAGCTATCTCCGTCGGTTTAGCTGCTTTGTTTGATAAAAAACGCGACTATCTCATCAACGGTTACCGGTGTCATGGTCATTCATTGGCGTTAGGAATGGATCCACGGGTAGCTTTTGCGGAGCTGTTCGGAAAAGTGACCGGTTGCTCCAAAGGGAAGGGCGGATCGATGCACTTTTTTGACGCCTCGGTCGGAAACATGGGGGGGCACGGAATCGTCGGGGGTCAGTTGCCTCTGGGAATCGGTTTAGCATTTGCTCAAAAGTATAAGAATACGGGGGGATTCACCGTATGTCTGTTCGGGGACGGGGCTGTCAATCAGGGAACTCACAACGAATCTCTTAATCTGGCATCGCTTTGGAAGCTTCCCGTCATTTTCATGATTGAAAACAACGGCGTGGCGATGGGTACTGAAGTCCATCGCCATTCTGCTGAGAAAGATCTCGCCAAACGGGGTTTGGGCTACAACATGCCCACCATGAATGTAGACGGAAATGACCTGGACGTGTTCATCCAGGAAGTTTCTGTCGCCGTCGAAAGGGCACGACGAGGTGAAGGTCCGACCTATATTTCGGCCAACACTTTCCGTTTCCGAGGACATTCCATGTCCGACTCGATGGCCACATATCGTACCAAAGAGCAACAGGAAGCCGCTAAACAGCGTGACCCGATCACACTTTATGCCGATCGTCTGATGAAAAAAGGGCTTCTACATCAGGAACAGTACGAAGCCATGCAGGAAGAGGTTGCTGAACAAATTGCCCGGGCTGCTGAACAGGCCGATCAGGACCCCCACCCCCCTGTGGAAGATCGGTTTAATGACATTCTGGCGGAAAGTTACCCCTATCAACCCCAATAGTGTTGCATCGGACGAGACGTAACAGGTTTCAAGACAACGGATCCTTTTGGAATATCAACCATGCCAGTTATCGAATTTCGCGAAGCCCTTCGAGCCGCCATGACCGAGGAGATGCTCCGGGACGAAAACGTTTTTCTCATGGGCGAGGAGGTCGGTCAGTACCAGGGGGCCTATAAGGTTTCCAAGGGAATGCTCGAAAAGTTCGGTCCCAAGCGTGTTTTAGATACGCCTATCAGTGAAGCCGGTTTTGCAGGACTTGGTATTGGGGCTGCGTCGGTTGGATTGCGTCCGATTGTCGAGTTCATGAGTTGGTCCTTCACCCTGGTCTGTCTTGATCAGATCGTCAACAACGCTGCCAATATCCGGTACATGTCTGGTGGACAGTTTAAAGTACCCATCGTTTTTCGCGGGGGGTAACGGGATTGCCCACCAGCTAGGGGCTACCCATTCGCACCGAGTTGAAACCATATATGCCCGTATTCCCCGGATTGATTGTCGTCAGTCCATCAACTCCCTACGAAGCCAAGGGACTTCTCAAAAGCGCGATCCGTTGTGATGATCCGGTCATCTTCCTCGAATCAGAAAAAATGCTGGGCGAAAAAGGGGAAGTGCCCGACGAAGAATACACACTGCCCATCGGGGTAGCCAAAGTGGAGCGTGAAGGCAAGGACGTGACGCTGATCAGCTATGGACGTCCTCTTTCCCGGTGTGTCCGTCCTGCGGTTGAGGAACTGGTTTCTCACGGAATCGACCCGGAGGTTATCGACGTTCGCACGCTTCGTCCTCTGGACGTTGATACACTGGCTCGATCGATTGCCAAGACGCACCGGTGTGTGATCATCGATGAGGATTATGGTTATTGTGGGATCGGGGATGCGATTCTAGGAAGACTTCACAAGCGATGCTTTGATGATTTGGATGCCCCGATCGAACGATTGGCTTCGGACGAAATACCGGTTCCGTTTAATCATTACATGGAAGAAGCCATGATTCCCTCGGTTGATCGTGTGATCGAAGGTGTCAAGGAAGTATTGTATCGGAATTAGACAGGATGCTTCCCGGTTTCGTGCCAAGGGAAAATGCCTAATATCAACCAACCCAGTGAAACTATGCCAGCAGAAATCACCATGCCTCAGCTTTCGGATACCATGACCGAAGGCACACTTGTCAAATGGCTGAAAAAAGAGGGCGATCCGGTCAAATCCGGGGAAATTATCGCTGAGGTCGAAACCGACAAGGCGACCATGGAAATGGAGTCATTTGAAAGCGGAACGCTGGCAGCCATCCTGGTTAAAGAGGGTGAAAAGGCGCCCGTCGGTGCCGCCATCGCGGTTGTGGCAAAGTCGGGAGAAAAACCAGAAGACATTCGACAAAAGTCCGGAAAGACAACTGCTTCTCGGGAGGCTTCATCGGTATCGACGAAAACTGTGTCCGTAGAATCGGTAGGAAATAAAATCATCGAACGGGCCGAAGGCGGTGAAGCCGAAGGGCCTTCTCAGGACGCCCACAAGGCGTCGGCGCATGCCTCTGCCGAGGTGGCTGACAGTATCCAGCCTCCTGCCCCCAACGGTCAGGGCAATCGTGTCAAAGCATCCCCGTTGGCAAGACGGATTGCCAGAGATCTAGGTATAGATCTGACTTCAGTTCGTGGGTTCTGGTCCGGGTGGTCGAATCATCCAGGCGCGATGTTTTAGCAGCCAAGGAAAGGTCGCCGGTCTCAGGGAAATCGGCTGCTTCACCCCTTCCGGCCAGGGTCCCTTCGGGTCAGACCGAAAAGATCGTGCTGACCAAGATGCGTCAGACCATTGCAACACGCCTGCAGCAAAGCAAGCAGAATATCCCGCATTTCTACGAGACCATCGATATCGACATGACCGCTGCCGTCGAACTCCGCAAAAAGCTTCTGGAGATGTACGAAAAGGAAGGAGGGGATTCGTATTTCGATAGGCGATATCATCGCCAAGGCGGTTGCGTGTGCCTTGAAGGCTGTACCCCAGCTGAATGCCACTTTCGATGAGAAAACCAATACGGTCACCCGCTACGGTGATGTCAACCTGGGAATGGCTGTTGCCTTGCCGGACGGATTGATCGTGCCGGTATTGCGTAACATCGATCAGATGGGATTCAAGGAGATCCGTGTAAGAAGTGCAGACCTGGTTGACCGCGCAAGAGCACAAAAGCTCAAACGAGAAGAAATGAGCGGAGCAACGTTTACCGTCAGCAACCTGGGGGCTGATGGGCATCAGAGAGTTTAGTGCGATCGTCAATCCGCCCGAAGTTGGTATCCTGGCAATTGGCGCCAGCGAAGATAAAGCCGTCGTCCGCGACGGTCAGGTGACTGTCCGCAATATGATGACTGTAACCCTCAGCTGCGACCACCGTGTGATCGATGGCGCGGGGTGGCGGCTCAGTTTCTGGCGTCATTGAAGAACTTTCTTGAAGTCCCTGCATTGATGTTGATGTGATGAACCGAGCGCAAAGAAAAATCGCGTCTCTGATTTCTTCCGCTATCCGGATATCATTCAAGGTTTAGTATCATGCCAGCAGAAATCACCATGCCCCAACTTTCGGACACCATGACCGAGGGCACGATCATCAAGTGGTTGAAAAAAGAAGGCGACAAGATCAAAGCCAACGAAATCATAGCCGAAGTCGAAACTGACAAAGCAACGATGGAAATGGAGTCCTTCGAAGCCGGGACACTGGCAGTGATCCTGGTCAAAGAAGGACAAAAGGCGCCTGTGGGAAGCCCGATTGCCCTGATTGCCAAATCCGGAGAAAGTGTCGAGCAGGTCCGACAGAATGCCGATCGTGCCAAAATGTCGCAGGGAAAACCCTCCCCCCGCAAACCAGGTTTCGTCGGCGACCGCTCCTGCGTCTTCATCGGCTTCGAAATCTTTACCGGCTTCTTCGGATAAATCTGTTCCTAAGGCAAGTACACCGGATTCAACTGGATCCAAGCCCGTTCATTATAACTTTGACCTGATCGTCATCGGGGGTGGGTCCTGCCGGTTATGCTGCTGCCATCCGTGCCGGACAATTGAAGAAACGGGTCCTTTGTGTCGAAAAGGAAAACCTGGGCGGAACCTGTCTCAATTGGGGCTGTATTCCGACCAAAGCACTTTTGGAAAGCGGCGCCTTTGTCCGCAAACTCCGACAGGATGCAGCTCATTGGGGGTGTATCTTTTGATAATCTGAAGGTCGATTTCTCCAAAGCGATTGAACGATCCCGCGGAATCGCCGACAAACTGTCCAAAGGAATTGCCCACCTCCTGAACAAGTACGGCGTAAAACACGAAACTGGTTTTGCCAAGGTTCTAGCCCCTCACAAGATCAGGATCGAACAGAAGGACACGAAAAAAGAATTGACGGCTCAGTACATCCTCGTGTGCACCGGCGCTCGTCCTAGGGAACTTCCTAACATTAAGTTTGACGGCAAAAAAATCATCAGTTCGCGTGAAGCGATGACTTTACAACAACAACCCGCCCGTCTTGCCATCATCGGTGCAGGCGCCATTGGTTGTGAGTTTGCGGACTTTTATAACGCGATGGGTACCGAAGTAACGATCATCGAAATGCTCGACCACCTATTGCCCATTGAAGATGAGGATTGCTCGATCCTGCTGGAACGTTCCTTCACAAAACGCGGAATCAAGGTTCTGACCAAGACCAAAACCGAATCGGTTGACACGGCCGGACAAGGAGTAAAGCTTAAAGTCGCGACCCCCAAAGGTGAGCAGATCGTTGAAGCCGATCTATGTCTTCTAGCGGTCGGAGTAACGGGTAATATCGAAGGGCTCTTCGAGAAGGATGCTCCCGTAGCCATTGAAAAAGGTCATATCAAGGTTGAGCCCAACGGCTTTGCAACCAATGTTGAAGGCATTTATGCTGCTGGCGATGTCATAGGCCCACCCTGGTTGGCGCATGTAGCCCATCACGAAGCCGTTTATGCGGTCGAAAAGATCTTCGGAGTCAGCGATCATACGATCAACTATCGTATGATCCCCGGGTGCACTTATACGCACCCACAGGTCGCAAGCCTTGGGTTGTCCGAGAAAAAGGCCCGCGAGCAGGGATTGCAGATTAAAGTTGGAAAGTTTCCGTTCTCGGCCTCTGGCCGAGCACTGGCAGCCGGTGAAACCGAGGGATTCGTCAAGCTCATCTTTGATGCCAAGTACGGCGAACTGATTGGCGCACATATGATCGGTGAAAATGTCACCGAAATGCTTGCGGAACTCGTGGTAGCCCAGAAACTTGAAGCCACCGAAGCCGAGATCATCGAAGCCATGCACCCGCACCCGACACTCAGCGAAGCTATCATGGAAGCAGCCGGTATTGCCGACGGTCGGGCAATTCACTTTTGATACGAATGACCGCTGAACCTGAGTGGGTGATTCTCAAAACCGGGTGTGAATGATCACTCTCGAAGAAGTTTCGAACTCCGATTCATACCGGCATGTCTCCGGTATTGAGCCGAACAATTTCTCGAGTTTTCTGTGATTACTCTGCAGCTTCGCTTCTAGATGATTTAAACATTAAATCGTCGGATAAACCTTTTACTCATCCGTGAACCGGATATGATCAGTGCGTATCAAAAAGGAGTTTTATTTCATGCAATGGGTGATTCGGTCTGCTGTGATCGGGTGTATATTGTCGGGTACCGATGTCCGGGCACAGGTCGGACCCGAATTGCTTTTGAACCCGTTTCGCGGCGAATCAACGATCGATGGGTATGCACAAGCTACTTATTTCTTTGATTCCAACACAGATTTCAGTGATCCGCTTGATGATGAGATCAAGACCCAAATCAGTCGTTACACGGCTGCGGGTCGGTTTCGAGTGATGCCCGAAAATCGAGCCGATCCTCGATTCGGTTTTCAACTGAATTACCTGACGGTAGATACCGAAAATGACATTCTTCCGGAGAGTTTCACCGACCTGCAGATCGGATTAGGTACGGGTATTGCTGAGTTTGATGGATGGGTCGCGGGTCTGGTGGTCGGTCTGGGCTGGGCAGGAGCCAATGAGTTTGGTGAATCCAACGCCTATTTTGGTGCAGCAACGTTGATGTTGGGTCGGCAGCTTGATGAAAACACGAGTCTGGGAATCGCTTTGGATTACAACGGAAATCGCACGTTCATGCCTGACGTGCCACTGCCCGGTCTGGTCTGGACCCGAAGGCTTCCGGAAGAACGTGTCGAATTGAGTTTAGGATTCCCATTTGCTTACGGTCGATGGCGTCCTATCGACCCGTTGCTTCTTGAGATTAATTTCACGTTTCCGGATTTCGTAGGGGCACGGGTGAGTTACGATTTGGTTGAAGGTGTCGGATTATTCGCATCTTTGGCTGAAAGGACAGATGCTTGGCGTAGCGATATTGTGGAAAATGACATTGACCGGATCTTCTTCGAGCAGGCAGTTGTGGAAGCGGGGATTCGGGTGCACGTCCGGGATAACTTTGAGCTGCTAGTGGCAGGAGGGTATGCCTTTCGACAGGAATTCAGTGTCGGATATGACGCGAGAGACACGGATAAAATTTTCCAAGTGGATGACGGACCTTTTGTCCGAATGGTGGGACGATTTTCCTTTTGAGATAGTCCCAGGCCCCGTCGGTCATAGTATTCGTCAAACGGATTATTTTTTTCGGGCAGTTATCTGAAGATGTCCGGCACAAGCGCAAGCGGTCGGATCTTTGGCCAGTTGTTGTTCGATTTTTAACAGCCTTTCGATCGCCCGATCCGATTCGAGGATTCTACGGTTAAGACGTATAGGGAGGATCGATTTTCCGATCACCTCGAGCACTTCAAATCCCGCGTTTTCGAATAGCCGACTCAGGGACTGAGGCGTGAAAGTGGTCAACTCAAACTGCTCTGTTTCTCGGGCGGTCAACCAGTGAGTACGCGATGTACGCACGAACTGTTCCAGAACGTCAAGATTTCCTTGTTCAATATAGTATACCAACGCAGCAAGTTTGTTATCAGCTGTAGCGATAACAATCCCGCCGGATGTGGTAATTCGGTACAGCTCTCTTGTGGCTCGAACGGGATCGGAACAGATAGACAACGGATCGCCCATTGCAGTAACGAGCCAGAACGTATCACCTTGTAGTTGAGACATGTCGACGATATCCCCCACAATACAGGTCGCCTTTTGGGCCCGATGTCCCAAGGATTCGATTTTTGTTTTTGTCTGCTCGATCATCCTGGTTGAGTGATCGAGAAAAGTTGTTGGATAACCGCTTTTAAGAAGTTTTAATCCCCATTTTCCCGTTCCGCAGCCGAGGTCTGCACAGGGTGCGTTGGCATTTCTTGGTAGATGGGGTTTGATTGACCGCCACGTCAGCTCATCGTGGAAATCCCAGTAAGGATCGTCATAGATTGAATCGTACTGGTTTGCGACACGATTATGATATCTTTCTGAAGCCTGTTTTACCTTTTTTTTCATGACCAGCTCGATTCCCCACTTTTCCCACCAAATTACCGGGAATTGGATCATTTCTGCAAACCCAATACGCCTGAGCCGGCAGGTCACTGATTGCGCGTGACCGTATATTCTGCCATCATCAGTAAGGTCTGCTTGGATTCAGAATCTGGCAGATCCGCTATACACTGTTTGGCCCGTTCGACGAGTCGTTTGGACCGGTCTTTTGCGTAGGCAATCGAGTCGCTGGGGATGAGTAAGTTACGGATACGCTCGGCAGCCCCATTTTCCTGAAGTAACGAACGACACAGATCCTGATGCTCAGGTGGAGCTGATCTGAGGAAATGAATGATGGGAAGAGTGAGTTTTCGTTTTTCGACATCGATACCGAGCGTTTTCCCCACCTCACTCGGGTCGCCGATCAGATCGAGGATGTCGTCCTGAATCTGAAACGCGATGCCCAGACTGAGTCCGAACTTTTCCAGCTTTCGGCAGGTGGTCTCATCGGCACCGGATAATCGTGCGCCTAGATAACAACTAGCGGCAATCAGACTAGCGGTCTTTCTACTGATGATGGTGATATAAGTCTCCTCATCGAGTTCGAGATTATCTCGATTGCTCAACTGAAGCAATTCACCTTCGCAGACTTGATTGGTTGTTTTGGAAATGACTCTGGCAGCGAACTGGTCGTTCAGGCTGGAACAAAGATGATACGAATGGGAAATCAGATAATCCCCGAGCATGACAGCCGCTTCATTGCCTTTCAGATGGTTGATGGTAGCGCCCCGACGACGCATGTCTGCTTCGTCCAAAACATCATCGTGAACCAAAGTGGCCATATGTACCATTTCCACCACGGTCGCAACGGTGATATGAGCAGGAGTCAGCGTGCCAGTCGCCTTTCCACAAAGCAGAACAAGTGTCGGACGAAGCATTTTTCCCCGAAATCGGGAAACATAACGGGTCAACTGATTTACACATGCCAAATCAGATTCAAGTTCCCGCTCAAAAAGCCGGTCTACAGCTGTCAGCTCAGGAGCGATTCCGTCGGTCAACAGTTGGTGCATCACTGCCCGCATGGGCATTCCTTTCTTTTTCTCCTCATGTGATCTTAAAAATCAAATCTCGGAAAAGCATCAGATTCGCAAAGTTTCGGAAGTAATGAAAGTAACAGAAGGTTTGAAAAAAGATCCGATCCTTCCAGGCCATCTTCAACCTCTCAGTTTGGAATAAAGCATTCCTATTAGAAACTCCAGTACCATCACCAGGACGATACACGAACCTGCCGGCAACATCCGAAACTGTTCACTAATCCAAAGCCCTGTCCACGCGCCGATGAGTCCAACCGCTAAAGAAATCAAAAAAACGTCCCGAAGACGCTGGGTAAACATATTGGCTGTGACTGCTGGAAGGACGAGTAACGCCGTCACCAGAACGCTTCCGACGATTCGAATCCCGATCACGATCGTCAAAGCCATCATCCCCATTAACAGATAGTGAATAAGGGTGGTTTGTACTCCGCTGGTACGAGCCAGCAATGGGTCAAAACAGTACGCCATCAGTTCCTTTGCCAGTGCGTAGGATAGCCCGGCAACAAATAACGCAACAGCAACAGCCACGACAGTATACGGCAGACTGACGGCCTGCATTTGACCGAACAACAGATTAGAAAATCCTACAGGGTTTCGATGGTAGTGGGCGGTATAAATATGCTGACCGATGAATCCCCATGCCAAAGAGGCGACCAAGAAAATACCGATCGCAGCATCACTGCTGACACGTCCGGTGTTGCTTAACCATCCGACACCGATAGCCGCTGCGAAACAGAAAATGAGTACCAAAACATAAGGAGCAGTGGGTGTGTTGAACCACTGAGGAAGTACCACAGCCAACATCCAAGCGGTTCCAGCCCCTCCAAACCCGGAATGCGAAATCCCTTCTCCAAGAAACGCCCATTTCCTCGCTACGATGAAAACACTCAGGATCGCGCAAGCTACCGCCATCGCCCCGGCCGAGATGAAGGCGTTTAAAATGGCAGGATCGGATAAATCAGGCATCATGTTTTAAAGGAGATTAACGGATTCGCAGACGAAAGTGGAGTTGGCTGGTGTATACTTTGCAATAAGGAGACGTCAATGATCCAATTTCCAAACCTTGAAACCTATTTACCTTTGATACAGCTCGCCCGGGCTGAGGATTTGGGTCCGAGGCTTGAAGATGCTACGTCAAATCTTTGCATTCCGGAATCTTTGATCGGAGTCGCAACACTTTTGCAGCAGCAACCGGGAATTGTCTGCGGTTTGCCGATGGTGGAGCACATCTGTCGGATTTATGACGAGAGGCTGAGGGTTGAGATGATTCCCGGTTTTCACATGGAAATCATTGAAGGCCGATTCAGTGACCAGAAAATCACACCTTTGCTGCGGATTCGGGGTCCGATGAGGTCATTGTTGTCTGCCGAACGGGTGATTCTTAACTTTCTACAACATCTTTCCGGGGTCGCGACCCTGACTAATCGATTCGTCAAACGTGTCGAAGGCACCTCAGCTCGGATCGTTGATACCCGCAAGACGCTCCCCGGATTTCGCTCTCTGGACAAATATGCCGTTGCCGTCGGTGGAGGTGAAAATCATCGCTACGGTCTGTATGACATGATTCTTATCAAAGACAATCATCTGGTTCAGTTCTCGTTACATCATTTGGCGGAATCACTCGTGGAGATCGTCAGGAAATCTCGTAGCGAAAGACCTTCGCAGAAAATTGAGGTGGAAGTGGACAATTTGGAACAACTGAAAGAGGTTCTGAAGGTAGAGGGAATCGATTACATTCTGCTGGACAACATGGATTGCCCTACCATGATCCAAGCGGTGGAAATGCGTAACGCCTGTTCCGGAAAGGGGCGTGTTTTACTTGAAGCGTCGGGCGGTGTAACGCTGGAGACGGTCAGATCGATCGCACTGACCGGGGTTGATCGGATCAGTGTCGGGGCGATTACCCATTCGGCGCCCGCACTGGATATTGGAATGGATATCGAGCCTCAGTAATTCATCAGAGATTCATCCGAGTATTTCAGCCAATCACTCCGACATAAGTCGATCGTGGTTCACCATATTTGGCGTCATCGCCGGTCATATAAAAGAGTTTATTACCCATGATCCACGCGATCCCGGCTTTGCGGGCGGTGGGCATGGAAGTGTGCTGAACCCACCGGTTTCGTTTAAAGTCAAAGCTGTATACATTGCTCGTGAGTTGCTGAGCGCGAGTTTGACCAGCAATAACAAAAATTCGTACCCCGTCGGTCAATGTAGCAGCTTCGACATGACTGGTTGGTACGGGCATGTTGGGCAGCGTCACCCATCGATTGGCATTTGCGTCATAACGATAAAACCCTGCGTTGGGTAAATAGCTCGTGCCATGTTCGACTTCTCCGCCGAGGACATACAGGTTGTTTTTAAGCACGATCGAGGAATGATGATCAGTAGCCATGGGTAGAGAGGCCCCTGCATACCAGCCTTTTTGGGGGTTTGCAAAGTCAAAAATCCAATGTTCAGAACGTGCGCGGACTCTGGATGCGTCATTTCCACCAACGAAATGCAATCGTCTGTTGAGATACTGCAGTTGTCCGCCGAACCGGATTGCGGGTAGGGAGGGTAGCGAAGCCCATGTATCGGTTTGAGTGTCATATCGCCAGACCTCAGCCGTGCCATGGATCGAAAGCATCGGACCATATTGTCCACCGGCTAGATAGATATATCGTCCGTCTGTTGTTGCGCCGAAATGAGTTTGTGCCCCAGGAAGAGGTCTGCCTTTGGTCCAGGTGTGAGTGTTCAGATCCAGGATATCGACGCGTCCGGTGACTTCATAATACTGTGAGCGGAATCCACCAAAGATGTACAGTTTGTCCCCCACACGGACTGAACCAGCTTCGGCGCGGTGCAGCGGTGAGCGAACCGACGCGGTCGACCAGTTGATTTGAGTCCCTTGGACGGGAGAGACCGGAGCAGAAACCCGAGTAATTCCAACGGCTGCGAGTCGATTTCCCACCGCTTGTGAATCGCTACTTAGTGTCAGACGTCCGTCAGTGACCTGAACACGCGCCATACCTTCGACGAAAGGATGAGAAGGTGAAAACGGAGTTCCTTTGACAACCCATTGACCTTCGGCTCTCAACCGATAATCGGCCGTGAAGGTATCTGGATCGCCCATGAGCACCCGAACCTCATACCAACCGTTAGGAACATTAATGCTCCAACTGCTGTTGCTCTGCATACGAATGTTCGTTTCAGCACGGAGGTTATTGAACTTTGGACCGTCGTTATAAACGGCCTGATCACGGTGATCGTAATTCCAGCCGTATCGCAACCCATTACCCCGCTGACTATAACGCGCGCCGTAGTCCGTTTTGTGCCCCCGTACTCGTTCCGTCTCAAGAGGTCCGAAATTAATCCGAATAGCGAATCGAGATGCTGATGCCGACAGGGATGAAGCCGTTAACCCGGCCTGCGTAGGACGACAACAACCCGAACAACCGCAAGCAAGTGTATGAGGTTCAGGAGCCCCTTGATCGGCAGAAGAGAACAAACGACGATTTTCCAGTGATTCAAGCCCAATCCGGCTGCGCATTTTCAACAACATCAACAACATCTCCAATAAGGAAACGCAACGAATTGTTTCCCTTTTCTAAGACGTTCTGATTTGACAAAACTTAAAGAAAAATGATTTAAAATTTATTTAAATAAAGATTTAAAAATAATGACGGGTGTCTATAGCCCCCAAAAACGACTTATCAGGCTACCAGACAGTCTGATCGGAATTTTTCAGGATAGAGAAACTTAGAAATCACATGCCGGGGAGGCATAGACGCTCGTTCGTTAGCGTAAGTCAGCAGATGACATTTTATAACTGTCGCTTAATATACATCTTATGAGCAATTCGTCGTTGGATTCTTTTCGGGGAAACATCAGTTACAACGCACAGCATTCTCCACTCGGAGCATTTTTCAGCTTTACTTGCGGACTATTTGGCTCCCGCGGGGGATTTGGTCTGCAAATCGGTTGTCCCGGTAACCAGAACTTATTCATCGGGGTCAAAGAAGGGAATCGAGACGCCAGAACCCCATTAAAATGCCTGCCTTTTTACGAGGGGGCTTCGTCGGACGAAGCACAAAGGTATGACGTAGAAAATAAATCCTCTCAACAGGATAAATCGATCCTGATAGCTTATCCCCCCGAGCAAATCGTTCGTCGGTACGGGTGGGCAACAGACGAGTGGGACACGGGGGATTTCCGTTTCACCCTCTATTCCCCCTTTTTCCCGGTCCCCGAATCAATGGCAGGAGAGGCGTTTCGTCGGTCCATCATGCCCGCGATCGTGGGGGAATTGATGATCGACAATACCCAGGGTGTAACTCCTAAAACGGGTGTCTTTGCGATTTATTTTCCCGATCCCGGCGCAAGACTGTCCGATGATGCCTGCGGTTTTTCCTGGAGAGGACAATTAGGCGTCCGCGCGGAACTCATTTCGGATTCACCAACGAACCTCGAGACGGTCATGCGTTGGGCCATCCAAGACGCATTGTGTGACCCAAACCCACGACACGGACTAGGAAACACGCCCGGACTTTTTGTAACGATCCCACCCGGTCAAAAGGCCACTATCAAGCTGGCTTTGGGTGTTTATCTGGATCATAAAGTGACGACCAGACTCGAAGGGCGTTACCTGTATACCCGGGTATTTGGTTCTCTGGAAGACGTGCTTGAGACAGCATTGACACAGTTTAATACCCTCAAACAACGTGCTCAGGAACTAGACAAGGAGCTTGCAAGTACCTCGCTGTCTCCGGACCAACAGTGGCTCATAGCGCATTCGACCCGTTCGTATCACGGTAGTACCCAACTGCTGGATGTGGGGGGAGAACCGTTCTGGATCGTTAATGAAGGGGAATACTGCATGATGAACACCCTGGATCTGTCCGTGGATCAGGTATTCTGGGAATTGCGCCAACACCCCTGGCTGGTCCGGAACCTTCTGGACCGGTTCGTACGACATTACAGTTATATCGACTGTATCAAAGTACCGAAAAACGATAAGTTAAAAGTTGAATACGCGCAACAATCTGGTCAGGACAGTATGGCCGGACCGCGAGTTTTGGGAAGAGTTCTTCCGATGGATGCTTTTGAACTGAAACCCGGCGGCATCAGCTTCTGCCACGATATGGGTGTTCATAATCAGTTCCATCCGCAGGGACATTCCTCTTACGAACTGCCCAATCTCGTCGGGTGCTTCAGTTATATGACCTGCGAAGAGTTGTGTAACTGGGTCTTGTGTGCCGCAAGCTATGTCGCACACACCGGAGACGTCAACTGGACCGAGCAGAATGAATCGACGATCCGTGCCTGTCTGGAATCTCTCATCAATCGTTCAGGAGAGGCAGGATATGTGATGTATGATTCTAGTCGTTGTCAGACCGGAGCAGAAATTACCACTTATGATTCGTTGGATCATTCACTGGCTCAGACCCGAAACAACCTTTACATGGCGGTGAAGTGCTGGGCGACTTACCTCGGTCTCGAGTTGTTGCTCAAGCGGATAGGTCATCCCTCCGCGGACAAGGCCAAAGAACAAGCCAAGCGATGCATGACCCGTATTGTTGCGCAAACAAGACCGGAAGGTATCTTGCCTGCAGTATTTGAATCCGATAATCCCGGCTTTCATTCACGTATCCTTCCCGCGATTGAAGGACTGGTATACCCTGCTGAATGGAAAATAGACGTGTCGTCCTACCAACCCTTATATGAAACCCTGAAAAAGCATACCCTGGCCTTATTGAAAGACCCCCAAAAGCGAAATCTTTTCCCCGACGGTGGTATCCGTTTGTCGAGCACCAGCGATAACTCTTGGATGAGCAAAATCGCAATTTTTCAATACGTGTGCCGAAAAGTCCTGGGGCTCGATTCAGACCCGGATGTCAAACAATTGCTCCAAAACGCCGACGCAGCACACGTGAAATGGATGACCGATGGAGAAAGTGCCTATTGGGCTTGCAGCGACCAGTTCGTCAATGGTGTTGCCAAAGGAAGCAAATACTACCCTCGGATCGTCACAACCATTCTGTGGATGACCGAATCAAAACAGTCGTCGTAAACCCGGCTCATATTGGTTTTTATGAATGTGTGAAAATTAGGTCTCCTCGATACCTTGGCGTATGATACAGTTGTGATCGGATACGGAAAAAAAGTCGTCGTAGCGATGAGTGGTGGGGTGGATAGCTCCGTCGCCGCTGCGCTGTTGAGACAGCAGGGGTTTGAAGTCATCGGCTGTTTTATGCGTCTGGGTACCCCTGAAGGGGTAGAAGCTGGATCGGAACAGTGCCGGATCGATCCCTCATCGTCGGCCACCAAACATAAACAAGGGTGTTGTTCAGTCCTAGATGCCACTGACGCGCGTCGTGTTGCGCAAATGCTCGACATTCCTTTTTATGTTCTGAACTTTCAGGACGATTTCGGTCGAGTCATTGATTACTTCGTCAGTGAATACAACCGGGGCAGAACGCCGAACCCCTGCGTTCGTTGTAATGACTGGCTGAAGTTTGGTCGGTTGGCAAAATACGCCCAGGCGGTCGGAGCCGATTACGTGGCTTCGGGACATTATGCCCGGGTCGGCCAGGATCCGGTGACCAGACGCAAAACGCTACTAAGGGGTCTGGATCATAAAAAAGACCAGTCTTACGTGCTTTTTGGCATGCCACGCAATCACGTGGAGCACCTTTTACTCCCCATTGGCGAATACCAGAAGGATCAGGTCCGCAAGATCGCGGAGGAACTCAAACTCCCGGTATTTAACAAACCCGATAGTCAGGAGATCTGTTTTGTTCCCGATCAGGATTATGCGGGATTGGTCAAACGCCGTTCGCACGATACGTTTAAAGAAGGACAACTGGTAACGACCACCGGCCAAGTGGTCGGTACACATCAAGGATACCAACACTTTACGATAGGCCAGCGGAAAGGCGTCGGTGTGGCGTTTGGACGCCCGATTTATGTCGTCGGAATCGATCCAGCCCAGAACCGGGTGGTCCTGGGTGACAAAGAAGATCTGATGAAAAAATCCCTCCTGGCCAAACAGATCAACATTCTTTCCGACCGCCTAACCCTCTCCAGTTCGATGCGATGTCAAGCCAAGATTCGATACAACCACACCCCGCAGGATGCGACGATCACCTGGACCGATGTAGATGAGATCCGCGTGACATTCGATCAACCCCAAAGTGCAATCACCCCCGGCCAAGCGGTGGTCTGCTATGACGGGGACGTGGTGCTAGCAGGGGGGTGGATCGAGTCATCAGACGCTTGAGACATGAGCATAAATGTCTAAGATCGGTCTTGGGATTTAAGGACTCGAAGATATGGCCAACGACAACGCATTCGGTGCAAAATCAACACTTTCCACAAAATCGGGCAATGTAACCTATTACCGGCTTGAAGCCTTGGGCGATTTATCCCGTTTACCGGTGAGCATCAAAATCTTGCTCGAAAGTACGCTTCGAAATCATGACAACTTTGTGGTTTCGGACGCGGACGTGCAGAATCTGGTGAATTATAACGCCAAATCGGTCGGGAATAAGGAAGTTCCGTTCAAAGTGGCGCGAGTCATTCTGCAGGATTTCACGGGCGTTCCTTGCGTGGTGGACCTGGCAGCGATGCGGGACGCGATGAAAAAAAATGGGGGAGATCCTCAGAAAATTAACCCGCTGGTCCCGGTGGATCTGGTCATCGATCATTCAGTGCAAGTTGACGAATATGCCAATCCTTTTGCACTAATCAACAATCAAAAACTCGAGTTTCAAAGAAATATTGAACGGTATGAGTTTTTAAAATGGGGTCAGCGGGCGTTCAAGAACTTTGGGGTCGTTCCCCCGGGGCGAGGGATCGTGCACCAAGTCAATCTCGAATACCTAGCCAAAGTGGTCTGGGTCAAGGACGGAGTGGCGTTTCCGGATACGTTGGTCGGGACCGATTCTCATACGACGATGATTAACGGTCTGGGGGTTGTCGGTTGGGGGGTCGGTGGGATTGAGGCCGAGGCTTGCATGCTCGGTCAACCCATTTATTTGGTCACGCCTGAAGTCGTCGGTTTCAAGTTGACCGGAAGTCTCCGAGAAGGAGCCACCGCGACCGACCTGGTCCTTCGGATCACCGAAATGCTCCGAAAAAAAGGTGTTGTGGAAAAGTTCGTGGAGTTTTACGGTCCGGGCCTGGCATCGATGTCCTTGGCCGACCGGGCGACGATTGCGAACATGGCGCCGGAATATGGTGCAACGATCGGATTTTTCCCCATCGATGATCAAACGCTTTCGTATCTGCGATTGACCGGACGCGATACCGGTCTGATCGATCTGGTAGAACGATACGCCAAAGAACAAGGAATCTGGCGTCAGGACACGGTAACGCCCGTGTTTACAGATACACTTGAACTGGACCTGTCCACGGTCGAACCAAGCCTGGCTGGTCCTAAACGCCCACAGGATCGGGTTGAATTGTCTAAAGTGAGGGAAAGTTACGCAGCCAACTTCCCTGATGCGCCTGCACATTCCAAAACGGTGAAAACAACCCAAGGGATCGATTTATCTCACGGCGATGTCGTCATTGCCGCGATTACCAGTTGCACGAACACGAGTAATCCTTCAGTGATGGTGGCTGCGGGGTTGTTAGCGAAAAAGGCGGTTGAAAGAGGTCTGTCGGTCAAACCTCATGTCAAAACGTCCTTGGCACCTGGATCGCGTGTGGTCACGGACTATTACGAAAAGGCCGGTTTGACCCCATATCTAGAAAAACTCGGTTTTCACACGGTCGGTTACGGTTGCACCACTTGCATCGGTAATTCCGGACCTTTACCCGAACATATCGCCGGTGCGATCGATCGGGATTCTCTCGTGGTGGTATCCGTTCTATCCGGAAACCGTAATTTTGAGGGACGGGTCAATCCTTATGTCAAAGCCAACTACTTGGCCTCTCCACCTTTGGTAGTTGCTTATGCACTAGCCGGAAGTATCGACATTGATTTCACGCAAGACCCGATCGGAACCGACCCTCAAGGTAATCCGGTAATGCTCAAGGACATCTGGCCGACTCAGCAAGAAGTGAATGACGTGATCGCTTCGAGCATCGAACCGTCCATGTTCATCAACCAATACACAGGGGTCGGCGAAAAAAACGAAGACTGGAACAAAATCCCCGTCAAAGGCGGGGAATTGTTTGAATGGAACCCCAAAAGCACCTATATCCAGAATCCGCCTTTCTTCGAGAACCTCTCGAGCAAAGATTTATCGATCAAACTGATTCAAGGTGCCCGGGTTCTGGTGATGGTGGGGGACAGTGTTACGACCGACCACATTTCCCCCGCGGGGAACATCAAGAAGGATTCTCCAGCCGGTAGATACCTTCTGGAAAATGGAGTACCCGTTTCCGAGTTCAATCAGTACGGTGCTCGTCGAGGAGCGGATCAGGTCATGGTTCGGGGTACCTTTGCCAACATCCGACTACGGAACGAGTTGGCACCGGGAACCGAAGGAGGTGTGACCACCAATCTTCTAACCGGTCAGGTCGAACCGATTTATGACGCATCCGTAGTATACAAATCCCGAGGTATTCCCCTTTTGGTGATTGCTGGCAAAGATTATGGAATGGGCAGTTCACGGGACTGGGCTGCTAAAGGAACCTTCCTGTTGGGAGTTAAAGCAGTCATTGCAGAGAGTTTTGAGCGTATCCACCGAAGCAATCTGGTCGGTATGGGCGTTTTACCATTGGTGTTCAAACCCGGCCAATCCCGTAAGACTCTGGGGCTGACCGGGCATGAGGTGTATGAAATCGAAATCGACAATACCCTCAAACCCGGTCAGACCGTTGTTGTCAGGGCTGATAACAAGACATTCGAAACCATCTGCCGAATCGATACACCCGTCGAGCTGGAGTATTATCGAAACGGTGGTATTCTCCAGACGGTGCTTCGAAAGATGATGTCCTGATCGTCCATATCAATCCTATGTAAAACCCCCATCATTCCGATCGGATTGATGGGGGTTTTCGTTTGTGAGAAAACTGCTCAAAACCATTTTTCACAGAGGTTGGAGTTGGACTTTGCTGATCATGAAACTCGATGCCGAGATGGGGCGATCCGAACCTCGTGGGACGGGATGTTTTCCTCCGACGTTCCGGTAAGGCCCCGTTCGGATCACCAATCGTGAAACTTTTTCAGAAGTCTTTACATAATTTTTTCCTCGACGGATCTCGGACAAGGGATAACGCTTAGAACCAAAATGAGAAACCAGCTCGATGCAGAGCTGGGAAAGATTTTCCCCTTCTAGATCGACCATGGCCCGGATTCCTCGGGTAGGTTTGAAGCATCGAGTTAAAGCGACATAGTCGTAAGGGTCTTGGTGGACAATCTGCAAACCCTCTGAATGGTGATTGAGATGATTCCAACGGGGTTTATAAACATTCCACCGATCCAGGGAATGAACAGTCGATAGATTCTCATCAATTTGATTGCAAGTTTCATCCGGTTCAACGGGGACAGGTATCCGGCTGACCCAGATATCCTCTTTACTCATGGAATAAACCAACCATAACGCCGAGTCTGAACGTGACTTGTCATCAGACCAGATCGAAACCCCGCGAGTATACTGAGGACCGATACTACGATCGTCACCTTCGTATCGTTGGATCGGGAGTTCACCTTGTACAGTGCGCATATTTTGGAACCGGATCCCGTCCGTTCCCGTCACAATGACTAAAGGCCAACGTTGCCGGACGGATGGGTTATAAACCAGCGCATAACGTCCGTCGGATGTTTTCTGGGTCCAGACTTTGGCTTTTCCGGTAATCAACGTAGATGGAACCACCGGTGCAGACCATGTTTTACCCCCGTCGTGGGAGATCACGGTGTGTCCCATTTTGCAGATTCCGACGATAGCTCCATCAGGACGAGTAAAAAATGAAAACGCTTTTCCGAACACCCATTTACCCGCATTCTCCGGAACATGCCATTTCATGGCCCGGTTCCCGAGCAACCTTCCACGGTCCTGCTGTTCAAGGTAAACCGTGTCAGCGAGTAATTCTTGACAGGCCAGTTTGAAAGAGGGGTCTCCGGAAGTCTGATAGGTCGGCAAATCAGTCGTCACTTCTCCGGGGTTCTGTAAGACAAACACCGGACCGAGTGTATGATCGTCATAAACCCGGCGGACCACCAAACCAGCTTTGCGATCCTCGCAGGTTTTGGTTGTGTCGAGACGAAGCCCCGCGATTATCAGCATCACGTCATTGCGAGCACGATAAAAATACATCCGAAGCGGCGTGGAGATGCCCTGTGGAAACATCTCACGCGGTCTTTCCCATTCAATACCATCGGATGAAGTACTCAATAACTCGCGGGATGGCCAGACGTCTTCATCCTTCTCACAAGAGTTCCAACCGACATACAACTTTCCGCGCCAAACGGCAAGATCCACGTGATGGTGATAAGTCCATCCGCGATCGTCACTTAGTTCAGGAGCATCTCGGGAAGCACGGAAGACCTGATAGCTTTTCACGCCGACCACGGGGGGAAGTCCGCCGTCGGATAATTCCGGTATTAAAAGAGACTGTTCAGGCCCCACAACCTCGATCGGATCACCATTGTCCATGTTTTATGACCTCATCGGGATATACCAGAGTAAATCCGGAAACAATTATTCCTGGCGAACGATCGAAAGATCTGAATGAACAATATAACTTTCCCCTTGTTGGGTATTAACGTCCACGGTTTGATCGCCCAGGCGGATTCGGACCGGTCCACCCAATTTCGATTGAATCCGGGCAGAAACCAGCTTGGATTGTTCCCATTTCAGGTCCACTTCGAACCCGCCTCGAGCACGCAAACCGGTGACTTCACCCGCAGGCCAAATGTCAGGCAATGCAGGTAGCAGATGAATGATCGGTGTTCGCGTTCCGGGGATCCGCTGATGACTTTGCACCCATAATTCAGGAAGACCACCGGTTGCGCCGAAATTACCATCTACCTGGAACGGGCCGCATTTATCGAACAAGTTCGGGAATGTGCGTTTGGAAAGTTGAAGGTAAAGCTGACGAATCGCGAAATTACCGTCATACACTCTTGCCCAAAGCGGAATCCGCCAGGCATAGCTCCATCCGGTTGATCCGTCTCCACGCCACTGCAAAAGAACCTTGGCGGCATTGAAAACTCGCGGATCGTCCGGAGTAAACTGCGCACCGGGATACAATCCCCACAAAGGCGACATGTGACGGTGGTTGTTATTGGGTACATCCACGTCATCTTGCCATTCCTGTAATTGTCCATGTTTTCCGATCTGATCAGGGACGAGTCGGTCACGGGTTCGACGAAGTGTTTCACGCCAGTCTTCATCGATTCCGAGGATTTCGGAAGCTTCGATGGTTGCATCAAAGTTGGCGCGGATCAGCTGCATGTCCATTGCAGGTCCTGCGTTTAAAGGTCCCTGTTCGGGAGAATGCGACGGGTTCGTCACCAGATATCCGGATTTTGGGTCTTCGATCAGGAAATCGACAAAGAACTCACTCGCACCTTTGAGGGCAGGATAGGCCCGTTTTGCCAAAAACTCACGGTCTCCTCCGAATAAATAATGCTCCCACATGTGATAAGACAACCAAGCAGCTCCTGTGGGCCACATTCCGTCGATGTTGTTGATCGGAGCCGTTCCACGCCATTGATCGGTGTTGTGATGGAGAACCCATCCTCGATGAATTCCGTATTGTTCCTTGGCGGTTCTCGCGCCGGAGACCATCAGATCTTCGGTCATGTCAAACATCGGTTCATGCAGTTCGGCAAGATTGGTCACTTCTGCTGGCCAGTAGTTCATTTCGAAGTTGATATTGGTGGTGAACTTGCTTTCCCAAGGCGGGTTACGCAGTTCATTCCAGACGCCCTGAAGATTAGCAGGTTCGTCGCCCGGTCGGCTGCAGGCAATCAGCATGTATCGACCCATCTGAAAATAAAGTGCCGCAAAAGAGGGATCGTCGCGCAATCCCTGAGCAGCATCCGGCAGAGGAGAGGATTGCTGCTGTGTGGCACGTTCCCAGGCTTTGACTGCGTTCGAAATGCGGTCTAAACGCTGATTGGTCGGTAGTTTGGCCAGATCGGACTCACCAAAATCAACTCGCACTCTTCGGAACAGTTGCTGATGATCCTTGATGTGATCCGATTTGACCTGTTCGAACGACAGTTCGGATATTTTTTGAAGTTGTTCGGCGCAGCGTGCTGTCGGATCAGCACTGGTATCCTGAAAATTGACGTAGTTGGTATGTGCGACAAGGATCAACACCGCAGAATCAGCGTTTTCAACGGTAAGGTCTGTATCCGTGACAGAGACGGATCCGCCTTGGGTGTTTACTCGAACGCGAGCTTCAAACTTCATTCCTTCTTCAGGGGGAATGGGTTCTTTGGCGTTATCGGTCACCTGACCGAACAGTGCCAGTGTTTGTTCGTCCACTCGTCGGGACTGGCTGCGTTCATGAGGCGAATCGATTTTTAATTTGAAGGAAACTTTCCCGGGTTCAGAAGCCGTGAACCTGGCGAAAACCGCACCGGCAGGATGGGAAGCCAGTGTCTCACGGGTGTAGGTGACTCCATCGATCTGATAAGTGACCGTCGCGATAGCAGTATCTAAATCGAGTTCTCGTCGATAGTTGGAAACGTTTTCGTGCCCGGGGAAACTGAACCGCAGGTCGCCAAAAGGTTGGTAGGCTTTTTGACGAACAGGGTTGCTTAGAAACCGAGCCCGGACAAGGTCAGCAGCTTCTTCCTGTTTTCCTTCAAAAATCAGTTGTCGGATTTGGGGTAATGCTTCAAGGGCACCGGGTCTGACATAATCGTGTGGCTTTCCGGTCCAGAGAGTTTCCTCGTTGAACTGGATTCGTTCAACCGCATAGTTGATGGATTCGACCTGTTGTTCAGGTTGTCCCGGTTGTTCAATTTTTTGGATAGTCCGCTGACCGCCGAAAACCATCGCGCCCATGCGTCCGTTGCCCAACGGGAGTGCTTCTTCCCAGATATTGGCCGGTCGATCAAAGTAAATTCTTAATTCCCGACGTGCGGACTCTGCATACACCAGACCGGCAAGCATCAAAGTCCCTCCAAAGACAAGTTTTGATAACTTCGATAACATGACATCACCTCTACCAGGAACGTTTCGGGGTACTTCAGAATAAGACCGGTATCCAAACACTCATTTCACCGGGACGGCGGTTTCCCCATGCAAAATAGGGAACAAAACGCAGACGGACGGGATTTGGCGTACTCGGATTCAAAGGCCTATAAAGACCGTCCTTTTGCCAAGGGATCGTCTCACAGGCCCAACCAACGGTTTCAATCGGTCGAGCGCCTAAGAGTGAAGCATCCGGAGTTCCAACCATCAACGGTTGTCTTGCATTGATAAAAACATCATTGAATCCGACATTTTCGGGTAAGTCGCAGCTTTCAAGACAGTACACAATCGGTCCACGCCGCAAGGCAGCCTGATGACGCGCTTCTTCAACATACGGATGAGCTTCAATAAGAATCGGTGGCATAGATAAGCTCAGCTTGATCTGGTCACCTGATTTCCACTCCCGGTCCAGCGCTACAAAAGTTCCTGATTGGCATTCAACGGGTTCTCTTCGTCCGTTTATGCTGACGGAGGCTTGATTGCACCACCCCGGTATTCTCAGCACGACCGAAAACCGGACCGGACACGAGCAATCAATTTTCAGACGGATCTGTCCTTCCCAAGGATAGTCCGATTCCTGACGGATAGTGACGGGTTGGTCCTGAAACTGGAAACGGGCTTGATTGGTCCCATACAGAATCAAATAGACCGCCTGTTCTGAACATAGATAGGCGTAATGGGAAGATTCAGCAACGGTTCGGACGACATTAGGCGGACAGCAGAAACAACTGATCGATTTCTGGCGATCCGTGCTCCACCGAAGTGATACAGGCATGGGATCGAGCTTGCGAAGCGTGTTGGTATACGTGTAACTCGACCCGTCCAGGCTCACGCCGGCAAGAACACTGTTGTAAAGGGTCAGTTCAATGATGTCGGCATAACGAGGATCAGCCGTGATCTGAAGCATTCTCCAATTCCACAGCAGGTTTCCGATCGCGGCACAGGTTTCGTTGTGTGCTGTGGATTGAGGCAATTGGTAACTACGTCCGAACGCTTGATGAACCCGTGTAATGTTTAACTGATCCGCACTCCCGTCTGGCGAAGCACCATCAAAAAGTGCACCGCATCCGCCTGTCAGATACAGCTTTCGTGAAACCAGATCCTGCCAGACAGCCAGCAGCGGTTCGAGCAAAGACTCATCTCCGGTTTCGGCATAAATATCAGCCATTCCGGCATAAAGATAGGTCGCACGCACCGCGTGTCCGTGTGCGGTGGTGTGTTCACGAAACGGAATACGGTCCTGATTGTCGTCGTCCCCTTTTTCAACCAGATTTCTCATCTCCAACAGTCGGGAGGCCAAATCGCGGTACCGGATGTTTCGAGTTTCGCGGTACAACTCAATCAACCCCATCAAATGAGAAGGGCAAATACCGTGCCTGGCTTGATGAGGCTTAGGATGAGCAAACATCCGATCCAGAAAATCCGCAGCCCGGACCGCAATTTTCATCAAACTGTCGCTCCCGCTTGCCCTTCGGTGCACCACCGCCAGGGTCATTAAATGCCCCATGTTGTACATCTCAAAATCCATGGGATTTTCGAACTCCGTAACCTGTTCACCGGCTTTCTGTCGGATTTGAATATCCGTATGGATATAACCATCTTCGCGCTGAGCCGCAGCAATGAGCCGTGCCAAAGACTCGATTTCCTGAACCAGTGATCTGTCCTCGTAGATACCTGCGATCGCGGTAGCTCCTTCAAGCCATTTGTAGAAATCTCCATCGTTCCAACGAGGACCTCGATGGCGGCCTTCGATCAATCCGGCAGCGACTTCGAAATTGCCTGCAAACTTGACCCGCTCGATCTCACACATGTGCCTCTTCATCAAAGGAACCATCTTCTGATGACACAGCTGCATGTATCGACCCCAGAATCCTCCGGTCCATCGAGAGTCCTGCCAAGGCAGGCTTCGCAGTCTGACATACGGGCTTGAGCTGGTGTCAGTGATACTCACGGAGCTTCCTCCATCCACAAAACATAAGGCGGTTCAGGACGCTCACTGCTGATCCACTGACCCGTCTTCGGATCGATGTATCGACGACGATATTGTTTAGATGAATCCGTCATCAGGGGAGTGGTCTGATCGCGAACATACATCAAATAAGAAGATGTTCCGTCGGCTAACATGTCTTCAGAAACCGGAGACATTCGGGCGATTGATTTTGCCAGTTCGGGGTCTAATTTCAGTTGAGGAATCGACCCACCGGCTAGGAGGATTTGCCAATTCCCTTCCTTCAGATCATTTCCGAGATAAACAAAGGCTTTGTCCGGATAGCGTTTTTTGTATTCTCGGATCATTCGGACCACATCCGAAGTGCTAGCGTTACCGGGATTCAGTTGCCTTTGCCATTGTCGAGGGGCTAGGTTTTTGCCGCCCGGTGGGGCGTACAGGTTGTCTCCGTAATACCAGAAACCCGCATCACTTGAGTTGAACCGGCTGAAAATCAGATCGATCACCCCAGACCGCTGGGGGTCTTCCAGAATCGCGTCAGTGACATCTTTAGGAGCATATAAACCGACTTTCACATCCCGCCCAGTTTCCTGTTCCCATTCATGGATCACATCGACCCAAAACTGCACGAATCGTAGCGAACCGGTGTACTCCTCGCCGGTCAGGTGTACGACGTTCGAGCAGTCCTTTAGTTCGTCCAGTTGGGTCCGAATGTAATTTCGGTGCAAGTCGCGTAGTCTGGGGTTGTTATCCACATCGTAGAAAGTTTCCCCGATATAAATGAGTTTATCTCCCGCGTACGCGATGGGTTCTGGCAGACCTGTGTCATTGACGTTATTGGCCGGACGCCAGGGAAAATCGGTGTAATGGGCGCCAGCTTCTAGAATGCTGTGCTGCATGTAATGTTCGTTGAAGAGGATCAGGCCTTTTTGTGATGCCAGACCTGCAAACTCACGCAAACGTAGGTAGTAGTATGGATTAGGTTTGGTTAGATCCCATTTGCTGAGTCCGTCATAGGCTTTACCTTGCCCGGATCGTGCGAACGGCCATTCATAAAATGGTGCAACGACTTCGGCATCGGAACGACGAACGCGTTGGTGATCATCGCGTCTTCGTTCATACCACAACGGAGGATGCTGGACAATTCCAGCAATACCCGACCGAGACATGGATTCAGCGACCTGTTGTAAATCATCGGTAAAGCCGTTTCCTGTTTTTCCGGGAACGAATCGGGTCAAAGCTGGCTGCTTGCTGACATGGGGCGGACGGACACGCATGTTCCACCAGGGAACACCGGTCACGGAACCACTTACGATCTGCTGACCTGCAACCAACCACCCGTTTTTTATTGAAAGAGTTTTTTGAACTCGTTCACTCAGAGGAGCGACGACGGCTTCGGCGCGGATCAGATTGCCGGGATCATCTATGGGCAACGGATCTGACGCAATCGATTGATCGATGAGATTGCTGACGGTTTGCTGAGACCGACGGGTCTGACTGACGAGTTCGGACGCTTCCTGGGGTGTACTGCGTCTGGAACCTTCGGGAAGAAACGTCAAAAGACGTGCTCTGTGAGCGACTTGTTCACCGACTCGCTGAGCTAACTGAGTGTAATATAGGCTGCGTATGGGTGAGCCGTCGTCGGTGGCCCACCAGATACCGTCGCCGTCGTATTCACCATTGGTCCCGACCGCATAATTGTTTCCCTGCGGTGGTCGGAAGCAATGGATGACACCCGCAGAGCTGTTCCAAAGGACGCTATTGACGCCGCTCCAGCCGGCACACTGTTTGCGGTATCCGAGGTTGCGAAGCGAAAGATCACCCCCATCGATATGAACATTTTCAAACAGTGCCCCAGCCGCCCAGGAGTCGATTGTTCCAGAATCTCCTAGGCTGTTTTGGGATTGACAGACGGAAAAAACGTTGGGGCCTGCCGCTGCGAATCCGACGGCAAAGTCGTGAACGGCGTTTTCGGACCAGAGACGCTGCATCAATACCTGCTGGCCTTCGATGATGAATGCCTGTCTTCGCCAACCACCGATTTCGCCAATCGGTTCTAGTGATTTGCAATCTTCGACGGTTACCCTTTTGGCGTTATTCCAGACAGCGATAGCGCCGCCTGTGAAATGTCTGGCCACGATTCGTCGTGCCCACACGTCTTGGGCATGATCGATGACCAGTCCGAACCACGCATGATCTTCGTCGAAAGGATTATTCCGATCATACTCTGATTGGAGTGTCAGATTCTCGATCCCGGTTTGTTGGATACGACCGGGAAACGTATACCGTGTGATCGATCCTCCACCGAACCGGCTGTCGAGTCCGAACGTAATTGGTGCGTCAACGGTGACCGAATCTCGATCGACCCGAGTAATCACACGATCCCACACCAGGACGCGTGAACCCGCATTCCACCGCCAGCCATGACGGTCCCCACCGAAATCATCCATTTTCATGGAAACAATCCACTCTTCAGTGCAAGGACGGGTGATAAGAACTGTATCCCCTTGATGAAACGTGTGTCCTGGAACGGTAAAGGTCATGGCCCCGGCAGGGACGTACGAACCTTGGATGACGACCGGCTTTTCGGTTGTTCGATCGTCAGTCCCGGACAGTTTTACCAGAGGACGACGATCATTCCCCGTGGCGAGCAAGATCGTTTGATCGACTCCACTTCCACGAAGGACAACGCCTGACGTGTTAAGCTTGATTTGTCCACTGATCCGATAAGTCCCCGGCGCTAAGAGCACCGCTCCGCGAAATCCCTGTTCGTTAACAGGCAATCGGGCAACTTGCTCGATAGCCTGATTGATCATGTCTGTGGCATCGTTATCGATCGGATAGACCACTAATTTGGCAGGAATTGTAGGAATTCCCTTTCCACCTCCCTGATATCCTGCGGTTGAAAAATCGACGATCCTGTCCCCATTTTCGTGAGCCCGAATGACGAGTTTACCGTCTTCTAGTGTGACAAGAGGCTGTTGCGGAGGACGCTTGGTGGATTGTCCCCATACCAAGGCGGTCATCAAACCCACCAACTTAAAAACCAGCATCAGTCGATTCATCAAGGTCCTTCCTCCAATGTACGGGTGAGTTGTTCGGAATGAATTAGACGTTGATTTCCCTGCCAAACACTCAAGCCCGGCATCGTGCCAAAATGTGATCCGTCGCGATCCCAAATCACTTTGAGAGTTCGTCCCTGGTAATGGATGTTATCCAGAATGAACCAATCCCACAGACCGGATGGCAAAAGCGGATCCAGTTCTACCAACCCGTCCTCTCTTGGTATGAACCCGACCAATCCGTGAATGACCAGATCGGCGAAGGTCGAGTGGTTGTAATGGATGCTTCGCGGATTATCTCCTTTCAACCAGAGACCCATAATCTCGTCATGGTATTCGCCGATGTACGGTTTATCGTACATCACATGGGAGGCAGTATAAGTCTGAAAGGCTTTGAACCAGGTTTCTCGGGTTAGACAACACGACGCGTAATTTCTCAAGGCGTTCGCCAACGCGATCAAGGTCTGCGACGTCGCAAAAGGCCAGACCGCGCCGTCCCACTCACACTGTCCGACACCATGTGACCGAAACATTGGATGACTACGATCGGCTGTGGTCAGACCTGCCGGAGCCCAGAAACATTTTTCGTCAACGAGATATTTCCATGCAGATTCGGTGCCTGAATAAGGCAGATTAAAACACCAGGGAATATAACCAATCAGTTCTCGGGCATCGGATAGACCGTTCTCGTCTTTCTGGGCCTTGAAAAACGAATCCTTTTCATCCCAAAGATGCTCGTGCACCAGCTTACGGAGGGTTTGGGCTTTTTCTTCAAAACGCTCCACCAGATCTGCACGTCCTGCCAGCCTCGCGATACGTGCCAAGGCGATTGCGTTAGCATACATATAACTGTTGATCGTCGGACGGGCATTTTTGTGAATACGTGATCCACTGATGGATTCTTCCATTCCATCGCGTACATCGTATTGCCAGAAAAGTCCGTTGGGCAGTCGTTTTTCCGCCTCCCACAATTCATAGTCCGCGACAAACCGATCGAATTGAGAGAGGATATAAGACCGATCGCCTGTCACCAGATAGCGTTGCCACTCCGCCCAGTGAAGCCAACTGCTGTAATTGTGAAACTTTCGAGCTAGCCCGCCGGTTTCACCGGCTGTGAACCAGAAGTTCACGTATTCGTTGAGTAATGTCTGATCCGCCAGCCAGCGTCCCTCGGCCAGGTGTAATCCCAGCGCACAGCTGATGGCGTTATATGACGATGCATGACTGACAGGCGTGATAAACTCTGTAACGATTCTTCCGTGAGGCGTTCGTTTGATGTGTTTACGATACACCCACCATCGAAAATAGTAGATGGTGCGGATCTGCGGGTCCGGACAATCAAACAGAGGACACTGATCCAGAATCCAATCGAACGATTCTGAGTTGGGAATCAGGTTGATAACCGGGCAACGGTCATCCTGGTTGAACTCATCGACCAACCGGCGAATGAGGTTGTGATCCACAGATGTTGGGGGCGTCAGGACCATTGATATTACTCGATATTTCCGCTGCGCATGGCGTCTCGCCGGGTTAATACCGTTGACTGCGGAACGAACCCGAGTACGAGAAAGCTTCCACTTCCCCTTAGATCAAGAGTTTGTCTGCCGGCATCGTATCGCAAGGCATGAATGTCCAACGACGGGCAACCGTCGATCGTGGCAGCATTATCGATGCATGGTTCGCATCCTCCCCGATGCGAAGCCATCGCATCCAGTTCCAAGTCGGGCGGGCGACGCCAGATCGGTTTGGGACTTTTAAAATATCCGATCAAAGCCAGCACCGGTTCGGGAGACTCAAACTCGATTAGTGGCAGGGTACCGGATTTGGCTTGGTCTTGTGAGAATCGGATCCCTGTCAAACCGACCAGTTCTGGTGCGATCGATCGGATCGTGTATCCCCGGTCGGTAAAAACCTTAGCCCCGGGTCGGACGTCGTAGACTTCGGCATGGGGTGAAATGAGGCGGATTTTACTTTTTCTAAAGGGTTTGATGTGGCTTTCATCCGGCCCTTCCGGTTCGCCACGTTTCAGGCGTTCCACCCGATCACGGAACTCTCGCAACTCGGCTTCATAGATGGGTAAGAGATGTCGCCAGTGATAGTTGTCACGTTTGTCGCCGAGTCCTCCGGGGACAGGGATGCGCCGTTGTTCGGTCTGCATCGTGTTGGCGAAATGGTAAGTCGTTTCGGTCAATCGAGTGAGTTCACGAAAATATTCGAAACTTTCGTGAAGGTGTTGTTCGGCCTCGATCATGTCTTGCAGATCGCGGGTATGTGAATACCGCAGCACTCCGATGGCGGCCCGGACTTTTGCGACATAATTTCGGCTCATCGCGGTGATGCAGGCGATATCATTCGCGATACGCTCAAACTCCGGTTGGTTCTGAGTGACATAAGAACGGGCTCGAGCGATTGATTCGGAGGCCCGTTGTGCGAATTGCAACACTTCCTCACAGATCTGCGGGGGTGTTTCACCTTCATGAGGCAAGTTCTGGACTTCTTTTTCGACGAACTCCTGCAGGCGTTCTCCGGGAGGGGATTGCGATTCCCATAACTCTTCGAATGGTCTGTACTTGGCCGGATTTACCAGTTGATCCAGAAGCATTCCCAGGGACATAGTTTGTCGGTTGCCTTCGGTGATACCGAATCGCCGCAGCAGACGCGGAGCACATTCTCCGATGTCATTCAGCGCGTCAAGGATATGTTCGGCTGCCTTGGTGCTTCCGTACAGGTCAGCCAGTTTCCGAACCCAGTAGGCGCGATCTTCGTCTTCATCAATATGAGGGTTCCAGGCATACCTAGCCCAAGACTCGAACCACATCCAATCGCGGTCGATCTGACGAAGGGGAGGCATCGCCACGTCCGGTGAATCCGGCCAGTTCCAATAGGCTAGCGGATACAAGTGAATCCCTTTGGCCCCCAATCGGTCAATGGCCGCCCGAACGCATTTTTTGATGAATCGCTGGGCGCCGTACCTGAAGGGTTCGAGATTAGCCAGGATGTGGACATTGATCAGATGGGTGGAACCTAATTGACTCATCGACAAGTGAACATTCTGTCGGACGCCTCGTGGTTCCCAGGTGGTCAATGATTCGCCGTTGTATTTGGCTTCGGTATAGAGATTTTTGTGGACTTTTAACGCTTCGGGGACTACTTTTTTGGCGTCGGTGGCATGGGTCCTAAGAACAACGGGTGGTTCGACTGTGATCCCTGCTCGTTTCATTCCATCGTGAATTCCCCCGAGACAAACGTCGCAACACCAGAGGATTTGGTTTTCGAGCCCTTGCAAGGCTTCTCCGAGACAGATCATCAGTCCCACACGCGGAAACTGTACGACAAACTCGGCAATACATTTGCGCATGTAGTCACGGGCTTCGGGGGTGGGGGCTGACAACTGTGTGTCACAGCCATGCCGTTCGGCAAACGGTTTGGGCAGGATAATGGAGTAAAAGTTCTGGACCAGCCAGATTCCCCGACGGTCACATTCCGAGGCCAGCCAATGAAACATTTCCACATTCTTATCAAAGATTTCCGGAGTGACCTCCACCGCATACTCATACCCTTTTACTCTGACCAGCGATGCGAAGGGATGTCCTGACCACAGATAAAGCGTGTTGAATCGCCAATCGACCAGCCTGTCCAGATATTCGGTCCAATGGACTTTGTCATAAAAAAATGGGAACAAGTCGGGGGTGTAGGGGTATTCGTAAACTTTTCGACCCGGCAAGTAATAAGTCTTTTGCATCCCGATACAAGGCCCCCTCAGCACCCAGTTGGGTGCATCGGAGAAATGGATCTGGTCGGGAATGCGTCCTTGCGTGCGGATCAGGTCACATAACGCGAGGGCTCCGTACAGTAGCCCGGAATCAGAACCCGCTATCATAATCGACCCGTCTGATTCCGTCCGAATCTCGAAACCTTCCGGACAAGCCGATTGTTCGATACCGACAAACCGGATCACACGCCCGTCATCGGGTAGCGCTGCCTGAAGTCGTCGAGCCGCGTATAAAACGCGCTCGGACGCATTGGACGGAAGGATCATACGCCCTTGAATTGCAGCATCACCTGGATACACGGGTTCATCCCTCCCCATAAACGATTTTGTTCAAATCGCGGTAAACGATTCCATCATTCGGATCACGTCGGATACGTAATGCAATCCATGGGCGTCCGGGAAGACGTACGACTGGTCCGTCCGCAACTGCTCGGTACGTGTCAGGTTCGCGCATGACATAGGAGTGTGGCAACGCCTCGATGGTCATGTTCCAGGTATCAATCACGTCCACAAAGAAACGCATCTTGGCGTTTAATCCGACTTGTGGAAGATCAAAGTTCCATTCGGTGCGTCGTTCTTTCCCGAAATAGATCAGGTAATACTGACCGGGTTGACCGACGGTGTACACGTCCTGCCATTTGTCGATGGGTTCGAGTCCCTCTTTAGGACCTTCTTCAAGGATTTTCCGTAAAAAAGCGATTCGGGAGGGGCTTTGACCGTACAACTGACCTCCCCGGGCCCACCAGATGATGTCTTGGGGATGCAAATAGGTTTCGCCGTGCCCGACATACGTTCCCGCAATGGTTCCCTGCCAAAAACGATGAACCATCTCCTCAGCGGTGAGGTTGCCCCATCGTTGGGGGATATTTCCCTCATACTTGACTTCATCAAAGACACAGGGTTTGCGATAGACATCCCGATAAAGGACGGCTCTACCAAAATCCTCTACAGCACTTCCGTTCTGAATGCTCGCGTGGGTGACCCACTTCTGATTGTGGTCGTAAATCAGACGACCGTTGTGAATCGAACGCAGATGGCCGTACGGGTCGGACTCGACCACGATACGGGCATATCGTTCCCAGTCCGCCGGTGTTTTGGTGGTCATGAAGTCGAACTCGTTGGCTAAAGACCACCAGACATTCCGATAAGCCGACAGACGGGCGATCACGTATTTGAGATAGCGGTCGTCCGAGGCTTCGTCCATCCGGTCGAATCCCCAGCGGCCCTTATCATATGGGTGGAATAAAATAATGTCGGCTTCGATCCCTAAATCCCGAAGTTGTCCGACCCGCTTCTCGAAATGCTGGAAAAAACGAGGGTTGAAACGCGTCGTATCCCACTGGTTCGGGGGAGTACCTTCAAACGGGTACAAGGGGGGCTCGTTTGAGTTGAACGCGTAATTCTTGGGAAATACGCACATCCGAATCTTATTGAACGGGGAATGCCTGAGCGTTTCGAGGGTTTGAGACTCGAGCTCTTCCCCTTGATGGGTCCAAGCGTAGGCAGTGGTTCCGATCTGACGATAAGGTGTACCGTCGGAGTAAGCAAAATGAAAAGTATGCGCTACCCGGACCGGTCCGTGATTATTCCCGGTCGGGGCAATGCAAGTGAATGATCCTGATTTGCCGGTTAAAGAAGGGTGATTCGAATGGGTTATATACGTCCATTCACCCTGAGATACAGGCATAAACCGAACCCGATAAACCCCTTGACCGTCGTAAAATCCGCTGACGTTGATCTGACGGTCCTGGCATCGAAAAGTTGCACTTAAGTCGATATCAACAAAAGGATTGTTGCTGGAAGGCCCGTGGAGAACCAGCTCAAAAATATCCCACTGCTCGATGCGTTCAGGCACGTCGTCCTCCTCTGAGAACCTGACCATATCTCCTGATCGTGGACAGGGTATCCGATCCTGCGGAAAATATTTGCAAATTTGCGCAAAGCCACACTCCGCTTTTTGTATTGTACGAATCTCCCAATCGGTTGTATCTCAGCCAATGACTGATTAGCGTGACCTTCATGTTACCAGCGTTAAGACAACGTCTGCGGATGGACCTGGATTGGCGATTTTGTTTAGGAGACCTCGAGACACCACTGGCCAACACACACATCGCAGCCTACATGAATAACAAAGCCGGTTGGGCAAGAGGTCCGGCTCGTGGGCCTTATGATGATTCCGACTGGCGACAAATCAGACTACCTCATGATTGGTCAGTTGAAGGACCGTTCTCTCCCGACCATCATCTCAACGCAGGCTATTTACCCCGCGGCAAGGCTTGGTACAGACGCCATTTTAAGCTGGATGAGCAGGACCGTGGGAAGCGTCTGATCCTTGAGTTTGACGGAGTCTCCACTTTCTGCATCGTTTACGTCAATGGGCATCTGCTGCACCGGCAGTTTTGCGGATATACCCCGTTTTCAGTCGATTTTACGGATGTTGCTCACTTCGGAACTCAGCTCAACACCGTTGCCGTCAAGGTGGATGCGACTTATATGGAGGGGTGGTGGTACGAAGGAGCGGGCATCTATCGGCATGTTTACCTACACAAAAAACCGCCTGTTCATATTGACGATATTCAAGTCATTTCAAACCCGACCTCACAAAACCAGGCAGAGATTGTCGTCAAGACCACCCTCATCAATACGACTGATCAGGACGTACCTATCTTTGTTCGGACGAAGATTGGATCTCTCGTCACTGAGGATTCTGCGGTAATATCACTTTCTCGGTGCTCCACAGCGGTTGTCACTCAAACATTGCACTTATCCAACGTTCGGCGTTGGTCGGTCGATGAGCCGCATTTATATGGGTTGATGGCTGAGTTATATCAACCCAATCATACCCTTGTGGATCATTGTCAGACCCGTTTTGGTGTTCGGACGATTCGGTTCGATCCGCAGAGAGGTTTTTTCCTGAATGGGAATCATTTATTGTTGAAAGGGGTTTGCATTCACCAGGATCATGCCGGGGTGGGAGTGGCGGTACCGGATACGATTCAACGATTTCGTATTCAACGTTTGAAAGAAATGGGTTGCAACGCCATTCGGCCCGGCCATCACCCGCTGGCCCCGGAAGTCATGGACGCCTGCGACGAGGTCGGAATGCTGGTTTTGGGGGAAAATCGTAATTTCGGTTCGTCGCCCGAACATCTTCATCAGCTCCAAGCCATGATCCGACGAGACAGAAATCGTCCGTGTGTGTTGGCTTGGTGTTTGTGCAATGAGGAACCGATCCAGACCACCCCGATCGCCAAAAACATCGCCCGAACGATGGCGCATCACGCACGGCAGCTCGATCCGACTCGTCCGATCACCGTCGCCATGAGCGGGGGATTGCTGAACGACGATTCCATGGCCGATGTCGTAGACGTCATGGGAATCAATTATCAGTTGTCTCAGCATGATGCGTTTCATGAAAAATACCCAGACCTGCCCGTTTTCCTCTCCGAAACCAACTGCACGTACGCCACTCGCGGCGAGGATCGGACGGACCCGGCTCATCACCGTTTTGCCGATCGAGATGTCGAGCACGCGCCTTGGGGAAGCACCGCTCGGACGGTCTGGGAGCACGTCCAGTCCCGTCCGTGGATTGCAGGGTATTTTGCGTGGACCGGGTTTGATTATCGGGGTGAACCTTCTCCCCATGAATGGCCGAGTGTTTTATCCCACTGGGGGATCATGGATCTTTGCGGGTATCCCAAGCAGTCTTACTATCTCCACCGTCAGTGGTGGACCGGGGAATCCGGTTCTCCTCTACAGTTGCCAGAACGACTGACGTTGGAAATCGATCCTGCCTTTAGCTCTCCCATCGTAGCCGACGGGCATTGCACCATTCCCGTCCGTGTTTCCAAGGCCGGGGACAATTCACTAATCCGGTTCGAAGTGACAGGACCCGCCCGGATTATTGGGGTAGGCAACGGGGACCCAACGTCTCACGAACCGGAACAAGCATCGGAACGGAAATTATTCCATGGTTTGGCGCAAGTCCTTGTGCAGACAACAGATACCCCAGGAGAGATCACAATCAAGGGGTACGGAAACGAAGTGGCCTGTTTGACAGTTGTTTCTCAGCCCATTCCCGAATCGAATCAGGTCCCCCCAGCACCGGTGCGGTATCTGATCAGCGAATGGATGATGAGTCCGATCTTCTCAGCCAGGCCTGATCCTAACATGATTCCCGAAGCCTCGGACATGAACACGTGGGTGCGTGTCACCCCCGGTCCGAGTGCTTGTCAACCGTTCGAAAGGCAATCCGGATATGCGTTATACCGTGCGACCGCCAAGTTACCGAAAAAGTTTCAACCGACCGGGGCCTTGCTCAAACTGCACGAAGTAACAGGGGATGTGGAAGTGTATATCGCAAATAACCTGGTTTCTGATCGACAGGGGCTTTACCCGATTCCACCCGGGGTTTCCCAAACCGTCGTATTGCTTGTTCGAGGCCGACACGGATGCGGTCTCAAACAGGCTGGCGAAATTCTGTCGTTGGATTGCGCAGATTTATAAAACTTTTACGCCCAATCGGACTGCTCTTTTGGGAGCCCCGGAGAAGATTAATCCGTACCGGTTTGAAAACCGGAGGAGGCGCTATCGTGTCTGTAACGTTCTTTCCCAAAACACAACGTCCGATCACCTTGGGTGTCATTATCGGGAATCGGGATTTTTTCCCCGACGTTCTAGTCGGTGAAGCCAGGAACGACTTACAGAAACTCTTTTCCGAATTGGGAATACGATCTGTCATGTTGACCCCGGAGCAAACCAAACTCGGAGGAGTCGAAACATTTTCAGACGCCCGCAAGTGTGCAGAGCTGTTCATCGAAAATCGTTCGCTGATCGATGGTGTACTGGTCTGCCTGCCCAACTTCGGGGATGAAAAAGGGGTTACCGACACGTTAAAACTCAGCCGGTTGGATGTTCCGGTGTTGGTTCAAGGATACCCTGATGACCTGAGCTTGCTGGGTGTAGAACGTCGTCGCGACGCGTTTTGCGGGAAGATTTCAGTCTGCAACAATCTCAAACAGGCTCGTATCCCGTTTACGTTGACATCCCGTCATGTTGTGCACCCATCGGATCCGACGTTTCGAGCAGATTTAAGTCGGTTTGTTGCGGTGTGTCGGACGGTCCGAGGGTTGCGTGGGGCAAGATTCGGCGCTGTCGGTGCAAGACCGGGGGCTTTTAATACGGTTCGATACAGCGAAAAAATTCTCGAATCATATGGGATTTCTGTTACGACGATCGATTTATCAGAGGTCTTGGGTCAAGCCGCCCGATTGAAAGAGTCCGATCCTCGACTGACTGCAAAGCTTTCTGAAATCAACGGTTATGCGCCCGCAGAGTCGGTTCCGAAGGACAAGCTGGTACAGATGGCGCGTCTGGGCGTAGTGCTCGATCAATTCGTTGAGGACAACGCTTTGGACGCCACTGCCATTCAGTGTTGGACCAGTCTCCAGGCCAACTGGGGTTGTAATGTCTGCACGTGCATGAGCATGATGAGTGAGAAACTGTTGCCAAGCGCCTGTGAGGTGGACATCACCGGGGCGCTGAGCATGTATGCCTTGTCTTTGGCATCACAGCAACCTAGTGCTCTGGTGGACTGGAACAACAATTATGGTTCGGACGAAGACAAGTGTGTCCTGTTTCACTGCGGGAATTGGCCCAAGGCATTTGCACCGGATACGCGAATCGCCAACGCGCCGATTCTGGGTTCGACGTTGGGGGTTGAAAACACCTGGGGAGCGATGGAAGGTCGTACCCCGGCCGGGCCTTTGACGTACGCCCGTTTTACGACCGACGACACCCACGGGGTGATTCGCGGCTATGTCGGTGAAGGAAAGACCACGAATGACGAATTAAAAACCTTCGGACATCGTGCCGTTGCATACGTTCCACGGTTACAGTCACTGCTTCATTTCATTTGTGAAAACGGTTTTGAACACCACGTCGCGGTAAATCCGTCCGCCTGTAGCAAGATCATTGCCGAAGCCTGCGGGAAATATTTGGGGTGGCAAATGTATTCCCATGAGTAATCTATGACATACACGGACAAGCAACTGCAAATGAAATCGGTCGAGTACCGTCGCCGGATTCTCAAAGCTATCGCCCATGCCGGCGCAGGTCATACCGGAGGAAGTCTGTCCTGTGTAGATATTCTTAACGTCTTATACAATCGGGTTTTGCGGGTTGACCCTGCCAACCCCACCGACCCCACGCGAGACCGGTACATTCAAAGCAAAGGTCATTCGGTCGAAGCGTTGTTCGTGGTCCTGGCGGATCGCGGGTTTTATGACCAATCGCTTCTTGAGACCTTGTGTCAATACCGGTCGCATTTTGTCGGGCATCCGACACGAAAAGTACCCGGCGTGGAGTTCAATACCGGCGCTTTGGGTCACGGATTGTCGCTGGGGGTGGGATGCGCACTTGCGAGCAAAAAAGACCTTGCCGACTTCCGGACGTATGTCTTACTCGGGGACGGAGAACTCGCAGAGGGATCCAACTGGGAAGCCGCCATGTCCGCTGCTCATTATCGACTGGATAACCTGATTGCTATCGTCGATCACAATACCCTTCAGATTACCGGTCGAACACGGGACGTTTGCAGTAATGAGCCTTTGGATGAAAAGTGGCAAGCCTTCGGCTGGGAGGTTCGAACCATCGACGGGCACTGCATTGCTCAAATCACTGAAGCATTAACGCGACCTTCAAAAGGTTCGCCGGTGTGCATAATTGCCAACACCCGAAAAGGCAAAGGGGTCAGTTTCATGGAAGACGTCGGCAAATGGCATCACGGGGTTCCGACTGACAAGGAATTACAGATGGCGTTACAGGAACTGGATCTGGCATTTGCTGAACTGGAATCGGGGGTGAACTGATGAGTGCACCTGCGCCTTCGATGTTCAGTCCCCAAGCGAGTGAAATGGCCAAATCACTGGGTTTGAAACCAGGAAAAGCCAATCTTGAACAATTCGCCGACACCTTGACTCTTCTTGCCCGGAAAGACCGTCGTATTTTGGCGGTGACCAGCGACTCGCGGGGCAGCGGCAAGCTCGGACCTTACGGACAGGAGCTACCCGATCAGATCGTCGAGGTGGGCATTGCTGAGCAAAACCTTGTCGGTGTGGCAGCCGGTCTGGCATCGTGCGGGAAAAAAGTCTTTGCGGTGTCGCCAGCCTGCTTTTTGGCAACCCGGGCACTGGAACAGATCAAAAACGACGTCTGCTACTCGGACATGCCTGTAGCCTTGATCGGAATCAGCGCGGGGGTGAGCTATGGTGCACTGGGAACGACGCACCATTCCCTCCACGATTTTGCCGCTCTTCGTGCGATCAATAACCTGTCTATCCTTGCTCCCGGAGATAATGCCGAATCCCGACTGGCCATCGAATATGCCGCCCGGTCTGAGCATCCGGTATATGTCCGTTTCGGAAAAGCCCCGTTGTATGACCTTCCTGCGTCTGAATCTCTTCAAGTGGGTCAGGCCAGGGTTTTACGAAACGGATCGGATCTGGCTTTTATCGCTACCGGGGAAACGGTCATTCATGCTCTTTTGGCCGCGGAGCACCTTGCCGTGTTTCATCAGATTCAGACCCGTGTAATCAGTCTACATACCCTTCGGCCGCTGGATAGCGAATCGATTCTACAGGCTGCCCGACAGTGCAGGGCCGTTATCACTGTCGAAGAACACATGGTTCATGGAGGATTGGGAGAAGCCGTTGCAGGGCTTGTGTTGCAAAGCGGACTTAAACCCCGATTCCGAATCGTTGGCATCCCTGACGAGTATACGGTTACCGGTGCGCAGGCGGATATTTTCCGGCATTACGGGATCAGCATGGAAGGTTTGTCACAAACCGCCCGTCAACTGCTCGCCTGAGGAGTGGCATGTATCTTTCGATCGATCAAAGTACTTCGGGAACCAAAGCGATCCTGTTTGACGTTTCCGGACGGGCTGTTGCGCGGGCTTCACAGGAACACCGACAAATCTACCCCCAGCCCGGATGGGTCGAACACGATCTTGAAGAAATATGGAGCAACCTTTTAACCATCGTTCGGGAGATTCGGGAGCAGTTTCCTGAAGCCGTGAAAAAACTGCAGACCGTGTCGATCACCAATCAGCGTGAAACGATCTGCGTTTTCGATAAAAAAACCGGCCGACCACTGCACCACGCGATGGTCTGGCAGTGCAGACGGGGTGAACTCATTTGCCAACAGTGGAAACACGACGGATTGGAAACCGAGATTCGGTCTAAAACCGGTTTGCGGGCGGATGCTTACTTCTCGGCATCAAAGTTAGCGTGGTTGACCCGAAATCATTCTGCATTGAAAGAACAGCTCCATCACGGTGATGCGCTTGTCGGAACGATTGACACTTACCTGATTTATCGTCTGACTCGTGGGAAGGTTTATGCGACCGATCACACCAACGCCAGTCGTACGTTGCTGTACGATATTTACAAACTCACATGGGACAAGACGTTGTGTGAGCTGGTGGGATTGAAAGCCGACTCACTACCGGGGGTGTACGATTCATCCGGGTATTACGGTACGACGGATATGGAAGGAATCTTGGATCAGCCCGTCCCGATCGTGGGAGTTATAGGGGATTCTCAGGCATCATTGTTTGCCGGGGGGTGTGAGAAACCGGGACAAACCAAAGCCACGCTGGGCACCGGTACTTCGGTGATGACCACCGTGGGTTCGAACCCACCTTCGCGTTGCCGAGGAACAGTTGCAGCCTTGGCATGGACACACCAATCACAACCGACCTACGCGGTCGAAGGAATCATTCACAGCTCGGCTGCTACAATCGAATGGTTGAAAAATCAGCTGGGACTTTTCAAATCGGCTGACGAGTGCGAAACCCTGGCCAAAACCGTTCCGGACAACGGGGGGGTTTATTTGGTCCCAGCCTTTGGTGGTCTAGGAGCACCTCATTGGGTTCCCGAAGCCAGAGCAGCCATTGTGGGATTGTCAACCCACTCAACCCGGGCACACGTGGCCAGAGCAGCAATCGAATCCATCGCGTATCAGATCGCCGATGTCTTAGATCTAATCCGAGTGGAATCCGGAGTAACACCTACAGTGCTAAGAATAGATGGTGGCGCTTCCAGAAACCGTATGCTGCTACAGATGATTGCCGATATCACAAACCTTCCCTTGACTGTCGCGGGAATGTCTGATGGATCCGCATTGGGCGCAGCCATGATGGGAGCCTGGGGGACCGGCAAACCAATGGCTCATCCGGAGACGGATCAAACCATCATTTGCCCCTCCGAAAATCGGGACAAGACATCCCGGATTCGAGAAGGATGGTTCCGGGCAGTCAAACAGGTTCTGGTCGGTCAAGACGGATAAGGGAATCAGAAATGTCTATCACAGAATCGCAGATGCGGGCGGTTTATGAGCAAGCCAAAACCCCCTATAAACTGGGTGTGATCATCAAACCGGAAGGTCCGGATGATCTGGTGGATTGTCCGAGCGTGTTTCGACACGGACAGGCATGGTACATGATCTATGCCGCCAGTCGAGGGAAAATCGGTTATGAAACCAAACTAGCCCGAAGTCAGGACCTGATCCATTGGGAAACGCTCGGAACGATCCTTCCATTCCGACAGGGAGCCTGGGACTGTTGGCAGGCCGACGGGGGAGTGGCTTTGATCGATCCAGAATGGGGAGGAACTCATCAACTCCAGAAACACAACGATCATTACTGGCTAAGCTATCTCGGGGGAGCACTTCAGGGGTATGAAACCGATCCCCTATCCATTGGTGTTGCCTATACGAATGATCCTACAACTGCTCAGGAATGGAATCGTTTCGATCGACCGGTCTTGTCTCGCGAAGACCCGGATGTACGAGATTTTGAAAAGGCCACTCTCTATAAAAGCAATATCATCCGCGATCCCAAACGACAATTGGGATATGAGTTTGTCATGTTTTACAACGGCAAACAGGCAGGGAAAGTAGGAACCGAACGGATCGGAATGGCTGTGAGCAACACGATGACCGAATGGAAGCGATTTGGTTCCGGTCCTGTTATTGATAACGGTCCGCGTGGAATCAGCGGTGACCCGCAAATCGTCCGAATGGGAAACCTGTGGGTGATGTTCTATTTCGGACATGTCTGGAAACCAAAGGCATTTGACACATTTGCGGTCTCTGAGGATCTGGTGAACTGGACATTATGGCAGGGACCTCACCTGATCGAGCCCAGTGAACCGTATGACAACACCTTTGCTCATAAACCTTGGCTGATCAAGCATGACGGAGTGGTTTATCACTTCTATTGTGCAGTCGGGAATCAGGGACGGTGTATTGCCTTAGCCACGAGCAAGAAAATCTAAAACATGACAGCAACCGAGTTTTTATCGCAATTTGTTGATCCTGATCCTCGATTCGGACCAATCCCGGCTTGGTGGTGGAGCGGCGATAAGCTGTCCTGGGATCGGATGCAATGGCAAATGGACCAGATGTTCGGGATGGGAATTCGCAATCTGGTCATCATTAACCTCGCTCCCAACGGTACCCTCTTTGCCTCCGAGCCGGATGACCCACCTTTCCTATCGGAATTGTGGTGGGATTATTTTCGAAAAACCTGCGATTACGCAGCCCAAAAAGGGATGAAGATCCTTTTCTATGACCAGATCGGGTTCAGTGGTGCAAACTTTCAAGCGGATCTAATTGCATCGAATCCGCAGTTCTCCGCGTTGCAGCTCAAACGACTTTCGGTAGAGGGTCATGGTCGGTTATCTCTGCAATGTCCCGGGGCTGGGCAACCCCTGGCTGCGTATCTGGTAAAAGATTCTTCGGTACAATACGTGGAACTGGAAAAAGACAAATCGGTTGTCGTTCATACCGATGTTCATGCCAAGCTGTCATTGGTTTACACCGTCCGACAAGGATTTGATCTTTTTTCTGTTCCTGCCTGTCAGGCTTTGTTGGATACCGTGCACCGTCAATTCGAAAAACGCTTACCCGACCATATTGGAAAAACAATCATCGGGAGCTTCCAGGACGAACTTCCAGAATTACCCACATGGGGAGTTGATTTTGCAGAATCGTTCAAACAAACCTACGGTTACGATTTGCCAAGTGTAATTCATCGTCTGTTCGAACCCGGCGATGATCAATCCCGACTTACCCGGATTCATTATCACTCACATCGGGCACAACGGGCAGAGAGATCGTTTTTCAAGCCGTTTTATGAATGGCACGAATCCCACGGGATGGCTTGTGGGTTTGATCAACAAAGCCCCGCCCGGGAAGCCCGTGTTCTAGGATGTACTCAGAAATATGCAGACTACATGCGTGTGCATCAATGGTACGGCATGCCGGGCTGTGATTTGCACGGGAACGGAAAACTGCATTCTTCTATTGCGCATCTGCATCGTCGCAAACGTGTCTGGTTGGAAGGATTTCATTCCACCGGATGGGGAGGCACGATCGCCGATACGTTTGACTGGCTTTTGCCTTATCTTCGGTCAGGATCCAATTTATATAACCCTCACGCGATTTATTATTCCACCCGAAAGGGATGGTGGGAGTGGGCACCTCCGAGCACCTGTTGGCGTCAACCTTATGCCATGCATTACAAACCCTTTGCGGAGATGATCGCACGGCTATGCAAACTGCTTACCCAAGGAGTTCATCAAGCAACCGCGGGAGTTCTTTTCCCGACAACAACGGTCCAGAGTGCACTCGGACCTTGGGAAGGATTTGATGAAGCTAAACAAACCGATCAGGTGCTTCATGAGACGATCGGTTCAATGCGCTGGCATCAGGAAAAGATCGGACCTTTAGACGAAATCGGAATCGACTACCATTTGCTAAACGATCAGGCTATTGCGTCGGCAACTCTCACCGGCGACCGGCTGGATGTCGCCGGAACGTTATTGCAAGTTATTATTTTACCAAAGGTTACAGCCATTGATGCCCGTGCAGCCGATAAGCTCATCGGGTTTGCCCGTCAAGGCGGAAAAATCATTTCCATCAACAGCGCCCGTGCACTGACCACACAAGGACAATGGATCGAATGGTCTGACATCGGGACAGTCATTCAGCATGCAGACCAACTCAAAGACCTGCTACAGTCGATCGATCGACCCTTCCGGGCTCCGGTCCAAGTGATGCACCGTAAAATATCAGAAGACCTAGACCTGCTCTTTGTTCCTGCCATCACAGGAATGGCCACGGTCGTCAAATGGCCCGGATGGTTTGAAAAAATGGAGCACACCACAATCGTCTCGGATCGTTACGCCAAAGAATTGCTCCTCCAGCTCCCTGAGCCTTGTCGGGTATTTCGTTTTGATCCGACGGACGGATCGATCCGATCATTGTCGGTCAATAACACACAGTTCACAATCGATTTCGAGGGTTGTCCCTTTGCGGTTTTGGTCGTTGAACGACAATCATCTTCGCAGACGGATGTCCGAATCCAACCTAAACCCCATCGAAACCTCCCCAATGAGTGGCAGGTTTTTTATCATCCGACTTTACCTCAGGAATTTGTTGATACGCACGACCCTCTTCGTCCTGAGCTGTGTTGGCCTCACACAACCGAGTTTTCGTGGGAAATGACTCCCGAGGATCGGTCTGCCGGATTGCGTAAACCCGAAGCGGTTCTGTCCGGTTTTGGTGGACGTGCCTGGAAAAAATCGGACAAAACCGATCGCGAGCCGGTGATCTATTCACCCGAGTTTGGTATTGCCCAGGATCGGCTGCACATTCATACCTTAGGTCCCAAGGGACATGTTCCGGAAGAGTTCATTGATCTGGGTAAGATTTCTCCGGATGATCCCGTGACGGTTCATGTTGCGATGGAAATTGAAAAGCCTCAAAAAGCCATTCTGATGGTCGGTTCGTCTGCGCGAAAGCATGCTCGTCTGAACGGGAAAGAGGTGGGGTCCTGTATTGACCGATATCAGTGGGTGACAGATCCATTATCACTCGAATCCGGGAGAAATGAATTACAACTCACCCTTGCAGTGGCGAAAGAACAGAATGTCCGTCTCTGGTGGTGTTGGGTTGATCCCCAACGAGTCACCGAATGTGTTCGTCCGGAACGGATCTGGTTGGATGCTACCCCCGTTTTCGGAACTAAAATCCTTTACCGAAGGGTCTTTGACTGTGCGACGACACTAACGGACGGACAGGTTAAGGTATCGGTTGCTGCCCTGGCCAAGGTGTGGTTGGACGGGAAACTGATTGGACAGCAAGGGGGATGTGACCCGTATCGCCCGATGATGCGGGGTAATGTTTACAAACTTCCGGAACTTTCTCCGGGAAATCATACGTTGGAAATTGAGTTACTGGATCCGGGCGCGCGTGCTGCGTTGATGGTCGATTTCCTGGCCAAGAACGAACAAGGAGATTCATTAGCTATTATCAGTGACGACCGTTGGGAGGTGTCACGGGACGCAGGGCCTTGGCAGAAGGTTTCGATTTTATCCAAACCTGAACCGGAAAATGCCGCATGGGGGTTGTATCGTCGTCCCCATCCTTTGCCGGCTTCGAGCTGGATTGAAGGTCCACAATCCGGTGCGGTGTTGGATATTCGTTTATGCCCTATTCTGGAAAAACCGTGCCGGCAATGGCTCGAGTGGGTGATTCCTCCCGGCGCTGTTGCCATGCGTTTGCCTCTGGCTGAGTATCATTCGTTGTCTCTGTGGATCGATGGTTTGAAACACGATATCAGGGACACCGAGCGGATTTCACTGCCCGGCGGGCCTTGTCGACGAGCGATCCTGTCGGTTGATTCTGCCGAGTGGGGAGGGGGCCTGCTGAAGGCACCCGTGACCTACCAATGGGCTGAAGACGGAGGACTGCTGTATACCGGATCCTGGTTAAAACAAGGATTGCGATCTTATTCCGGTGCGATCCGGATGCATCAACATCTGCAATTAACAGGTAACGAATCGATTTTGGATCTTGGTCGTGTTCGAGGTACGGTCCAAGCCTTGGTCAACGGGAAATCCGCCGGGGTACGCTTTATGTCACCTTACCGGTTCGATATTTCCGCAGTAGTGACAAAAGGCGACAATCACCTGGAGCTGGTGGTTACCAATACGCTGGTAAATCACTTGTCCACATGGAGTCCGTCTGGGTGGTGGTCGGCGGATCAACTGGAATGCGGCGTGTTCGGACCGGTCAGAATCGGCTAAGAATTCATTAAAAATTCCAAACCGTGTTCTGCTAAGATTGATCGGACAGTAACGGGTTTGCGGGTTTGCAGGCTGACTTCCATGGCTCGCATCACAGCAACAGTCCCGATGCCCTCAGCAATGTCCGGTTTTGGAGTTTTTCCTTCCGCCAGACATTTGGCAAAGTGTTCGATGTAATTCTGATATTCCCCGGCATGGTGGGATTTTCCCCCGAACCGAAAATAATAACCGGCTAAGTGGTTGAAGTTGTATTGGACCATTCCCTCGCCGGTGAAATGAGTGCTGTACCTTAAGTCAGAATAATCCGCTTGGCTCGTGCCTTTGAGACCGCGGAGAATACAGCTCATGCTGCTATCACGGTCACTATTCCCATAGGGTCCTGAATAATGACCGCTGATACGGGCGATTTTGCCGCTGTCGGTGGTCAGTACAAAATGCATGGCATCGGGATCTGTCAACCCAAGCGACCGTCCGTTTTCGGTCAGAGTCCCGTAACCCATCACTTCGGCAATATCGGGCAAATACCATCGGACAAGATCGACCGGATGAGAAAGTCCTCCGTAAAGCCATTTCAATCCCCCGTTCCGAGCCCAGTCGCGCTTCATAAACCAACGATTATCGGCGTTGTAATAGGCTTCGACAGAATAGAGTTCCCCATGCCTTCCGGATTCATAATCGGCACGCTGACGGATCATCGGTTCAAAAAAACGGGTAGACTGACCGACGTATACATATTTCCCCGACTTCTGGCCGATGTCCAGGAGGTCCTTCGCCGAATCCAGTCGATCTATGAGGGGTTTGGTGCAAATGACGTGTTTTCCTGCTTCCAGGCATTGCCTGATATGAGAAGCGTGCAACGGATCGGGGGTATAAATTCCGATCACATCGATCGTCCGGTCATTTAAAAGATCATCGAATCGGGTGGTGTAATGAGGGAAATTGAACTCGGCTGTACGTTGTTTGCACAGGTCTTCATTTATATCACAGATTCGGACAAGCTCCCACCATTCAGATTCGAGCGCTGCTGAGATGATCGAACGACCTTCACCGAGTCCTAAGACACCAAGTTTAAGTTTTTTCTGCGACATAAGTTTCTATTGACTATTTTTGATCTTTAGCGGTTATTGCTGTTTACTTCCGAATGATCCTGATGAGGAGTGATCGAACCGTTTTCAACGATCCAGTTCAAATAATGTTCGAGATTGGTGTATCCGTCTTCACGATACTCGGCCTGGTCTGCGGGGTTGTTCGGATCCGTTCCGAGTCGTTGTTCGAACCAATCGGGGATTCCGTCCATGTCCAGATCGGACGGGGCAGGACCGTTTTTTAGTTCGGGCCAACCACCGACGTCTTTTTGCGAGTCAATGATTCCGGGAGTATTTCCACGGCTTCCACTGAAGGTATGCGTTCGATGGGTGACGTCATGAATGGCACGGAGGTCGACGGCATCGTGATGGGGAATATTCGCACCCACATCCGACAAAACGGTTTCCAAAAGCCGTTCGGTCGGGGTTGTTGTGACATAAGAAGGAAACAGCTCGACCGCAGATCGTAATTTCTCTTGGGTGCCCGGAGGGACTTTAGAGAAATTGATCGCACCGCTGGTCCAATTATCGGGAAGGTACTCTTGTCTGCCTTCCATAGCGTTGCCTTCGATGTAATAGAGCTGGGGATCATTCGGCCAGAAGTTTTCGGGCATCATGATGTGAAAGACACGGGTTGCCGGACCGGGAATGTAAAGATTATTGACGAAATTCATTCGTTTGACACCACCGTCGGTCGTTCGGTGCTGCCAGTTGTAAATGACGTTGTTTCGGATATCCAGTGAGCCGGCGATTTTACCGGCCCGATCCAAACCTCCTGCCAACGACCAGTTGCGTCCGGCACAATGAGTAACCAGATTATGATGAAAGCTACCGATTTCACCGGAAATGCTTCCGGCGAAGCTATGCCCCTTGCCCTGTGCGTATTTGGCATGACCGGCGATATTCAATGCTTCGGTCACGATGGATTTCTGAAAGGTGATATTGGCAGCTCCACGAGAGCTGACGGCTTCGTCGATACTCCAGCTGACCGAGCAATGATCTATGATGCTATGATCCGTGCTGGCAAACCCCGTTCCGTCCATGGTCTGTCCGGATTCATCTCCCACACGGATGCGCATGTACCGAATGATGGAATCATGTGTGCCGTAATTTCCGAAAGTGTATCCTCGGACTGCAATCCCGTCGCCGGGGGCTGTTTGACCTGCGATGGTGATATAGGGGTTTCGGATAACCAGCTTGCTTTTGAGCTTAATGGTTCCTCCGACACGAAAGACCACCGTGCGTGGGCCTTCGGCTTCGACAGCCTCACGCAGCGTACCGGGTCCGGAATCTTCCAAGCTCGTCACGTTATATACTTTCCCACCCCGTCCACCGATGGCGAAGCGTCCATACCCTTCAGCCCCGGGAAAGGCGAGTCTTCGGATGCGAAAACGCCACAAATCTCCGGGAACGACGGTTCCGTCACTTCTGAGAGTATCGACTCGCCAGTAATACGCCGGAATCGCAACTGATAATCCGCTGGTCTGATACTTCGGCTCGGAAGTCTCAGCCACTTGTTTCAGTTGATCAGGGTCTGTTCCGAGGTAAACACGATACGAAGAACCGCTTTGCGAAGGAGCTTGCCAACTCAACAGCGGATTCTCTGGAGCGTGTTCGTCCCGGTCGTGAGGAAATGGACGAGTGGCTTTCTGCGAGGGGTCTGAAACATCCAGTTCTAAACCGTTGAGGATGACCTGTCCGGATTCGGATACGAGTCGAATAGTGACATCTTGACCTTGTTCGGCCTGGAATGTGACGTAACCCGTAGCTGCATCGAACTGGTCAGAAACACGGATTGTCGGAGTCACAACCGTATGTGACGATTGTACCTGGATATGAATGGGGGTCGGGCTGATCTTGTCATCGGTCAGATTGTGATAGGTCACCAGGGAATGTCGGCCCGGCGGCAAACCCCGGAGGATGATTTGAATGCCAGGTGCCATGACTCCGTCACTCGTAACCGTTGCACGCGTATCGTAGCCAGCTTTCCACATCACGGTCGTGAGCGTTCCCTGAGTTGCCCGCAGAGTCAGGCGGACCGAATCCACGTCCCGATCTACTTCGGTGACCGAATCCGGAACCCTCCAATTGGTCCAGCCCGTGGACAACTGGTCTTTTCGGTCATTGTCGGCATTGAGATCGATCCGAAATGCCCAGACCGGAACGGTCGTCAATAAAACGATGAGCAACGGTTGAATCCAACGATTCTTCATCCTCACACATCTCCTGCCGAAAAAGTAGGTTTCAGAATATCCGTGACGGGTGGTGGAAAGATTGCGTGATCGCGTCAACTTATTACACGATCGCGCAATATCTGAACGATTCTCTGTACCGCCAGTCTGGGGCTGGACAAAACAGGAATGTCCATCTGCCCGTTTGGTAGGGCGTCGATAGCCCGGGCCATCGATGCTTGAGCAAGAAGAACGACATCCACTTTTTCGGCCAATTGTCGTACAGCGTTGGCGACGAGTTGATCGTGTTTTTGGGTGTCCCCGTTCATGACCGCCGAAAAGGCACCCTCGATCACATTTGCAAAAATTTGAACCTGTCTGGACTGTTGAACGGATTTTTGCTGAACGAGAGATCGCGTCGGGTCAAGGGTCGAAGGGAGTGTTGCGACGATCCCGATGCGTGTACCGATTGCAACTGCCTGGTCGACCATGGCTTCGTCAGCACGAAGAACCGTTGCGGGAACCAATACCCGGGATGCTTCTACGGCAGGACCCATCGACGAACACGTGACCAGGATGACGCCGGCCCCGGCATCCGAAGCTGACAACACATGACCGCAAAGCCTTCGAGCCGTCCCAGGGGGACAGGTCCCGTGTTCGATAATATCGCACAGGAGACTTTCATCCACCATGTTGAAAACCCTTGCCAAGGAACCGATTTGTTCATCGATCAGGGGTTTAAATACTGGAATCATGGAGGGGGATGTATGAATCAATGCAACAACACTCATGATCTGGTTTCTCCTTGGAATGCACGGATAAAAAAATCCTTGGAACCGACTTGTCCACCTTTAAAGACCAGTTCCAAGCCGTCGGCGGGAGAGCCAGGGGCAGATGCCATGACAACCGGTGCACCGCGGACCAAAGGCGCGACCATCCTCAGAGAAGCAATTCTCAGATGGCGAGCAATCGCTCCGGACGTATCACCCCCAGCTATAACCAAACGGGAAATTTTCACATTCTCCAGAACCCGCAAGGCTGATTCTGCCATCAACCGACTGACTTCTCGTGCGTCGGTCCGATTTACAGAAGGGTTTGTATGAAGTACAACGTCCTGCCCACATCTTAAGAGATGGATTACGTCTTCGTGTGCCCGCTCGGTCAGAACAACTTCCTTAAACCCACTCTGCAGGGCGAAACATGTTTGCCCGATCGAAACCGGAGAACAACTTCCACACATAACCAACCGGGGACCGATAGAAGGCTTGTAGGACAACGGTTTTGCAGAAAACGACCATCGAGTAAGCAAGGATGACTCCACTCCGGACGAACCTACGATGAATCGAGCTTCCTTCGGACGATCCAGAATCAGACCCATAGCATGAAGGTCCTGATGAGTTAGAGTATCAAACAACGCAATATGTCCGGGAGAAATTGCTGGAGGCGAAAACAAAAAACGTACGTCGATCAGCTCGATCGGACGACGCGTCTGCTTTGCTAAATGCTTCACCAAGTCGGCTTCGGTCATGGGGGTGATAGGATGTTGACTGACCGATGGATGACGGTCCAACCGATAAACCGACCCGTCGGAACCATATCGTGCAAACAGATTCCCAAAAACGCAGTATCGACCCAGCGACGGGGCGCCGGGCATGACCGGAATGTAGCGAGGTTTTAGTTGATCAAATGCAACATCAATGGCGCGTCCGATCGAACCGATATCCGGAGAAGAGTCAAAAGTGCTGCAAACCTTGTAATGAATCAGCCGAACAGGTAGCGCAGCTACCCGTGGTAGCAGATCTTTCAGAACATGCTCGATCTGATCGGCCGACTCGGATCGCAAATCCGTTGCAATACCAAACGCATCAAGACCCGCAATGTCTTGAACCGACGGAACATAAGTGAACAGAGATGTCCGAAGCCCTCCCAAGGTCAGCAGTTCAAGCGCATCGGTACTGCCTGTAAAATCATCTCCGATGAAACAAAGCCATGAAGTGGGGGACATGCTCAATCCGACTTTTTGAACTTTTGCATGCTTTGACGCAATTCCGGATGAGTTTTGGCGTACTCATCCAAGGATATTCCTGCAACAGCGGCTTCCCAGGCCTGTCGCAGAGCAGCGACCCCCGCAGCATGTCCGGACGGATGAGCGGCAATCCCCCCACCGGCCAAATATAACAGATCGGTTGTGGCAACTCTGCGATAGGTTTCAGGGGCTTGCAAACCCGTTTGCCCGCTGGAAATGACCGGGCAAATAGATTTCTGTTCTCCGAGTTTTTTTCGACAGGCTTTGATTGACGCTACCACCGAATCGTCCGGTTCCCAAAACTTGTTGGCAATCCCGTTCACATGGATCTGGTCCACCCCTGCCAAACGCCAGAGTTTCTGATAGGCGGCAAAATCTATCCCTAAAAGTGGATGGCGATTGAGCATACCCCATCCGTTGCGGTGACCATGGATGGCCAACTCCCCACGGTCGCAGATATGTTTTACCGCTGACATCCCGACGGTGTTCAGGCTGATCATGGCACAGGTCCCCTCGAGTTCAACGATCCGGTCATAGTGACGTTTCATCGCGTCCAGCTCGTCGCTGATGTTGCAAGCGTACATGACCTTTTTCCCGGTTTTTTGGGCATGATCATTGATGACGCGCATGACAGCCTCCAGACGACGATCGAAAGGGGAATGAGGGCTGTTGGCTTGGAGTTCATCATCTTTGATGAAATCGATGTCTGCTTCGACGAGTTGTTTGACGACGCTGGCCGTTTGTTCGGGGGACAAACCAACACTGGGTTTGATGATGGTTCCGATGATCGGGCGGGAGGAACCGACACCGGTCAGAAGTCGCGTTCCTTCCACGCCGAATGCCGGTCCACGAAAATGACGCACGAAACCAGCCGGGGGGGTGAAATCCATCAGCTTCAGACCTGAAAACTGTGCCAGTTCGTAAAGATTACCCTGTAGCGTACTGATTAGAACGGGCAGATTTGTCCCAAAATTATGGACCGGCCAGGAAATGGTGATCCGTCCGCGAGTGTAATGGGCAGGACGAACGGGACTCCGTGAACCGGGTAGGGATGGTTCGGAGACCGTTTCAAGCTCTTCGACGGATTCTACCCTCGCAGCATAGGCGGCTTTGAGTTCTTCTGTTTCGCCAGGAACTGCGACAAAAGTCCCCGAAGACTGCTCGCCAGCCAATATTTCTGCTGCGTCACTCAAAGAAAGCGGTGTCTCAACATAATAGGTGGCAGTTAGACGTTCCGACACGTCATTTTCTCCTTCTTATTCATCCGTTGGCTCGATCCAATTTATCACCTTTGATAATCCTGTACCGGTAATACCAGAAAGTCATTGCACGAGTGCACGTGTGGTTTGGAGATTCTGCCGATTCGATGTTGGAAACGGGTTTATCTACGTTAGTCTAGTGGGTTCATGACGGAACGCTTGGACAGTTATAACGTCACATGGACTTCACCCAGTCAGGATGTCAGCGGATCAATGCCACTGGGCAATGGTGATCTGGCAGCCAATGTTTGGGTCGAACCGTCCGGAGACCTATTACTTCTACTGGCAAAGTCCGATGCTTGGGACGAAAACAGTTCCTTGCTGAAGTTAGGCCGCGTGAGACTCAAACTGGATCCGATTCCTGACCTCAGCGAAGGTCGGTTCGAACAAACGCTCAGACTCGAGCAAAGCGATATCCTCATCCGAATCGACTCGATCTGCCTGAAAATCTGGGTTGAGGCACAAACTCCCGTCTTGTGGATCGAGATCGATTCGTCCACACCGGTAACTTGCCGGGCAACATTGGAAACTTGGCGAAATCAGCCGCGTACCGTAAAGACACAGACGGGCGATCTGTTCAAGAATCTGACAGGCCCTGATCCATATCCCACAATCGTTCACCCGGATCAGTTTCTGGAAGATCCGGATTGCATCATTTGTTGTCATCACAACGGCACGGATGAGCCTGATCCGTACGTTGTCAACATGCGACTTCAGGGCCTCGGTTCGCTGATTTCGTCTTTACCTCACCCGTTGAAGGCAAGAACATTCGGAACATGTATCACGGGAGAAGGGTTCTCCAAAACGGGTCAAGACACCCTGATTTCCAGAACACGAACCCGGCACCAGCTTCGGATCCTGGGTTTAACCCAACACCCCTCAACGGTGGATCAATGGCGTACTTCCATTAAAGATCTGACCCGCAGACACGCGACTCCGGACCGAAAATCTCATGAACAATGGTGGAAATATTTCTGGGAAAAGAGTCATATTTTCATTTCTTCTCCGAGTAAAATTCCCCGTTTTTCCGAACCCCCTCAGGTCGTCACGCGGGCCTATCTTCTGCACCGATGGATGACCGCTTGCTGTGGGCGTGGCAAACAGCCGATCAAATTTAATGGTGGATTATTTTCTTATGGAACGGCAGAAGATCCCGATTTTCGAAGATGGGGGGGGCCCGGTTTCTGGTTTCAAAACCAACGTCTGATTTACTGGCCGATGCTGGCCAACGGGGATTTCGACCTGTTTGAACCCTTCGTTCGGATGTATCGTGACCAGCTCGACTTACAAAAATACCGAACCGAGCAATTTTATCACCACTCCGGCGCCCATTACCCCGAAACGGTCACTTTCTGGGGCTCCGAAATCAGTGCCCACTATGGTTGGACACCGTTTGAACAACGTTCGTCTCCCGAAGCGGAGTCCAAATATGTTCGTTATCATTTCAACAGCGGGATCGAATTGTGTCTGATGATCAGTTGTTGGTACGAGATGACCGAAAATGCTTCGATCCTTCATGAATATCTGATTCCGATCGCACGCGAAGTAATTGAGTTTTACATTCAACATTATCCGAAAGATTCGACCGGAAAAATCAGGATCGAGCCTTCTCAAGCTCTGGAATCCTGGCAAAATGTGACCAACCCTTTGCCGGATATCGCAGGACTGCGTTATTTGTTGCCCCGGTTGATAAAACTTCCTGAGATTGAACCTGCCCTCAAAACCCGTTGTTCGGGGCTTTTGGAATCCCTTCCTTCTTTACCGTTCCGAGAAGAACTGGGAATCCGCGTCCTTGCACCGGGTGAACAGTACTCCGAACTGAAGAATACCGAAAACCCGGAACTATACTCGATTTTTCCTTATCGGTTGCACGGGGTAGGCAAACCCGATCTCGAACTGGCCCGTCAAACGTTCGTAGCCCGTCGAAATGTCAATCACACGTGTTGGCATCAGGACGATATTCATGCCGCCTATTTGGGGCTGACCTACACCGCCAAAGCCCATGTCGTTCGTAGAGCCTCCTCAGATTGCCATAGTGACAGCCGATTCCCGGTATTTTGGAATGCTTTTAACGACTGGATCCCGGATATGGACCACGGCGGGGTACTGCAACTAGCGATCCAAGCCATGCTGATGCAATGTGAGGAGGATCAGATCCTGCTTTTCCCTGCCTGGCCTACCGAATGGGATGTGGACTTTAAACTCTATGCTCCCCGGAATACGACCGTCTCAGCCAAGCTTCAGGGAGGGAAAATCGTCTCATTGAAAATCTTGCCCGAATCCCGAATCAAGGATGTTGTCTGCATGCTCAGACTTCCGGAATAAAATAGAAGAATGAATTATGAACACCATGACATTACAGATTCATCCACTTGACAATGTGGTAGTGGCCCTGCGTCCGCTTCGAGCGGGAGAAACGGTGGGGCAAATCGTCCTGAAGAATGATATCCCCCTTGGACACAAGATCGCTTCACGAGACATCAAGATGGGAGAACCGGTGATCAAATATGGTTATCCCATCGGGATCGCTGCTGTTAACATTCGACAGGGCGAACACGTCGACGAGAAAAACATCAAAAGTACGCTGCGTGGCAAGCTTGAATCGGCCACTTTCAACCCGCAGGTCAAATCTCAGGCTTGCATGCAGCTTCGTCAATTCGAGTATGACGGATACGTCAGACCTAACGGACAGGTCGGATCCCGAAACGAAATCTGGATCATTAACACTGTCGGATGCGTCAATCATGCGTCCACTCGTATTGCCGAGACGGCTGCCAAGGCGCTTGTAGGAAAAGGGATTGACGGTGTGCACGCCTTCCCGCACCCGTACGGGTGTTCTCAGCTAGGGGATGACCTGAACTATACACAAAAGGTCCTAGCGGGTCTGGTCAATCATCCGAATGCCGGAGGCGTTTTGATCCTCGGACTGGGATGTGAAAACAATCAGATGAAACTATTCCTGGAGCAGCTGGGACCGCAGAACAGGGATCGGGTTCGTTATTTCAATGCCCAGGAGGTGAGTGACGAAATCGAATCCGGTTTGGATGCTGTGCAGGCTTTAGCCGAGTATGCTCAACAGTTCAAGCGGCAGAGGGTTGACGCCAGACATCTGATCCCCGCGATGAAGTGTGGAGGAAGCGACGGATTAAGCGGTATTACGGCCAATCCGTTGGTCGGACGAGTTGCCGATCGATTTACCGCGGGGGGGGCTACTGTTCTGTTGAGTGAAGTGCCCGAAATGTTCGGCGCCGAACAGGTGTTGTTGGACCGCGCTTGCAACCGCGAAGTGTTCGAAGACACCATCCGATTGGTCAACGATTTTCGAAGTTATTTCGAACGATACAACCAACCCATCGACGAGAACCCCTCTCCGGGCAATAAAGCCGGAGGAATATCCACCCTGGCCGAGAAATCGTTGGGTTGTGTTCAGAAAGGAGGGGATGCGCCGGTGAAACAGGTTCTGGGTTATGGACAGCCTGCCCGAGCAGGACTCGGGGGATTGGCGTTGGTCAACGCGCCGGGAAATGACGGGGTATCCTGCACCGCCATGACGGTTGCCGGGGCCCACGTCATCCTGTTTACGACCGGACGAGGCACCCCCATGGGATTTCCCGTTCCCACACTCAAAATCTCCACCAATACCGATTTGGCAACCCGAAAACCTCAATGGATCGACTTTGATGCAGGTCGACTCATCAGCGAAGGTATTTCTGCAGAGGAATTGGCAGACCAGCTCACCCAACTTGTCCTGGATGTAGCGTCGGGGCGCAAACAGACCCGAAACGAACAGCACGGTTACCGAGAAATCGCCATCTGGAAAGACGGTGTCACTGTATAACTTCTGGTACTATCCGACTTTATGAAAAATCTACCCCGACTGAACCGGTCATTGTTACTTTCCAATGCCTTTCCACAAGACTTGTCTTTACCTTCTTACGATGTGGGCCAGTTGCCCATAAAGGTGCTGCAGATCGGCGAAGGGGTTTTCTTGCGTGCTTTTGTTGATCCGATCCTGCACGAACTTAATCAATCCGCTGGATTCAACGGTGGAGTGGTCGTAGCCCAGCCTCGAACCGGAGGACATGCCCGAAAGTTGAACGAACAGGACGGACTCTACACCGTAATTTTGCGAGGCAATTTGCGTGGCAACCTCGTTCACAAACGACAAATCATCGGATGTATCCAAGAAGGGCTTGATCCGTATTCCCAGTATGATCGGTGGTGCCAGCTCGCTCGGGAAAGACATCTTAGGTTTGTCTTCTCGAATACGACCGAAGCCGGAATCGCATTGAATCCTCAAGACCAGGCCGACGCACGACCGACGGTCTCATTCCCCGGAAAGATCGCGCAGTTTTTGAAAATGCGTTTCGAATATTTCCAAGGTGATCCTTCGACTGGTCTTATCTTCATTCCTTGTGAATTGATTGAAGACAACGGAGCGACCCTTCGGTCATTGATCCTTCAGGCGGCCGGGCAATGGAACTATGAACCTGAATGCGTCCGTTGGATCGAACAAAATTGCCTTTTTGTGAACACGTTGGTCGATCGAATCGTCACCGGTCATCCCGGCCCTGAGGCTGAGTCCATCGAGCAATCTCTGGGATATCACGATACTCATTTAAACACCGCTGAACCGTACATGGCGTGGGTCCTCGAAGCACCTGCAAGAGTTCGGGACGAAATTCCCCTTCATTCTGTCGCTGACAACGTCATCTGGACCGATCACGTCAAACCCTATCGGGAACGCAAAGTCCGACTCTTGAATGGTGCTCATACGATGATGACACCGGTTTCCCTGCTTCTGGGTATTCAGACCGTCCGACAAGCCATTGAAGAACCGTTGATTCGTCGATTTGTCCGAAAGGGACTCTTTGAAGAGATTATTCCCACTATCCCCCAGCCAAAAAACGAATTGGAACAATTCGCCAACGACGTGATCGAGCGATTTTCTAATCCGTTTATCGCTCATCAGCTCAAGAGCATTGCTTTAAACAGCGTGTCGAAGTTCAAAGCACGCCTTTTGCCCGTTTTGATCAATTTCATCGTCGAGAAAGGACATGCTCCGGACTGCATCAGCCTTGCAGCTGCGTCTTTAATCGAGTTGTATCGCACCGTGGAAGATGTTTCAGACGATCCTTCCGCCATTGAAGCAGCCCGTACCGGTGATTTACTGGCTCAGCAGTGGCCCGTGCCAGAATCCGTTCGTTCGATCATTGGCCATTCGATTCGAACATGGCTTGAAATGATCGATGAACACGGAATTGAACAGGCCGTCCGTCAGGCAAGCTCGTAGCCACCATGTACGTGATGACATATGATGCCTGACAGCTCGGACGCATCAGGAATCACATGCTTCAACCTGCGGTCGAACCAGCTTCTTCCACAACACAATCTGCCTGTCGTAGGATCTCCCCTTGGTTTTGGGTACCTGTGATCTATGGGATGCAGGCCATTCCCGTCACAATGGTCAGCGAAGTCAGCACCCTGACTCTGAAAGATCTAGGATTTGAGAACCTGTTGATCGTTACCTGGACCAGTCTGGTGACACTCCCATGGACATTGAAGCTGTTCTGGGCACCGTTGGTGGATTTGAACTTCACCAAACGGGGATGGGTGGTGGCAATGCAGACAGCGTTAACCCTAGCGTTGATAGCGTGGGCAGGTTGTGTTGCGGTGGGAGGATCGTTTGGGATTCTGATCCTTTTGCTACTTTTTCTGGCGATTTTGTCTGCGACCCACGATATCAGCTGTGATGGACTGTACCTGATGTCTCTGGACCGTCGTCAACAGGCGTTTTTTTGCGGGGTCCAGACGACTTGTTACCGTTTGGGACGACTGTTTTGTACCGGTGTACTGGTCTGGTTGGCAGGGGCATTGATGGGACGAATCGGATGGTCCGCCTCACACGCGTGGGGTTGTGCCTTAGGGACAGCCGGGGTCTTATACGGTGTTGCTGCTGTCTGGAACCGGTACGCACTCCCGGCCCCGTCGGAAGACCGACCGAAGTTACGACTTTTTGATCCGACCAATTTGTCCAACCTGGGACGAACTCTGCTTGTGGTCATCATCGGTCTAGGAAGCTACTTTTTTGTCCGATCGGGGCTTTTTCTTCTAGGAGCGATGTTCCACCGACTGACCGGGGTTTACGACATCGCCTGGGTGCCCCCGAGCTGGGAAATGTCTCGCAACGATGTTCATCACTATGCGAGCATCGCCATGGTTTCCGGTTCGGGGATCGTTTTTTTGATATGGCTGGCGCGTCGTTGGTTGCAAGGTACGGAAATGGGTACGGCTTTTTCGAGTTTCGTCCATCAATCCGGGTTCTTTGCGATCCTCGGTTTCATTGTTTTTTACCGGTTCGGCGAAGCGATGATTTCAAAAATGAGTCCACTTTTTTACCGGGATTCGATCGAAAAGGGGGGATTGGGGATCAGTACCGAGGTTATTGGTCTGATCAATGGGGTCGCGGGGGTAGGGGGGATCCTTCTCGGTGGGATTGTCGGGGCTTGGTTCATCAGTCGAAGGGGACTTCGAAAAAGCTTGGTCCCCCTGATTTTAAGCATGTCTGTTCCCAATTTGCTGTACGTCTGGGCGTCGGTATCACATCCGCCGGTCTGGATGATCTTCGGGGTGGCATTTGTGGATCAGTTCGGGTACGGGTTTGGGTTTGCAGGGTATATCATTTATCTGATGTACGTCGCCCAACGGGGCAATTTTCAAACAACCCACTATGCCATCGGGACCGGATTGGGGATGTTAACGATTATCCTGGCTGGGATCGTTAGTGGAATTGTCCAACAGGTTTTTGGTTACACGGGCATGTTTATTGTTGCTTGTTTGGCAGCGATCCCGGGAATGCTGATCCTATGGGTAATTCCTATGGATAACGAACAAACCCGAACCTTGAAGCCTATAGTAGAATAACCTGTGGAGCTGCTTGCCTGTTGAGACATATTGCGTACAACAGAGCCATGCGGTTTACCATTGTACCGTCGATCGACCTTCGTCAGGGTCAGGTAATTCGTCTCCAACAAGGCGATTATGCCCAGCAGATCAATTATGACGTGGATCCGATTCACACAGCCCGGCAATTCAAAACCGAAGGGGCAGAATGGCTTCACATTGTCGATCTGGATGGGGCCAAGGAAGGTCGCTGTGTCCAGACCGACCTGATTTCCCGGATTATTTCCGCATCTGGACTGAAAGTTCAGGTCGGGGGTGGGGTACGATCGACGGCTGATGTCGATCGGTTAATCGAATGCGGCGCCCAGCGGGTGGTGGTCGGAACCAAAGCCATCGAAGACTGGTCATGGTTTGAGTCCTTGGTTGAGCAATCTCAATACGCACAAAAACTGGTTCTCGCCATTGATGCCAAAAACGGAATGGTTGCGACCCGCGGTTGGACGCAAACGAGTCAGATTCGAGCAGTGGATATTGCTTGTCGAGTCAGCGATTGGCCCTTGGCAGGACTTTTATATACCGATGTTTCCCGCGACGGAATGATGGGTGGGCCTAATTTGGAACAGACTCGACATTTGGCAGAGGCAGGTCGGGTACCGGTCATTGCGTCAGGAGGAGTGGGAACTTTGGATCACATCCGGTCGTTACTGACTTTGCCAATTTGGGGGGTTATCGTCGGTCGATCGTTGTACGAACGCAGAATCTCCCTTCATCAAGCAATCAAACTAATCCGAACCGATTGATCGTGTCAAAAACGGTAAGTCATGTGGGTTGGAGAGAACATGGACGAGGGATATACCCGTCTAAAACGGACCAATTCATTCAGTCTTATCTAGATTTCTTATTTGATACAATCGATACAAATTACCCATTTTGTATCATGGACCAATTATAGGACCTTTAAAAAAGTAGACTATAAGAGGAATGGTTGCCGATATTGGTAACCTGATTTGAAAGCAAACGAGTCCGGTGGATTTCGGATTCAGCTGCTTACATCGCCAAGGAAGGCTACGCCGGATGTGAGTTGTTTAGCATCGGAAGTAGGCCAAACATGAATATCAAGAGCCTCTCGGCAGCGACAATCGGAATGTCGCTTGGGGTTTCGACCCCGTTACACGCTGATCTAACTTCCCTGAACCCCAATGTCGAGGAAGCTTCGCCTGCCGACGTTTTCTCGCATCTGTACGGAGGCTCTTTTACTCAATCGGGGTTGGATTACACCAATCAGACCGTAACCCTCCGGCGGGTCTCGGACGACAAAGACCAATTCTGGACCGGTACGTTTAACGCCCGGATCGTGGGTCGGTTCAGCGATTTCAGCCAGTCTCTCGGAAGCTTATCTCGTGGGAAATATCAGGACCTTCTGGAAGCCTCCGGATTCGGTTTTGATCAGACGGATGAAGAAAAAATCGTTACTCTGGACCAAGGCGTCTGGGTGAGGTTCGGAGATAGTGGTACTCACTCAAGTGCCCCACAATACAACGAAGACGGACGTGATCATATGATCACCTATTATGTTGAACGCACCGATGCTTCCCCGGTCTGGATCCTGTTCTGGGAAGATCTAGACCTGGACTCATCTTTGACCAAAGGACGATCGGTCAGCGATTTCAACGATCTAGTGGTAATGGTCCGTGAAACCGAGCTTCCGGGCCCACCAATTGCAGTTCCATTACCTGGCGCTTTTCTGGTCGGTCTAGCAGCTTTGGGGATCAGCGGTTGGGCCATTCGCAAACGCCTGATATGATTCTGTCCGGATCTTGCATAATCTGATCATTCGATCGTTGGGATGGGATTGGCGCGTGAATCCCTTTACGGGTAGCATACTTCCATGCCATCAACGCCTCAGATTCTCACCAATCGACCGAAGATCGGAACCCATGCCGGGCGACAACCGATGAACGCTTACGAACCGGTGTGCGCCGTTTTTCGTAAGTACCTTCGTGGTCAACATTTAAAGTTCACACCCGAACGCGCGATGATTCTGGACGCAGCCCTGCGTCGCGAAGGACTTTTTGAAGCCGAAGCACTCATAGCCGATCTGAAACAGATGGGACACCGTGTCAGTCGGGCGACCGTTTATCGCACATTGAACCACTTGCAGGACGCCGGGATCCTCAAGCAGGTTTTTTTTGATAACCGGCAAAGTTACTTCGAAGTGATTGCCGGGCGAACCACTCACGATTACCTGATCTGCGTGGAAACCGGTGAAGTGATCGAATTTCATTCCGAAAAATTGCGCAATCTACGAGATCAGATCTGCAAAGAGCATGGGTATGAACCCATTTCTCACCAGTTCCATATTTTCGGACTTTCTCCCAAAGCGCAGAAAAACAAATGAAATAAAGAATCATTTTCGGTATTGACGCTCAAATCCGACATTGTTCAGGGATTGTTGACTATGTGGACCATTCTTTTGTTGATTCTATCGAATGTTTTCATGACCTTTGCCTGGTATGGGCATCTCAAATGGTTTAAGGGTGATTCTCATGCCTTGTGGATGATCATCTTGATCAGCTGGTCGATTGCTTTGCTGGAATACTGTTTCATGGTGCCTGCTAACCGACTGGGCAAGGAGTTGTACAAGTTTGATTTTGCACAGCTTAAAACAATTCAGGAGATCATTACGCTGGTCGTTTTCGCCGGATTTTCGATCTGGTTCTTGAACTTCAAGCTGGGGTGGAATCATGTTGTCGCGTTTGCCTGTATCGCAGCTGCAGGTTTTTTTGTTTTTCATGACTTTTCAGGTGCGACAAAAAGGCCGCTGGAGCATTCCGCTGCAACAGCCTACAGTCCAGCGATAGACACGGGTAAGGAGTCTTCACCATGGCCAAAGTGACGATCATTTACGGGGTCATCCTTGTTCTTTTGGGTTTCGGAGCCTACGGATTGGGGCTGGCAGGTTTGATGGGAAACAAAGCCAGTCCCACCGCGCTGATCCCTTCAGTATTCGGATTGATCCTTGTCCTGTTGGGGCTTGTTGGACAATTCAAACCCTCCATCAACATGCATGTCATGCACGCAGCGGTGCTTATAGCCTTGTTGGGTTGTCTGGCTTCTGCGGGGATGGGGATCCCGAAACTGATCCGATACGCTACGGATTCTCTCCCTCCTGAGGCGCCCGTTCGAGTTGGTGCATGGGTCACACAAACCCTGATGGCATTTATCCTAGCGGTCTATGTTGCACAGTGTGTAAAAAGTTTTATTTCCGCCCGTCGGCAACGACGTCTGCAGTCACAGGCCTGAATCTACCCGATCAGGCCAATTTCGGTGATCATTCTCCGGACTTGGTTTCATTGAGCGTTTGTTTTTCCGGTCGGACTCACAAGTGGACTCAACTTTTTGATCATGATCCGAGCATCCGGGGCAGGGGACCAAGGCGTGTTCAACGGTATTCCCGAAAGATCCACTCTGCCAAACAACTTGATCTGTAAAAATGCTCGGCCTTTGGCGAATGTTCCGGTCGAAGCGTGTTCGGCGATCAGATCGTTGGGAAGCGAATAAACCAGGTCCACTTTGCGGTTCTGCTGTTTCATCGAAATCAGGATCTGGTCGTCCAGTCGATACAACGCCAGGGCAGCGTCAGTCATGGCGCCAATCGGATAAAAGATCTGCCCGTTCACGATCATCGGAGCCGCTGCAGGGGTCAGACGGACGTATCCGTCAGGGTCCGCAGCCTGGTCCTCGAACCGGAGTCGCACTACCAACAGTTGATGAGTGCTGTCCTTAGAAAGTGTCAAGGACTCTTCGTTCGGTCTGAACCGTTTGATTTCCATATCTCCGGCCGGGAATTGCCGGAGGTATTCAAGGTCATCAACCCTTTTTCGTCCAGAGTCACCTGCTGAACGGTAGGGGTGTTGATGATTGTCCGTTTTCCTCCGAGATCGGCTCCTAGACGGTTTCCAAATGCTACTGTTAGGAGATCGGGGTGAACCTGTGAAAACGCAACCTCTCCTGAAAACGCACCCTGTACTAGCGGTTGAGACAATATTCAGAACGATGGAATCCAAGGTTAACGTCGATCCCTGACCTTCAGGCAATTCATTTTTCTCCAGCTGGTTGAATACAAACGCGTCCTGATCCCTTCGAGAATTGGTCGAGGCATCGCGTGGAATGATCACATTCCGATCGACCAGAGGAAAATTGGCATGCATTCCGATTGAAGGACCGGACGGAAGCAGTCTGGGCTGCTAACCAGAAATGTACCAACACCCAACACTGCGGCGATTAACCCCAAAACCGATGGCACACCCACGATCCACCCAAAGAGGAAGTCGGATATTTCCCGGGACCATCGTGTCAAAAATCACTCGCAAGACAATGTAGCCTAAACCCATATAACGCGACCAATAACATTCCGCCGGAATAGTCCGCCATCCTTCCGGGAGGAAACATTCCCATCACAGGCTCGTAATATCCGAATGCCAGCAACATCGCGATCAGGGCACAGATTGCACTGATCACAGCAGTGAAACCGCCTTGCAAGTAATGATAATACGTTACCCCGGCGACCAGAACGAGTGAGATGGACAGCAATATCATGATAACCTTTTTACTTATCTTAACAGGTTCCTCGTCACACCTGAGGGGAAGTTGATGACACCGGGCGCGTCGCTGATGAGGTCTCTCCACCCGTTGAAGGACCTCGCAGAACCCTCAACACCTCTTCCACGCTCGTATCCCCCAATTCAACCCTAGCCAAAGCCGATTCCTGCAAATAACGCTGACGCTGTTTTCGGAACAGGGCTTTGAGCTGATTGATTGTTCCTCCCTCAACAATCACTTTGCGAACCTCATCGTCGATGCTGAACAATTCGAACACCGCCCGTTCTGCCCTTGTAACCGAGTCCCTGACAGAATGGGCAGATCACTTCATTGCCTTTTTGATCGCGAAGAGGTTCTTTGCGGGGCCTGGTACAACTTGTCCACCCGTTCAGGGGACATGTTCATCTTTTTTCAGGGCTTCGGGGTCGGGCAGGTACGCCACCTTACAGGCCTTGCACAAAAGACGAACTAATCGCTCCGCGACGATCAGCTTCAGACTGTCCGTGGCTAGGGAATCGTCACCGATCAGCTTTCCTCCATCGGGTCAGAGCATCAAACGCGGTAGGACCTTCTCATGGCCACGTAAACACGTTTACCGGTCAACCGCGAACTTTGCCAGGCTGACTGCAGTGCGAGGATCTTCGATCCAGTCGATATAAATGACGTCCGGTTCCTGCGAAATCAGCCAGTCGATCTGCTTTAATTCCTCGTTCACGGACGCCGATGCCGGCAAAATATTGTGTCGGATACCCTCCAGATCAGATTGAGGATCACGCTCCAGTGTCTGAATATGCGTAAGAAACGCGTCATGCTTCTTCAGAACGGCGTAGCACAGGTTTGTCAATCCCTGACCTTTCGGGGCACAAAGAAGAACAACACCGCGACGGATCTGCGATAACATTCGTCAGTGATTCTAACTGATCCGGTAAAAGCCCGAGCGTATCGACGGTGAAGTCAAGTTGCTTCTTGCTGTCGATCGAAACATCGCATTAGTTCCCCGGCCGTTGATCCGGCAGTGTAAACATCGACTTCGTGCCGGGACTGATCGGTTTTGATCGTCATTTTTCCGGTTTGAGGCTTTCGACGGTCATTCTTGTCCATTCCGGCCAGAGACTTGATCATCGCGATCATTTCGCTTGCCAGTTCTTGGTAAAGGTTTGACCTTCAAAAACGATTCCATCGACCGTATAGCACTGGACCATCGCTCCATCCATCGGACGCAGTTCGATTCTCTGGGCATTCAGTTTAACGGGTTGTTGCAAGAATGACTGAAGTCCGTCATATGCCGGACGAAATGGGTCTTCTTCGGCTGGCGGGGGCATAGGTTTGCCCGATTTATCCACAAGCACCGTTGTGTCATGTGATGCTTTGATCTCCTTGGGCTTGCGACGACCAAAACTGCTGAAAAAGTCTTTGATCTCGTCAGAAAGATCTTTCAACCCCACCCGTCTGATTTCGCCAGATCAGGTAGTATCCGATTTCGGATAAAAAAAATGAACAGAAAAACTGCCAGTGCTGCCCAGTAATTGGGGATTAGCAGCAATCTGTCCCACGGCAACGACCAATCCACCGAGATTGATCATATTAATCACTTCACGCGGTAGATGAGATTTGGGGGCATCCTTGTCCCGCCCAAGTCATTAACCGAAGCCATACCAGAGAAATAACGACTAACCGGCAAAAACTTAAAAACCATTAATGTAATTGGCTAACTCAGCCACGGACAAAAACGGATGGTCCATTGAATCTCCTCACAGCACCCCGTCCGATCAAGCTTCACGACCGGTTCAAAGGATTGGATTGTATTCATCGTCTCAAGATTGTCGATCCATTGTTGGCGTCTGTCAGTAACCCAGTTCTCGGGCGATTTCGGGCGGCATAACGAAGCAGATTCTGGTCCTCGGCTTCCAGGGTTCGAGATCGACGTATCAACATCCGTCCGGCAATTTCAATCGCTTTGGAAACATCCATTGATGTCTTCTCTGAATCGGTCCAGAAACTGAAAACTGGGAACCACGTGCGGCACCCTCTGGCTGAGGGTTACCAGTGATGACACCCCCGATGTAGCTCCCAGGCCAACAATTGAGTATGCCGTGGCCGTTTTGGCGTGATCCCCGATCGCACATCCCAGCAAGACCCGTTCGCTTTGGACCGTATGAGACCCCAAATGTAATTTGAATCAGTCCATAAGTGCTTTTGAGATTGCTTGTTGTAGTCCCAGCCCCGAGATTCACCCACTCCCCCACGTAGCTGTCACCCACAAAACCGTCGTGACTCTTATTTGAATAAGACTGAAAGATGGAGTTGTTGACTTCTCCCCCGATCCGACAACATGGCCCTAGACTCGTTCCCGGTCGGATTAATGTTAGAGGCGTAATTCGACACCCCATTCCGATATAGCAAGGCCCTTCAATTATTGAACTAGCTCCGATGGAAACACCTTTATCAATCAGGATCGGGCCTTTACTTGCATCCAAAACCACTTGCGGACCGATATGAACGTCTGGTTCCGCATGAATGTTTTCCGAATCGATCAGGCAGATACGCCGATCCTCAGGGCGCGGGCTGAGTCCAATAGATCGAGTCGGCCATAATGGCTTCTTCGTTCCAAGCAACCAAGTCTGCCCAATGGCGTGGAAACCTTGCCTGGGGGCATCGATTGAGGTAATTCACGAAGCCCAAGCCATCGGAGGCTCCGCTGGAGGACATCTTCGTGGGTCAACCCCGGACAACGCACATACGCCATTCGGATCAGGTGATCCTCTTCTTCGAGCACAACACATTCGTTTTCAGGCCGTTCTACTGTTGCGAAGTGAACAGTCCTGGCCGAAAAGATCATCGCAGGTTCATCGTCTAGGGGGGTGTTGACCTGACAGGGAATTGGACAATTCGGGTCGAATGTATCTTTCGACGAAAGGCTCCATTTCCGGCCGAACCCAGAGAGTTACACGGGTTGGACGGGTAGCTCGGATTTGCTTCTGTAATAGTGTGACCTGCCCCAACGCGGAGAGAAAAAACCGGACGGGTCAGCGAAAAGGGGACGAAATCCGTCCACTGCGAACCCTCAAAGATGACTACATGCATACCGGTTCATTGTAAGACCAAACCGATCGAAAAGCGATCAATAAAAGAGGCGAATGACACAACTTCGTCTCTTACGTAAAAAAAATGTGACTCGTTTCTTTAACGTTCAGCCCGAGGAGAATCCCAAATTGATTTGATAGCAGGACCGGACGAGTTTAATGAATTAACAACTTCGGTCACCGACAACATCCACGAGGGTTGTGACAGTAACGTTCGTCCCCGGATGACTCCTGAAGGATCCACCACGATAAGGGTCGGACTATTGACACGGTATGCACGGGCTACAGTCCCATCAAAATCTTTCGCTGTATGCAACAGCGGACAGTTAATTTCCAGTTGAGAGGCGTCCTCGGGCATATCCGCCCAAAACACTTGGTTCGTAAACGTACGATATACCCAAGATCCGAACATTAGGGATGTTGCGATAAGTGTTGACCAGTAAAATTGATCTGGTTGGCGCACTGGACAATTTCCTCTGATCCGTGTTCGGCGAAGATTAATACCTGAATTGGATTATTTGCAGCTCGGACATCAAACTCGATGGTGTTCTGGCGCAACATCCTTTAAAATCGACAACACCAGCTGCCTTGGATCCGGGTAATCCGGTAATCGCTCACCTGCTCACGAGATGCGCCCAAAACCAGAATGGTCAGACACATCGAAAAAAATGACTACCGCACAGATCAGACCTGTATGAACCCATCGTTGTGTGACTGGCATTTTCATTCCTCGCGATCAGTACGGGTGGGCTTTGAACATCCATCTGTCGGTTCACAGAAATGACTGCATCCCGTACAATATATCTGTTCTCCAATACAAAATATAAATCTCCGTTGTAACCCTGCAACATCAATTTGCACGATTTGCCAAAAAATATGTAAATATTATTTGTGTTAAGTCATTGTAGCCTCGATTATTATGAAAATAGTCCGGGAACAATTAAGTCTGTGTAACTCTTTGTACCGTGGAAAATAAAAGGCATTTTACCGACGAATGATTCGGGGATTTTATAATGTGGCAAAATGCGCTTCTCGGTCCATCATTCACGGGAAAACGGTTTGGATTTGGTTTTCTCGCTTCCTTGTACAGACCCAGAAACCCCCATTTGACTATCAGAGTCCAAGCTTGGCGGGCATACTTAGATGGCGAATCCGGACTGATTCATGCCCCCACGGGGTCCGGGAAGACCTTGGCTGTGATCGGTGGACCTGTCATCGAGTGTCACACCGAATCGACATCCCGGACGGGTCCTTGTTCCCGAAATCATTCGGACCCTTTTCGGATCATCTGGATCACGCCCATGCGGGCTTTGGCCACCGATACCGCCCATGCCATTTCTGAACTGGCCCGAAATCTTGATCTTTCCTGGTCGGTTGAAGTTCGCTCGTCTGACACCCCCTAGCAGTCTTCGGAAAAAACAACGAGATCGACTTCCCACCGTTCTGGTTACCACTCCTCGAAAGCCTTTCTCTGCTGATCAGTTATCCACATTTTCGGGATTCACTGGTCGGACTCCGTGCAGCCGTGGTGGATGAGTGGCACGAATTATTGTCCACAAAGAGGGGGGGTTCAGACCGAACTGGGGTTGGCCAGGCTGCGGGGATTGAATCACGGGCTTCGGATCTGGGGGCTTTCGGCAACCCTAGGCAATCTTGAACAAGCCAAACAGGCTCTGTTGGGACCACACCGTACCGGAAGGTTGATTCATGCCGACCTTTCAAAGCAGACCGTTGTAGAAACCCTGATTCCAGATTCGATTGAACGGTTCGCTTGGCAGGGGCATTTGGGTCTGAAAATGCTCCTTCCGGTGATTTCGTGAAATCGAAAAACCGGGCACGGACACTGTTGTTTGCCAATACCCGGGCTCAAACGGAAATCTGGTTCCGCGCGATTCTGGATCATCGTCCCGAATGGTTAGGGCAAATCGCCATTCATCACGGTTCGCTCGATCGAAAATTGCGACTTCAGGTTGAAAGGATGCTTCGAGAAGGCAGCATCCGGGCGGTGGTGTGCACGAGCAGCCTGGATTTGGGGGTCGATTTCAGTGCAGTGGACCGTGTTTTGCAGGTCGGAAGTCCCAAGGGTATCGCCAGGCTCATGCAACGGGCGGGTCGAAGCGGACATCGACCGGGACAAATCAGCCGGGTCATTTGCGTGCCGACACATGCCTTTGAACTAGTCGAGTTTTCTGCAGCACGTCAAGGCGTTCAGGATCGTCGAATCGAATCACGATACCCGATGAAAAAACCTTTGGACGTTCTGGTCCAACACGTAGTGACCGTTGCCAGCGGGGGGGGATTCGAACAATCTTCCTTAAAGTCCTGAAATACAATCGACTTATGCTTATTCAGACCTGACCGATGAGGAATGGGGTTGGGTCATGGATTTTGTCACCCGGGGCGGTCCGACCTTAACAGCCTATCCACAATTCAAAAAAGTCGTCTGTGATGAACAAAGCCGCTGGTCGATTGCCAACGACAAACTTGCAAGGATGCATCGGTTCGGTATTGGTACGATCACCTCGGACGGGGTCGTTTCTCTTGTCACGACGGGAAACAAAACCCTCGGCACGATCGAAGAACAGTTCGTCGGAAAACTAAAACCGGGTGATGTCTTTGTTTTTTGCCGGGAGACCGCTGGAACTGGTCAGCGTACGCCAGATGACCGCCAAAGTTCGAATCGCAACCAACCGTCGGGGGACCGTCGCCGTCTGGGGAGGTGGACGATTCCCCATGTCAACACTTCTAGCTGATGCGGTACGTCACCGAATCAACCAGGCCCGGCAAGGAATCTTTGTGGATGATGAAATGAAACGTGTGGCGCCACTGCTTCAGATCCAACAACAATGGTCGACCTTGCCCGCACCCGATGAATTACTGATCGAGTTTCATCAGACCCGTGAAGGATATCATTATTTCTTGTTCGGTTTTCTCGGTAGACTCGTTCATGAAGGGCTAGGCGCCCTGATCGGATACCGACTCCAGCAACGGTTTGATATTCCTGTGGTTGCAACCTACACCGATTATGGACTGGAACTGCTTTGTCCCAAGCCTGTTCAATCCGAGGAATCTGATTGGCGACAGCTTCTGTCAACCCAAAACCTGTTGGAAGACCTTGTCGCCTGTCTCAATGCTGGGCAACTCGCTCGACGACAGTTTCGAGACATCGCCCGTGTTGCTGGTCTGGTCTTGGCCTCTTCACCGGGTGCACCCCGATCCAACCGACATCTCCAGGCCTCGGCCGAACTGTTTTTTGACGTATTCATGGATTTTGATCCCCAGAACCTCCTTCTCGAACAAGCCCGACGGGAAGTGCTTGAACAACAACTGGAGTTCATGAGATTACAACAGGCTCTGCAAACGCTGGACCGGCAACGTCTGATCCTTAAATCTCCTCCCAGACTGACTCCTATGGCCTTTCCGATCTGGGCCCAGCGAATCAGCAGCCAGACCATTCGGATCGAAGAAGCCGGAAAACGTATCGAACGAATGATCGCCCGGCTTGAAGCCGCTGCGGACAAAACCGCTGAATCGTCTTGCTCTGTCCACCCGAAAGACGTCGTCGAACAAACTACCGGTGGAAACCTTCTGTGAAATCTTAGGACCAGGAGTGTGGCGATTTCGGTTCGGACCGACCTACAATTTGACGTCAAGGACGACGATGCCAAGCTTCAATCTGGATTTTCTTGGACAGAGGTTGGAATTACTCCCGGATCGGGCAATCTGGTGGGGGAGCTGTCGGACACTGATCATTGCCGACCTGCATTTGGGAAAAGCTGCCACCTTTCGAGCCAGTGGTCTTCCCGTCCCGGTCGGGAATACCACACGAGACCTTCAAAGGCTGTCCAAGCTGATTCAGGACCACAACCCGCATCACTTGTTCATTCTTGGCGATTTGATCCATGCCCCGGAATCCGAAGAAGCGCTGCAAACCTTTCTCCGATGGCGTCAACAATACCCCGACTTAACCGTATCAGCCGTTCTGGGAAATCATGACCAATATTTGCCTAAAGAAATCCTCTCCCGGGCAGTCGAGGTGTACGAATCAACTTTTCAACAAGCCGGATTCGAGTTCATACATCAACCAGTGGATTTTCCGACTGTCCCGACATTGGCAGGGCACTTGCATCCGGTCGTTCGACTGACCGATTTTGATGGTTCCGGGATTTATTTGCCCTGTTTTGCCGTGCGAGACCGACTGATAATCCTACCTGCATTTAGTCGGTTCACGGGGGGATCCAGAATCGAACCACAATCGGGAATGATTTGTTATGTCGCCGGCGCAGGACGGGTCGTACCACTCAAAAATGATAAGTCATGAAAACAGAAATACTTACGATGCAAGAGGTGTTTTAGCGTCACCACCGGCATTTCAATAAACCGATTCAGTTCAGATACAGATAATTGAAAACCCGGGCGTATCGATATAGTATATGATAATCACACCGGGGGCGACCGGTTTCGACTGGATGGCTACGGTGATGGTGGCATGCCCCGGAAGTCTGCTTGGCCGGGTTAACAATGCGGACAAACATTAACTGCCAATGACAATGCTGCAGTCGCTGGTCGCGTCGGTTTCGGCGCTCCGGCGTTCGTAATGGCTGCCTAATAAAAGGCGGTCTCGGGATGACGACGATGCTCGCTGATCGTCACCCGAAACAAGCGAGCTGGCTCACCAAGACAGGTCTTTCGAGGTGAGTGAGATTCAGTAGACCTGGAATCGTCCGAAGGCTGTCGGTGGCCGGCGGATGGTTCGACAACAAATCACCAGACTACGCATGTAGAAGCCATCATTCGAGTTGTCTCAGGACGGGGGTTCAATTCCCCCCGCCTCCACTCAGCGGGACGAGATTTTCGTCCTGCAGCAAATTGAATGGTTTTCTTGGGGTAAACTCAAGATTTCCAGAGTTCAAACGCACGGTTTCGAGCATGATGCTCAAAATCGTGCGTTTTGCGTTGTAGTCAGCTGCAACCCAATTCTCCGCAAGGTTTTTGAAAGCTCAACCGCCTTGATCGCCAGGTCGGCGACTTCGTCGTTGTCGTGGTCGAGGCATTCGAGTTGGAGCCGAATCGCCGACTGCCGGTCTTGCATCTGGGCACGCTTGGCGGCGAACTCCTCCTGCGTGATCTCGCCCTCGATCCGCAGGTCAAGCACCGACTGCATCTTCGCGGCGAGTTGATCGTGCTGCCGGAGCAGATCGACGCGCCGCTGCTTGTTGTCGGCCTGCCCGCTCTTGGCCCGAGCCTTGATGACCTCGACGAACCATGCCTGCGTCTCGGCGTCCAGCTTGATCGTGGCGAAGAAGGCGAGGAGTTGCTGGTCGATCTGGCGCTCGTTCAGCCGGTGCTTCGGGTGTCCGTCGGTCGCGTAACCGCTGCAGCGGTAGTAGTAATAGTCTCGCTTCGTTCCGCCGGGCGACTTCTTGATCTTGTGCTCGCCGGTGACGACCCGCCCGCAATGAGCACAGGTGATCAGTCCGCCGGCAAAGGTCAGTTGGGGCTGGTGGTAGACCTTGAAGTCCGTGCCGAATCTCTCACGCACACGCTCGAAGGTCGCCAGGTCGATCAGGGGCTCGAAAGATCCGTCATACCAGACGCCCTGATACTGCACTTTGCCGACGTAGATCTTGTTGTGCAGGATTCGGTGCAACGTCGACTTGGTGAAGCGCGGCTGGCGGTCGGTGTAGATGATGCCTTGACGGGCCAGGGTATCGGCGAGCGTCTCCAGCGTGTGGGGACCGTACGCGAAGAGTTCGAAGATGCGCCGCACCTTCGGGGCTTGAATCGGATCATGCTCGACGATGCTGCGGCCGTTGACGCGGACGAGCCGTAGGCCGTACTGACGACCCAGCGGCAGGCCGCTTTCGATCCGACGTCTCTGGCCTGATCGAATATCGGTCGCCTGCTGGTCCGTCTGATACGAAGCGAATACCGCTGACATCCGTCGCTGCATCCGCCCGGCGGGCGTCTCGCCGGTGGGCTGGTCGGGGAAGAACAGAGGCACGCCGGTCGATTCGCTCAGCGCTTCCAGGTCGGCCCAGTCCCGTAGATTGCGGGCAGCGCGATCGACTTTGACGAACAGCATCCCCCGCGAGGCGGCGGTGGTTCTGCTTTACGTACGCAGTGAACTCGCGGAAGGACTGCCGCTCCTCTCGCTTGCTCGCGGTCTCGGCCAGCTTGAACAGCTTCACGACCGACCCGCCGAGCCGCCGCGCGAACTCTCTCAGCCGCGACTCCTGATCGTCCAGCGAGAACCCCTCGTTCTTCTGCCGTTGCGAGCTGACTCTTGCCCAAGCCACGAACTGCTTCATCACGCAAGCTCCTGTTGAATCCTTTCCGCATGGAGCCACGTTTTTCGACGACTTCAATAGGCCCGACTCGGCGGTTGTTGGAAACGGTTGGCTGGCGACAATTGGCGATGTGAACGGAAGCTTGGCGATCAGGAACCAGCAAATCTCTGCAATAGTTCCCGATGGCACTGCTGGCATTTATCGTCCTTTGGATTTCAGCGGACCGGTCCAAGTCACTGCGACTCTGAAGGAGATGAATGGGTTCAATGGACGGTTTCGTCGATACGATCACAGCTTGTTAGTGCGCAACAATGGGAGCTTGAACACTGGTTACGGCCTGCATTTCACTCGCGGCGATGATCATTTTTCCGATTCAGCGATTCGGGTGGTTGATGGCGTGACGGAAGTCGCGAGTGTTTCCATTCCATTGCAGTTCGGCTCGTCGATCAGAGTTTCCGCTACTTTTGAGTCGAACGGTCGCATTTCGGGACGGATCGATAGCGGTGGTGGAAGCCATGACTTTTCATTTGGTCCAAGAAGCGTTGTCAGTTCCGGAAGCAACTTCGCATACCAAAGCAGCTTCGCTGATGGCCGCGCAGACTCGTATACGTTCGCTCGCATGGATGACGTTAGTCTGTCGACCGCACCAGCACCCCCGGCGCCGCCAACGCGTGCAGTACCAACTCCGATGCCACCGCGAGAAGGGGCAAAGAATCTCATCTTGGTAACGCATGGCTGGCGAGGTGGGGGCGAAGACTCGGCGAGTGCTGTTCAGCGTATGGTTCACGCGCTGAGCGATCATGTTGACACGTCCGAGTGGCAGATCGTTCCGTATGACTGGTCTTCGGACGCGGACACTGTATCGCCCGGTGTTGCGGGGACTCGTGCGATCGGCATCGGCCGGCAGAGGGGGTTGGAGATCGTCGCCGCAGGGTATGAGAAGGTGCATCTGATTGGGCATAGCGCGGGGAGTTGGCTGATCGATGGTATTGCCGATCAGTTGAACAAGGAGACGGAGGTTCAACTCACTTTTTTGGACGCATACGTGCCGAATGGCCACGCGTTACTCGGAGACACCGCAGATTGGGCTGAACACTATGTCGACAATCGGCTGGTCCCCGGTACGAATGAGACTTTAACCCATGCGTTCAACGTGGATGTGACCGAACTTGATGTGCGTGATCTTTCCGTGAATCCGAAGACACGGGTCGAACAGGTTCACGGCTGGCCGGTTGAATGGTACATAGACTCGATTCGTACACCATCAGGCACAGGCTCCACTGCCTATGGCTTCGGCCATGCTCTCGCTATCGAGGCCACTGGTCATCTTCCGAGTGAAGCCGTGTATCCGGCCAATGTACGAGTATCACTACCGGTGGATGCGGCATCTTCCTCCGCGATTGTTCACGGCGCGACACTGTTGGTAGAGGCACCGGCGTCTCAACAGGCCGAAGTGGCGACAGTGTGGCATGCCCCTGTCGCTCTCTCGATGCTTACGCAACAAGTAAGTAGCTTAGACGACGTTACGTTTCCCACGGATGAGGCTGTAGAGCTGAATACGACTTCCAGTGCGTGGATGTCCGGACTCTTGGAAGTGTCTGAGCCAGCAAACATGCTCTCCATGCGGACAATCCTTCCCGCTGGGGCGGACGGCATCCTGACGGTCTATCTGGATGAGGTTTTGGTAGCCGAGTTGGATCCGACCGTGCTGTTTGGTGAGTATTATGTCACGTATCTGGGGTTTGATTTAATCCCCGGTATCCATTCGTTGGCTTTGAGGCTTGACTCGCCGACCGGGTTTGAAACTAGTGTGGAGATCAGCCAATTCCAACTGGGCATGATACCGGAACCCACATCTTTACTGGGTGCATGGTTGTTGGCTTGGTACCCGTCAGCTCGTCGTCGCCGCGTGGCGAACTTTTGAGACGAGTTTGGAGCCGATGACAAACAAAAAGACATACGCTCCAACATTGACTGTCCATAGCGTCGCGATGTAGGCGAGTCCAGCCCACGAATCTCCGGCACTCCATGCTAGGTACATGGCAACAAATGCGGGCATGACGCCAGGCATCAGGATTAATGCAACTTGATTCGCGAGTTCAGACTTACCGTTGTCCATCATCATCAGCCCCAACCCGAGAATTGTAATTATTGTGCCAACCAGCAATCCCATCCTGGCTGGTCGAAATCTGATGAAATTCATTTTTCTATTATAGAACGATCGCTTTGCCTGCGCAACACTTCGTGGTGCTTCTCCGTTCAGATGCAGTTGCGATAGTCGCGATTGCTGTCGGTTTGAGTTTAAGCTTGAGAGAATGGCTGTGGTTTAATCTGCTCCTCAACCCGTTTCAATCGACATGGCGTCAGTTCTGATTCTCGCGGTGGTGTGAGTGCGACTAGAGTGGTCGCGGCTACGAGGATTGTGCGGCAGATGCTTTTCGGACTGTCTGATACGGCAATGACTGATACAATCGACCCCCACTCGGCATGGACTGGCGGATGTCGCCACTGCCGCGTGAAGTCGAAGACAAAGGGATGGTTATGAGTGACGAAACGCGTGAATCCGCCGTGCGTGAACTAAATGCAAACTGGACCGCTGCACTGAATCAGATTTTTTCTGGGAACGTGCCCGAGACCGCGCGGTGGGACGGTCCGGAAGCCATTGCGAATGTGTTGAATAAACTTGGCCAGCGGGCGAACTCTAATCACATGTTCATCCCGACCGGCGGCGGTCTTGATGTTCGCGGGGCCGCTCCGTCGCCTGAGCCTGGATGTGTTGAACTCGACGTGGGTGCCGTTGCTGTGGTGAAGCCGAACGAGCTGGCTTTTCACGCGATTAGCGGTCCAGAGTGGTCGTACTTTCGGCTGGAATGTGATGAACTGGATGCGGTCGACGGGGATGGTAAATACGGATCCGAGGAACTGACCGAGTTGCAACCGGGCCGCTATGTCGATCGCAGTGCATGGGATGCTGGGTTCCATGGGTACGACGACAACGGCTTCGAACTGAAGCTCCCGCGATCGGCCCGCCTGGTTGTTCGGTATCTCCGCGGCGCATTCGTGCTCTTCTCGAAGGGATCGGTGTACAACCAGGTTTCGGAAACCTATGACGGTCGGCACGCGAAGATGTCTGCTGAAGAATTTCGGCGATACATCCAACGATCCGCGAATTGTGACATCACGGAGCCAAATCGACCGCGACACAAGTGAGTCGCTCGCAGTCACGTACGCCTGCTCTGCGATGTATTTGGCGAGGAGATTTCGATGGCCATTCCCGATGTTGTTGTGACGAAGATTCTTGTCGCGTGCGCGAGACATTGCTGCATCTGCCGGCGGTTCAAGCCGCTACATTTACATGTCCACCACATTGTCGAGAAGAGTGAAGGCGGAACCGACGACGAACAAAATCTGATTGCGACCTGCATGACTTGTCACTCGGACGTCCACACGCAGACCAAACTCACGCGTCGGTTTACGCCAGCCGAATTGAGGATGCACCGTGACGCTGTCTACGCACTCGTGCGCGAAGGGAAGCTCCCCTCAGCGGAAGTCCACGGTGCGATCGAAAACGCCGCGGGAAGCGTTGCGCGGCAAATCATTGTGACTCCGACAGCAGCCGGCTTGATGGCGGAGTCGGTTGAGATGTTGCTAGCGGCAGCGTGCATTCCTGATGATCAAGGGAACGGGCCGACACTTGCAGTGCATTGGAAAGACCCATTCTTCGTCCGAGTCGGTGCCCGCAACTTTGGATCCGAAGATGCTCGCGTTGCGGCAAAGTACTCCAAGGCATTTCAATTGCTGCTTGACGGTGGATTCATCGAAAACGAGGCTGGCGTGCTGCACCGACTTACCCATGAAGGCTGGATCCTCGCCGATGAACTGCTCGCAGCAGGCGCAAAGGAAGCAGGTGGATGATTGGCCGGCGATTTGGCGACAGCATTCTTGGGTATGACAATTCGCGGGCAATTCATTTTCCGGATCGGTTCGTGTTGCCGATCCGCCCTCAACTAGCCCAACCGATCAGTACCGGACGATGAGCTCTGTTCGCTGCAATCCTCACGTTCGCTCAACGCCGAACATATGGTTTGGGTCGCTGATGAGCTTGATCTGGTGGTCCAGTAGTAAGTCATGCTTCCTTTGCTGTGTGCGCCACGACTGCAGACCATAGCCGAAGCATATCAGGCCGAACACAATGATGACGCTTGCGCCCAGAATTACGCGTGACTCCATCTGTACCAATTCTTCGAGAGATTTTCGCTGAGCACTCAGCCGACCGCTTGTTCTTACGAGTTCAAGGGGCAGATCGGTGAGTGGCACCGATTTGATTTGCTCCAGACTCTTGCCTGCCTTAGCGGCATGCCACTTAAGTTCTTGATCAATTTCTCCGATCGCGACGTTCAGATTGGCACTGCGTTCAACCAAATCGACGATCAGATTGGCGGAAATGACCAGCGAACTTACCACCAGTGCGAGTCCAGCAAATGCGACAAATTTGTGCAAGTTGTCTGAAGGCAGATTGATATCGTTCATCCGTTCAAGTTTAGCGTCAAACGGATGACTCAAAAAGTAGGAAGATACGGCAGGTTTCTAGTTGGGGGCTGGTATTGCTTACCAACCGCTTAGGTGAGCCGTTCTGCGGAGTCCGGCACGCCTAATCCCAATCTTCGTAAAAATCGGGATCGCTCAGCAAATGTTTCAATATAGCCGCCATCCGATCTGCATCTTTAGTCTTTCGCCCATCAAGATCGCCAAGCATGGCGTTGAGGTATCTAAGGCCGCCGGACTTGCGGTAGATTCGCTTAAAAACCTTACGGAAGAGTGTTTGGGGTTCTGCTGACGCGAGGGCTAAGTCACCCGGGGGCCAGCCCGACCCCATGAACGTGTCAATGAGCGTTTTGCGCAACTCTTTTCCCTTGTCCCAATCCCATATCCCGAACAGCTGTGTCGTCTCGTACGGCAGCGTGCTAGAACTGGTGACAGCTAGGTAAATATCCTTGAATGTTTCGATCACAACTTCGCTCAGCGGATATTTGGAATTGTAGATCGCGTAGCGAAACGCTTGAACTTGGAGCGCAAGTGTCGAAGAAGGACACTCGATCCTAGCTCTTTGAAGTACGGCGACCCACGTTCGAGCAACGGAAGCGTACCAAGGGGGACAATAGACCCTTAGCAGCATGTCAATCGAGTTGAGCACAACGGGCGGGGCTCGTTTGTAGACCGACGAAGGCAGCAGCAGCATCAGCTTCCACGAGTTTAGCCAGTTTTCCTTCTGCTTCCATGCTTGGTGAGTCAAAAGTGAGGCAACGCTTGAGTACTCTTTGGTACCTAGCCACTCGTGCATTGTTTGGCTTTGTAAGTGTGGCAAACAAGCGGATTCCGGGACGCTTCCGTCGACATACCCCTTGAGTAAATCGCTAAATGTCAAGTCGACCAGAACAGAGTAATACGAACGCTCTTTGTGAAGCGCAAGGGTCGCTAGGCGGCGAGAAGAGTGTACAAAGCGGAGTCCATCGCAATCTCGAAGAACTTGAAGGATCACTTCATCCGTCCCCGGTGCCGACGGTGGACCTTCAGCCGACATTAGGAGGTCTAGAACCCGCTCATCTTCTTCGAGGGCCTGACGAAGCCATGCCGGAAAATGTCCCAGCGAAAGCGGTTTGAGGTATTCAATAAGCACAGACGCCTTTTGCTGGTCCGGTAGCGGCTCCCCTAACAGTTTAGAAAAACCATCGGGGTCAGCGTGATAGGTCGCCGCCGCGATAGCCGCATTGTCAGCCGACCAGGAAGAATCCGCGATCGCCCATCGTCGTACTTCGCTTGGAAAGCCCCTGACCAGGCAATCTCGAACGATCTTTTTGACCTTTTCGTTAGTTAAGTGGGGAACGATTGCGTGCATGGTGGATGGAATCTCGTCCTTGTCGATGCGCGATGTTAAGTCATCGAGCAAATCAATATCGAGCACTTCAAAGCCCTTCAGAATCGACTGTCGCAACAGTGTCGATTGCGTGGAGTGATCTCTAAGAATGGCGCGGACGGACTCTCGAATAGCCGATTCGCCCCTTCTCGCTGCGAGCACGCCGACAAACTTTCGTTCCGCTACCGGGTCATTTGCAAAAAGAAGGGAAGACACGTTGGGTAGCAAGCGAAGCGCCGCCGCTCGGCTGTCATCTGCTGCCAGCAAGTTACGGAAGCCATCGACTATTCCTTTCAAGAACCAGGAGGGTCTATCGCTGCTTCCAGGATCGTAAGAGTCATGCGGTAGCCGCGTGACGACCTCGGGATTGGTTTCGGTTCGTTTCGCGACAGCGACCGCGATTCGAGAGCCGACAGTTTCTGCGACAGCAGTGAAGGCCGGTCGCTTCAACCGTTCTTCGATCAGGCGAAGACACTCCATGCTGTCGCTGTCGCTTGCCGTTTCGCTTGCTATTGTTACCGCTCTTTTGGCAACCTGCGCTTTGGCGGTTACACCATTCTGTGGCGAACGCGCCACTGACTCGACCAAATCCATCGCGCCGACGGCGGCCTGCGGGGTACCTGCTTGGGCGCGAAAAGCGGTATCGATCAAATACAGACGGCGGATGGCAGTAGGATCATCGTCGAGATCAGCAAACAGTTCCGGTTCTAACCCATCGGTGACTGGGTTCGGATCAAAAATGCGAGCAGACCATCTGCTACACCCATTCGTCCGGGGTTACCGTGGATGGATCTGCTGTACCCCAGATGAACTTGTCGCGATCGAGCTTTAAAAAACCGTGACATTACCTCCGCATCGGCGAACATCAGGTCAAAAGGCCGGTCATCGAGCGTTCGGGGCTGAAGACAGTGCGTACAGACGGAAAATCGCGCACGGAGAGCTGGCCACCACCGCGCACAATATTCGCCAGGCTGCGTGCTCGGCGGTCGGATGATCGAACCACACAACAGGGCGCTTCCCGCGCGCGAAGAAGAGCAGTACGAACTGGTGGGTCTGTTCGACGGGAATCGGCGGAAACCTTTTGTTGGTTCGCCGTTCCGTCGCGTTCCACTCGATAGGGTTGAGGTACCATGCTGTGTCATCGCTGCCCTGCGGCTCACGATGGAGAGCGGCAAGGCCCTGCGGATCATTTATCGTCCGCCAACTGTGCATCGGTACCAACAAAGTGTGAGTCAGCACGCATCCAGCTCTCGACGCGTGTACGTCAGACCAAGTTTTGGCAACAGCGAAGTGGGTGTTGCCGGGCAAGGGGTATGCCGTTAGGTAAGGCGTAAAAGTGGCGCTGCCGGTTGGAGTGCCCGACAGATCGCTCAAACGAGCAACCAACTCCGCGTCCTTTGCAGCCAAGCGCGTGCTTCCGGCAAGCTGCTCATGTCCACGTCGGTAACCATGTAGTAACTGATCGACCCTAATGTTCAAGCTATCGACTCCTTAGTCGGATTCTCCGTATGCCAACCAAGTGCCCAAGCAACGGGAATAGTGACGTCATTTGCTTTCTGACGCTTTCCAGACAGCGAGTGGATCACATAACCGTATTCGTTAGGCTTACCGTGCATGGGTTCTTCGACAAGTACGTGACCCGTTGTTGATCAGCTTCTGGGAAGATGAGTTCGCGAGTTACGAGAAGCGGCTAGTCGCCGAGATCATCTCACCCATCCAGAACAAGGTGGGTCGCCTGCTGCTGGCACCGGTGATCCGCAATGTACTATGTCAAGTCACGAGCCGGATCGACTTCCGGTTCATGATGGACCGGCGTCGCATCTTTGTCGCCAACCTCTCCAAGGGAAAACTTGGCGACGATCAGGCAAACTTTCTGGGGGCGATCCTAATCACGCAATTCCGTTTAGCGTCCATGTCTCGTGCCAATTTATCTGAGCAAGCCCGCGTGCCCTTCAATCTGGTGGTGGACGAGTTCCACAACTTCACGACCGACTCGTTCGCGACGATTCTGGCGGAGTCCCGTAAGTACGGCCTGCATTTGACGCTTTCGCACCAGCACTTGGCTCAACTGCCGTCAGACCTCGCCGCCGCGGTTCTGGGCAACGTCGGGACGATCATCGCATTTCGCACGGGAGAGGCCGATGCCGAGCGGCTTGCGCGGGAGTTCGGCAACGATTATCGCGCCGGACACTTTACGGATTTGGCGAACCACGAGATTCGACTCAAATCTCAGGGCGATGCCGCCGAACCCGTCTTCGTGCGGACCTTGCCGCCGCTTCCGGCCAAGCGAAAAAACGGCGACACACTCATTCGACGATCACGTGAAAAGTATGCGGCCAAACGGGCGGTGGTCGAGGACAAGATCGCGCGATGGCTGGCATGAGCGATCTCTCAAGTCGTGTGCGCATCCAGCCCCGCGATCTGGAACTGTTGTCGGGGCTGCTCGAGTTGAGAGTGATGACGCTCGCGCAGGTAAGGAATATCCATTTCGCCGGCAAGCATGCCGCCGCCCGACGGCGAATTCGCTTACTCAAGGACGCGGGCATCGTGCGGGAGTTACCGCGTCACCGCTTCGAGACGTCCGTGCTGACACTAACGCCTCACGCGATCCGTCTACTACGGCACAAAGGTCGATTGGCACAGTTCGTTATGCATACCGATCGATGGATTCTTCGGCGAACCATCGTCAGTCATCGGCTACTGTGCCACGAACTGATGGTGTCTGAATCCAAAGCGATGCTTCATCAGGCCGAACGTCGGGACGGCCACTTCAGCGTGGAATCATTCCATGCTTGGCCCGGACACACCCGAATCAGCGCACAGGTGCGTCGTCGCGGGGGACTGGCAGTTCGATGGATCGACATCCGGCCCGACGCGATCGCCACACTCCGATTCACGGGGGAACCGCCGACGACAGTCTTTATCGAGGCCGATCGTTCGACCGAAACCTGGGCCGTGCTGCGGGACAAAGTAGATGCATACCACGAGTTGTTTCGATCCCAAACGATAATGCGGTTCCGTGGACCGCTGTTGCTCATGGTGTTTTCGTCCCGTCGTCGTGCCTGTCGGTGCACACGTTGGCTGGCGATACGGAGTAGAAATGCAACACAAGGTACGATCCCTGTGGTAGTGGTGCACGCTGGTCTCGTAGTACGCTCCAAATGAAAACGGGCGGCCAGTCCAAAGTCTGGTCGCCCGTGTTGCTCGCAGGATCGTCTCCAGTTGAGCGACTGCTATCTGCCAACGCCTGATTCAACGAAGTCATGCAGCAGTGCTGACAGCTCTTCGCCGTCGAGGTCCGTTGGTTGGCGGTCGTCATCAATGCGCAACCATCGGCACGCCCGATACGGCGAGACGCGTTGGAGTAATTCCGCCGCACACCGCTCACCGGCGTCGTCACCGTCCGTGAATACGATCGCGACACCGTCCGGGGACAACGCCTGCACGATCAGATTCGCCTGATCCGGCGAGCAGTCCGCGCCCATTACCGCCACGACATTCGAATGCCCGTGCTGCCACAGCCACCAGACCGATGGGTATCCTTCCACGAGGATGAGGCTGCGGGTCGGTGTGGTGAGGCGGTGGAGGTTATACAGGAGTCTGGACTTCTCAAATCGGTGCCGAACGCCGTTGCGCTCGCGCTCGCCGGGCAGCTTGTACTTCGGTTCCGCATCGGTGAAACCCTCGTCACGCGTCAGTCGTCCTGCGTAACCAACGAGGTGACCCAGTGAGTCGTGGATTGGGATCGCGACGCGGCCTTTCATCGCACCGCGATTGCAGTACCCCAGGCCGAAGTGCGCGATCGTCTCGGCTAGAAATCCACGCTCCAACAGATACGGGTGTTCGGCGTCGAGATCCTTCAGCGAGAAATCCAAGGGTTCGTTGACCTTGACCGGCGAAGTATTGACGTGCGTTTCATTCGTGTGAGTGTCCGATGCTGTTGCGGTCGGTACTGTTCGAGGAATGGACGCTCGCGTTGCTGGTGGTCGCCTCTCGGTAGCGCGGTCGACTCCAGCGATGCCGAAGACTTCTCTCACGCGAAGCGCGCCGCGTCGGAAGTCCGCTGTATCGGTCGGATCAAACCCCTCCATCCGCACCGCCAGATCCAAGGCGTTCCCACCGACATGACAACCGAAACAGTTCCACAGACCCCGTGTCAGATGAGCGGAGAATGAGGCGGATCGGCCTGTGCCAGGATGCTTCGGCAGTGGGCACGGACCGGTGCCGCGATCACCACGCTCCTTAAGATCAATGCCATACCGAGACAAGACGGCACGAAGCGTCAAGCTAGCGCGTAGCGATTTGTAGTCAATCCAGTCAGACATGGACAGCTCCTTTGAAGAAGTGGTGTGTAAGGTGACGCGGTGTACATCACTCAGGTGATTGGGTTGGAAAGAACAAGGTAACTCTGTTCTCAGTGAAGCACAGCGAAGGCACGTGGCGCAAGTCGATCCTGTGGAGATCAAGTGCTGCCGGTCTGTGTCAAGCCGCCCGGTGTCGTTGTGGAGACTGGCTTAGAGAAAACCGTTAGCGTGCGATGTGATTCCTCTCACCTGTACGACATCGTCGTTCAACGATCGAGGGCGAAGTGACTTTCCGAGACGACCCATTAGTGTGCAAAGAAGCTCCGAGTGTCGGCGTCGGAACGCTGCCAGTCACCAAACGGCCCGCTAACTCCCTGTAAGTCAAAGAATAATCCCTGAAAACTGTTTGACACGAAACGGACCGGTCGCTCTAATCCACATAGGTGGAATAATCCGACCGGGGGACGGTACTCCGGCACATCATCTTGCAGGTGCTTATCGAATCAGTTGTACGCGACTGATTAATTCAGGGAGCGGTCTATGGTCAAGGGACGACTTTCGGCGGCGATTCATCGTGCAGTTTCCTCCGTAATGGGAGGCATCGGTGCGCAATCGCGCATCTTGGGCCGATCGCCGATGGAGAAGCTGGAAGAGAGGCGTCTATTCGCGACTTACGTTGTCGAAATCGATCCCTACCTCACTCAGGGCAACGCCGGAAACGCCAACACCGGCACGCTGACGCTGAAAGACGACAACCGCATCGAGAACCCCTCCGGCGCTACCGAGGACGATCGCATCAAGACGGCCATCGATGCCGCCGTCCAGTCCGCCAGTGCGACCACCACACCGCCAGGGACGACGTACAACTACCCGAACACGTCGCGGTTCAAGATCGGTAAGTTTTCGGACATCGCCGGCCTGACCATCCCCTCCGGTTACACGTCAGACGATTGGGTCATCGGGTTCGAGGACTTGACCGACAACGATTTCAACGACGGGTTCTGGGCGGTGAAGGTCGAAGTCGACGATGGCTATGATGACGACGAAAGCGAGTCCGAGGATGATGTCAGCAACTGCTGCAACGATTGTGGTTGTGCAGTAATCGAGGATGACAGCGGCGGGACGAATGGTGAATCCAAGGACACCGACTGTCCGATCAGCTATCACGATGGCACCGTCAACATCTCTGAGACCGACTTCGCCGGCAACGGCTTTGGCGTCAACTGGAGCACCACCCGCAACTGGTCGAACGAACTGACGCTTGAAGGCGATAAAGCGATCGGTAACGGCTGGATGCTCGGAAGTCGGCCGTTCCTGCAGCAATCCGGTGATGACATTAAGTTTGTGACCAATGGGCGTGATGCCAAGTGGTTCGAGGGTTCGGGTGGCAGTTACACGCCCCGGTTCCATACGACCGGCAGTTTTGTCACCTCCGGCTCGGACTTTATCTACCGCGATTCCAGTGGCCAGACCTTTACGTTCTGGGGCTTCGGCAGCGCACAGCCCGGTCAGTTGAAAGAGATGACCACCCGCGGTGGCGTCACCACGTCCCTCACATACACATCGGGCCAGTTGACCGAAGTGAACCGCAGCCAGGTCGTGGGGTCCGACACGATCTACGAGCGGTACGTCTACACGTATCTGACCAGCGGCGACAACACCGGCAAGATCTCCAATATCGACCAACAACGAAAGATCAATGCAGGCAGTTGGTCTACGGTGCGAGAAGCGGATTACACCTACTACAACATCAAGAACGGTGCCGGCACTGCGGACGATCCGGGCGGCAATGTCGGTGATCTCAAGCGCGTCGTCGTCAAGGACGGCAGCGGCAACACGATCACGACCAGCTACTACCGCTACTGGGAACACGTCATCGACGGCAGCGGCAAGTTCACCCAGCCAGCCAACGGTTACGTCGGCGGCCTGAAGTATGTTGTCACCGACGCCTCCTACAACCGGCTTGTCGAGGCGGTGGGCGCTTCCAATGTCGATTCGACTTCCGACACCACGTTGGCGACCTACGCCAACCACTACTTCGAGTACAACAAGGACCGCGAGGCGACCAAGGAGATTGCCCAGGGCGAAGGGTGCTCAACCTGCACCGGCGGGCTCGGGAGTTTCACGTACTCGCGCACAAAGAGCGCACACGCCAAGTCGTTCAACAACTGGGTCGTCAAGACGATCGAGACGCTCCCGGACGGCAACCAGAACATCGTCTACACCAACGGCTACGGCAAGATCATGCTCAAGGCGTACAAGGAGACTGCCACGGGCAACCAGTGGATCGAGTACTGGCGGTACGACGCGAACGGTCGCGTGATCCGCCGCGCCGCACCGTCGGCGGTGACCGGTTACGACGATGCGAACTATGCCGACCTGGTCAACTACAACACCGGCAGCAATACGGCCCAGTACCTCAGTGATTCCAGCGGGTTGATCGAGATTTTCGAGTACGGGACAAGCACGACGGCCACCAGTTCCGTCGCCGGGGACGTCACCGGATACCTCAAATCCACCAGTCTCCAGAACGGCGACACCGGCACGGCGGTGCTTCAGGTGTCGCGCACCTACATCGCCCGCACGGGCGGCAGCAACACTATCTACCCAGTCGCGTCTGAGACGATCTACCGCAACACCGGCGGCGGAGGCGGTCAGACGACCAACTACACGTACACGTGGATCGGCAGCACGACGCAGATGGCAACACGGACCGTCAGCCTGCCGGCCGCCACGACAGCGCAGAACGGATCGAACGCTGTCGTCACTGCGGTGACCCACTTCGACACGTATGGTCGCGCCATCTGGGTTGTCGACGGCGACGGCTACATCACCTACAACGAGTACGACCAGAACACCGGGGCGATGACCAAGCAGGTCGTGGATGCCAATCCTGGCAGCATCAGTGGCGCGCCGGTCAGCGGGCCGACCCGCAGCGGTTCGCTGCCGACCGCACTGGGTCTTACCACGACGATGGTCGTGGATAACCTTGGCCGGGTGACGAAGGTCACCGATCCCAACGGCAACGTCACGATTGGCACCGCGGGCACAGATTACCTGCGTACTGAACTTGGCTACGATGATCGCGGCCGTCAGGCACGGGTGAAACGCGCGGACGGCACGTGGACACACACGGTCTACGACGGCTTGGGCCGGGTCGTCAGCACGTGGAAGGGGACCGACAACACAGGCTGGACCCAGACCAACCCCGCCGGTTCCGGTGGCAGCAACAACATGGTCAAAGTGTCGGAGAACATCTACGACAACGGCGGTATTGGCGACTCGAACGTCACCGAGTCCCGCAGCGTCTTCGGTTCAGGCGGCAGCGACTTCTACGCCACCAAGTATCAATATGACTTCCGCAATCGCATGACCGACATGCGAAGCGCGGACAAGGTGGGGACCAAGTACACCCTGGACAACCTTGGCCAGCTAACAACGATCGAGTACTACGCGGATGCCGACACCGACTTCGTGATCGACTCAACCGAGCTACGCGGCAAAACCATCAGCTCGTTCGACGAGCGCGGCCAGGTCTTCGACTCGACGGTCTATGAGGTCGATCCGTCCACGGGCAGCAATCCGGGTACTATCCGTGACGGGATGAAGACCTTGTTCTGGTACGACGCCCGCGGCAACGTCGCAAAGACCCGTGACGCGAACGGACTGCAGAACAAGAACGTTTACGACGGTGCCGGGCGGTTGTCCAAGACGTACATGACCATCGACGCGGACGAAACCGCCTACAGCGAGATCAACTCCGTCAGCGACGACCGCGTCATCGAGCAGAACAATGTGATCTACGATCTCGGCGGCCGTGTCGTCCACACGCTGTCGATGAAGCGCAAGAATGACTCTCCGTCGACGGGCGCGTTCCACTCGGAAAACTCATGGTCGCAGGCAATCATCAACTGGTACGACGCCGCCGATCGCATCATCGCTACCGCCAACTATGGTTCGGAGCTTCGCGGCGATTACCTCAACAGCGGTGCCAGCGTCAGCCCGACACCCACCCGAAACATCTACAACCGCACGTCCGGCACGATGATCGATTCGGACAGCGATGGCATCCCGAATATCGCCGAAGGCAGCGTGCCGATCACGCCGGTCTGGTCGACCAACGAGCAAGACCACGTCTACATCATCGCGAAGTTCTCGTATGATTCGGCCGGTCGTTTGTACCGCGTCGCGGACAACAAGCGGCGCGTCAATGGGACGGATCAGGGCCGCATCAACGAAACCCAGTTCGATCTTGCCGGCCGCAAGACGAAGCTGATCGAAAACTACGTCGACGGGGTCGCCAACAGCAATGACTTCGATTTCGACCGCGTCACGGATTACACCTATCACACAACCGGGCCGATCGGTCAGCCCAAGGAAATCATCGCTTACAACGTCCGCGGCAGCAGCTACGGGCTGGCCGTGGCACAGACGACCAAGTTCTTCTACGACAGCACGATCGACAAGTCGTGGGTCACCGACACGGTCTATCCCGACAGCGACGACACCAGCACGGCCACCGGCGCGGACGGCGTGTACGACCGCATCGAAACCGACTTCGACCGCCTTGGTCGCAAGACCACCGAGAAAGACCAGCGCGGCGTCGTGCACACCTACACGTATGACTCGGCCGGCCGATTCAGCACCGACTCCATCGGCACCGGCTCGCTGCCGACCGGTGTTGAGGGCACGGTCCGCACCATCGAGTACGGGTACGACGACCAAAGTCGCGCTAACCTCGTCAGCAGTAAGAACTCGGCTGGAACGATCATCAACCAGGTCAAGACGACGTTTGATGGCTGGGGCAATGTGATCAAGTCCGAGCAGGACCACGCCGGCGCGGTCTCGGGCAGCACGCCTTCAGTGCAATACGCCTACGCCGACGGCGCGTCTGGCGGCGCAGCGAAGTACGTCCGCCTCGACACGATCACCTATCCGAACGGCCGCGTGATCAAGTACAACTACAACACCACCGGCAGCGACGACGATGTACTCAGCCGAGTGGACACGATCCGCGACAACACCGCGTCGAAAGATCTGGTCGAATACAACTGGATCGGCGCTTACGACATGGCCGGGGAGGAGAAGCACCCGAGCATCTCGGGCGGGTTGACATTGACGTGGGGATTTGGCGGGAACCTGATGCTCGGTTGGGACCGGTTCGAGCGGATTCTCAAGCATCAGTGGCGCTCCAGTGGCGGGACGACCGTGGAGCTGGACCGCTTCGACTACAAGTACGACACCGCCGGCAACCGCGTGCTCACGGATCGCGAAGTGACCGTGAGCGGTGTGACAGTCGATGACAATCACTCCGAAAGCTTCGAGTACGACGGTCTGGACCGGCTGGTGGATTACCGTCGCGGGAAGCTCTCTGGTGGCATCGTGCCCAAGTCGCCGACCGACTCGACGAACCTGCTATACCGCCAGTATTGGGCGACGCTCGATGGCAGCGGGAATGTCACCAGCTCGAAGCTCGCCAGCCACGGAAACTGGATGGAGTGGACGGTCGACACCAACGGCGGCACGGCCGGCGGATCAACGACCCAGGTCCGCAACGTCAACAGCGTCAACGAGATAGACGACGACAACGTCGACACGAACGCCAACAACGCGATCACGGGCAACAGCTGGATCGACCCGCTGTACGATAAGTCGGGGAACATGACGACCGCACCCAAGGGCCAGGGCAGCGAGACATCGGCGGTCTACTTCGTCTACGACGGCTGGGGCCGCGTGGCGGGCATCAGCAGCACGCAGGTGCCTGACACCGACTTCACCGACACCGGCGAAGTGCAGTACGAGTACGACGGGACCGGGCGGCGGATCCAGAAGATCTTCGCCGGCACGTCGGTCGCCGATGAGGACACGTACTACGCCGAAGGGTTCCAGGCGATCGAGACGCGTCGGAATGGTTCGAGCAACGCCTACGAGCAGCAGGTGTGGAACTTGCGGTACATCGACGCGCCGGTCGTTCGCTACCGCGACGCGAACGGACATACAACCAGCACAGCGACCGGCGACGGCACGCTGGAGGAGACGCTTTACGTGACGTATGACGGCAACTTCAACGTGACGGGCTTGGTGCAGGAAAACCAGACTTTTGTCGAGCGGTATGTGTATACGCCGTATGGGGATCGGAAGGTGCTGGACGCCAACTTCACCGACGACTCGGACAACCTGACGGACTACGATTTCCAGTTGGGACATCAAGGGCTGCGGATCGATTCGGAAAGTGGGACGTATTACAACCGGGCGAGGCAGTTGCATTCTGGGTTGGGGAGTTTCACGCGGCGCGATCCGCTTGGTTATGTGGATGGGATGAATCTTTACGGATTCGTGGAACAGAATCCCATTAGATTCACGGACCCATTCGGCACTATGAAGCAGTGCCTTGAGGAATCGCTATGTCAACCTCAAGGTCATAAGAAAAACGCCCGTGCCATTGCGTTTACCACACTGCCGGCGGGACAAGGCGCAGGGCCAGCCGGAAGGGACGCGGCAGTACAACTCCAAGAGAATACAAAACTAGTTGACGCTGTAAGTCAGGCAAGCTCGGTTGCGAAGAAGCCGACGCAGATTGGTACGAGCGCAGCGAGGGCGATTGGGCAGCAAGGCGGAAAGGCCGCAAACGACGCTCCCGATCGAACCAAGAGCATCGCCGAAGTAATGCAAAAACTTAATCAAGAGAAGGCGAAGGCATTCGGCGTTGAGCTCTGGGTCCAAGTGCAGTGGGAAGAGTGTGTGCCAGTTCGGTGTGCTTGCAGCCTTTTTTGGTTCAAGAACGTATTGGCGTACAGAACCAAGACACAATGGTTCAAGGCTACTGCCACGGGGCAGGGCCGCGGGCAGAGTATGGGTGGTTTCGACGCCAGCGATACTTCTGGTATGTCACGTGCTTTACCAGATGCGATAAAGGAATCCGTCGATCGCGCGATGCAATAGTGGGAAGCCTGTGTGGGTTGTAACGCGAACCCAAGAGCATTGCGGGGGCTTGATTTCAAATGGCACCCATTTGTAGCGGCGAACCGTCTGCAACGGGCGTGCATCTATCAGGCTGTTGGAACCGCCGGTTCGAGGAGACCGAACCCGTTGTCATTCCCGGGAAAGTTTTTCCGCGAGTGTTTCGCTATGGTCTTCCAGAAATCTGTGAGCACGAAGGACGCAGCATGCCGACTACGCGATTCAAGAGGCTTTGTTTTCAGTTTGCGTTGTGCGGAGTAGCGGCGACTGTTGTGGCCGTGGCAATCATCGGTTACCGATTCAACGCCGCGAAGAGAACGCAAATCGAACTCGTCCCGCAGGTTGTGTATCCAACAAATGATTCGGCACCATTTGTAGCTGTGCGTGCATCCATCGTCGCTGCACTTGAAAGCCTTTCGTGGCCTGGCTCCCGGCCGGCGCTAGCAGCCGCTACCATAGAGCTAGTGGGTGATCGCGCAGTTGTTGTTGTTCACTCCGTTGGCTACACGCCAGTGTTCGATGGGGTGGAAGTGAAGGATCGCCATGGAACTACGCTGGTGTCCTGGCAGGCTCCGAAATCATTGGCAGAAGCGATGGCGAAGGACGAACAGGAAATGCTATTGCACCGCGTATCATTTGAGGTCGATCCAGAAGTCTACTGGCGAGTTAAGGAGTCGAAGGGAAGTGTTGTTTACAAGGGTGCATCAACTGTCGAACTTCTCGCACTGGAAAATTAGGCGGCCTCACGCCGAGAGCTAAAGAATTCATCCAATAGACAGCACTGGTGCGTGTTATCGCGAGTTGCAGTACAGCTAAAGCGACCTGGCTGGTCGCCGCGTGGCAAGCTGTGCCTTTGTGATCTTCAAGGCAGCCTCCTTTCGGTTACAAGAGCGGAGCAGTCCGCCGAGTGGTTCGTCGCAGACAACTGGCCCGTCCGCCTACACTTGCTCCTAGCTGATTCTGTCCTTCGTCACTTAGTCCGGAGAGGCAATCGGTGGGGATCGAAGAGCCATAGCAGACCAACCGGCGTTTTTATTGAGATATCGCGAATTTTGGCGACCCAAAGTTCTACTGGCGTCCCGCTGGCTCCACTCAGCGGGACGAAGTTTTCGTCCCGCAGCAAATTAAATGGTTTTCTTGGGGCAAACTCAAGATTTCCAGAGTTCAAACGCACGGTTTCGAGCATGATGCTCAAAATCGTGCGTTTTGCGTTGTAGTCAGCTGCAACCCAATTCTCCGCAAGGTTTTTGAAAGCTCAACCGCCTTGATCGCCAGGTCGCGATACGACGGAAACAGACTCATCATCTCAACAGCCACAGGACGAATCTGTATCTTCGCAAACAGTGATCCGGGGATGTATACTTTCATCGATTTTTTATTCTTATGGCAGTTGCTTTCGTAACGTTTGTTATCGGCCTGGTGCTTCTCGTCTGGAGCGCCGACCGTTTTGTAGAAGGTTCAGCTTCCGCGGCACGTTATTTCGGTATACCGACGCTCTTGATAGGGATGGTGATTGTAGGATTCGGTACCTCAGCACCGGAGATGTTGGTTTCGGCACTGGCTGCTTCGCAGGGTAGCCCGGGTATCGCTTTGGGGAACGCTTACGGCTCGAACATCACAAACATCGGATTGATCCTTGGTCTGACGGCACTGGTCAGTCCCATCACGGTGCGTTCGCAGGTATTGCGTAAGGAGTTGCCCATCCTCACCGCGGTAACTGCGTTGGCGGCATGGCAACTCTGGGACGGTGAAATCACTCGAATCGATGCCGTCATCCTTTTAATGGTGTTCGGAGGGTTAATGGTCTGGGCTATCCGGGAGGGGCTCGGGAAAACCGAAGATGTCCTGGGAAGCGAAATCGAGCAAGAACTTACTATTCGTGCCATACCAATCCGTCGTTCAATTTTGTGGTTGATCGTTGGGCTGTTGGTACTCATTGCCAGCTCTCGCATGCTGGTCTGGGGCGCGGCAGAAATTGCTCGTGGTTTAGGTGTCAGTGATCTGATCATCGGTCTGACCATCGTCGCGGTTGGCACATCGCTGCCGGAACTGGTCTCATCCATCATTGCAGCCAGGAAGGGTGAACATGATATTGCTCTTGGTAATGTTCTGGGATCAAATCTGTTTAACACGCTGGCTGTGGTAGGCCTAGCTGGAGCAATTCGTCCGCTGTCGGTGGGACCTGAAGTATTCAATCGGGACATACTGGTGATGGCTGCACTGACTTTGTCGTTGTTCGCCATCGGGTATGGTTTTTGGTTACCAAGACGTATCAATCGTATCGAAGGTGCGTTGCTACTGGCTTGTTATGTTGGCTATACGGTCTACCTGATCATCAGCGTTTACGCGGGGTCTTAGTCGATTGGGATTTCTTTCTGGGGAAAATGGACGACATCTGGTGTCGAAACGAGATCTAGTTATGACGGGTTTAATGTTGGGGTATTGGTTTCACTGAGAAACCTGGCGGTGTCGGGAACTCCAATTCGACGGAGCTATCCGCCCCACCCAACGTCCGATAATATAGGTTATGTTAACTTGGACGGGGAAGGGCGGAATAACCGTTTTTGATCTCGAGTTTGGATTCGAATTGAATAGATTTCAGTCTATCTCCAGGCCTTGTCTTATATTCACTGGGATGAATTAGACGGCCGAGTTCGATTCCGCTGCGGGAAATCGTTTACGATTCAAGAAGTTGATCTGATGAATAATCGAACCCTTTTTTGGGGGGATGATGACAGTGGGCGATGAGGGATTCGAACCCCCGACTCCCTCGGTGTAAACGAGGTACTCTAGCCGCTGAGTTAATCGCCCTTGATTTTTTGGTGAATATACCAGATGACACGGGATATGAAAGTCGCGAGGTTTATTTCCCAGAATCGTATCTTGACCGGCGTCCTCGACGATTCACACCACGCCCGGCGGATCGAGGGTGATTTGTTCAACGGGTATGTCGTGACGGATGAACGGGTTCCTGTTGATCGACTGCTTGCGCCGATTGTCCCGACGGATATTTTGTGCATCGGGCTGAATTATCGTCGTCATGCGGAAGAAACCGGCTCGGTCGTTCCACCGACGCCATTGCTGTTTATTAAATCCTCCAACACGCTTCATCATCCGGGCGAGCCGATCGTTCTACCGAAAAACAGTTCGATGGTCGATTATGAAGCCGAGCTATGCGTGGTCATCGGTAAAGCCGCCAGACATGTTAAGGAATCCGAGGCATTGAACTATGTCTTGGGCTATACCTGCGCCAACGACGTCTCAGCCCGTGATTGGCAGCGGGACAAGTCTTTGGGCGGAGGGCAATTTGCCCGTGGGAAGTCGTTCGATACTTTTTGCCCCCTCGGCCCCTACATAATTACTGCCGATGAGATCCCGGACCCGAATTCCCTCCGTATCCGTTGCGAACTCAATGGTAAAACCGTCCAAGATTCGACCACGGCGGACATGATCTATTCCGTGAGTACCTTGATCGCGTCATTGTCCAGCACAATGACCTTACGTCCCGGAGCTGTCATTCTGACAGGCACTCCGGAAGGGGTGGGCATGGGTCGAACCCCCCCGCTTTGGTTAAGTGACGGAGACCGAGTCGTTGTTGAAATTGAAAAAATCGGTCGACTCGAAAACCCCGTGATTGCGGAAAAATAATCTGAGCGGTTGTCACACCCCGTAGTATTCTTGGGCTTTGTTCTCGAGATAGTTCAACAGGTCGTCCGGAGACAGTTCTTTTCCGGTCACACGTCGGACCAATTGCCGACCTGTGAACCGACGCCCATGAACATGAATATTCACGCCGAGCCACTCCAGGAGTGGTTTGAACTGTCCCTGACAGATCTGACGATCCAGGTCCGGAATCGCCTGTTTAGCTGCGTTGAAAAATTGAGCGGCGTACATATTTCCGAGTGAATACGTAGGAAAATATCCCATCAATCCTGCACTCCAGTGAACGTCCTGCAGACAACCTTGCGTGTCATCAGGTACGGTCAAACCGAGATACGCTTTGAATCGTTCGTTCCACGCAATCGGAAGGTCCTGAACCGACAGGTCACCATTGATCAACTGTTGTTCGAGTTCGAATCGAAGAAGAATGTGAAGATTGTAAGTTGCTTCATCGGCTTCGGTACGAATAAAGCTGGGCCGGACCTGATTGATGGAAAACAACCAGTCGTCAAAGGAAGTATCTTTTAGTTGTGGAGCAAACATCGTTTGTATTTTTGGGTAGAAAAAACTCCAGAAGGCACGCGATCGACCGATGAAGTTTTCCCATAATCGGGATTGTGACTCATGAATACCAAGCCCTGCCGGCTCGGCCAGAGCGGTTCCGAAATGGGTGTGTTTGGGTAGTTGTTGTTCATATAGCGCATGACCGGTTTCATGCAGTGTTCCGAAAAACGCGTCATTAAAAAAATGTTCGTCGTACCGCGTGGTGATGCGTGTATCGCCGGGTGCGATTCCGGTACAGAAAGGATGGACGGACACGTCGATGCGCCCGGCCTGCTGGTCAAACCCGATGAGACCGGCAACGTCCCTGGTCAGTTGCTCCTGGAGATTGGAGGGATAATGTTGGTGAAGAAGATGGATCGGTGCCTGTCTATCGCACCCCGCGATCCTTTGAATCAGCGCGACCAGTCGCGGTTTCAGTTCAGAAAAGATCTGATTCAGGGAGGCAACCGTTTCGCCCGGTTCATATCCTTCCAAAAGCGCGTCATAAAGGGTTCCGGTGGATGTTCGAAGACAGGAAGCTTCCTGACGCTTGAGATCCAGGACTTTTCCTAACCACGGAGCGAAAGTGGCAAAATGATTATTTTTACGGGCTTCAACCCAGGCTGACTGGGCCAGTGATGTGGTATGGGCTATTTGGGCGATCAAGGATGACGGTAGACGAACCGCACGGTCGTAATCTCTTCGAAACTCTCGGATCACAATCCGTGAATCCGATGCGGGGTCTTCTGTACTCAGTTCTGCCTCGGCAGCGGCCAGGACTTCTCCCAACCGTGGCGAAGTCAAACGTTCATGCACCATTCTCGCCAGCAAAGCACTTTGTTTTGCACGGAACTCGATCCCCGCGGGTTTGAGCATGACCTGCTCGTCCCAATTAACCAGACTATCCACTGATCCGAGGGTCGCAATTTCCTGTAGTGTTTCGAGCAGTGTTGAAAAGGAATTGGTCATTTCTGTGGGACGGTTGGGGGTTCCAGATGTTGCCGAAAAAAACGAACCACTTTATCGCGCAAGTCGTTGGATTCGTTCACGATAGGAAAAGAATGGGGCGCCTCCTTGAGAAGGACAAGTTCATGAACCACGTTCATTTCCTTGAGTCGATCAGCCAACCTTTGCGACTGTCCGGGAGGCACCACATGATCGGCAGTTCCGTGGAATAAAAGCGTCGGTGGGAAACCACGACGGATCTGAAACAGAGGAGAAGCAACACGGACCAAGTCCGGTCGTTGCTCTCTTGAAACACCAAAAACCATCGGGGATTCAAAAGGTTTTTGCGTCAGGTCCGAAAGCGCATACATCGCGACAACCGCTTGAACGGGTTTGAACCCCGTTTCCGGAGAATCAATTCCGAGCAACAAGGCCATCGTACCCCCAGCGCTTGCACCTATAGCCCCGATACGGTCGGGATCTAACGCCAGTTCTTCGGCCCGTCGTCGTAGGTAATCCACGGCTGACCGACAATCCTCCAGACACGTCGGCCAAGCAGGGGTCTCACGAGTCGCCAGTCGATAATTGACATTTGCAACAACAAATCCTGCATTTGCAAGAACCGAAGCGATCTGCTTTTCCCGCGGGTCTGACTTGTCTCCTACCGTCCATCCCCCGCCGTGGATTACCACGATCCCGGGACGGGTCGTTCCCGGTTTGGGATCCGGCGGAAGATAGAGATCCAGTTTTTCAGATCGGCCTTGTGAAAGAAACGTTATGTCTCGGTCGATAACAAACCGACGATCTTCCTCCGAATAACCCCGTTTCGCGCACAGGATTATCCCGCACCAAGCCAAGACCCACAGAACTACCAACGGATTCATCAAGCGGATTGTAATCCAAGTACGTGCGTGTCCCAAGAAATCGGTCAATTGAGTTTTGCCTGAGACGGATAGGTGGTCGGCGCCTGCGAGTTCTCAATCGACTGTCCGTCCAAAGTCGGTAAACTCTTTCTCATAGCCCAGATCGGACGCGGGAGGCAGACCTGTTTGATCTGCTGAATGACTTCGTTACGTATTTTCGTCTGTTTCTCGATATTGAAATGATTGAGTCCGGGTTCGAGCAAGTCTGTTCGATCCTTCCGAATGTCCTGATTGATCACGACGACACTCCCGGGGCGTTCGGCTTCCAGAGGAATACCCCGTAGCCAAGGCAGCTTATCCATGGGGCCGTTGGATTGATAAAGGTTAATCACCTTGTTCACGTTGGGAGGCACTTGGGGAGGCGTAACAGGATCCAAAGTAATGATCAAATCAATCTTGACACCCTGCTCTTTCAGCTTTTGAGCAATACGAAGAACATTGTCCGCACCGTAGCTGTGACCGGCTAGGATAATCGGTTCGGCATCAGAGCGGGATTTGTATTGTTTTGCAATTTCATCGGCTACGGAAGACCACTGATCGGCCTGATAGATATGTGAACGAACCCCTTCTACCTGTAGCCGCTCGTTTAGTTCGTTCATCCCCGTCGAAAACACACCAATAAACCCACGAAACAGATAAACATTACCGACCCGAGGATAAAAGATTTCGGTAACTGGTTGAACATCCGACAAATTTCCGGGCGAGATACTCGAACATCCGCTAGACAGTGCGAGAAAACCCGAAAGCAGAATTAAAATGGACCTATAGAAACCAGCCATAGTATGTGCAACTTGCTAAGAATAGTCTCTTGATTCTTTTTAACGTTAGGACACCCTTTCAAGAATTTCTGCCAGCGACGCTATTAGAAGCTCTATGATCATTTAATCCGTTGATGGTGATGCAATTTCAACATGTCCCGCAAGGATTCGGTGCAATTGCATTCCCGAACGCAGGAGCAAACATCCCTGAGCATCCACCCCTTCGCAGAAACCTGACAAGACGCGTTCACCCGGTTCGGTGATCCGCAGCCGTTTGCCGTTTAAAACGTGATGCTTCAGATATTCCGGAAGCACCTGACGAAAGGAATCAATTTCTCTCTCGAATAACAGTCTATTCAATTGTCGTGAAATCGCGATGAGAACTTCCTGAACAGGAATTGATTCTCCCACGATGACCTGAAGACTGGTAACCTTATGCTTCAGAACAGGATTTATGTCGGCTAGATCGGTGTTGACGTTTAGACCGATTCCGATCATATCCGCGGACCGAACTCGCTCGCATAGCAGACCGGCGAGCTTGAGGGAGTCGTACCATAAGTCATTTGGCCATTTGAGCTTAAGATCAGGAATCCATGTCGCCAAGGCCCTCCGCACGGCCAGACCTGCCAGCAATGGAACATGGTGGGCAGGTAAATGTTCGACAACAGGGACTGCAAAGGTAACCGTTAATGATCCCCTTCCCGACCACCAACGATTGCTCCCCCTACCACGACCTGCTAACTGGTGACCCGTCAAGATCACAGCCGGACAGTAAAGCCTACCTTCGTTTCTCAATCGAATGGCTTGGTCGTTGGTCGAACCTAGTCGAGGGTAAAAGTGAAGCCTGAACGGGCGAATCGCCTTTTGCAAGGATACAAGCGAAAATCGGTTCATGGTAAACGACCTTACGGTTACGTTTCCAGCTCGTCCATAAAGGTCTGATCTTCCAAAGTGTTACTCAAGAATCACCAGAAGATCCCCGGCCGTGACAGTGGTTCCCAGTTTAACCTCGATCGATGCAACCTTCGCATTGCGGGGCGCATAAACAGCCGTTTCCATTTTCATGGCTTCGATGCTGAGGAGTTTTTCACCTTCTTTGACGGGTTGACCGGGTTTGACCGTGATCGTACTGATTTTACCGGGCATGGGGGCCCCGACATGTTTGGCGTTGTCGGGATCGGCTTTGGGTTGTTTGTGTAAATTGCCTTCCAACGACCGATCGACCACCCGTACTTCACGAGGCTGACCGTTTAATTCAAAGAAGACGGTGCGGGTTCCGTCCTCGTGCGGTTCACCGACGGTGAGAAATCGGACAACCAGCGTCTTGCCCGGTTCCAGCTCAACATTGACTTCTTCGCCGGTCTGCATGCCGTAAAAGAAGGTGGGGGTGGGCAAAACGCTTGTGTCGCTGTACTGTCGGAGGTGTTCCTGAAACTCGGTATACACCTGTGGGTACATCAGATAAGCCATAACATCATTATCATTCACTTCACGGTGGAGTTTTTCAGAAAGTTCCCTGCGAACTTTTTTCAAGTCGGCTTTGGGCAGTTGTGCCGAGAGTCTTCCCTTATAGGGCTTGACACCGGCCGAGTCGAGGATGATTTTCTGGAGCACTTTCGGCCATCCGCCTTGGGGTACGCCGATCGCCCCTTGCATCATTTCCACCACACTTTTGGGGAAGCTGAGCTTTTTGCTCGGGTCCAGTACGTCGGCAGCCGTCAGGTTGTTGGTCACCATGAATAAGGCCATGTCTCCGACGACCTTGCTCGAAGGCGTCACCTTGACGATATCTCCGAAAAGCTGATTGACTTCTGCGTAAGCCGCTGCGATTTCCTTCCAACGATCGGCCAGATGAAGGGCTTTGGCCTGTTGTTTGAGATTGGTGTACTGACCCCCGGGCATTTCGTGGTGATAAACTTCCGCGGTCGGACTCTTGATGTCTTCCTCGAAGGGGTAATAAAGCTGTCGGACCTGTTCCCAATAAATCGCCACATCGTCCAAGGCATCGTCATCGAGCCGGGTATCACGCGCGGTGTGCTGAAGAGCCGCCACGATCGAATTGAGATTGGGTTGTGACGTCGTACCGCTTAGGGAACTGATGGCGGCATCGGCGATATCCACTCCCGCATCGGCTGCCCGGAGGATCGAACCGGCGTTGATCCCACTGGTGTCATGGGTGTGAAAATGAATCGGAATGTCAATCTCATTTTTTAAAGCCTTTACCAGTGCATGAGCGGCATATGGTTTGCAAAGCCCGGCCATGTCCTTGATGGCCAGGATGTGTGCTCCCATCTTCACGAGCTGTTTGGCCAGATCGACATAATACTTCAACGAGTATTTCGTGCGGTTGGGGTTGAGGATGTCCCCCGTGTAACAGATGGCTGCTTCACAGAGGGAATTGGTCTCTTCTCGCACAGCCTCCATCGCCACCACCATATTCTCAGGGATGTTCAGAGAATCGAAAATACGGAAAACGTCCATCCCCGCAGCCCCGGCATGTTTGACAAACTCCCTGACCACGTTATCCGGGTAGTTGGTATATCCGACCGCATTACTTCCCCGGAAAAGCATTTGGAGCAGGATGTTAGGGATCCTGGCACGTAACTGGGCGAGTCTCTCATACGGGTCTTCCTGTAAAAACCGCATGGCCGTGTCGAAAGTAGCGCCACCCCAGCATTCGAGACTGAACAGACCGCTCAGCCGGTGCGCGTAAAAGTCAGCGATCTTGACCATGTCATAGGTGCGGACCCGGGTCGCCAAAAGTGACTGGTGAGCGTCCCTCATGGTCGTATCGGTAATCAACAAAGGCTTTTGTTTCAGAACCCATTGACAAAACTTTTCGGGACCCATCTCCAGCAGCTTGGTTCGGGTTCCGGGGGGAATCGGTTTGGTATGATCTACCGCAGGGACGGCTGGGAGGGCAAGTTCCCTTTTGGGGTCGATTTTGCCTTTCACGTCGGGACGTCCGTTGACAATCACGTTCCCGATGTAGCTGAGGATTTTAGTGGCCCGGTCTCGACGGGGGGGTGAACTTGAAGAGTTCAGGATGGGTGTCGATAAAGGTAGTGGTTGCGCTTCCGTCGATAAACGCAGGGTGATTAATCAGATTTTCCAGAAACGGAATATTGCTTTTGACCCCTCGAACGCGGAACTCTCGTAATGCCCGATCGGCCCGTCGGATCGCGTCGTGAGGGGTCTGGCCCCAGGCTGTCAGTTTCACAAGAAGGGAGTCAAAATACGGAGTAATGACCGCCCCGCTGAAAGCTGAACCCCCGTCCAGACGGATCCCGAAACCAGCCGGCGAACGGTAGGTACTGATCCGACCATAATCCGGAATGAACTTGTTTTCCGGATCTTCACTGGTGATCCGGCACTGGATGGCGGTTCCGTGGGTCTGGATCTGATCCTGGGGCGGAATGTTGATCGGCGGCTCGTGAAGTTTAAATCCTTGTGCGACAAGGATTTGCGTTTTAACAATGTCGATACCCGTCACCTGCTCGGTCACGGTATGTTCGACCTGAACACGGGGGTTGACTTCGATGAAGAAAAAATCACCTCGGTCTGCGTCAACCAGAAACTCAACCGTTCCCGCAGCGATATAATTAGCACTTTTCATCAATCGAACGGCCGCTTCGCAGATGTCCTGGCGGAGCTTTCGGGTCAGGCTCCAGGACGGGGCAACTTCGACCACCTTTTGATGTCTACGCTGGACCGAGCAATCACGTTCCCAAAGGTGGACCAGGTTCCCATGTTTATCACCGATGATCTGAACTTCGATGTGTTTAGCACGTTTGATGTATCGTTCGACAAAGACTTCCGGACGACCAAAGGCAGCGCCGGCTTCGCGTTGGGCTTCCTCCAGTTTGCTTTGCAGGTCCTGGGGTTTTTCGACGACGCGCATCCCTCGTCCCCCCCCCGCCGAAGCTGGCTTTGATGATGACGGGATAACCGATGCGTTCAGCTTCCTTGTTGACGGCTTTGAAGTCTTTGAGTCCATGACCGCTACCAGGAATCGTGGGTACCCCTGCCTGGTCGGCAAGTTTTTTCGCAGCCGTTTTGTCCCCGAACATTTCCAGCATTTCAGGGGTCGGACCAATAAACTCGATCCCTGCCTCGACACAGGCCCGTGCTAGATGTGCATTTTCGGATAAGAACCCGTAGCCCGGATGAATCGCATCCACGCCGCAATTTTTGGCAACATCGATAATCGCATTGATGTTAAGATACCCCTTGACCGGTTCACCCCCCTGCGGGTTTCCGATCAGATACGATTCATCGGCTTTGAACCGGTGCAACGCAAATCGGTCCTCATAGGTATAAACGGCCACCGTGCGCAACCCCAGTTCCGTAGCAGCACGCATGATACGGATCGCGATCTCAGACCGATTGGCAACCAGTAGTTTTTTCATCGAAGATTTTCCTGACACATCAGCGCAATATATTCCCAACAAGACACGAACGCGGACATTGTCGGTTTGGGATAGTGATTTTCAAGGTTTCGGTATTAATAAACGATTTTTCGAAACAGAGGAAAAAACGTTTTGATGGGCTGTCAGAGTCGACAATTCCGACCGGATCAGGATAATCGCCGCGACATATGGCTGAGGTTGTTACCCGATTTGCTCCTTCTCCGACCGGTTATCTTCACATCGGCGGTGCGCGAACCGCCTTGTTTAATTGGTTGCTCGCCCGGAATACGGGGGGGCGATTTTTGCTCCGGATCGAGGACACCGATCTGGCCCGGAGCACCGAAGATGCCACCCGTCAGCTGCTGGAGGACCTTCAGTGGTTGGGTTTGAAATGGGACAACCCTGAACTGGTTTATCAGTCGAAACGACTCGCGGTCTACAACCGGATCATCGATGACCTCCTGTCCAGAGGAATGGCTTACGAAGCTTGGGAAACCCCGACCGAGCTAGAAACCATGCGGCAACAAGCGCAAAGGGCCAAACGACCTTTCATTTATCGCCGGCGGAACTACACCCAGGACGAGCTGAAACGGTTCCGGGATGAAGGACGAACCCCTGCTATCCGTTTCGTCATGCCGGTCAAGGAATACCGTTTCTACGATCACGGGATCAAAAAAGAGTGTGTACAAGGCGCCCCGGAAAGTCAGGATTTTGTCATCCGAAAAACCGACGGAATGCCCACATACCATTTCGGCGTGGTCGTCGATGATGCCGAAATGGGTATCACGCATATTCTCCGGGGTCAGGAACACCTGAAAAACACGTTCAATCACTTGGCCTTGCAGGAAGCGCTGGGTTATCCGACACCGGTATACGCCCACCTGAGCGTGCTGCTGAATCCGGAGGACAGCTCAAAATTATCCAAGCGGGATCGAGATAAACGGATCCGCAAACGCGTTCAAGAGTGGCTTAGAAGCACAAAACGCTCTCCTGCCGATCTGTCCGACGCCTGCGGACTGACACTCCAACGGATTGAGGAATGGTTGCACAGTGATACCGTTCAGCTGGATTTGTCCGAACAGCCCCGTGTCATGAAAGTCGTCGGTCTGAAGGAAACCGATTTGCCCGAAATCATGGTTCATGACTTTCGCAAAAATGGTTACGCGCCGGAAGTTCTGAATAACTTTTTGGCGTTGTTGGGATGGAGCCCCGGTGGCGACCTAGAACAAATGACGATGCAGGAGTTGATCGAAAAGTTCAGCCTGGATCGTCTGATCAGCGCCAATTCGAAGTTTAATCGGGAAAAACTCAAGAGCTTTTCGACTGATTTTTATGCAAAAGCTCCACCCGAACGTCAGCTTTCGGCTATTCGGGATTACCTCGGGGTTCATCCGGAGTCGCCTTTAAATCAGGCCGACGACCAGCAGTTGCTCACGATCCTTTCCATGAATCAGGGGTATCGAATCCTGAGCGAAGTCGATGAAAAGGCTCGATTCTTTTTCGTTCCTGACGATCAGCTGGAGTATGACACCGCTTCGGTAGACAAGATTTTGCTTAAAAACGATCGACAGGGGTTTGCTGCACTACGTCAGGTTTATCCGGTCCTTCAAGAATTGACGGACTGGTCGGCCACGGGTCTGGAACATGCCGTCAAGACATTTTGTGAGACCCATCAGTTACCCCTTGGAAAAGTCGCCCAGCCGCTCCGGTTGGCCGTCAGCGGATCATCGATCAGTCCGCCTATTTTCGATTCGTTGGCGTTTTTAGGACGCCAGCGGACACTCAACCGGATCGACCGATGTCTGAATCGGTTTGACCCTAGATGATCAAACCTGTTTTTCTCCGAGTTTTCCTGCCGGAATAGCAGGGAATCGGTCGGGGCTGGTTTCGATCCCTCACTTGATTACCCACCTAAGCGATCTACAATTCATTATGGATAACTGCACGATTGTGACGATGAAACATTAATCGTTCGATCGCGCCCGAAAGACCCTTTCGAGGGGCGGTTGGGTTAAATCCACCGCTGACAGGAGATGGATATGTTTGAGCGATTCACGGACCGAGCCCGAAAAGTGATGGCGCTGGCCAACCAGGAAGCCCAACGATTCAACCACGAGTACATCGGGACCGAGCACATCCTGCTCGGTCTGGTCAAGGAAGGTTCGGGCGTGGGCGCCAACGTCCTGAAAAATCTTGATGTCGATCTTCGAAAGGTCCGTCTTGAGGTCGAACGACTGGTTAAATCCGGACCCGAGATGGTCACGATGGGCAAGCTTCCGCAAACACCCCGGGCTAAGAAGGTCATCGAGTACGCGATCGAAGAAGCGCGAAATCTGAATCACAACTACGTCGGCACCGAACACCTGTTGCTGGGTCTGCTACGCGAACACGACGGCGTCGCCGCTCAGGTTCTGATGAATCTGGGACTGAAACTCGAGGAAGTCCGAGAAGAGGTTCTGAACCTGTTGGGAGCCGGTGTGGAAAACGAAGAACCCACAGCCCAGGAAAAACAACCCGGGGCTAAAGGCAAAAGTAAAACGCCCGCATTGGATTCTTTCGGTCGAGACCTGACCGAGTTGGCGCGTGAAGGCCAGCTGGACCCGGTCATCGGACGTAAGAACGAAATCGAACGCGTCATCCAGATCCTCTGCCGACGCCAAAAGAACAACCCCGTTCTCCTCGGCGAAGCCGGTGTCGGAAAAACCGCTATCGTCGAAGGGCTGGCTCAGATGATCGTTTCCAGCAACGTTCCGGAAATCCTTCATGACCGTCGGTTGGTGGTCTTGGACCTCGCGATGATGGTTGCCGGTACGAAATATCGTGGACAGTTCGAAGAACGCATCAAAGCGGTCATGAACGAAGTCCGCCGGGCCAAGAACGTGATCCTGTTCATCGACGAACTGCATACCCTCGTCGGTGCCGGTGGGGCCGAAGGTGCCATCGACGCATCCAACGTCCTTAAACCGGCGCTTTCTCGAGGCGAAATTCAGTGCATCGGCGCAACGACTTTCGATGAATATCGCAAGTACATCGAAAAAGATGCCGCCCTTGCGCGTCGTTTCCAGGCTATTCATGTCAACCCACCGGGTAAGGAAGATACGATCGCCATTCTGAAAGGACTACGCGACCGTTATGAAGCCCATCACCGGGTACAGATCACCGACGCAGCTCTGGAAGCCGCGGTCGAACTGTCGGATCGTTACATCACCCAGCGGTTCCTTCCCGACAAAGCCATAGACGTCATCGATGAAGCCGGTGCCCGGATCCGTCTTCGCAGCATGACCAAACCACCCAATCTGGCTGAGCTGGAGGAACAGATCGAGCGACTTTCCATTCAGAAAGATGAGGCGGTTAAAAACGCCGAGTACGAAGAGGCCGCCCGGCTTCGAGATCAAGCCGAACAGTTGCGGGCAAAAAAGGAAGAACTCCAGCGTCAGTGGAGAGAACGTTCCAAAGAAATTGACGGTGTGGTGGACGAAGAAGTCGTTGCCGAAGTCATCAGCAAGATGACCGGTGTTCCTCTGACCCGTCTCGAAAAGGAAGAAGCCCAGCGTCTGCTCGAACTGGAAAACGAGCTTCACAAAAAAGTCATCAGTCAAGACGAAGCCATCAAAGCTATCGCCAAGACCATCCGACGCAGCCGTGCAGGACTCAAAGATCCACGACGACCGATGGGCTCTTTCCTTTTCCTCGGTCCGTCCGGTGTCGGAAAAACACTCCTGAGCAAGGCCATCGCCGAGTTCATGTTCGGCGAGGAGGACGCTCTGGTTCAGATCGACATGAGTGAATACATGGAGAAGCACAACGTTTCCCGTCTGATCGGTGCTCCTCCGGGATATGTCGGCTACGAAGAAGGCGGTCAACTCACCGAACGAATTCGCCGACGCCCCTACAGCGTCGTTCTTCTCGACGAGGTCGAAAAAGCCCACCCGGATGTGTTCAACATGTTGCTTCAAATCATGGAAGAAGGTCGATTGACCGATTCATTCGGAAGGCATGTCGATTTCCGGAATGTCGTCCTGATCATGACCAGCAACATCGGTTCCGAGCTGATCAAAGGAGGCGGACACAGCTTTGGACTTCGCGGAAGTGTCAAGGGAGGTGCCGAAGAACGTACCTACCAAGCCATCAAGGACACGGTGATGAAAGAGGTCGAACGCTTCTTCCGTCCGGAGTTTATTGGACGACTCGACGAAGTCATCGTCTTCAGACCTTTGTCCAAAGAACACCTCAAGGCCATCATCGAACTTGAACTTTCCAAGGTCACCAAACGTCTCCAAGAACACGGTATGAGGCTCGAATTGACCGATGAAGCCAAGGATTTCCTGATCGAAAAAGGGACCAACGCTGATTTCGGTGCGCGCCCTCTACGACGAGCCATCGAGCAACATATCGAAGACCCACTCTCTGAAGAGTTGCTTCGGGGTAGCTTCAAAGGAAAAGATCTGATTAAAATCACCGTCAAGCAGGAAGAAGGCGGCGAAAAACACCTTTACTTTGAAAGCTTTGACGCCAAACCGACCGACAACCCCGGTTCTGAGTCTCAAATGGCTCAGGCGTCCAGTGACGCGACTTGATTTACCTGGGATCGGATGATTCGATTTATCAGGCCCGCGCCGTTTCTACGGTACGGGCTTTTTTTACGTACGTCCGATCTTCTTCAGAAACTCCGATTCTGTCAGGATCGGGATACCAAGACTTCGGGCTTTATCCAGCTTGCTGCCCGCATTTTCCCCGGCCAGTACAAAACTGGTATTCCGACTCACACTCCCAACCGCTTTGCCACCGAGCGAAACGATCAGATCCTCGATCTGTTGACGATCGAAGTTCTGCAACGTGCCGGTTACAACAATCGATTGACCGGTCAAAATCTGATCGTTGGTCGGCGCACCTCCCGTCTGTTTCGGATCAATTCCGACGGATTTGAGGTCACGGATGACCGTTTGTCCGGCATCGCTGTGAAAAAAGTCATATACCGCTTGGGCGATGATCGGACCGACACCGGAAATCGAACCGAGTTGTTCCACCGTCGCGCCGGCAAGAGCGTCCAGCGAACCCAATGAACTAGCTAATAACCGGGCAACTGTGGTCCCTACGTGCCGAATGCCCAATCCCGCCAACAAACGGTCCAGTGACCGCGATCTAGCCTCCTGAATCGAAGCAATCACATTGTCCGCACTCTTGCTACCCATTCGCTCGAGAGTCAACAGGTCATCTTTGGTGATTCGGAACAGGTCGGCAAAACTTTTGACTTTGCCGGAATCCACCAGTTGGTCAATCAAAGCCTCCCCCAAGTGCTCGATATTCATCTGGCCTCGTGCGGCAAAATGCCTCAAGCGTTCTTTCAGTTGGGCAGGACAGGATGGATTTTCACAGCGGATGTAGGGTCCGTCCGGTTCCTTTTCGACACGACTTCCGCAGGACGGACAAACAGAGGGTGGCAAAACGGGTTTGGCATCCGGTTTTCTCCGGTTGGCATCAACCCCCACTACCTGCGGGATAATTTCCCCAGCTTTTTCGACAGTAACGATATCTCCGAGATGAAGCCCCAGACGCTGGATCTGTTCGATGTTGTGAAGGCTTGCGCGTTTGACGGTTGTTCCCGCGACAAAAACGGGTTCAAGCTCGGCTACGGGCGTCAGAGTACCATTCTTACCGACCTGCCAGGTCACGTCCTTAAGAATCGTCTGAACTTGCTCGGCAGGATATTTGTACGCTATCACCCAACGCGGACTTTTGCTGGTATAGCCCAGCTTTTCTCTCTGTTGTTGTGAGTCGATTTTGACCACCATTCCGTCGGTGTTGTAAGGCAACGACGACCGTTTCTCGGCAAAAACTCGGATCCATTCTGCAACCCTGAGCTATCGACTCGAATCTCTTGATTTCGGGGCTGACGGGAATTCCCCAGCCCAGGATGAGTTGCATCGTTTCATAATAGCTATCACCCAACGAAGGTATGATCTCACCAAACCCGTGTGCAACGAACTTTAAGGGACGTGAGCGGACGATTTTGGGGTCTAGCTGTTTAAGCGTCCCTGCGGTGAAGTTTCGTGGATTGGCATAGGTTTCGAGTCCGGATTCACGTTGTTTCTGGTTTATTTTCAAAAAATCGACGTTGTTCATATAAACCTCGCCGCGGACTTCCAAAACGTCTGGCCATTTTGAAGAGCTGTTCGGAACCAGAGTCCGAAAACAACTGATCGGATGAGTGGTCGAAAACCGGTTGTTGGACAAGCGAATCACTGGCCCGAAGACGCAGCGGGACATCGCGGATCGTTTTGACATTGGTAGAAACATCGTCCCCCCGTCGACCGTCGCCGCGGGTTACAGCACAGACGAATACCCCCTTTTCATACCGAATGCTCAGCGCGACGCCGTCCACTTTGGGGTTCGCAGACGTAAGTAACCCGGACGGTTTCTCCCAACTGTTTTCGAACCCGATCCGCCCATGCGTACAATTCACCTACATTATAGGTGTTGTCGATCGAGTACATTGGAACCCGATGTTCGATGGTTTTGAAACCATCGATCGGTGCCCCCCCTACTCGTTGAGTCGGTGAATCGGGTGTGAGAAGTTCCGGGTATTGGGTTTCGAGCTGAATAAGCTCTTGTATCAGTTTGTCATAATCGAAATCCGATATTTCCGGCCGGGCTTGTTGGTAATACAACTCGTTATGATGATTAATCTCCCGTCGGAGCAAGTCGATCCGACTTTTAACCTCAGTTAGATCCATGATACCGATTCTAACTTTAAGTGATTCCTGTTAAAACGAAAACCACCCGCGAGGTGCCGGGATTGATTCCGAAATCAGTCCATCGTGCGATAACACTGATAAGATTACAAATGCGGATATACTGAACAGTTACAACGTCCTGATCGAGCAAGGTATGCTATTATGTGTCTTTAAAAAGAGTGTCGAACGATCATGATACGACCCGCTAAGCTGCAGGACGTTCCCCCGATTCAGCAGATCATCAACTCTCACGCAGAGCTTGGGAAGATGCTCTTTAAGAGTTACGCACAACTGTATGAAGATTTACGTGATTTTGCGGTATATGAACAGGATGGAGAGGTCCGGGGTTGTGTGGCACTAGGGATCATCTGGGGCGGACATGGCGGAGGTGCGTTCCTTGGCCGTTGATCATGAACAACGCGGAAAAGGCATCGGAAGCCAGCTTGTACGATGGTGTATTGACGATGCCCGTCGACTGGGAATCCGCAAGCTGATGTCGTTGACCTACGAAGAGCGTTTTTTTTCAAAGTTTGGTTTCGTGGTTGTCAACAAGGACACTTTACCCCTAAAAGTATGGAGCGATTGCGTTCGTTGCCCCAAGAATCTTGCCTGTGATGAAATCGCTATGGTCTTGGAGCTGACCGATGTTCCCATCATACAAGCCCCCCAAGCCATCCCCACCCCACGGGGAGTAAGTATTCCCGTTTTGCCGGAAGACGATGACTGAACCTCAGAAAATTCGCCAAAAACAGGGGTTCCTCTTTTTAGGGGGGCTTTTAGCTAATTTCGGGCACTAGGATTTTCCGAAGGAGGAAATATAGGGTAAGATAGGTAAAACGACGGACCGAACCAATCTTCGAGGACTTATGAGCAAACCGACCTTTGGCTATTCATTTGACCGTGACAATTATCATGGCAGTTATGCGACCCGCCAAGCAGCCTTGGAAGCAGCCCTTGAATCACTCAAGCAACGATCCGATATGCCAGAAGGCATTTTCATCGGACAATGGATTCAACCGGATGTCCAGTCTTCAGGACATGCTGAGACGATCATTGAAGCCATGCGAGAAAGGTGGGAAGCTTCTTCAGAGTCCGGGAATTACCTGGATCAGCTCGACGAGCATCAGATCGCCGATCTGGATGCGTCACTGGACGCTTGCATTAGGGATTGGCTGAAGCGACATCAGCTCATGCCTGCCCCGACCAAACTTCGGGCGATCAGTGAACATCCGGTTCCGAACGTGCATCATGTTTCTGTTCCCCAGCAAGAACGAGAGACTTCTCTCATGGGCGAGGCCTGATCGATCATTTGGGATCAGTCTACGCGACTCCCGCCTTCATCAGGATCCACTGAGGCCGATAGGCCTCTTTTTTTTGTAAGATTTTCGTACTGAACGATCAACGAATCACATTGAAATCCGCAATTGTATCTGAGAACCTGAAGGTCGATTTGATTCGGAGGAGTTTTCAGCCATGACGCAATCGGACGTCGGTCCATCCCGACGACAAATGCTGTTGGGTGCCGGTGCAGTTATCGCAGGAGCTGCCCTGAACGGATCCTGGCAGGCTTATGCCGAGGAAACAACCCCTGCCACAACCCGATCCTTTTCAGAAAGGCGTTTTAAGATTGCTGGGGATGATCTGTTTCTGGACAACAAACGACAGAACGTCGAAGCCCTGCGTCGAGCCGCTAAAGCCAAACTGGACGGGGTCATTGTGGATATGGGATCCCGCCCGAACCGAGGAGAGTTCAAATCCCGATTCACAGAACCAGGGGTATATGAGGAGTTTCTCAAAGTATCGGAAGAAACCGGGGTGGCCATTGCCGGACTCGGTTTTTTCGCGATGTACGCCCATAAGATGCCGGAAATACCCAACATGCCTGAAACGCTCAAGTTGTGGGTCGATTCAATGGTGCGACTCAACACCCGTCTGGGGTTCATGCCTCTGATGAGTTCGGGGGGAACCTTAGCAGAACCTGAAAACCGCGACATCTATGATCGCACGGTCAAACTATTCCGTGAAATTGCACCCGAAGCCGAAAAGGCTGGTGTCGTACTTGGCGTGGAATCGAATTTAGACGGTGATGGTTATAACCGGTTTCTTGACGCAGTCGGTTCGCCTGCGGTTCAGGCCTATTACAACGTCGGTGTCGGTCTGGCCAACGGGTATAACGCTTATGAAGACTTGCGTCGTCTGGGCAAGGATCGTATCGCAGCCCTTCATTTGGAACAGGGATCCGTCTCCATGATGCCGGGAGATCCTCCTGAAACACATGAAAGACGCCTCGGAGACGGATTGATCAATTTTCCGCTCTTACGATACGTTTTATTAAAGCTGGATTGGGGTGGATGGATGAGCATTGCACGGTCACGACTTAAGGGGACCACCTCAGGTGTTCCGAACATGGCCGCCAATGCTGCGTATCTGAGAAGTGTGTTTCCCGAATAATCAAACCCCCTCATTCCCGGCCGAAAATGAGGGGGTTGAAGCACTTCCGATGATGGGGACCAGTATCCTTCTGCTAGAACAGCTTGGATAGTTCCTGCTGTGCTGCCGATATCCCCGCACCGAGTTGGACCGGTTTGCCGAGCTTTTTAAGGGTCAGCTCGATCGCAGCCAGGACCGCTAGACAATCATAAATATCTGTGTATCCCATGTGATTGACTCGGAAAATGGTTCCTTCCATGGTCCCCTGACCACCGGCCACATGAATGTTATGATCTTTTTTCAGTGTATTTCGAAAATCCTTGTCCGTGATCCCGGAGGGATATTTCACAGCCGTCACACTGTCAGCAGGGGTTTGACTGAATAATTCCAATCCGAGCGCCTTGACCCCTGCCCGGAATGCAGCGGCACAACCCTGTGTCCGTCTCCAGACACCCTCTATCGTCTCTTGCTTGATCATCCGCAAACTGGTCAATTGTGCTTCGATGAGTGTGTTGGCAGGTGTAAATGGTGTATCTGAATCCGCGATACTCTTTTTGTATTTCTTCAAATCAAAGTAGAAATTGGATTGTTTGTTCTTTTCCATGGCCGCTTCAGCACGAGGACTGAGACAGACATATCCCAATCCCGGTGGAAGCATAAGCGACTTTTGGCTTCCGGTAATCGCAACATCAATCCCCCAGTCATCAAACTTGAAGGGAAAAGCCCCGATTGATGTGATACCGTCAACGATCAGGAGAACATCTCCGTGCTGGCGAACGACTTTGGCAATCGCCTGTAGGTCACAGGTCGTCGCGGTGGATGTTTCAGAATGAACCAGCACAACCGCAGCAAATCCACCAGACTTGAGCGTATTGTTGATCTGCTCGGCAGTGGCATGTTGACCATATGGAAGTTTTAGTTCCTCGACCTGCACCCCGAATGCTTTTCCATAACTTGCCCATCGTTCAGCAAACTTACCATTGGTCACGTTCAGGACCTTTGAACCGGGAGATACAACGGACGTGAATGCCGCTTCGAACGCAGCCGTTCCTGATCCTGTGATCGTGTAAACGGTTTGTTGGGTTTGAAAAACGTATTTCAAGAGTTCCTGCAACTCAGCAAAAGTTTTGCGAAACTCGGCCGTGCGGTGGTGGGTTACTGGTTTGGCCAGTTGCAGCAAGGTGGCTTCCGGAACACTGGTCGGGCCCGGGGTGAACAAGCGATATTTCATCAACATGATACTTTAATTCCTTTGATAACAATGTTTTACAAACGTCTTGATCATGGGCAGGAGGACCTCAGGCAGCTGCCCAATCTTCCTTCAACCGTTCCAACGTTGATTTCACGTCTTTTTCCCAGTCGAATCGACCTTCAACCGCAATCAGATGATCATAGCCTCCCTGTTTTAACACCTTGAAGAAAGGACGATAATCGCTTTGACCACTGACTCCCGGGGCCACGCGTCCTTCTTTATCCGCCACGTGCACGTGACGAATCCAAGGCATGGCAGCTTCGAGATTTTCTAAAGGCTCATCCTCAAGCCAAAAGTGATAGCTATCGACTAGACACTGAATATTCGGGTGATTCAAAACCTTAACATAGGTCATTGCCTCTTTGACCGAATTAATGATGTTGCATTCCTTTCGATTCAAGGGTTCGATCACGATGGTGATTCCGTTCAATCGAGCCAACGGCGCGATCAAGTTCAAGAACTCGGTGATCTGATCGACGGCTTTGTGGCGGTTGAAGCCTTCAGGTACGTTTCTAGCCCCCCCCGAACCGAATACGACCGTCCGAATACCCACTTGGGACGCACGGGAAAGCACATTGGTCATATAACCAATTAACTGCTCGTGACTTACATTCGGACCGACGATCGGTATGTGGGCAGGTACCATCGAATTGGCCGAGGGAACTGGCATCTGGAGCTGTGGTACCACCCAATGGGCTTCTGACCCTTTGAGCAAACTTTGTACATTTTCCTCAAGAAAATCCCATCCGGCTTGTTGAGCGGCCGGCGCATTTTTCTGACCCGAGCAGACTCCAAACTTCATAGAACTCCCATTCTTGTTCAAAAGTCTTCATCATAGGAACCATCAGTTCAGATGCAACGCAACGTCTGCTAACGCGTGATAATTTCTGCCACATCGACGGGTTGATTTTCTGATAATTGACGGATTTTTCGCTCAATTTTCAACCGTAGTTGAGGATCTGATGTTCCCTGTTGACGAATCTGACTCAATGCCTCATTCCACCTTTTTTCAGCTGATACCTTGTCCCCATCTCGGTAAGCCGCATCCCCGGCGTGATCAAGAATGATCGGATCAGGTGGTTCGGAAAAGGAAATCGCCCGTTCGAGGTAAGGTCTGGCTTGCTCAAACTTGCCTTGCTTGTACAAAAGCCACCCCAGACTATCAATATAAGCGGGGTTTTCCGGTTCCAACCCGACGGCTCGATAAAGGAGCGATTCGGCAAAATCCAGTTCCCTTCCTGAATCGGCCAGTAAATATCCTAAATCGTTACACGCCGGGGGGAAATTGGGATCAACCTCGAGCGATCGGCGTAACATCTTCTCGGCTAGGTCTGGAACACCTAACCGGGTGTATAAACCCGACAACTTGTACAACATCGGCGCAGCCCGAACGGTTGAAGCCGCCCGGTCCACCAGACGAATAGCTTCAGCAGACCGATCCGACGATTCCAACCATGATGTCAACAGCTCCAAGACGACTAAGTTTTCCGGTTGTTGCTCGAGAACTGCTTCCAATCCCGATTGCACATGACTTGCTTGTCCTTGTTGCACCAGATAACCGATCGATTCATTGAGGTAAACCGGGTCATTACTGAACTCTTCGATGAACTGCCGGACATCCCGTTGCTCGGTGAAATTGACATCCGGAATTGAACTGATCAACGGCGCGCGTAGCCATTCGGCGAAACGACCGGCGTCCAGTGAATGAGCCTTGGAAATGGCCTGACGGGCGGTTACCGGTTGACCGTTCTCCTGAGCCCAACGGGCCAGTACGAAATGTCGTGCAGATTCCAGGTCGTTAGAAAGTTGAATGCTTCGCAACTGCTGAAGGTCAAAAGGATGAGGTTGCGAGAGATGATTCAGAATCGCCCAACCTCGAAAAATCGCCTGAACAGACCGAGGCTGATCGTTCATTTTTTGAAGCAACCATTTTACCGCCTGATCCGTACGATCGGATTCTTGAAGCGACATGACCGTTTCGCGGACCAACGACATGGTTGGTTCGCCGGGTTGATTGACCAACAGATCGCCTGCTTCCTTGGACCGACCCAGACGTCGGAGCAGTCTGGCTTGCAACACGTTGAGTTCCCCGTCCGGGGACTGCAACTGAGGCATAACCCGTTTTAATTCGGACAACGCTGCTTTTTCTCCTCCATGGTTTTCAAACAAATCGATAAACGCCTGTAAACTGGCACGACTGGCTTGATAGCGGATCACCAAACCAGCCATCTGTCGGGCGGCAGTGGTGATGTCCCCGGCTTTGGCACGGGTCTGAATCATTCGTAACTCAATACCCCCAGCAGCCTGCGGTTCATCCTTCTGAATCTGTTCGTAATATGACAGAGACTTTTCGAACGATCCGATCCGGGCGTATAAATCCGCGAGCTTGAGTTTAAGAACGGCGGGACGCTGGATCACTTCAATCAGTTCGGTTCTGGATCGCAGTTCCAAGGATCGTTTCTGCAAGACCTGTAAAGCTTTTTCAAAACAGTCGATCGATGCGCGGATGTAGCCGGTTTCGGACAAAACACGCCCGAGCAACAAGTCGACCACAACCGAATCAGAGTCTGAGTCATGGTATGACGTTGTCAGTCTTGCCAGCAACAGCTCATTCCGGGCTTGGATCAGGTCCCCCTTCAATGCGTATAGTCTCGCGAGTTGAACGCGAGAGTCTGTATCCTCAGGATCGATCCGGACGGCCTGTTTGTACGCAGACAAGGCCCGGTCGTTATCCGTTCCCAACCACGCGTATCCCAGGTCCCGGTAAGCAACTGCCGAATACGGATCCTCTTCGACCACAGCCGTCAGGTATTCGATAGCCTGTGACTTTCGATTGTCGAGTAACGCGGAACGACCTTGGGCGTATTTGGATAAGACACTCGACGGGGCAGGCAAAGGACGTTCAACCGGCTCGGGCAACACCAGATCCGGTTGAACCTCGTCTAAAGGCAACATGACAAAAGAGGGGACAGGTGTTTCGGCTGGTAATTTACCAGAACGTGATGCACACCCCCCCGTGATCCCCCCGATCAGTGGCAACACTAGAAAGAAAACGATGAAAACGACTCGATGAGGTCTCACGGAATAACTTTATTCAACGCGTAAGTAAAAATCCCTGTCGCACCAGCACGCTTTAACCGGGGAATCAGGTCGCGTTCCTGTCTTTCTTCCAGAATCACTTCCACAGCCACCCAATCCGAATCGCTCAAACGCGAGATGGTGGGGCTTTTTTCCGCGGGTAGGAAACTGATGATCTCGGATAATCGGTTTTCCGGGACGTTCATTTTTAAACCCACCTTGGCCCGGGCATGAATCGCGCCTTGCAGCAACATCGCGATGTTCTCGAGCTTTTCACGCTTTTTCGGATCCGACCACGCCTTTTTGTTCGCAATGAACCGAGTGGTACTGGTCAGCAGCGTATCGATAATCCTCAGATTATTGGCCCGGATCGAGGATCCGGTTTCTGTACAATCCACGATCGCGTCCAACAAACGAGCCTTGATCTCGGTGGTACCCCAAGAAAACTCAACGGTTACTGGTACGTTCTTAGACTCAAAATAGCGTTTAGTCACCCCGACTAGCTCGGTCGCGATCACACTCCCTGCAAGGTCTTCCGGACGTGTGACCTTACTTTCTTCGGGAACGGCCAAGACCCAGCGTACCGGGTTGGAGCTGGCTCGACTGTATTCCAGTTCACAAATCTCCACTACATCGTTCTCGTTGCCATTTTCGACCACCCAGTCATACCCCGTCAATCCGGCATCCACGATATGATCCGTGACATAACGGCTGATCTCCTGCGCACGGAAAAGGACTGCAGAAATGTCCGGATCATCGATCCGGGGAAAGACCGATCGGCTTTCGATGGTGATTTTATACCCCGCTTTTCCGAACAGTTCGACGGTCGCATTTTGAAGCGAACCCGAAGGCAAACCGAGTCGCAGGGTTTCCGGTGGCAGACGGTGTGTCATCATATGCTTAGTTTTACCGGGAACCTCGTCCCCCGCAAAGGGTCGATCCTTGAGTGTGACACCCGGTCATTCCCAGGCAGGACTGAGCTGACCCTGCGGGTTCTTCCAGTAAGGCATCCAAGCCAACATGATTAAACGGATCTTAATATCCGTCTTTCGAGGGTTGATGACGTAGGGTTTGAGTTCAACTGCTGAGGCATCAAGATCCTGTATTGCAGACCGGATTTCTTCCTCCATCTGCTGCTCTAGGGTTGCGTACTGTTGCAGGTAAGATTCCAGATTTTCTTCCACTCGAGTGACATCTGACGACTGTTTTATTGTCCGACCGATCGAGCGTGTCGTCGTGGCGACCCGTCCGATGTTACCCATCGTCATTTTTCGACGACCCAGAAATGCCTGCAATAATGATCCAAAAACCTGAAACACTGATGCCCAACGACTCGTGGCAGCTTCGGACTTTTCCCGTTCCAATCGTTGCTGTTCCTTACGGATTTTTTCCTGTTGGTTCGACAGTCTTGTTTCGTAGCGTTTTTTGATTTTTTCAGCAATCTCATCCCTTTTTCGTGTCAGAATCGGTTCCAGTCGGATACGAAACTCGTGCTCGGATTCGTCCCATCGGCTGAACTGATCGGTTTGTTCACAATACCATAGTTGCAGCGAATAATTTCGATATATGGAGTCCGCCAGTTGTTTTGACCACAAGTTGTACTGCTCAACCCGAAAAGCTGCAGCCGGGACAGGACAAAATGTCGCAATTTCGGTCGGATTCTGCTCCAGTTCATCCTCCGGTATGGACAGATCCGAAGACTTATCCCAGTCCACTGAAACGGGACCTTCCGTCATCGGAGCCACTTTTGCGCAATACCGTTCTACCGTGATACCCGATTTTCGGTCCTGAAAAAACACGTCGGCTGTACCTAACACATAAGGCACATAGTGTAACGAGGCTTGTTCCGGCTTTTTGCCCCGAACCGGGACCAGGCACTGGCGGATTTGAGGCGGTAAAATCGGTCGTTCTCCGGAACCGATCAGATCCGACGGGGATTGTGCACGAGATGCAACAGGTTGTGTGGACGTCCCGGACCGGGGTTTATAAGGGTCCATTAATTGCTTGATCTCATTCCGCCCCATCGGGCCGCGAAGATAAGACATGCACCACCGTGTTTCAAAGATCACTGGTCCGTCCCGATGCACGTTGTTCATGAGGAAGATACGGTTTCCCAGTCCGGCAAGGGTTTGTTCCATCCGGGCACGGTCAAACACCTGATGTGCCCCGGCTGCGGCCCCTTCCAGACCTTCCAGGACGCGTTGTTTGTCGCGTTCGGTCTGCAACCGTCCGATGAACCACGTCCCGCAGTTGGATAATCCCTTGTAATCCAGATCGACGGGGTTCTGTGTCGCCAGGCAGATGCCCAGACCGAACGCCCGTGCCTGTTTCAACAGGGTCAACAGGGGTTGTTTGGAAGGCGGATTCGATACCGGGGGAAAATATCCGAAAATCTCGTCCATGTAGAGAATGGCTCGAAGGTTGGTGGTCCCGGTTTGTGTCCGAACCCATCCCAGAATCTGATTCAACAACAACGACACAAAAAACATCCGTTCGCTGTCTCCCAGATGGGCAATGGATATGATCGCGTGTCGGGGTTTGTTGGATTTGGGGTCATACAGCAAAGAGGCGATATCCAGAACCTCACCTTCCATCCAGGTTTGAAAGCCAGGTGAAGCCAGAAGGTTGTTTAGTTTCAACGCCAGCTCAAACCGGTTCTTCTCCGGGTAAAACGATTCCAGGTCCATGACACCGATCCGAGTGATCGTTGGGTGTTGGATGTGCTGAATCAGCCAAGCCAAATCCAGGTCTTTCCCCTCCTGCCAGGCCCGGGCAATGATGTTGCTTATGAAAATGTGCTCTCGAGACTGAATGGGGTCGGCATCGATTTCCAAAAGCCCCAACAGAGAAGTGGTCGTTGTTGACACTCGTTCACGCAACAACTCTCCGTCTTCCAGGATAACCGGATCGGGAACGGAAAAGGATTTCAGGATGGACAGTCCGATACCGGCATTGGAACCGGGAGTATAAATCCGAAAATCGGCCGAGTCGCGAAGCTTTTGGATTCGTTCCGGGGACTGATCCCATTCGCGCAGTCCCTCGGACCATTTCTGGGCCTGCTGGCGGGCAAACTCGTCGGAGTCCAATCCTTTTTTACGGGCATCTTCCTGATTGATCCATGGACGAAAGTCCTCAGCCCTCAGCTGCGGGAATGTTAACAATAGGTTGGATAGATCTCCTTTGGGATCAATGATGATGGCAGGGATCCCGTCTAATGCTGCCTCTTCCAGAAGTGCCATGCACAAACCGGTTTTACCGCTTCCGGTCATTCCGACACATACCGCGTGGGTCAGCAGGTCCTTACTCGGATAATCGATCCGGGTTGATAACCGGGTTCGTTTGGCTAGATCGAAGACCCGTCCGAGGTAAAACCGATCTTTATTTTCTTCAGGAATCATCTGTTATCGGCTCCCGATTTTCACTACCGACCCAAGGGTCGAGTTGCCCGAAGGATTCTGTCTCGCACGGCATGCCATTCCGGGGTATCCGGCGGGAGTTCAATAAAAATAGCTCTTAGATTCTGCTGATCCAGAAGACGTAAACGGGCATACAGCTGACGCGCGTAAGCGTCTGCATCAAGGGTAATTGGTAAAATGGCAGCATCGGTCGGGTCTATTTTTTCCCGGTCATGAGGTTCGAAACGATACGCCGGCGTCTTTGGCGCATAATGGATCATCTGCTGCCCGGGTGATACCGCGGACTCTGATTCGCTGACCGTCTGACCGGTTGCCAGGTAAACCGGTGTTTCGATCACTTCTTCGATCATGGCTGCGGTGATGGCGCCTGGCCGAAGCAACGTCGGCAAGTCGGTGGTCAGATCCAAAACGGTTGATTCAATCCCGACCCTACAAGGTCCGCCGTCGAGGATCATCGCCACGGCCATTCCGAGTTCTTCCCGCACATGTTCAGCCCGTTGTCGGTGAAATACGGTTCGATCGGTTGGCACTCGGAGCCGCCAGGGGTTTTCCAAACCGGTTGATCAGTTCCAGCGCGATCGGATGATCCGGAGCACGCAGACCTACCGTGTTGCGTCCGGCCGTCACAATGTCGGGAATTTTTGGAGTTTTGGGCAAAATAAACGTCAAGGGTCCTGGCCAGAACGCTTTGGACAGTAGTTCGGCCCGTTCCGACCAACCAACGGTGTATCGTTGCGCCATCCGGGCGTGGTTGACATGAACGATCAACGGATTGGTGGGCGGTCGTCCCTTGGCCTGGAAAATTTTAGACACGGCATGAACGCTGGTGGCGTCGGCGCCTAGTCCGTAGACGGTCTCCGTGGGAAATGCCACCAACTCACCGGACTGTAAAAACTCCACCGCTCTGGAAAGGTCCGAAGAATCCAAATACAACTCCTTTTCTTCCAACATTTTACAACGATCCGTCCTCTTGTCCTTCCGGACCAAACTCATGTCTTAACCAGTCCAGTGCTTTAGCCTGGTCCGAGCAGACAAGAAACACCTCTTGTACCGTCCCCGTACTGGTGTATAGGCATTTGATGCCGCTTTCTGTCGGATATTGGATCTTGAATACCGAGGGGGTCTTTCCCCGCCTGACTTTGATACGTCCGGGAACGATTCGCGTTACGTATCGACAACGGGAGATGATCCGATTCAGGACAGCATCCAGTCCCGAGATTCGTCCGTGCTGACGTTTGATCCTCCCGAACTTCATATCAACAGAATACCAATTCGATCATTTGACGAACACTGTTTTGTTGGACTTGAGTTTTATGAACTCTTGAGTCTACTGTTAGCGAGTATTCCTAAATCAGAAAGGACTGATATGTCATTGCGTGTCGGCGATCCCGCCCCCGATTTCGAGCTAATGGATCAGAACAAAAATCTGGTCAAACTTTCGGATCTCCGTGGGAAAAAAGTCGTTTTGCTTTTTTATCCGATGGACTTTTCACCCGTTTGCACGACCGAGCATTGCACGTTCGGACCTGGACTGTCCAAAATCGCTTCGGATCCGAATACCGTTGTGTTCGGAGTAAGCTGCGATTCCCCGTTTAGTCATGAAGCGTATAAAAAGCAGTACAATATTCCGTACGACCTGTTAAGCGATCCGACACGACGGATGGTACAAGCATACGGAATGTATGCCGGTCTAGAACCCTACAATTGTTCGAAACGGGGTACCGTGGTGATCGACCCGCAAGGCAAAATCGCTCACTATGAAGAAGTCCCCATGCGTGAACCCCGAAGTCTGGAATCCGTATCGGCAGCAGCTTCCAAATGATCGATCGATGATATTTTCCTATGTTCCCTGCCGGAATTGTGGGGAATACGGTTGACAAATCATCGGAAAGCAGGATTTGAATGTTGGTGTCTTTGTTGGATGCCTGGTATTGGTTGGCCTTGGCGGGATGGTTTGCATGCGTCTTGAGTAGTGCGATTATTCCGCCGGTCGTGTTCAGGGTTATTCAGGAAGCCGATCCGACTCTCCCTCGCGTTTTGTCCGTTAACCTGAACAACCAACACAGCACCCTTCTCGCGGGGGACGTAGTTCGGGGGATCCTGTCGGTCTTTTTCGGGCTGCAAATCGTTTGTTGCGCCACATTTTTGCCGGCGTTGATAAGCAAATGGTTTTTGATCGATCTGTCAGGACAAAGGATCGTTTTCCCCGATTATGATTTCAGCCCTGTACCTGTTTGCAACCGCTTTTATGATATATGGACGATGGGTGGTCTGGCCCAAGGTTTTGAAGCACCGCACGAATTACCTTGAACAAGCAGACAATCCCGATATCGCCAACGCTGAACTGGATCTGTTCGACCGATATTCCGGCCAATTGTACAGTGTGGTTCGCAACCTTTTGTTTGCCACCATCGGGATGTTGATTTTCAGCGCGGCTTTGCGACCGGCTTCAATCCCCTTGATCTAAGTATGTCTCGTTTGAATCGAAAAACCCTCGAAACTCGCCGATCCCGTGTCCGAGCCATCCTGCCGATTCTCAAGACGACCTATCCTCAAGCGCGATGCTCATTGAATTACACCACACCATTTGAACTGCTGGTAGCCACCATCCTATCCGCGCAGTGTACGGATGACCGCGTTAACTTAGTCACCCGAGATCTTTTCAGAAAATACCGTACCCCCTTGGATTATGCCCGTGTATCGCAGGAAGAACTCGAGCGTGACATCCAGTCCACCGGTTTTTACCGAAACAAAGCCAAATCGATCCGCGCCATGGCTCGGTCGATTGTAGATCTATACAACGGGCAAGTCCCCCAGACCATGGAGCATCTGACCGCCCTTGCCGGGGTGGGTCGTAAAACCGCTAACGTCGTTTTGGGCAATGCGTTCGGCAAAAACATCGGTATCACAGTGGATACGCATGTCACCCGTCTTTCAAACCGATTGGGACTAACGACCCATTCGGATCCGGTCAAGATCGAACAAGACCTGATGCAGATCGTTCCGCAGGAAGACTGGACACTCTGGTCGCACCTATTGATTCATCACGGTCGAACGGTCTGCAAAGCCCTCAAGCCCCGGTGTATGGAGTGTCCGATACTCGATTTTTGTCCGCACGGTCCGAAAGTTTTGAAAAAACTCCGATCCGAACGCCCGATTCAGTAAGCCAACAACACTTTGCTCTGAGGATAGGCTTTGAGGACGATCTGCTCGAAGTTCTCACCCGCCAATGCCCGGGCCTGCATACACCATTGACAGGCACCCACACCGTGACCGAATCCGTGTCCGTCCACAATCTGAATGTTGCTCCCCATGTCGATCGTTCTGAAGAAACCGGAAAAGACGGTAACACCTTTCAACGGCGTGGCACCCGGGGTGTTGATAGCCCAACGGGTCTCCTCTGACGACAACATGTATTGCTGACCATTCATGTCCGTCACCACAAACCGTCGGGGACGACCAAAGGCGTTGGTGGTCGCCACTTCAAGACCGGAAAGACTCTGCAAAGAGGCGATCGGATGGCGATTCCGGATCCCCCAGTTGCGAAACCGTTGGGTCAGATCCGATTTGGTCACAGTGACAGGTCCCCAATTGTAACGTGAACTGATGCTGCAGGTCGCGCCATTATATTTTGCGTCCAACGGGGGGATGGTTGTTTCTTTAAAAGCATCGCCTTGACTGGCACTGACACCACCACAGCAGGAACTGAAATAGGCTTTGAAAATCTTTTCCTGACCGGTAGTCCCCCAGGCGACGACGACTCCACGGGTCGATTGGACGGCTTGATTAGCTTTTTCGGTCTCGGCTGCGATTCCGCCGTAAACTTGGCTGCGTTCATCGGCATGCAGATCAAAATGTCGGTCTTTCGGGCCTGTTTTGACCTCGTACAAGGCATACGTCCTGGCAATGACGGCTTGGGCACGATAGGCTTCGGGATGCCAGTCCGGAAAAAGTTCCTTGGCTAACACCCCCCTGGAGATAGGATTCCACATCCAGGTCATTGACCACATCAAACTCTTCTGCACCTGTTGGTACCAATCGGATCTGTCCTCGGTAAGCGGATCCATTGACCGAAATCGATCCGTCGGATGTGGGAATGAACTGTGCAACCCCCGTCCCTGCCGGTGTCGTGTTGATGGTCCATCTCTGACCCGTCCACGCCACCCGAACGGTCTGGCCTGGCAAAGTCCCGAGTTTTATTTGGGTTTTACCCCCCTCGGTAATGAGAACGGGGGGTTCGGCAAAACCCAGGTCCACCTGTTTGACCGAAGTCAACAGTCGCACCCGCACGATCGGCGCATCCATAATCGATCGGGAAACCGGTCTGGGATAACACGACAGTTGTCCGCTTAGAATCAGGAGTAAAAGGATCCAGCTTTTCTTCTTGAAAACACTCATGGCTTCCCTGCCAATTGATCGATTGAGCAAAACCTATCCTGAGTACGGTCTAACTATACCCGTTTGCCCGTACTTCAGGTTCAAGTTTTATCAGATCGTTCGCGAGATAAAAGGCCCTTACAAGATCGGTATCAGAAACAGATTTTCGGGAATCATCCGAACCTGTCTTTGGAAGGGATTGTGTGTCTGAAACAGTGGAATGCACTAAAAAAATGGTGTAGTTTGTCGTGCTGGTTCGATATTTGATAATAGGAGTGAAGAAGCTTCATTGAATGAAATGAAGCGTGGATTGGCGGACCGGGACCGTCGGGAAATCGCGTGAAAGATCGTCAAAAGGGATATTTCTTACTACTTACCGCCGTTTTGAATGTCGGAACAGCGTTCTTATGTGCCCAGGCCGCAACCGAACCTATTCCGACAAGTGACGTGCCCCAGCTGCGAGAATGGTTGCTCGACCCGGATTCGAAACAGGAACAACGCGACATCGCGGCCCGTCGGTTGCTGGCCCGTCCGGAAGATCAAGCCCGACAAGCGATCCGAGATGCACTGATTGAGGTTTCCCAACCGGGAGCGCAACTTGCTGCTGCTAAAGCACTTGCGGAAATACCCACGGTTGATCCACGGTTGATCGATCCGTTATTCGCGTTAATGGATGCTTCAAACCGTCGTGAAACCATCGACGCCGCCGCCTGGGCGTTGGGTTCGTATAAAAACGACACCGGGGTATTGACCCGATTATTGTCGATGGCCCGGTCCACCACGCTGGACATGACCGTCCGATTGGCCGCCATTCGTTCATTGGGTACGTTTGTCGAAAAACGGGTGGCCCGGACCCTGCTGGATTTGATGGACCCCACCGCCCAACCGACCGCGATTAACACAGCCTCTCAACAGGCATTGGCGTACATGACCGGGCTTGACCCTGAAACCACGACCCTTTCCGACTGGTCCGCCTGGTGGCAGCAAAATGCAGATAAGTCGGACCTTCAGTTCAAAGCCGACCTGGTCCTGTCCCGGGCCAACCGTTATGACGCTGCCCGTTTACAGGTGGAAGAACTCCAACGGGAAATGATCACCCTTTTGGAGGACCAATACCGTAAATCTGCTCCCGACCAGCGTCCCGAGCTTCTGAGCCGGTTTCTACGGGCTTCTCAACCTGCCATCCGGGCTGCCGGGGCAAGGATTATTGGGAACGCGGTCGTAGCCGGGGAGTTTATTTCTCCGAGCGTGCGCGGGCAACTCCGAGATTTGATCGGTGATTCTCACGCCTTTGTGAGAAAACAGGTGGCCCAGACACTCGCCGTCATGAACGACCCTGATGCCATCGTTCCCCTATTGACCCAACTGAATCAGGAACCGGATTCGACGGTCCGAGCCGCCATCGCGCAGGCGGTTGCCCCGATCCGGGATCTACGGTCTGTCGAACCGTTGCTTGCTTTGTTGGACGATTCCAGGATTGAAACCGCCCGGGCCGCTGCTGTGGCGCTGAGCGATCCTGACCTCGGAAAGCAATTACAGTCTTCCAACCCTGCTACCGCTGATCGAGCCGCTCAAAAACTGATGCAGACTCTTTTCGATCGTACCTCCCCGACCAATGAAACGGACCTACGATCTGATCTGATCCGTGCGGTCGGTGCGATGCGTAGCGCGAGCCAAGGTCAGGCGCTAGCCAGGCTCCTGAGTTCTCCTGCAGAAGCCCCCAAAGTCCGACGTTCCCTCCTTTGGGCTGCAGGTCAACTCCGATTACCCGAGTTGGCGGACCCTGTCGCCCAGTGCCTCTCCGACCCCGACCCCGCGGTTCGACTAGCCGCCATCAAGGCACTGGGACAAACCGCCAATTCCTTCAGCCAACACCAACAGCTCACTGAACTGCTTGATCCCATCGGTGGGGAAAAAACCGAAATCGGCGAAGCCGCCTGGACCGTCCTCAGCGACCTGTTCAAACTCGCCCCGACGAATCAACTCGTTCAATTCGGTGTACGATTCAAATCCCCGGACCCGCCTCCCGGGCAAAAACCCAACGAGCAACTGGTCCGCGAAGCGGCGCTGCGACGGATCGTCGTATTGCGTATCCTGCGTGACCGGGCAAGAGCGTCGGGAAATGTCAATGATTTAGCCACCTACGAACAACAACTCGGCGACACCGCCATAGAAGCGGGACTTTATGACGAAGCCGTCGCTTCTCTGCGAAATTCCCTACGCATCGCCGACGAGTTAAAGGACGGTCCTCGTCAGGAGTTTGTCTCCGAATCACTCATCACAGCTTTACTCAGGGCGCGTCAATTCTCCGAAGCCATCCGGTTCTACGAACAGCAGACCCAAAAAGATCGACGGTTTCAAAAGGCACTGTCGTTCAGGATCCGCAGCGAAGCCGAACGACTTTTCGATGAAAGCAGAGACATCGAGGCAGCCCGTCAGCTGATCAGCCTAGCGCTGGCGTCCACCCCGCCTCTGCCCGATATCCAGCAGGATATGCTCCGGGCGCTGGAACAACGCATCCAGGACCGTCTACGGGAACAGAATCTCAGAGAATTGCCCGACCTTCCGGTGAATGCGTTGGCTAACTGAATCGCATCGTTTAACTGATCTGGTTGGATGATGAACTGACCCCGATCACCGGAGATTCCTTACGAATCTCCAAAACCCCTTCCGTGGTAATTTCCTCACCGGTCATCTGGCTACCACTTTCCTTAAGTTTTCCGGCACGACTGACAACAACCCGCTCGTGCACCATCCCCATTTTGTAGGCCGCGACGATCACGCAACCGAACAGAACGAGGTAAAACGCAACCGCATACCGGGTCCGCAAAAGGACCATCAGGATCCCGCAGGTAACAAAAAAAGCCGTCAAAAGATAACTTACCAAAACCGCCTGTTTTACACTCAAACCTCGTTGAACCAACTGGTGATGAAAATGATGACGATCAGGCGAAAAAAACGGTCGCCCTGCTACAAATCGTCTGGCAAACGCCAATCCCGTATCCAGAACCGGAAGTGCAAACATCACCATACCCGCCAGCAACCACTTTCCGTCTACCGAACCCACCAGGATCATCAACAGTGCACAGGTGAAACCCAGAAACATGCTCCCGGTGTCCCCCATGAAAATGGAAGCGGGATTGAAATTGAAAGGAACAAAACCCATGACCCCCCCTAGTAAAGCCATCGCAATAACGACCCTCAAACCGTCCATGTTCACTCTCTGAGCAAGTAAATCACGATCGGCAATCGATGTTTCCATTTTGGTCCCGATGTAAACGGCCAGGACAAGAAAACCGGCTGCGATGATCGCGGTCACCCCACCGCATAGTCCGTCCAATCCATCCATCAGATTTGATGCGTTACAGCAAAAGACCACCAACCCCAGAGTCAATGCCCCGCTGGTGATCCAGATGATCCATTGGATGACCATGTCGTTCAACGGGATTCCAAGGCGTGTTTCGACTCGAACAGCAATATTGTCAATGAAGAAACCAGTGATCTCCGTCCCGATCCCGGCAGACAGAAGCGTCACTCCGGCCAAGAGTTGTCCAGTGATTTTTAATCGAGGAGTGAGGTTTCCAATATCATCCCATAATCCGAGCAGAACGATGATGAACGCCGCAGCGACAATCGCGAGCGGAACCCGCAATCGGTCGTCTAGCGTCGGTTCGATCATGTGCATTCCGCTGAATTGGGTCATCGCCATCCCAGCCAACCACCCCATGAAAACAGCTACACCTCCTAGGTAGGCCACCGGTTCGCGGTGCAATTTCCGTACCAGGTCGGGTTTATCGATAATGCCGTAATAAATCGCGATCGAACGCATTACGGGCGTAAAAATATAAGCCGTCAAGAATGAGGCATAAAAACACCAAACATACGGCGAGAGAATCTGATCGGCCGTTGGGGGGGTATAATCAAAAAAGACTGGTTGCGTGGTTGGCATGCCAAATCGAGTTATTAACCTGACCGACTTCCGCCGGCATCTCTTTCATTGCCCTAGACCTTGAACCTACACCGATTTATGCCGGATGTCCATTTTCAACTTTTCTCGGACGTCGGGCAAAGTGTCCTGTCTTCCCAGAAAAGGACGTCTGTGGTGATGTATCTTTTGGAATAACCTTAGGTTACGTTATTCTCTGGGTAGGCTGTCAAGAGCCGATATTCGTATGACCGTTCAAGGAATGAAGTTGATTTTCGCCGGTTCGGGCGAGTTTGGGATTCCGACACTGCGACGATTGCTCGAGTCAGGGGCGACCATTCAACGGGTCTATACCCAACCCGACCGACCGGCAGGGAGAGGCAAAAAGCTGTGTCCGACCCCTCTGGCCGGGTATGCCCTTCAGCAAGGTCTTGAGGTGGTACGCACAGCCGACATCAATGCAGAGCATCTTCCCCCCGCCGACGCGATGGTGGTCATCGCGTTCGGACAGAAAATCGCCCCTCATGTTGTCCATCATCCCCGGTTCGGAAGTATCAATCTTCATGCTTCGATCCTTCCCCGTTATCGCGGGGCCGCCCCCATTCACTGGGCTCGAATGAATGGCGAGACCGTCACGGGCAATTCTGTCATCCGTTTAGCACAGAAAATGGACGCAGGACCGATCCTGGCACAGTCCCAAGTTGCCATCGGAGAAACCGAAACCACGGGTGAATTGCACGACCGACTCGCAGAAAATGGAGCTCCTCTGATCGAACAAGTGCTTGTTCAGCTTCGTCTGGGAACCGCGGTCGAAACCGAACAGGATCATACCCAAGCCACGCTCGCGCCCAAGTTGACTCGGGAACATACTCTGATCAAGTGGAACGACACTGCGCGGAAAATCTGTCATCAGATTCTGGGGCTTTATCCCTGGCCGGGGTGTCGGGTTCGGGTGATTGACGATCATGAACAGGAAATCGATCAGGTAACTTTGATCCGAGCCAGGGTGGTTGAATCGGTCCGAGACGGTTTTGTCGGAATTCTTGACGCGAACGGACGAATCGGAGCTGCCGATCACATGATCGAGATCCTCGAACTCCAACCCCGTGGGAAACGACCCATGACACTGGAAGCTTATAAAAACGGACACCCCTGGAAAGAAGGGATGAGGTTGGAATCCATTCACTGACTTTTCACGGAAAATAAGGGAACTCACCGTGTTGACGGTTCGTCGGAGGGGTGAAGGCATTTCCAGACGGTTTCGAGCAGCACCTCGACGCCTTGACGCGTTGCACCGGAGAGACTTAGAACGGGGACCGGTGCCAGTTCCTGTCGGAGTTTGTTTAACGCCTGATCGTCGAGGGAAAGATCGGTCTTGTTAGCACAAACGATTTCGGGTTTGGAGGCCAAATCCGGGCTGAAGGCTTCGAGTTCTGCGCGGATTTTTCGGTAGTTATCAGCCGGGTTTGAGAAATCGATCGGGTACAGATCCAGAAGATGGATGATGACCCGCGTGCGTTCGATATGTCTTAAAAAAGCGTGTCCGAGTCCTGCCCCATGCTGCGCACCTTCGATCAGTCCGGGGATGTCGGCCATGACCATTCGACGGTCTCCGGGTAGTTCGACGATACCCAGTTGAGGTTCAAGCGTAGTAAAAGGATAGTCAGCGACCTTGGGACGCGCTGCCGAACAGGCTCGCAAAAGTGTACTTTTCCCGGCGTTGGGCATCCCGACCAGCCCGACATCGGCGATGAGTTTGAGTTCGAGCTTGAGATTACGTTCCTGACCGAGAGTTCCGGGTTCGGCGTATCGGGGGGCTTGGTTAGCGGGGTTTCGGAAATGCCAGTTTCCTCGCCCCCCTTTTCCGCCCCGGGCAACAACCACTCTTTTTCCTGGTTCGTCCAGGTCCGCCAGGAGAAGACCGTGATCATTGTCGTAGATCAGTGTACCGACGGGAACAGGAACAATCAGATCTTCGCCTCGTTTTCCGTCCTTTTTTTTGCCCTGACCGTTCATGCCGCGGGCTGCGGTCCAATGGTGTTTCCCGGCAAAATCGAGGAGAGTGTTTTTATTCTCGTCCGCGATAAAAATGACCGATCCCCCATCCCCACCGTCTCCACCATCCGGTCCGCCTTTGGGAACGTACTTCTCCCGTCGGAAAGATACGCAACCGGATCCTCCGTCGCCTCCTTTGACGTAAATGAGGGCTTCATCGACGAACATAAAATAGCCGCGTGAGTCGAACCTACCTGCGTCAAAATGCCGCCTAGGGCAGACGCAGCATACGGCACGCCGCACGCGGCTTTAGGAACCCATCGGACTGATTCAAACCTCAGGTCGAGGCCACTTCACGTACATGGACCTTTTTGCCTTGGAACTCGACTCGTCCGTCGATCAAAGCGAAAATCGTATCATCTTTCCCGATCGCGGCATTGAATCCGGGCAGAAAACGTGTCCCACGTTGACGGACAATAATCGACCCGGCTGAGACCAGTTCTCCACCGTAGGCTTTAACACCCAGGTACTGTGGATTGGAATCGCGGCCGTTCTTACTACTGCCGCCACCTTTCTTATGTGCCATAACACACCTCAGTGACAATTGTGAAATTTAATCGAGCCAATCAAAATAACAATCATCTGTCGCATGTCAACCCTTCGGACAAGTATTGATTTGATCAATGGTTACACTCGAAATCGGGAATCGCTTCCGTCCGGAATATGTCCAAAAACGCTTGGATCACAACTCACCCGTATAAACAGTTGCGTGATGTTGAATGTGATACGTTTTAGCAGACAATGTCCCGCCTATGCTCGATCAGTTGCATTACGGGGTTTGTTTCTACCCCGAACATTGGCCATGGAAAACGGTGGTTTCCGACATTCGTAGGATCGCAGAATGTGGTTTCACCTTCGTTCGGATGGGGGAAGGCGCCTGGTGGTATTTTGAACCCGAAGAAGGCAAATATCAGTTTGACCTTTTCGACCGAGTGATTGACGAATGCCGAAAATACGACTTAAAAGTTGTGTTCGGTACACCCACCTATTGTGGACCTGCCTGGATCGGACACCAATATCCGGAAGTGTACCGATGGGATTACCAACGGACCCCGATGAAGCACGGAAGTCGGAGGAATTATAACTACACCTCCCCCAAGTATCTGGAGTTGTGTGACAAGATTGTTACCCGCCTTGCCGAGCATTACAAAAAAGAGAAACAGATCATTGCCTGGCAGATCGACAACGAGTTCAACTGTCACATGGATGTCAGTTATTCGCCGACGGATACCCGGGCTTTTCGGAAATGGCTTCGCAAACGATACCGTACACTGGACAATTTGAATGCCGCTTGGGGAACCAAGTTTTGGTCGCAAGTTTACAACGATTGGGAGCAAATCGATCTGCCTCATCCGACCGCGGCGTTTCATAACCCCACTCAACTCCTGGACGAATCACGATTCATCTCGGACACCGTGGTCGAGTTCTGTAAGCGACAGGCCGATATTCTGCGAAAAACCAATCCGCAATGGGCGCTGACGCATAACGGAGTGTTCAAAAATGTGGACGGACTGAAATTGACCGAACAACTCGATTTTTTTTCGCACGATCAGTACCCAATGTTCTGGGATGAGTGGACCAAGTTTGCAGCCCCGCTGGTTCAGGCACGGTCACTCTCCTTTCCGTATGCGATCCTGGAACAGCAGTCCGGTCCGGGCGGACAGATGCAATATCTGTTGCGAACCGGTCGACCCGGTGAAATGAGGCTTTGGGCACATCAGTCATTCGCGCACGGGGCCAAAGCGTTAGCCTATTTTTGCTGGAGAACACTCCCGTTCGGGACCGAACAGCACTGGCATGGTCTGTTGGATCACGACGGTAAAGACAACAACCGTATTCGCCAGGCAAAGCAGGTCGGAGAAGAAATCAAGCGCTTACCCAATGAAATCTGGAGCGTCGCTCCTGACAAGGTGGTCGCAATTCTCCGGGACTATGACAATGAGATTAATGACCGTCGGATCAACACGTATACGCCAGAGGGGGATTGGGATGCCGGCCATTGGATGACTGCCCTGATGAAAAGACATGTTCCGGTCGATCAAGTGTATCCCGGACGATCATGGAAGGGTTATAAGATACTGATCGCGCCTCATATCAAAATTGTCGATCAGCAGCTGGTATCACAGCTCGAAGGATTCGTAAAATCGGGAGGTATTCTGGTTCTGCAGGCCCGGTCGGGCATCAAAAATCGAAATCTGCATATGCTCCAGACCACCCCCCCTGGACTTCTGAAAAATCTGACCGGGATCGAGATCGAAGACTGGTCCAATCTTAAAGCGCATGAAACGCGAATAGCCCGAACAACCGAAGGTATTTCTGTACCTTTAAGAGGATTTGTCGAACGGATCCGATTACACTCGGCTGAGGTTGTGGGGCATTGGGACGAACAGGATGATCTGTTGTCAGGTTCAGCAGCATTGACCATCAATGTTTATGGAAAGGGCAAAGTCATCTACGTCGGCGGATATCTCACTCCCCAGGGTGCCGCCTTTTTGTCCACCTATCTTATCACACTTGTGGATTATCAATCCCCGATCGAAGCCCACGAAGATGTCGAACTGATTATTCGTCGTGGTAAAACCGCCGATTATCTGTGGCTTTTGAATCATAGCGGTGAGATACAGTTTGTCAGTGTACCCCCGAACAGCCGAGACCTGATCCGTTCCACGGTCACTGAAGGAAAAATTAAACTACCCCCTCGCGAGGTTGCGGTCTTGGAAATCAAAAAAAGTCGATGATGAAGTGACTATTTTGAATCAGCAGGCTGATACCCGAAGCCAGGACCGCTTCAAGAAGAAAGACTATGTCGACCCAGTCTTTCAGTTCCTGGTCACGCCTGTAAAACAACCATCCGGTGCCTGCAATTCCAGCAACAGCCCATCCGATCCGGACACTTGTAGACGTGATCGGCCATACCAGGATCATCCCGCAAAGCAGGATTTTCACACCCAGTGCCAGCTTCAGAGAATGATCCGGTCCCAAAAGATGAACCAGAGTCAACGTTCCATGACGAAGATCCGAAGGCGCATCCTGGATGTCACACAATAGCGCATCGGATAAAACGCGGATCAACAGTAGTATTGCGGCAATACCCAGTGGCCATAGGCGTTGATGTACGGTTTGACTCAACTGATCTGGCGCAGCCTGACCGATCGGTCCTACCGGTAGAGTCGCCAACAAAACTAAACTCACCATGCTTATCGCAACGCACAGATTTTTGACTCCGAGCAGGTCCTTGATGCGCCATCCCAATCGTTTAGGTCCTGGCGCGTACAGGAATCCTCCGATAATCGCTAGAACACCCAACACTCCAAGCCACACTGAAACCTCGGTCACCATCAACAAGCATAAACCAAATACCAGGACGACTCCCAATCGAATCCAGCGTGCATTAGGGTGCAAAAAGGCGTATCGATCAGGTCTGGCTAGACGGTCCGAGGGGTCAAACCATCGGTCCGACCATTTAACCCGGTCCATGGCGTAGATGCAGGTGGCCAATAGACCCATGAAAAGATCCATTCTCATCGGCGGCCAATGACCTGGGGTCTTATCAGAGGACGCGATCTGCCAGAAAAAGATGTAAGCCCCTATGACATACATTCCCGCCCACACACCAATGTGCCCGGCCCGAATCAAACAATTCAAAACAACAGGCCATCCGAAAATGTGTTTTGACATTCTCAATCAACGTCCTCGTCTCATTTTCATCCGGTTCCGATCTTCTCATTTTACAGCCGAACTTCAGAACCTTCATATTTTGGCCTTATAATGTGCGAAGGACGAAGGAGCCTTGCGTGAAAACAGTTCTTTCAGTAGCTGCAACTGAATCGGAGATTTGCGTCAAAATCACTGGCACTGGATCGATGCGAGAATCCGTGTTCCTGAAGGATTTGATCCTGCGTCATCTTGAAAGCTCTCCTGATTCCAAAGCGTGGGTTGACTTGACCGAATGTACGTATCTGGACAGCACCCTGTTGGGCTGTTTAATCGGGATTTCCCGTGAGGCCGGTTCCAGATTTGGCCTGATCGTTCCGCCGAACGTGGTCGAGAAAATATTTGTCCCTACGGGGCTGGACCGGTTGCTTCCGATCAGTCAGATATCTCCCCCTTTCGTGAATCAATTTACCGAGATTCAGCTGCCTGAAATCCGTACGTCAGACCTCAAATCCCATTTGTACGAATGTCATGCTCGGTTGGCCGAAGTTTCCGGACCCCTGCAACCTGTTTTTGCCAAGATTGCCGATCGGATGAAGAAGGAAATGACCGAAAAATCCTCTTGAACCAGAGTCAGAGGATCAACAAACCTGAATCAGGTTCATCAGACCGCAGTCGGGACCGCATGGGTTTCACCGGCACGCTTGCGCAGACTGTCGAGTTTTTCCCGGCATTCCTTGGCCAGCTGGGTGTTGGGGAAATCCCTAACGACAATGTCAGCAATCTGATACGCGTCGTTCCATCGGCTTTGGTGGATCGCATCGGCAAGTTTGTCACGGAGTTGATTGATTTTGTCCTTGAATAGATTTCGTACCGACTCCTGCATTCCGGACGCTTCCTGGGGCGTAAGATAAAAATCGAGTTTTCTCACGATGGCGATGGCACCGTCGATGTCTCGAGCGGCTAGACGATCGTTGTAATCATCCAGCAACTTTTGTTTGAAGGTCTGACGCCTTTGTTCGATCTCGTTGGGAAGTGACCGAACCTCCTCCACCGTGGGGAACTGCTGCTGAAGACGCTCTGCTTCGCGTAAGGCAGCTGCCCATTGCTGATTGGCGGTATACCGGTCGATCAGTGCAACCCCCGCAGCGATCTGACGACGAATATGCTCCGCAAACTTTTGATTGATTTCTTCACGGATCCGCTCGGCTTCTTGTTTGTATCCCAGGGCATTGTCCATTTCATCGACCAACACCAACGCCCCTTCCCAGTCTCGACGAGCGATATCTTCCTGGATGGCTCGTCTTAGGGCTTCCCGATCTTTGTCTCGGTAAGCGATGGATTTGGCACGGTCACTGAGCAATTGTTGTTCGGAGATCTCGTTCAACATGACCGAAAACTGTTCGAGACGCTCGTAAACAGGGGTCATTACCGATTCGACCGACTGACGGACACTGCCCCGTTCCGAAAATGCCGCCGCGATCGGCCAGGTAAGCAGTGTGCCCACCACACTCAACGCCCCTGCCGAAAGGACGGTCCATCCCTGTCCCCTAGCTGACAGATAAACCCCCAACGCTAGTAAACCCAATGCCAAAACAAAAATCACGGGGTAAATCCATATCCAATGGGAAGGCTTCCGGGACGATTGTTGTTGGTTTTTTTCCATGGTCCACCTCGTTTCGGCCGATCAATGATGTGAAATCTGTTTCTCTAACGAATCTTACGCAAGGTCCACCGGAAATCAGAACTTATCTTATTATAAGCTTTTGAACGCCCAAAGACGCTTTCAATTGTAGATGGGGTTTCGTCACAAGGCAGCAAACGGATCGGTCGAGCTCCGTGAAATGGTCATTATGAGCTGCCCGGGTCGGTTGGAGAGATTTTTTCGGGGGTTCCGACTGGGTTTTCCACATCCCGGAGACGTTCATCCAGTCTTTTTTGGCGTTCGCTGCCCATTAAGGACAACATCACCCATGCCGCGAGTAAACCAAAAGCCAGCCAAAGCATGCTCATACCCTTGCTATCGGGCAAGGGACTGGGGGAAATTAAATCCAGCTCATTCAGACTTATCTTGATCCTTTTCGCCACGTTTTCGTGTAAGGTTCTTGAGTATGGCTCGGCTACGTGATCTGGTTCTTGTCCCGATGCAGTACGGGGTATGGAAGTTTCTCAAACGTCTTTACGACGAAATTAATCAGGACAACGTCTACACCAATGCCGCAGCCATGGCATACGCCTGGATGTTTGCCGTCTTTCCGTTTGTCATTTTTCTTCTGACACTGATTCCCTATCTTCCCGTCGAGTTTCGCAGCCATGCTGTGGATCTGACCCAACAAGTGCTCGAGCAGTCGCTGACTCCGACCAGCGCACAGACAATCCTGAATAACATCGGTGACGTGGTGAACAATCCCCGCAGCGGACTGTTGTCTCTGGGATTGATTCTCACTTTGTTCGCAGCTTCCGGGGGAATGAACGCCACCATGACCGCCTTGGATATGGCATTCGACGTAGAAAAACCCAGGACCTATCTGTGGCGACGACTGGTAGCCATGATGTTAACGGTGTTCATGTGTCTGTGTCTGATCGTGATTGTGATTGCGATCCCGATCGGATCATTGGTGACCAGACTTGTGTTGGAGTACAACGACAAATTACCACAGAGTATCCGTCCATGGTTCAATGATACCACGCTAATCCTGTTGACGGTCGCCCGGTATATTGTCGGTTTGACCGTGATGCAGGTTCTGATCGGGGTTATTTATCATTTTGGTCGAAGCCGACGGAACCACCGAATACGTTTTTTCACTCCCGGTTCGATCCTGGCAGGGCTCGGTTGGGTCGCTACGGGAATGGCCATGCGGTTTTATGTCGAAAACTTTGCTAACTACTCTAAAACCTACGGAGCAGTGGCCGGGATGGTTGTCATGCTGACGGTTTTCTACATTAACGCCATTATCATCCTGATCGGCGCGGAACTGGACAACGAAATACGTCTTGTACGACAGAGCTTGAATCGGTCGACTGTCTCTTCGGATCCGCCGAGTTCAGCAACAACATCCGAAAAACCTTCTTCAACATAAGTCCTTACATGTCAAAGATTTGTCCTAACCAGCTTTTTTTCCTCCGGGGCGTACCGTATCGTTGATCATATTCGTGAGGATACAGATCATCTGAATCGTACCGACGTCCCGCAGGCGGAATCGACTGAGGTGAAACCGTCTGACCAGCGGGAGGAGCAGTTTCTTGGCTTTTCTCGATCAATTTGTCCAGTTCACCTCTATCAAGCCACACCCCCCTGCACTTCGGACAATAATCGATTTCAATTCCAGCTCTCTCGGTCATTACTAAGACCGGATCTAGACAAGAAGGACATTTCATAAGATAACTCCTTTAGGATCGATCGTAGTACGGTCCATCCACCCACACCCATTAGAATTTGGTACAACGTTTTCACTCGAGCATGGTTAGGGTATCCTTGGGGTCATGTCTGAACCGCTTGAACGACTTCGTCAACAAATTGATGAGCTAGACCGACAAATCGTAGAACTGCTGAACAAGCGGGCGCGTGTGGTGGTGGAAGTTGGTAAGATCAAACAGCAAAATAACTTACCCATTTTTGCCCCGGACCGCGAAAAAGTCGTTTTTGAAAAGATTCGTCAACTCAACGAAGGTCCGTTACCGAATCGGTGTTTGGAAGCGGTCTATCGTGAACTGATGAGCGGGTCGTTTGCTTTGGAAAGACCCCTTCGGATCGGCTTTTTGGGTCCGGAAGGGACGTTCAGCCACGAAGCAGCGATGTTGAAGTTCGGTCAAAGCGTCGATTACACGCCGTTAAGTGATATCCCGTCGGTGTTTGAAGAAGTGGTCCGTGGGCATATTGATTACGGAATCGTTCCGGTGGAAAACTCCATCGGAGGCGGGGTCGTGGACACGTTGGATGCATTTTTGGGTTCGTCCGTCCGGATTTGTGCAGAAGTCTTGTTGAGTGTGCATCATCACGTCTTATCGATGCACCCTTGGCACGAAGTCAAACGGATTTACAGCAAAGCCCAAGTGTTTGCGCAATGTCGAAAGTTTTTGAATGCCAACGCACGGGAACAGATTCCGGTCGAAAGCACCGCATCGGCAGCCGAGATGATGGCCAATCCTTCCTTAAACGCCCACGGTGCTGCCATCGGATCACGACAATTGGCCGAAAAATACGGTTTGCAGATCCTTTTTGAGAATATCGAAGACAACCCCGACAATATCACCCGTTTTTTCGTCATTTCCCGGGAAATGGCCAAACGAACCGGAGACGACAAAACCGCGATCATGTTTACCACTGCTCACAAACCCGGCGCCTTAGCCGAGGTGCTCGATGTGTTCCGTGACAAGGGAATCAACCTGACCGACATCGAGAAACGACCTAGCCAAAAGGTTAACTGGGAATATTATTTTTTCATTGACGCACAGGGGCACGTGGACGATCCCAAGATGCAAGAGGCTATCGAAGCCGCGCGTGAACATTGTTTGCAACTGACCGTTCTAGGCAGCTACCCTCGGGCGGTTGAAGTCCTTTAACCGGTAAAAAATGACTGCACCCACCGCCTGCCACAAGTTGCCCGTCATAAGTATTTACTAACCAATGCGTTACGTCGTATTGCACCATACCGGATGGGGAGAAGATCACTTTGATTTCATGGTCGAAGCAGATCCGGAGGGTTTGTTGTTGACCTGGCGTCTGGATGGATGGCCGCACTTTTTGAGTGCGATACCTCTTCCTGATCATCGTCGGATTTATTTGGATTATGAGGGGGCTGTTTCGGGAAACCGTGGAACGGTTCGGCGGGTTGAGCAAGGGACGTGTCGGATCGTGTCATCCTCCAACCGGGATATTTGTGTCGAACTTTTGCCCTCCGGACGTTTTTTACGACTCAGGCTTGACCGCCAGAAATGATCCTTTGACCCCTTCCAAACACGAAAATTGCATGTTGATTCGACTTCCGAGCAAAAAATACTTGTCAGATGGATCATTTTGGATTATCAGCATCATGCAACGTCATGATAACGACTCGAGGGGGACGAAAATACTGCTGGATTGTCGTGAAGCATAAGGCGTGTCGTGCTTGCATGAAATCGGGGGTGTGGAACAAATTGTGTTAGGTTCAACGATTTGGCGCGTCATATGTGAAGCAAGTGATGCGCCGGGGAGAGATTGTTTTTGGAATTGTCGGTCGAAGAACTTGTTTCCCGGGCACGGTTGCACGATGCCGACGCATTCGCTGAACTGATTCAGCGGTTCGAAGGGGTCGCGCTGGCCGTGGCTTACGCGCAGACCCGAAATGCCGCCGATGCCGGTGATATTGTTCAGGAAGCCTTTTTGCGTGCCTGGCAACGTTTAGACTCGCTGGACGATCCTTCCCGTTTTGCGCATTGGATTTCGCGAATGGTCCGAAATCTGTCCATTGATTTACGCCGACGACGAAAAGCACTTCCGTTGGATGAGTCGTTCGATCCACCTGATTCCATGCCCCAAACCACTTCTCTGGAAAGGGATGAACAGAAAAAACAGGTCGAACGGGCCATCAACGGACTCGACGACCTATCTCGAGAATGTGTGACGTTGCGGTATTATGAGAATATGTCGAGTAAACAAATCGCCGACCTGCTGGGTATAACCCCCGCAGCCGTGGATATGCGACTGTCCCGGGCGAGAAACCAATTAAAAGACCGCCTGCAAAAGTTCGTGGGAGAGGTCTGAGGTGAATAGGTTCTATGAACCGTCATGAAATTGAAGATCTGATCCGGCAAGACCTTGCCAGCAAGCTCAACCCCCATCGAGGCCGGGCCCGAGAAGCCTTTGATCATATGGTCCTGGAACCGATGAACAAGCGCGTCGGACAGGACCAAGCTAACGCCTATCGAATCCGAAACGCCATTCTCATCGGGCTTTTGATGATCGTTTGTGTGTTGATCGGGATGTGGATCCCGCGGTTATTCCCCGACCCGGTTCCTGAACAGACGGACCCAATCCATCAACCCGACGCGATGGTCGAATCCGTCACAATTCCCGAACACCCGGAACGAACGTCCTTGCTTCACATGGTGGATACCGGTCCTGCTCGTACTGACAGCGGAGCGCCTGCCCGGCGAATCCGCGAAGAACGCCTGGACCGATACCAATGGATCGATCCTCAGACCGGAGGTACCTTCACTTACATCGAACCGTCTGTCCGTGAACGTATTGTGGAGGCTCATCAGCAATGATCCCCACTCTTCTGGTCGATGCACGCCTGATCGCCGGTGTCTCATGGGCTGTTTTGACCTTCTTGCTTAATGGCCTGGCGTTGGCTCAGGATGCGACTTTTGAACCGCGAATCGATTCGGTTCAGCGCCAGGAACCAGCCAGTTATATGGGGGTTTCGACGTCGATCGCGCCTCGTGTTCTTCGCGAAATGTCCAAACTGCCCCGCGGAATCGGCGTGGTGGTCGATTTTGTCCAACCCGATTCTCCTGCCGAAAAAGCCGGGATCAAGGTCGGAGATGTGATCTACAAACTCGATGATCAATTCATCATCAACCCTCATCAGTTCACCACACTGATCCGGATGCGTCAGCCGGGAGACGTTGTCAAGATCGCGTTGGTCCGTGTCGGTGAACCGGCGTTGGCGGATGTAAGCCTGGTTGGTCGGGATTTGCCCCCGCTGGATGAACCGATCGGGCTGATCATCCCTCCGGACCTCCGTAACGGTCCCCCGCTTCCTCCTCCGGGAACGGGTGAGTTCACCGGTGTGATGACTTTTTCTGATAACGAACACGTCATCACCCTCACCGCCAACGACACAAAACGAACCGTGGTGATCAAAGATTTGTCCGGAAACACGATCTACAAAGGACCTCTGGATAACGAGACCGACCGGTCCAAAATTCCGGAAAAACTTCGTCTCAAAGTGGATCGTGTGGAACAAGGCGTTCAACGGATCCGTGAACAACGACCTCCATCCGTTGCGGATAACGGATCGTAACCCAACCGACCCACTCAACCTCCTGAAAGGTTGAGAGATAAAATCCGCAAACCCTTTTCCTGGGCACGCGGTCTGGTACATTCCCGTGTCGTTTTTTATTGCAAACTGCTTCGTCAGGCCGATTTCATGGAAGAACTTTTTGACAGGAAGTTATGAGTCGAATGTCCACTTACAATGCTTCATCCATTCAAGTTCTGGAAGGGTTGGAACCGGTCCGCAAACGCCCGGGAATGTATATCGGTGGAACCGGATCTGCGGGACTTCACCACCTGGTGTGGGAGATCTTTGACAATTCGGTCGATGAAGCCATGAACGGGCATGCCGACCAGATTGAAGTCATTCTGCACAAGGACGGAACCAGCGTCACTGTTTCGGACAACGGACGGGGCATTCCGGTGGACAAACACCCCACCCACAAAAAACCGGCCGTCGAGATCATTCTCTGCACGCTTCATGCCGGGGGAAAGTTCGATAATTCCGGTCAGGGCAATTACAAGACATCCGGTGGCCTGCACGGCGTCGGAGCGTCGGTCGTCAACGCCCTTTCCAAAAAGCTTGTCGTGACCGTCAAACGGGACGGTTATGAGTGGCAAATGGAGTTCAAACAGGGAAAACCGGTTTCACCGCTTAAGAAGCTCGGACCGTCACGAGGGACGGGAACGACCATCTTTTTCCATCCCGATCCCCAGATTTTCCCTCGGACCGAGTTCAATCCGCAAACCATTCGTGAACGACTGGAAGTGGCCAGCTACATCCACAAAGGTTTGAAAGTGACCTGGGTGGATGAAGTCAACAATAAAAAAGAGGTTTTTCACCACGAAGACGGGATCGTTGCTTTTCTGAAGCAGATCCTGACGGAGAAAAACGCCAAACCGGTTCATGATCAGCCATTTATTTTTTCCAAGGAAAATGGGATCCGTATGGAAATGTGCTTTTCATGGACGGAGAGCACCGAAGAGCTACTGAAAAGTTATGTGAACGGGATTCCGACGGGCAACGGGGGAACGCACGAAAACGGTCTGCGTGCGGGGGTGTTAAAGGCGATTCGGAATTACATCGAAACACACGAATTGACGCCCCGGGGAGTTACGCTGCAAGCCGAGGATATCCGGGAAGGGGTAATCGGTGTCTTGAGCGTTTTTGTCGAGGACCCTCAGTTCCAGGGTCAGACCAAGGATCGGTTGAACAATACGGAAGTTCAGTCCATGGTAGACGGAGCAGTCCGCCCGGCCTTGGAGCAGTGGCTCAATAGTAACCGGTCGGTGGCAGAGACGATTGTAAACCGGATCATTATAGCCGCCCGAGCACGTGAAGCTTCTCGTGCTGCCAGTGCCAACATTTCCCGAAAAACCGCCACGAACGGGAGACTGAACTTGCCCGGAAAACTGGCAGACTGCTCGAGCAGCCACCGAGAAGAAAGTGAACTGTTTATCGTCGAAGGGGATAGTGCAGGCGGTAGCGCCAAACAAGGCAGGGATCGTGACAAACAGGCCATTTTGCCTTTAAGAGGTAAGGTACTGAATACCGAAGGATCGTCATTAAGCAAGATCCTGGAAAACAAGGAAATCGCCGATCTGGTGACCGCTTTGGGGTGCGGAGTCGGTCCGGAATGTGACCCGGACAAGATGCGCTACCAGCGAGTCATCCTGTTGGCCGACGCTGACAGCGACGGGCATCATATCACCACCCTGCTGTTGACCTTTATCTTTCGACATATGCGTCCCCTGATCGAAGCAGGCAGGGTGTATCTTGCACTCCCCCCCCTATACCGGGTGGACATCGGAAAAGAGACTTACTGGGCAGCCGATGATGCCGACAAGGAACGTATACTCAAGCAGCACGCCCGTGGAAATGTTCGTCCGGAAATTACACGATTCAAGGGGCTTGGCGAAATGATGCCAAAAGTCCTGTGGGAAACGACCCTCAATCCCAGAACCAGACGTCTTTTGCGAGTGGAAATTTCGGACCCTTTGGCTTCAGATCGCGTGATCAATGAACTGATGGGCAAGGATCCGTCTGCCCGGTTCCGATTCATCATGGAGCGTGCCGAAGAAGCCGAGGAACTGGATGTCTGATCCGTTCGGGGTGTTATCCAAACCGACGGTCGAACAGCCAAGACTGGTTTACCACCGGGCAGTCATTACAATGGACATCCATGAGAAGGATGCTCATTGCCAATCTCGTTATTTCGGGAGTCATTTTCGGCTTCACTGGCGACGGATTTGCCGAAGCCCAGTCTCGGACCTTTGAACTCAATGACGGACGATTCACCGAGGTCTCAACGACCAACCCATCGGATCTTCCCAAACCAGATCCGGTCCTGAAACGAATTGAAAACCTGATCGACCGACAGCAATTTGCCGCGGCGGACAAGGAATCACTGGCTTGGCTTTTAAGTCATAAGACCGACCCGAATTACGACCTGGGACTGTATCTTCATGCCCAGGCACTGGACGGCAACGGCGATCCCATCAAAGCCTTTTATTATTGCGACGAGTTGCTCGACACCTTCCCGGCCAGCCCGTATTACGCGCTAGCGCTGGAACTACAATATCGAATCGCCGATTCGTTGATGAGTGGTCGAAAACTCTCCTTCTTGGGTATGAAAATACTGAGCGCGTCCGACGACGCGATCGAGATGATGTTCCGGATTCAACAGCGTTCGCCCGGGTCACCTCTGGCCGAAAAAGCTCTACGACGAACAGCCGATTACTATTTTGCCAACGGCGATTTTGATCTAGCCGCCGATGCCTACGGGGCGTTCTCGAAACAGTACCCCCGAAATCCCGACCTTCCAGAAATCCTTCTCAGGCAGGCTTTCAGCAATTATGCCCAGTTTACCGGCGTACGATTTGACCCCACCCCCCTGATCAATGCACGACAGCAAATGGTCGATCTGATCAATCAGTATCCCGAAATTGCTCAGCAAGAAAATATCCCGTCGTTCGTCGATTCGATTGACAAAACCTTGGCACGCAAACTGTGGGTGACGGCCGATTTTTATCGACGAACCAACAAACCCGAAGCCTCTCGTATCACACTGAGAGTTCTGATTGATCAATACCCCCAAAGCGATGAAGCTCAACAGGCGCGCAAACTACTGGAGGTGCAGGGATGACGGGCTTACGCGATCCTGTCCGGCAAAACGGGTGGTCTATCTCCGGTTTATTCGTATCCATGCTGCTGATCCTGAACGGGTGTCAGGGATATCAGCAGTCCGGAAGCGGAACGGGTCAAGGGTATCAGTGGTCCTCGCTCTATCGACAAGACATCCGAACGATCGCGGTTCCGATTTTTACCAATGTCGATTTTTCTCGCGGGGACGAGTTTGCCTTAACCAAAGCCCTGATCATGCAGATCGAACAACGAACCCCTTACAAAGTCGTTGATCGGGAACAAGCCGATACCATCCTCGAAGGCCAGATCACCCGAGTCCGAAAGCAAACCCTTTCCAATAACCGACAATCCGGACTCCCCCAGGAACAGCTTTACACCATTCGGGTTGATTTTACCTGGAAAGATCTCAGGACGGGCAAAATCCTGGTCGAAAGACGAGGATTTGAGCAAAACGCCACCTACTACCCCACCCTCGGCGAAGGTCGATCTCAAGCCCAGTTGAACACCGCAGAGCAATTAGCCGTCGCGATCGTTCAAGAACTCGAAGCCGACTGGTGAAAATAACCCAGGTCTCATGACAGGATCATGTTACAACTCTATGATCCGAACAGCGCTTAAACGGATCCGGGGGTTCTTGATTTGAGCGTGCGCACCCATTCGAGGTAACCGAATCGCCAAAGGTAGGCAAAACCCACGACCAATAGACCAAAGAAAATGAGCAAATCCACTAACGCTACCGAGCGTAGAACAAAAGCGGCTTGTTCCGAACCGACTATCTGTTCAGCCGACCCATACGCCACTGCCCATGGATAAAATAAAACGATCTCAACTGCGAAAATCAGGTAAATCAAAGCCACGATGTAAAATCGAAGATCAAACTGAACTTGAGCAGATCCGATCGGGCTTTCACCACATTCATAAGGATCAAACTTGATCGGCGATGAATATGTCCGGGGTCTTATCCATCGGCCCACCCCTAAACCGACAGCGACCAATCCCATTCCCGCTAAGGCAAACAAAGTGATCGATCCGAGACTTTCCATACCCTACTAATCCTATCGATTTAAGAGGAAATATTCCAACTTGAAATGTGTCGGTGTTTAACCCTATGCTGATTCATGAGTACTCGTCATTTGGACCTACGTACGTTTGATGAACTTCAAACTGAAGTTATGTCCTTGATCAGGCATCCCTATCATCGCGCGGGTCAATGGTCGTTGGGACAAAACTGTCAACACGTCGCGAAAATGTTAAATCAGTCCATCGACGGGTTCGATTTTCAGATTCCCTGGTTTATCCGTATCTTTTCGGGGTGGATGAAAAATCGGGTTCTGAAGAGCCGATCTATCCCCAACGGGATTCAAGCACCCAAACTTTTCCTCCCCGATGACCAGACCCCTGACGCGGACGGGGTTTCACAACTTCTGACAGCCATTCACCGGTATCGACATTATACGGGCCCGCTTCAACCTAGCCCCTTGTTCGGTCGTCTGTCTCGTTCAGAGTGGGATCAACTGCATCTGATCCATGCGTCCCATCACCTGAAGTTCATTCTACCGGTCAATTCTCCTCGAGAGGGGGAGAATCCAGCAAGTGATTGACCAATTCCATGGTGGGAATGACGACAAAAGTAGTGCTTTTGTCAGCCATGGCAAACGGAATGAACAGATCCCCTCGATGCTCTAGCGCCCCACAGGTGTAAACCACGTTGGGAACGTATCCGTCCCGATCTTCTCCGTCGGGAGTGATCAAGGGTTTACGTAAGTGCCCGATAATTTTCAGAGGATTTTCGAGGTCTAGAAGCATGGCACCGATTGCATAGGTTCTCATCGGTCCGACGCCGTGCGTTAGCAAAATCCAGCCCCGATCGGTTTCGATGGGAGCGCCACAGTTTCCGATCTGCATCAGCTCCCAGGGATGTCTAGGCGCGATCAGTTTCTCAGCCGTTTCCCAGAAGTGAACTGATCGACTTCGAGAAATGAATAGATTTTCGCCATCGATCCGGGAACACATCACGTAATTGCCCTGAATCTTTCGGGGAAATAACGCCATCCCTTTGTTCAGAACTGCTCGACCGTTCAAAGACGCAAACTCGATCCGTTTGAAATCCGACGTCGATAGCATCATCGGGAGCGTGCGTACACCGTTGTAAGCCGTGTATGTCCCGTAGTAGGTCACGCTTCCATCATCATCGGTAAAACGCGTCAACCGTAGGTCTTCAAGCCCATTCGACTGCTCCTCGCTCATCGGGAAGATGACCAATTCCTGGAGAGTCGATTCCGGGTCAAGATCGATGTGAAAATTGCTCTGAATCAACCACATCAAGTGACCCAACGATTCCTGCTCTTGAGGATCTAAATTACTGGTTGTACGAATGGATTCGATTGCCTGAGTAAACTGGGTCAACGTAAACTTCTCTCCCAAAGTTTCCGCTACCCGAGCAATCGCGCCGTTAGTCCCGATCCCCATTTCGTTTAGTTTTCGGAGTACCAGATGCTTCAGATAGTGTCGGTCCGGAGCAATCCGTGAGCGGTGCAGCTTCGAGGGCATCGGATCGAGATTGACCTGATCATCCGGTGTAATGATCCCCGTTCGGAACGCGATCGAACTGACGTGCCCTTCCCCGGTAGCTCGCAGAGACATGATGAATCGCAATCCACCTTCTTCTACCCCGGATTGGTCGGGATGAGGCACGATCGAAGGATTGAACAAGGCAGCAGAGTCCACGGAATATTCCATGGTCATATAAGCCCCTGCCAGGAGACGACGCTGGGGAGACCATTTTTCATGCCATCCGATCAGACCGGACCCGGTTTCATAATTCTCCTGAAAGATGAAACCGATTTTAGGATGACGATGCGCATATGCCCGTTCGACCTCATGCAACAGGTCATCGATCTGATCTTCAGGAATCGCACGGATTCGTTCGAACAGTGACCGAACCCGTGACGGACCGAGTAAAAACGGACGGGTGATCACCCTTCGATAGTCGCTAGTCAAATGAACCGGAAGCCTTCTCACACTGATTCTGCCGCTGTTGATCAATGACTCGAAACACACCGCCCGTCCGTTTCCAGTTGAATCAGCTGAGCCGGAATGATGTTTCAAGTTCATGGTTCCCTTAGTATTGGTATCCATTTCAGTGTGAGTTTCAATCCCCGTGTCATTTGATTCAGTCATGAGACGATGGTTCGACCGATCGCATAACCATGGCCGAGGATAGATCCAACATCTCCTCTTCTGAAACCGTTTCTCGTTCGACTTCGGCAAGGGTTAGGGCCGAGATCAGCCAGGCCAGGGTACTTTCGGCGCCTTGGTTGAGGCTCGGGCCCGACATGTGCAGCCCGTCGGCACAACCGCCGGTTTCCGAATCGACCAAACACACCCCCAATTCATTGCGTCCGGTAAACCAGCTGAGAACGGATTTGGCGCGGTCCAGCCATTTTTGTTCGATCGTGATCCGCCAGGCATCGACGCAGGCCTCGACCAACGCCATAGCCTCGATCGGTTGCTGATCGAATCTCGCACGCCAACCGTCGCGTGTGAGCCAACCATTATTTCCGATCAAACTGACAGTTCCGGTCGAATCGACCTGCAAATCGATCAACCACTCCAGTGACGCCAGTGCTTGTTCTACCATGTCTGCCCGGTTCATGGCGTTCCCTGCCATCAACAGGGCATGGGGCAATTTCGCATTATCGTAAGTGACTACATCTTCCAGCCAAGGCCAATGGGAAGTTGCGTTGTCCTTAAAAGCCTTAAACAAACCTTCGGCCAGCGCGTTGCGGACTCGCAAAACACGCGTATCGCCTTCATAATGCTGCAAATAATGTGACAAACCTATGATCGCAAAAGCACCCGCTCTTGGCGCAGTAAAGCTTCTAACCACGGGTAACGCATCGACAAGAAGACGCGATGCGATAGCCCGCATGGAATCGGTCATTGCCCATCGGGTCGCCACCCCCAGGGCCCAGATCGCCCGACCGTGACTGTCCTGGCTTCCCTGTTCTTCCAGCCACTCCCGTGAGTAACTCATGAAGTTGCGGAAACATTTCTTATCTTGATTGAACGCATGATGCAGGAATGACAGATAACGATCGGCTTGGATCATCAATGACCGTTCACCGGTCTGTCGGGCATGAAGAATGACCGCAATCAAGGCTCGTGCGTTGTCGTCGGTGCAATACCCATGACGACGATCCGGGGTCGCGCCGATGGCGTGTTGGGTGATTCCGACGTCGTCACTCAACCGGATCAAATGCGACATATCAATCTTTGTCGGAACTGTTATGCTGTCTGTATTCTTGAGCAAGACGACTTTTGACCGACCGTCGCGACGTTGATGGACCACTTCGCAGATCAGGTCCAGATACGCCTCTGCGACTTTGGACCAGACCATTGGACGGCCGTATTGATACGCGGCTCTTCGTATGGCATGACGCTCGTCCTCATGCTCCAACAGGTACAAAATCCGGTCGGCTAAAGCGTTAGAGTCATTAAACGGGAAGAATAAACCTCGTCCCTCTGCCAGAAGCTCTTCGGCGTGCCAGAATGGTGTGCTGATCACAGCCTTTCCAGCGCCACAGGCGTAAGCGAGTGTCCCTGAGGTAATCTGTGCGGCGTTCGGATAAGGAATCACGTAAATATCCGTCACCGTCAGGTATTGGATCAGGTCGGCCGTGCTGACATAGCGGTTATCGAACCGAACATGATTCTGGAGCCCGAGTTCGTTGACGAGTTTTTCCAATGATTCCCGGTACCGGTTCCCTTCCTGACGAATGACATGCGGATGAGTCGCACCAAGAATGATGTACAGGACGTCGGGGTTTTTCTGAATGACCTTGGGCATCGCACGTATGGCTGTTTCGATCCCCTTGCCCGGACCGAGCAAACCGAACGTCAAAAGCACACGCCGACCCACGGTATTGAAATGTTCCGCATAATAATGGGGGTCCACAAAAGGCATGTCCGGAACCCCGTGTGGGATGAACGCGATCTTTTGAGGCGCAACCCCCCACCCGTCTGTGAGAATGTTCCGGGCTTTTTTGCTCATCACGACCACACGATCACAAACCCGGATCAACTCACGAAGCGTCGATCGCTGGGTCACCGACGGTTCGGTTAAAACGGTGTGCAGCGTGGCAATCAGGGGCATCCGTAATCGTTTGGCGAACGACAAAACGTGAGAACCATCTTTTCCCCCGAAAATACCATATTCGTGCTGAATAATGGTGGCGTCGATCTGCTCGTTATTCAGGATTTCGGCAGCCGCCTGGTAATCCCCGATTCGGTTTTGATTGATCTGGTAACGCACCTCATCGGGATAGTCATAGCAGTCGATCTCGTCGTCCATGGCAATCACGCTGGCGCCGTTTCCGAGCTGACCGGCCACGGCCTCATAAAGGTCTCGGGTAAAGGTGGCGATTCCGCATTGTCGGGGAGGATAAGTTCCAAGAAAAGCAACGGTTTGAATAAGAGAGCGCGTGTTTTCTTGCGGCATGGGTCTGCCTCCATGAGTAACAAAACAAATCCTTGTGGGGCGTGGTTTAGACAAACCACGCCTGTTCCCTGCGGTGTGGTCAATCAAACATCTACCATTCTTCTATAGGCGAAATGGGGTTTGTTTGGCAAGTGATAAATAACGATTCATGTAAAATCGTCGGAAAATTCTCTCGAATAAAAATCATTTCATGATTCCGGGGATCGTTTTTCCGTCATGTGCTCGCCGGATAATTCGTTCTCCAAAACGGTTTCTGATCACGTCTAGGGTACGGTCCACTTTTTCCTGTTTGAATTGCTCGTTCGGGTCGAACAATTCCAGCTGAACCTCTCGGGTAAACTCGCTGGTCTGTGTTCCAATCAATCGGACCGGTTGAAAGTGAACCAAAGCCCATTCATCGAATAATCTGCATGAAAGTTCATAAATTTTCTTTGACGAAGACGTCGCGGAGATCAGCTTGCGGGACCGGGTGATGGTCCGAAAGTTACCCAAACGGATTTTAACGGTCACGCACTGAGCCAGGTAACCGGCTCTGTCTTAATCTTCCTCCGACCGACTGAGCCTGTTCCAGGAGCACGTTCCGGATGTCCTGCTGGGTTAACAGGTCCTCGGGAAAGGTTTGCTGCTGTCCGATGGATTTGGGCGGGTCTGGGGCGTGGACCGGTTGATGATCGATCCCGTATATCAGTTCCCGGATCCGATGACTATAGGATCCGAAATGCGCTGCAAGCCAGTTGTCGTCCATTTTTCTTAGATCGTGGACGGTTTTGATCCCCAAACGGTAGAGTCGCTGGGCGGTTTTGGTTCCGATACCCCAGATACGATCGACGGCTAGCGACGGAAGCACCTTTTCCACCATTTCGGGATGAATCACCATCAGACCGTCCGGTTTGCTTAAATCACTGGCCAGTTTGGCGAGGAACTTGTTCGTTGCGACACCGATCGAAGCTGTCAATCGGATCTGGGAACGGATTCTTGAGCGAATTTCCTGTGCAATCTTTTCTCCTGATCCGAACAAAACCAAAGACCCGGTCACGTCCAGAAAGGCTTCATCGATACTCAAGGGTTGAATCTGATCGGTAAACTGTCGGAAAATATCACAAATCTGTTCCGAAACGGCTTGATACCGGGAATAGGATCCTTTGACGATGATGGCCTGCGGGCAAAGCCTTCGGGCGAGGGTCATCGGCATGGCCGAACGGCAACCATAGGCTCGGGCTTCATACGAGGCTGCGGCCACCACCCCTCGATCCCCTGTTCCCCCTACCAAAACCGGTTTTCCGCGTAATTCCGGATGGTCACGCTGTTCGACCGAAGCGAAAAACGCGTCCATATCCACATGCAAAATGGTCCGATCCTGAGCCCTCACAATACCCTATCTTAAACCAACCATTTATCCGAACAAAATACTAATTTTGTGAAACAAACCTGTCCTACTGTCATCCAGGTTTCAGAAAGGACTGAAAAAGCGTACATCAGAACGCCGTATTTAAAGTTCTTAAAAACACAATAAAGTATGTTGACATCATGAAGTACATTGACCCCCACATTCATTGTGTCAGCCGGACTACTGATGACTACATTTATATGGCCCGGGCAGGGGTGGTCGCCGTCAGTGAACCGGCCTTCTGGGCAGGGTTTGATCGGTCCAGTGCTGCGTCATTTTATGATTATTTTCGACACCTAACCGACGTAGAACCCAAACGGGCTGCCAAATATGGGATCGAGCATTTTTCTTGGCTTTGCATCAACGCCAAGGAGGCCGAAAATGTCCAATTGAGCAAGGAAGTCATCGCGTTGATCCCCCCGATGCTATCCCACCCGCGTGTCCTAGGGATCGGGGAGATCGGGTTGAACAAGAACACCCGCAATGAAATTACCACTTTTGAACTCCAGGTCGATCTAGCCGCTCGGTACGATCAGATGATTCTGATCCATACCCCTCATCTTGAAGACAAACATAAGGGAACCGATATTATCTGCTCGATTCTGAAAAATGACCGTCGGATCCGTCCAGAACGTGTCTTGATCGACCATTGCGAGGAGCATACCCTTCGAAAAGCTCGGGAATGTGGTTTTTGGGCGGGTTTAACCATTTATCCGGTCACCAAAGTCACCCCCCCAGCGGGCTGTAGACATCATGGAAACGTTCGGAACAGACATGTTGATGGTTAATTCCGCCAGCGACTGGGGTGAATCCGGGCCCCATATGTTGACCGACACTTGTCTGGAGTTCCGACGACGCGGACACACCGAGCAAGAAGCTTTGGACGTATTTTTTAACAACCCATGTCGTTTTTTTGGCCAAAACCCCAAATGGACGATAAAACCCGTCATGGATCAACCGAGTCATCCCTGACCCCCCTCCCGTCCACCCGGAAAATGTTCCGTTTTGATTCAACCTGATGGAACAAACTTAGTATAATATTTTGGAGATTGAGCATCCGGCCTGTTTTTTGATTCACATCATTATTGATCCGGATGCTGCCGATAAGAAAAGTAAAGGCAGAAGACCATGATGTGCCTTTCATATAGAAATTTTTTTCTGATCGGTTCGATCGTCGCGGTTGTGATGATGAACTTTGCTGTTCCGATTCATGCTCAGGATCGGACCAATCGCCCCAAGGGTAATGCGGTCGAGCAAAACAGGGACCGTTCCGAGCAGAATCAGGTTCGTGGTGATCAAAACCGTAGTAATAGGTCGTCAGGTTATGATCGTCTTCGGATGGGTCCGAACGGGCTTCCGATGCCGGCCGACCGGACCGCTTCGATCGAGGCCAAGCGAGAACTCGAAGCTGCCAAGGCTGAGCTCACCGAAGCCATGTCGGCCAATTCCGGTATTTCGAGCATCGCGCTGGAAAATGAACTGCTCGCCACGGAAGAATATCGACAGGCGTTGATCGACCTGCGTCGTGCTCAAGCGGATTATGACAACGTCCGCAGACCCATCTTTGAAGCGCTCCGTACCGACGACTATTACCGGGAACTGGAACAGAAACAACAGCAACGCCAGAAAACGATCCGTAACCTGGTCATGACCGGACGAGGCAGTTTTGACTGGTTATTCCCTCACGCGATGGAAGCGTTGGAAATCCGACAAAGGATGACCCGGGAACAGATCATGGCTTTGGCACAGGCGCCTGAAGTCGAAGACGCTCGCGAAAGAATGTTGTTGGCGGCTGCTCGCGTCCGGGCGATCAAAGCCGAACGTCTGGCTCAGGTCAACAATTCCGAAACACTTCGTAACAACAAACAGCGACTCGATGCCGCTCGTGAAAAGGTTCGTCAGGCCCAAGCCGCCTACAACCGTGCCCTTGCCGCCGAGGCCGAGTACGAACAGTTGCGTCAACAATACCTCGCAGAACTTCGCCGAACCGGTCGTCCTCCGATCGCGGGCAACTGAAATCGGAATATTTCAGATTCACCGGAATTGGAAATCTCTGACAATTCGCTAATCTTCCATCCATGTCCGTATCGGATTGGCCTGCTTTTGTCATTGGTCTGATCGTCGCGTTTTATTGGGGACGCGTTCTCAAACTGGTCATCAAAACTCGTCGACTGACCGGTCGGGCTGCCAATTTTTTTCCGCCCGAAACCCTTGGAAGAGTCCTGAGGATTATCTGGTATCCGAATGTGGCTGCTTGGATCTGTCTACCATTGCTGTCGGCGATTGGAGTATTCGCCACGGACCGGTTGTGGTATTGGCCTGTCTTGGCATGGTCGGCCGTCATATTGGCTTTGGTGGATTTGTATCTGACCATGATCTGCTGGCGAAAAATGGGAAAAGATTGGCGGATGGGAATCGACCCGAATGAAAAAAATACTCTGATCATCACGGGACCATACGCGCTGGTTCGACACCCGATTTATGCCCTTCAATGTCTTCTGGCCGTACTGACTTTTGTTTCAGTACCTTCGATCTGGATTGGAATCGTTGCACTGGTCCAAATCGTACTTTTGCAATGGGAAGCCCGTCGAGAAGAACGTCACATGGTCCGTGTCCACGGACAGACTTACCTGGACTACATGCGTCAGGTCGGACGGTTTATCCCCCGTGGTCTGTATCGTCCTACGTCATCGGCATCTTCCACCGAATAACGATCACACCGTCATATGAACTGTGGCTGTCTGAATGTCTTTCAAAAAACCCAAATCCTCTGGGAAACCATTCATCCGTACAACGCAGCCCAATTCATTACCCTCGACCATCCGATTTCGATCGACGAGTTAAACCATACATTTCATCGGACGATACGAGCGATGGGGTTGGGGACGTTTGTCCGAAACGGGAGGAATTATCGGATCGATTATTCCGACGTTTGGATGCCGAATATTTCGGTGGTATCTGATCTCGAAGACCACCTGAGCCAGGAACTGAATACACCGTTCACGTCGCCGAGGTCGTTTCCGTTTCGACCTTTTGTCTGTGGTCAACAGGTCGGGCTGGTGTACCAGCACTGGGTCGCAGACAGCCTTTCGATTCGTACGCTCATGCGGGGTTGGATGTCGTGCTTATTGAATCGACCCGATCTTTGGCCAGGTCGGATCCGGCTGGCAGAGACGGGAATGCTGTCATGGTTTTCCCCGGCGAACTGTGAGTGGTCTGTGGTGTCGCAGGGGTGTGAAGTCATCGGATTTTCCGCAGCCATGAAGCACGTGCGTCGTATAGAAACGACCAACCCGGATCAGTCAGTCCGTGTGCGCGTTGTCGATCTGGATGTATCCGTGCTCGAGCAGCTACGATCCGCCGCCAAGGTTGCCGGAGTTACGGTTGGCGACATGCTGTTAACCGCGGCAACCGTCGCTTGCGCAGAACAGGGTCCGTCGATGGCAACCCGGAAACGTCAAAACCTTGCGATGGGAACTATCGTGGATCTGCGTCATCGTAATCCCTA
>BPJO01000004.1 GCA_026004655.1 Phycisphaerae bacterium
CGATACCCAGATAAGGCAGGATCTGGGGCAACTCACGCCAGGCATTTTTGAGGTAGATCGGTCGCGATCACACCAAACCGAGGGTCCGGTTCGATCGGTTCTCCCTCATCGGCCAGGCGGAGAAAGTCCAAAGATTCATCCGCGACCACGCTCCCCCGGCTGATCAATTGAAGTCGGTCCGATACCATCCTGCTTTCAGATCCGGCAACACGATCGAAACCGATCTTGGGGGGGCGCGTGTTCGGGGGGTGTCCGACGGTTCGCTGGCAAGGAGGATCGATCCGTTATATTGGTGGACGGTTTTTGCCTTCCGCGTCGATGACTTTGAGGTTGGCAGGACAGGGTCGTCGGTAAATCGGTCGGTGATACGCATTTGCAAGACGATCGGGTCAGATCGTCTGAAAATGTTGCCCGGGCGGTCACAAAAGAGGTTGGCCCTGGGAACTTGGGCTATGCTCAGGTCATCAAACCAGGCGGTAACTCGAATGTCCTGCTCGAACAAAGCAGCGCGTCCCAGGGATGTCTGTTCATACAACGCCGGTTGCAGCAGTCCTAGCTCCAGGACCATCCAGACCGCTTGTTCGGGGGCTTGGAGTTCGATTTCCAGACGGGACCAGCCTTCTTTATCACTGACAAAAGGTTGAGAATGAGTGATCGAACTCACAATGGTTCGTTGATCCTGATCGGTCAGATAAGCCGTCAAACGTGCCCGTGCGTTAGGCAGAGGATCGGTTTTGACCCAGACGCTCACTTTGTAATTGGAATGTGGATAGACTTTGATTTTTCCTGCAGGATACCGGTACAAGAGGCTTCCGCCGTTCAGATCAAACCGGAAGCTGTAACGTCCGGAACGGGCTTGATCGGTGGTCAATCGTCCGTTGACATAATGGGGCAGGCCCGATCCTTCGACTTTGACCCAGTCCATGGGGAGGTCCTCGACGTTTCCCCTTTGGCGCTCCTCAAAATCAAAATATTTCAGGACCCGTGCCTGATCCAACGGTTCGGACCCGCTGCCCACGGGGCAGACGAAGAACATGCAGAAGATCAGGACCCATCGGTTCATCGGTGTCTGTCAGTATGTTATCGGACTCAAGACCGGGTAGACTTGAGCGTCTTAAGGATCGGTAAAAAAGGTGATATTCTGGAACCGAATCGAACCATAACAGGACAATGACCAACTGGACGATTGATATTGCCCGGCAATCCGGGTGGGACTTGTGGTGCTGGGTTTGCCTGATAGCCGCCGGGGGGCTGGTCATTCATTGGGTTTTGGGACGTGAAACGCAGGAACAACAAATTTCCCGGCGGATGTTGACCTGTCTGATCCCGGCCGGACTGACGGGGTTGATTCTGTCGATCGACGGATTGAGGCATCCGTTGGTCGGTCTGTTCTGGACCACCGGGATTCTGATTCTGCTTTCGGGGATTCAATACCAGGATTTGAGGCATCGATTGTCGCAGACGCAACTGCGATGGTTGCTTCTGATGCGTGTTCTTGCCATTTTACTGGCCGTTCCGATGTTGTTTGAACCGGTCCTGCGTTGGACAACCCGTCGAGTCCCGGACCGTCCTTTGGTTTTGTTGGTAGACCATTCCGGTTCGATGTCGGTGTCCGATGCTCAGAACGGTCCGACCCGTATCCAATCCGTCGTTCAGGCGCTGAGCAGACGGTGGGACTGGGATTTCCGACCGGTTCAAACCGGTCATCGTGCCTTTCCCGGGATCGGGCAACGAGGCTTTTGTTGATACGCCTCAGAGCTTGTCTTCTGTCCAAGCCAACGGGTCTGTCACTGATCTGGTTGCCGCAGTTGCCAAAGCACAAGCCGCGTTCCCCCAATCCGATGCCCAGATCGTTCTGATTAGTGACGGGATTGACAACGTCTCTGACAACGTGGTGTCACGAGTCTCGACGTTTCGACGTCCCGTTCACACGCTTTTGGTGGGGTCGGAGTCCCCGCAGGGTGTATCCGTGTCGAATATCCAGATCGACCGGGTCGATGCCGGTGGACGAATGGACGGTCGGATCGACGGTTAACATCAAGGTCAATATCAAATCGGCTTCCCTCAGCGGTCGAGTGATTGACGTGAACCTCGCGGAGGTGGATGAAAAGGATAAACCGATTTCGTCGGTGAAAACGTCGAAACTGGTGCTGGAGACGTCTTCGGGCGGTCAGGAACTGGTATTGGAGTATGTTCCGCGTCGTGTGGGAGTGCATCGGTTGGCGGTCTGGGTGGACCCGGTTCCCGGGGAACGGACGGTTGCCGACAACCGACGTGTATTTTCAGCAGTTGGCTTCAGAACCCCGGATTCGGGTGCTTTACATCGAAGGGAAGTTTCGTCCGGAGTACCGTGAACTGTCCCGGGCGCTTTTAAGAGATACGGGGATCGAACTAGCGACGCTAGTCTGGGGACCGGACGGTCGTTTTTCGTCTTCGGGGACGATCAATGCCCAGCCCGTTGGCGAATTGCCCCAGGACGTCTCCGGATGGAGACGGTTTGATGTGGTAATCCTAGGCGATGTCGATCGTGCTTTGCTGACGGAAGTCGGGATGAGTTCGTTGGAAAAAGCGGTTCAGGAGGGAACCGGTCTGGTCCTGCTCGGGGGCGCATCGAGTCTTGGAACGGGGGGATACGAAACAACCCCGATCGAGCAGGCGTTGCCGGTATGGTTGGGTTCTAAAGACACCGGGGAGCAGAAACAGGACTTTTTCCCTAAAATAACCGAAGACGGTCTTGCTCACCCGATGTTACAGGGTCTGGAGACGTGGTTGGGGGGGGATTCCGACAGCCGGGGACTGTCCCCGTTGTCGGGCAACTGGGTGGTTTCCGGTTCCAAACCCCAAGCCAAAGTCCTGCTGATTCATCCGGGGTTGACCGGTCCGGACGGGAATCCCCAGATCATTCTGGCCGTTCAGACGTATGGAAAAGGCCGATCGGCGGTGTTAACCGTGGATTCGACTTATCGTTGGTATCTGTCAACGCGGACGTTGGGTCCGCAATCGCCGTACACCATTTTCTGGGGTCAACTGGTGCGTTGGTTGGCCGGGAGCGCGCAGAAAAATGGTGACAAGGTGACCGGTGTCGAAGCCTTGGTGGATAAACCCGTGTTTCAACCCGACGAACCGATCCGTGTTCGGGCGTTGGTCCGTAATGACAAGGGGGAGATGGTGCGTTTCGCGGCAGTTCGGATTCAAGTTGATCAAAAGGGGGATTCTCAATCGAGGCCTCTGGTGGTACCGATGGCGCCGGTTTCGAACCGGGACGGGTTATACCAGACAACAATCACACAACTCGGGAAAGGGGATTGGTCCGGTCAGATCATCGCCAGCAAAGACGGGGTGGAGATCGGACGAAAGACCGTGAGCTTTTCCGTCGTCTGGCCTGACGATGAGATGGCCCGTCTGGTGGCCGATGGTCGATTGATGCAGCAAATCGCCACGGCAACGGGCGGTTATGCGTATCGGTTGTCACAGTTACCGCAATTGATGGAAACGCTGTCGCAAAAGCAGGGAGAGCAGACATGGATGCGACAACGGTCCGTTCCGTTGTACTCCCTGGTACGAACGGGTTTGGCTGTGTCGGGGGTATTTCCGTCCTGGCCGAAGTCGTGGGATTTGCCCATGCAGGCTTCGATCGTATTGACCCTGCTGGTGGGTGAATGGGTGCTGCGACGACGATGGCAGTTACTATAAAAAAACGTCCGTGATGAGAGGGAAACGGATGGGTTTCCTGTCGTCACGGACGGTCTGAAACCGGACTGGTTTATCGACGAGAGGCTTCTTCCAGGATGACGTTGTTGTACCGAAGCAGGGTTCCCTTGGCGGATTCAAGCCTACTGATGGCGATATTGTAAGCCGCTATGGCATCGGCTTCGGCCCGTTCGGCCTGGGCAACTTCCTGTTGACGAGCCAGTTCGCGTTCGACAAAGTTGGGGGTCAACGGTTCACCATTGACCCGGAGAGTCTGAACGGTTTCGAGGGCTTTTGCGGCAGCCAGACGTGCCTGTCGGGTTTGTCCGATGGATTGCCAACTGGCTTCGACTTCCCGTTGGGCGGTTTTGACATCCAAAGTGATCTGGTCAATGAGTTGTTCATACTGGGCCATGGCCTGCATGCGTTGCAGTTGAGCGCGTCGGAAGATGGCGTTGGCTTCACGGTTTCCCAGTTTCTGCACGAATTGAAGCCCCAGCGACCAACTGACGTTGTCGGTATCCCAGATCGGTTCATGGGAATCGATATAATCCTCACCCAATCCCTGAAGCCCGATCGAACCGACCAGATTCAACTGAGGAAGACGATTATTCTTGGCGACTTCCAAAGCGGTGGTTGCCGAGTCGATTCTCAATTGTTGCTGACCCAATTCATAACGGTTGAGCAATGCCGTCTGGACCCCGTCGGTCAGATTGAAGGTGATAGGTTGGAGCAAAGGTTCGTCGGCCGGGAGGATGAGGATATTGCTGGCGACCGGGTATTCCGGGTCATTCATCAGATTTTTGAGCTGGTCAGATAGGTCATGCACACGTTGGCGGGCTCGGATCAGGTCCGCGCGTGCGGCTTCGACACGGGAAATTGACGTGGAAATTTGTTCCATCGTCGTGTCCTGGTTGAATCGTTGTGAGACAAGATCAGCAAAATCGATCGTACGTTGAAGGAGTTCTTCCTGGATCTTGACATTCTGATGGGCTTGGACGAGCCGCCAATAAACTTCTTCGATGTTGCGGAGCATTTCCTCGAGGTCTTTACGGAAATCCAGGACCGAGATTCGTTGGTTGTTTTGGTTGATGATGATTCGTGCGCGGTTGACGGTCAGTCCGAAATCCCGAAGCAGAGGCTGAGTGAGTTGCAGTCCGAAGGAAGAGTTCCACACGCCTTCACCGAGTTGACTGGCGTAGGTACGCTGGGGTCGATATCCCAGTTCGATCTGTCCCCCGCTTTGAAGGAGTTGACGGACACCGGTTTCGAAACGCCATTGGTCGAAACTGTCATTGGAGAATCCGAACTCACTGTCGTTTCGTCGGGCTTCGAAGGTGGTGCCTGCGAAAAATTCGGGATCGAACCTGGCTTCGGCTTCGGTGACACGGGTTTCTTCGATCGCGGGTTGGTATCCGCTGACCTTGACCGAACGGTTGTGGGTTACCGCCCGTTGAGTGATTTCGCGGAGGGGCAACCGAACGACGCGCTGCTCCGCAGCCAAGGGTTGACTGGCAGGGGGTTCCTTGGGTGCGTCGGGGTTGTTTCGGTTTTCAGGAAGAAATGGGCTATTCAGAGTCGTCGGGAGGGGTTTCAACGGACCATCGGAGGTATAATCACGCGAGGCCGAGATTTCTTTTTGTCCCAACACGCGAGGGTCGAACCGATCGGTCGGTTCGCTGGAGCATCCGTTGAGGACGATCATGGCTGACGATGCCCCCGCGACAAACAAAAGATTCATACGTGTCATAGGATTGTATCTCCATCCCTGGACCACCCCGGTCCGTCCTTTGCGTTGATTATAGAAGCCGATCCCCGTTATACCATAACAGGGGATCTTTTTTCGGATCCCCGGTTCTCAAGTTCAGACGAACCGATCAGAACGATCCAACGGAGGACGACCTTTAAAAAACGTGTCCGAGGTCGATTTTCGGGGATTTCAGGTAGGAAAGCACGATTTAGTATCCGCCTTCGAACTTTTTCCAGGAGTCGTCGATCGATTCCAGATCAAAGGCCTTAGAATCGACCGGATCGTTAATGCGAAGATTGGACAAACGGGCTTGGGTGGTTTGCACACCGTTTTTGTCGAGCGTCTGGACAAAAACGGGCCAACCTTCGGGGTTGACGCCTACTAGAATAAGGGAAAATCGGTCGGCCATCGGTCGTCCGTTGTGTGGGAGCAGTTGGATATAAGTCAGTCCGGTTTCCGGTTTGTCGGGTCGGGCTTCTTGGACTTCAAACTCTTTACGGACTTCGTCGGGGGGTTGACCGATGGGCAACGGGAACGGGCCCTCTCCGAGCCGAAACAGGTCCAGTTTTTCGTCGGGTTTTCGAACCACTCTGACGACCTGTCTTTTTTCCGGATAGTCGCGTTCGATCAGTTTTTCTCCGTCCAAGACGTATTCGCGACGTGCTTGTTCCACACGGTTTCCTCGTTCACGTCGCAAAAATGTCACTCGTAGACGTGTATTTCCGTCCGGTTGACGTTCCACCACCATTCGACCGACGCGTGTATCCCAATCCGGGTCTCCCAATTCGGTGTCTGCGGTTTTCAAGACGACATCGGCTGCGAGGGTTTTCAGATCACTTCCCCGATCGTGAAGCTGCTTGAGTACCCGATCCACCCCGGAAGTCTCTGCTAGTGCTAGACCGCTAATCCACGCTAAAACGCCCGTTACCAGATACACAATCTTTTTCATAACTCTCTCTTTTTCAGGGTTTTGGCGACGATCTCCCCGGTTCGGGAAGGCTCACAGAGTGTCAGACACGTTGTTCGCATAATTGTTTGAGCCACTGCCACAACGCGGGCAAATCTTTCACGGTGTGGTCGGGGACAGCTTCAAAAGTTCTTTCTCGGCCATAACTTAACCATATTCCGGTGATCCGGGCAGCGTTGGCGGCTTCGATGTCGTATTTCCAATCCCCCACCATCCAAACTTGGTCGGTCGATACCTTCAATTTCTGACAAGCCCGAAGCAAAGGGGTGGGATCGGGTTTATAAACCCCGTCTTCACGTGTGATAGTTACATCAAAATGCAACCCGTGCAGGTCAAAAACGGTCCGAACGCTCGCCCGAGTGTTGCGGGTAATAAGTGCTCGTGCGATCCCGCGGTCGTCCAGCCAAGACAAAAGCTCCTTGCATCCGTCGTTCAGTTCAGACCGTAATGCGGCTTGGTGTTCGTGATGGTGCAGAATCTGCTGGACACGCGCCCGTTGATCGGGGTCCATTTTTTCGAGGGCTTCTAGAAATCCCTGGTGGGCGGGTATATTCAGTTCTGAACGCAGCGCTGACCAGTCGATCCGTTCACGTGTCAGCGTTCCATCCAAGTCAAAGAGAATCGCCCGGGGAAGAAGCATATCCAAAAAGCATACGTAAAAGGCAAGAGAAAGACTACCGTAGGACGCCGGACTCGATCCAGAAAAGTCGATGCATAACCCGCAAACGAAAATGGTTTAACAGGCGGACGTGCTGGTAGGAGGGTTTTGTTGTGAGTAAAAAGGTACGAAGGGTCGTGATTTGTAATTTTAAAACGGGTATTCTGAAAGGTTGAATGTTGCTACGATCACGGATGATGAAACCGCGACGATGGAATGTCGCCGATACAGATGACCGGGCCAAGGCGCTGGCCGAGCGTTTGCGGGTCAGTCCGGTGGTCGCCCAGGTGCTGATCAATCGGGGGATGGTAGAAGAAGACGTTTGTCAGGCATTTTTGCGTCCGAACTTGCGTCATTTGTACGAGCCCCATCTGATTCCCGGATTGACCGAAGCCGCGCGACGAGTGGCACGTGCGATCCGAGAACGCAAACAGATCGTAATTTACGGGGATTATGACGTGGACGGGATCACCGCAACAGCGATCCTGTGGCACGCGATCCGTCTGCTGGGGGGAAAAGTACGGTACTACATTCCCCATCGAGTGGATGAAGGATACGGTTTAAATACCGACGCCATTCGTCAACTAGCCGATGAAGGGGCGGACCTGATTCTGACGGTGGACTGTGGTATCACCGCGCTTGAACAGGCACAAATCGCGCGGGAACGGGGTGTCGAATTGATCATCACGGATCACCACGAGTGGAAACATCAACCGGATAATCGATCCGGACATTGGATTCGACCCATGTCCGAACCGCTTTTGCCCGAGGCCGCGGGGATCGTGCACCCTCGATTGCCGAGCGAACAACCTTATCCCAATCCTCACCTCTGCGGGGCGGGGGTGGCGCTGAAGCTTGCTTGGGGGATCGGTCAGGCAGTTTCGGGGGCTTGTCGGGTCAATGACGATTTAAAAGCGTTCCTGCTCGAAGCCATCGCGTTGTCGGCTTTGGGGACCATCGCTGATGTCGTCCCGTTAGTGGGAGAAAACCGGGTGTTGGTCTATTTCGGTCTGGGGAGTTTGAAACAGACCAAACTGGTCGGGCTTCGGGCGTTGATCCGTCGGGCGAATCTGATGGGACAGAAGATCGACAGTTATCATGTCGGTTTTTTGTTGGCGCCGCGTCTGAATGCTTGTGGTCGAATGGGACACGCCCGACTCGCGGTAGAGATGTTAACCGACGCTTCCGAGGAACGGGCCGAAGAAATCGCGACCTATCTGGAATCCCAAAACCGTCAACGCCAGAACATCGAAAGAACCATTCTGAATCAGGCCTTGGAACAGATCGAATCCCTTCAGATGATCGAAAACAATTGGCGGGGGATCGTAGTCGGAGACAAAAACTGGCATCCGGGTGTGATCGGGATCGTCGCGTCGCGGATCGTCGATCGGTTTTGCAGACCGACGATTGTGGTCGGATTCTCAGACGAAATCGGTCAGGGAAGCGGTCGAAGTATCGACGGTTTTCATCTGGCCCGGGCGTTGGAAAATGTCACGGATACCCTGGAATCCCACGGGGGACACGAAATGGCAGCCGGGTTGAAGGTTCAACCCCACAAGTTTGAGGCCTTCCGGGATGCTTTTGTCAGCTACACCAATCAAACCCTTGATTCGCGACTTCTGATTCCTGAATTAAAAGTCGATTGCGACGCGGATCTTCACCAGGTGACCGAATCGTTGATCGCAGACCTCGACCGCCTCGGTCCGTTCGGACGTGGAAACCCTAGACCCTTAATTCGTTGTCGGAATCTGGCGTTGACCGCCCCGCCTCGAAAAGTTGGGAAAACCGGAGACCATCTTCAAATGTATGTCAAGCAAAATGGAACGGTCATGAAAGCCATTGCGTTCGGTGCCGGGGGAATTTTTGACCGGCTACAAACCGGTACACGCGTCGATCTGGCTTGTGTCCCGCAGATCAACGATTTTAACGGGTATCGGTCGGTTGAATTGGAAGTCCGTGACCTACAGATCGTCCCGGAATGATCTTGATCACCCGCATCAGTTTGCAAGGCCCAAACCCTTCAGACTGCAGCGTTTGCGCGATTTGAACCCGGGTCCGAGAATAATCTGATCACAAAACAGATTTTGCTTGGCAGAAAACTGTATTGGTGTCATCCTACCTGTACAGCAGGTGTCAGACCGATCGACTTTGACAAAGCCGGGTTTCTGAGAATCGACTCCGTGATCACCAACCGACGGGTCGTGGAAAGGCGTTGCAGTTATGCGCAAAAAGACGGTACTTCTGGTGATTATGGTTACGGTTGCAGGACTATTTTTGCGTGAAACGACAACATCGTTGTCTTACGACGTTTCCGTCAAGTTCGATTCGGTTACCGTTAGTCCCTTGAAACCGCTGGACGTTCGAACCCGAAGACTGCACATGGTCCGTCCGGATCTGATTCATTATCCCCTTCAGTACGATACATATTGCTGATTGCAAATCCTTTTTAAGAATCTTTTTACCATCATTTAGGGATCAGTCATTGCCCGGATACACTGTGCGGCAATGAAGTCACGAGATCTGCGTTGGATATTCCTGGCAATCCTTTCGGCTAGTGCGTTGGTGTACTTGGTGGGAAACGCTTCGGTGCAGTTATGGGACCGGGACGAGCCTCGATATGCCCAGACTTCACGTCAGATGTTGCAATCCGGGGATTGGGTCGTTCCGCGGTTTCTGGACGATATTCGTACTGCCAAACCGATCTTCATCTACTGGTGCCAAGCGTTGTCGATGTCGGTCTTTGGGGACAACGCTTTTGCGGCCCGATTCCCGTCTACGCTCGCGATGGTCGCGACGTTATCGCTGATGGGTATTGTTATCTGGAAACAGGTCGGTGCCCATCGTGCCTTGTGGACCGTATTCATCTTCAGTTCATGTGGGTTGACGATCGCGTCAGCCAAGATGGCGTTGACCGACGCGGTCTTGCTGTTTTTTAGCACGGTCGGTCAGTTGTGCATTTATCGACTTTGGCGACATGGTTTTTCCCTTAACACGGTGCTTATTCTGGGATTGGCGATCGGTTTGGGAGGACTAACCAAGGGCCCGGTGGTGTTAGGGGTTCATCTGACGACGGTTTTGGGACTTTGGGGAATTGGGAAAATTTGTCCGACCTCTCGACCGTCTGGTTATGACAAGACTCAGTTTCCATTGATCGTACCGATCACAATCGCGGTCGTGTTCATCGTGATTTTTCCATGGATATATCTGATTCAAAGTCGGGCGCCGGAGTTTCTTTCGACGGCCATCGGGCATGACGTGATCGAACGCGCGAGAACCGGTCATGAAGGACACGCCTGGCCGCCGGGGTATTACACGCTGATGATCTGGCTGACTTTTTTCCCGTGGTCGTTGTTGATTCCCGCAGCCTTGGTCAATGCATGGAAACAACGGGATCTACCGACGACTCGTTTCGCGTTGGCAGCGATTGTCGGACCTTGGATCATGTTCGAACTGATTACTGGCAAACTGCCTCATTACGTGTTACCGACTTACCCCGCTTGGGCATATCTGGTGGCTGACATGCTCATCCGCGCAGCACGGGGGGCGTTTAAAGATCTGCAAAAAAAAGAGTTTCGAATCGCCGTCTGGATTTGGGCAGGATTGGTTAGTGTGTTGGGCGGATTTGCCTGGGCGCTGGTGGTTGTGGGCGGACAATATGATCCCTGGTTGATTGGGGTTGCGAGCCTGATTTGGCTAATAGCGATCGGGATGGGAATGGGGACCGCTTGGCGGTTCGCGCAGGGGCGTGTGCTGTCAGCCGCCCGGGTAATGGGAATCGGTATGGGGTTGATGATCGTGGTGAGTTATCCCTTTTTTGTGGGACATTATCAGCCTTTACAGTTAAGTCTGCAGATCGTGGAAAAAATGCAACAGGCGGGGGCACAACCCGGAGAATCGGGGTACATGATCGACTACAAAGAGCCGAGTCTGGCATTTCATCAGGGGGGCGGGCTTCGGGAGCAACGAGAAAACAATTACTTGAACGAGTCTTCACCGACCGACTGGCCGAGGTGGATCATTTTGACCGAACGGATTTGGAAACAAGTCCACGAACCGATCCGACAACAATGGCGGGTGGTCGCGGAAGTCGACGGATGGGCTTACAACGAAGGGGGCAAAAGCAGGATTTTGATCATCCGAAGAGTCGATTGACAAAATGTCGTAGGTAAAGTTCCACGAGATTTGTCAGGAGAATGTTGGGTAAAAAGTGGTAATTTCAGCTTTTTAAAGGGGGGAATGTTCCTCACAACGATCTTCCTCCGATCGGCAAGCGAGAATAAAAAACTGAAAAAAAAAATAAAAAAGGCGTTCGATGACAATGATTTATCCGTCAGATTAATGCACCGGTCCGTATCCCAGGGAATTACGGACCTCAAGCTGATGTGAGATTCACAGACAGGGCAGTAGGGTCTGCTGATTCTGACATTCGGGTGTGATATCGGGTGCCCGGGTTGTTGACGGGCATCGGACACGGGATCTATGCGGTCCCTGTCCAGCAAAGCGGACGCAGTGTCCGCGTCGTGCCACGATTAGTTCGGTCGTTTACCAGGGCGCTCGCAGATTGTTCGCGGTGGTCTGACAACGACACAGCATGTGCCGGGATGATTCCCGGTTCATGTCTGACCGGCAAGCGTTCAGCCGGATCGTATCGGGAACTGGTCAGTGCTGCTGGCCATCAACAAAGAGGTTTTCCGAGATGTCTCAGCAAACCAAGCCTCAGACCCGACAAGCTACGTTTGAACCGTTGGAAGATCGAAAGTTATTCGCCTCCGCTTATGCACTCGGAATCAACGCCAATAAGATCGACAAAAGCACTTATGATTCTGTAGTCCGAATGCTTCGGGATACCGGAACCAAGTCTGTCAGGGTTTGGTACGGATTCTCCAGTTACGATACCCGTACCGAGGCCGGAATCTTCAAGTACATCCGAAAGTTCAAGAATGACGGTTTTGACGTCATGGTTGCGGTTGTTCCGCAAAACGGGATCAATCCTTCGTCGTCGGACAAGGTCAAGGGATTGTTTAACTGGTTAATGACCGGTGCTAATCTCAAAAGTTATGTCGATCGTTGGCAAGTCGGGAACGAACCTGACCGAAGTGATTATTGGAAGGGGACGCCCATCAGTTACGTGGAAAAGCTGTTGAAACCTGCGGCCGAGGTTTTACGGGCTTACGGCGAAAAAGTCGTCTCCGCAGGTCCTAGCTGGAACCCCGAACACGTCAAGCAAATGGTCCAAGCCGGGATGCTTAATTATGTCGACTACGTCGGTTACCACCCTTACCGAAACACAGTCGAAGATCTCAAGACCCGTATCGCCCAGGTCAAATCCTATGTCAACGGAAAACCACTGATTGCCAGCGAATGGAACATTCGCGGTCGCGAGTCGTCCAGCAAATCTTACTGGGCCCAAGGTGTGTCCGACTTCTGGCCGATCATTCGAGACAACTTCTTTGCCGCCTATTATTACGCCGCGATCGTCTCCGGAACCATGGCCGGTCCTGCAGGACTCATCTACACCAGCGGTTCCCAAAATGAACCGTTCTACAGCACCTACAAAACCTTCAAGTCGACTCTAAACGATGGATCGTCCGATCCGGTCGATCCCGACCCGTCGACCGAAAATACCGCATCGTCTCTACCATCCGTTTCAGCAATACAGCTCTGGGATTCGAGTTCCGACAAAGTCCTGTATTCCTCGATCACTGACGGAATGACCATCGACCTGGCCAAACTCTCCAGTAACCAGCTGGGATTCACAGCCCTGACTTCCAGCGGCACTAAGAGCGTTCGTTTTACCCGCGACGGATCTACCCGTGTCGAAGGCATCTCGCCTTTCTCCATGTACGGAGATCAAAACAACGGAAAAGATATTCTCGGCCGAACTTTTACCACCGGAAAGTTCACTTTCAGCGTCCAAGCCTTTTCCGGGAGTAATGCTACGGGAACAGCGAGTACCCAACGTAGTTTCACCATCAACTTCATCAATTCGATATCGAATACCCCCAGCAACGCTACCATCGCCCCGTCCGTTAGCGGTTTTACCATCGTGGACGGTAAAACCGGTATTGCCCTGGCGGGACTCAGTAACCTCACCGGTTCCACCACGATCAAACTGTCGAGCCTACCGACCCGCAATATCCAGATCCTCGCCATCGCCAATGGGTCCACTGAGAGCGTCAAAATCGGCTGGACCGGTCGAGCGACTCGTATCGAGAATGCCGCACCCTATGAAGTGTTTGCCAACAGTAACGGCACAGCCACGCCTTGGTATGCTGTTGCAGGCACGTATACCCTCAGCGCAACACCTTATTCTCAGGACAAAGCTTCCGGGACAACCGGTTCAACCAAGACCATTCAAATCAGGTTCGTGTGAAAATACGTCACACCACTGATGTACACACCCTTGCCACGACTATCTGCGGATCTGGGCAAGTGAACGATCAGCGGTTCAACGGCATCACGTGGGGTTCAATCCTGTACTTTCCGTTCCGTTCCATGACTACCGTGATGGCTCCATTCTCGTGAGTACGAAAAATCGGCACGGATCCGACCAATCGGTCAAACGTCCGCTGCTTGCCGCTGAGCGTCCGATCGTTCGAAGCCAGGATCTGTTTTGCATTGACCGTCTCCAGAAACTGTTTTGTCTCGGATTCCGCACTTCCGTGATGCGGTGCGATCAGTAGATCCGCACGAATCTGTTCAGGAAAGCGCATCAGTGCCCGCATGGCCTGATTCTCGATATCCCCCGTGAAAAGAACGCGATTTCCTGAATGATGAAGCATCAATACCAGAGAATGATCGTTGGAAGACATGGTTCGATCCCAGCCGCCTGGCCACAACACTTCGAGCAAGGTGTCGGTCCCCAGACGGATCATATGCCCCGGTCGAATCGGTGTCGGAGGACACTCTTGACGGTCCAACTGCGCAAGGGTCTCGACCAGCATCGGATTATCTGTCGCGGTTTGGACAAAACCCTGTGGAACCAGGACTTCCCGAGCGCCATAGGCTTCCACAAGCTCGGCCACCGCACTGAAATGGTCGCTGTTGGCGTGGCTGACCAAGATAGTGTCGATCCGAGTGATCCCCCGATGTCTCAAAAACGGTGCGATCGCTCGGCGTACCGGGTCCGCCAATGAAATCGAACCGGCATCGATCAGGACGATCCGTCCAGAAGGGGACTCGATCACAGCGCACTGTCCGGCACCGACCGCAAGAAGGGTGATCCGTAGTTCGGAGGTCGATTGGGTTCGTGTAATTCCTGTCTGATACGGAAATGCGACCATCAACAGTGCGGAAAAGACGAAAGAGGATCGACAAATCAGCCGAATCCCCGGACCTGTCCATGGGATGACTGACAAGATCAGGGTCAGGTAAAACAACAAGATGACCCATCCCGCAGGTGCCGGAAGCGGGACATCCCCGTAAGGCAATCGGTCCAACCAGTCTACACTTTGACGCATCAACCATGTAGGGAATTGTGACATATCCGCCCAAACCCCCGACATGTCGGGAAATATCATCGTCAAGAGAATTTTGATCACCCCGCCCAGCAACGCCAGGAAAACGATCGGGGCGATCAGAATACTTCCCACAACCGCCCAAGGATTCAGTTGAGAAAAATGAAATGCGATCGTCGGCATGCTCACCAGCCAAGCCACCAATCCGGCTGACACCACCAGGAGCAGACGTGAATCAATGTAACCGGCTGTCCTCAACACCCAACCGACCGGAACCGGCTCGGCCTGGTCGCGTTGATGAAACCCTAGACACTTTGCCACCGGACCAGTCAGTAAAATCAATCCCAGAACCGTCCCGAAAGAGAGTTGGAAACCGGGATTCATCAGATCCATTGGTTGGTAAAACAGCATGACCAACACCACTGCCGCAAGCAGATGGAGAGGGTCAGGACTTCGACGCGATAAAATCGCCAGACCTGCCGCCAACCACAACAGCACCGAACGAACCACTGGAGGCGAAGGTAATGCCGCTATCCCGTACAACACCACCACTCCCAGCGCAACCCCCCAAGCCAGACGTGGAGATGACCTCAACAACCGGATGACTACGAAAACCACCCCGCCGATCACCGCAATGTGCATTCCGCTGATCGCCAGGTGATGGCTCGTTCCTGTGCGTCTGAACTGTTCTTGAATATCCCTAAGTTCTGGGTCGGTGTCCCCCAACACCAAAGCCTGAAGAAGCGCATGATCCAGAGACTGATCGGGTTTAAACCCTTCCGCCAAGGCATCGCGGGTTTTTTCTCGCCAACAATCGATCCATGAAGGTCCCGATTCGTCAACGATGACCACATTCGTGGCATGGGGAACGTGAAAGCTGCTCAGTATCCTCTGGTGACGATAATACGCCGACCAGTCGAATTGTCCCGGGTTCATCGAAGGTGCGGGACGATCGATCATTCCCCAAGCACGAATCGTTTGACCCAACCGAAGTCGAGGATGAGGTTCGGACATCTGTACCAGAATGTCACCACAGGCTGCTTCCCATCCTTTCCAGGTCAATACCCTCGTCACCCGGGCAATCATCACCTGCTTGGCAGGCATCGGATGAGCCTGCCCGAATGTCGGTGCGTAAATCCTAGGCGGGTTCATGAGTTTCAATTCCAATTGAGCCAAACGCCGCGTCTCGGTCGTGAAGTGACCGATCTGCCCCACAGGGTATCGACGTAACCCCAGGTCGATTAGACAAACCCCCAGACTTGCCCAACCTACGAGAATCAAAATTGTGGTCAAAAGTGGATTTTGAGCAGATCTTCTCCACGCAACTATCAGACAGATGCTGATCACCCCCAGGGCGATCTCAACCGGGATCATCGCCCAATAACCGCCGGTGATCCCCATCATCACCGCAACTGCCACCCCTATCAACGGTCTAGCCGATATCCCGACCAACGTTTGATGCCCAGGACGAGGTCCCGAAATCGCCCCGGCATTGTCCCCGTTCACTGACATGTCAGTGACGTTGCAATATATCGTCCGAAAGAATCCGTTCAGAAAGTATCGCAATTTTTCGACAACCGAGCGTCGATCTGATTCACAGGACTTTTGTCCAGAAATCAAAAAAAACCCGGCGAGCGGGGAAGGTCTCGCCGGGCTCAGGGGGGTAGGGGAATCGGAAAAGACGGTTCGAGAAAACTTTCAAGATCCGCCGGATATTTTTGTCACTCTCAAAGACGCCTTAGACGGATCTACATAACGACACTTCGAAAACATTTTAGACAATAGTTATACGCACCAGGTCAGCGGGTGGTTTTTAAAACCATTTTCAGCAAATCAGCAAACCCCTGTTCCATCGGGGTCGGGGCAAATCGACTGTATTTGCAAACGAATTTGCCAACTGACACGTCCCGAGGCGGGAAGGACAGCCGACGAGGAATCATGAATGGCCTGCACGAGCTGATCCGACCTTCCGGTCGCAGGGGCTAGGGTCAGGCTTTTCGGTCCGTCAGAGGTTCCGGTATTGATCGCAAGACGCCAAAAAGCATTGACCCCGGTATCGGAGTTGAAGTCTATTTTCAGCAACCGTTTACGTTCGGGGTAGCGGATTAAAACCGGTTGGTTGATGGGGTCCTGAAAGTGAACAGACCATGCCCTTCCGGAAGGGAGTTTGTTTACATCGTCGAATTGATAATCTGGATCGAGTTGTGGCCAAGTCAGATCATTTTGGAGCACTCCATTTTTTGGCGAATCGATTTGGATGGACGATTGGACGGACAACGGGATCAGAGGTGTCCATAGGAATGGGAAATCAAAAGGGGACAGATTGATCAGGGTATACTCGGCCTGTATCGTTGGACCTTGAAGGAAAAGTTTACGGGTCAGACGATATCCGAACCTCAACCCTTGCCAGACGTTTGTAATTCCATCCCGTGTGGGGACGCAGGTGGTTGGGAGTGCCCATAACTCGCCGTGGTCGGGGATCGGGATGTCTTGGTAGGGATAGGACGGGTAAGATCCGGGTGAAAGAGAGGGGAAACACTCGTCCCACCCGGCCGGCCAGGTGTCGGCATAGGGACAATCATAAGGACATCGGGTGGGTAATTCGATCGGAAGGGTCGTTAACAGCTCATATCCGTCGGTTTTGTCCTTGATGGACGAGACTTTTCCCCCGTACTGGGGCCAAACCTCCAGTCGAAAGTATTCATTTTCGAGAGTGAGCGGTTGTGACATGGTATCAGGAGTTTATCGCGCCGGTTTTTAACAACGAATGAGAAAAATAGAAAAGATTGGCCGGTCGGCTTGGTATTTCTCAAGTTTGAATATACATTAATACAGGGCCATCCCGGCTTCCTGTCCGCCAAGTTGGGTGTTGACGCCAGTGTCCAGTGAAGCGAGCTACAACCCGTCGTCTCAGACCGGTTCGTCGAATCGATCTCGGACCTTTTTCGTGCGTGGATTGCAGGCGCTGTTGCCGACCCTGGTTACCGTGTCTCTGATCTTGTGGGTTTGGGATTTGCTCTGGCAGCAACTGGGCAGACACATGATCTGGGTGATCCAGCAGGTGCAGTTCCAGCTCGACGGGGAAGAGGCTCAGTGGTCCAAGATCAATCGGATGTGGACAACGACATCCGGCGAACCAACCTGGTGGTCGCAAGTGCTGGGGGTTTGCCTGTCGTTGTTGTTGATTTATATTGTGGGTCTGTTGGTCGGAAATCTGATCGGTCGGACGTTCTGGAAGCTAGGAGAATCCTTGGCGATGAAAGTTCCGGTCGTCCGCGCGATTTATCCACCGGTCAAACAGGTGACCGATTTTCTGCTTCAAGAACGGGGAAGCGGAACGTTCGAGAACAGCCGGGTTGTGGCTTGTCGTCCGCATGCGAACCAGATCTGGTCGATCGGTTTGGTCACCGGTCCGGGACTTCGATCCCTGGCCCACGTAACCAATCAGGAGATGGTGACGGTGTTTATTCCGAGCAGCCCGACGGCCTTTAGCGGGTATGTCATGATGGTGCCCCGGTCGGAAGTCGTCGAACTGCCTCTGAAAGTCGAAGAGGCGATGAGATTGCTGATTTCGGGCGGCGTGTTGTCCGTAGAACGCCCCAAACAAGAGTCGGACAACCCCCAACCCATCATTCCGGTCGAAGTGACCAAAGAAGAACCGTCCGGTACGCAGCGTTAAAACCACCGGAAGTGACGTTTATGACGCGAACGCTACAATAAAGATGGTTTGACCAGAAACGAAGGAGCTAACTGTGAATGTCGTTGTAACAGGTCGTCATATCGAAGTAACCCCGGCCATGAAAGCCCACGCCGAGCAAAAGGCGATGAAGCTTCTAAAGTATTTTGACCGGATTCAGGAAATCGAGGTGATCTTCGATAACGGTAAGGACAATATGACGGTCGAAATACTGGTCAACGCAGAACACAAAAGAGAGTTTGTCGCGCATCATACCGATCCAGATGCTTACGCGTGTGTCGACGGGTGTGTGGACAAGCTCGAACGACAGTTGAGTGAACATAAGAAAAAATTGCGCAACCGGAAACATCCTGAAGACGGGGCAACCATCCGACACCAGGGATAAGAAACGGATTATCGAGTATGAAACTAAGGGAGTTTATTGTCACGGAAGCTATTATCGCAAACCTCCAAGCCACCACTCGGGACGCAGCACTACGGGAGCTTGTTTCATCCTTGTGCGACGTCGGGGCGGTGGACGTATCGTCTTGTGACGATATCGTTACATCATTGATTAAACGCGAGAAAAATGGTTCAACCGGATTCGGCAAAGGGGTGGCTGTGCCACACGTCAAACACCCCTCGGTCAAGAAAATGGTCGCTACCGTAGGTCGGAGTGTGCAAGGGATCGATTTTGCTGCCCTGGACAGCCAACCGGTATATTCCATTTTTTTGCTGCTGAGTCCGGAAAATCAACCCCAACAGCACCTGCAGGCAATGAATATCATTTTCAGTAACCTGCAAAAGGATATGTTCCGTAAATTTTTGCGACAAAGTGACACTCGACAAAAGATCGTTGAACTGTTAGACGAGGCCGACGGGAAATAAACCCGTCGATCGCAAAGTCCCGCGCGAGAGTTCAGACCCCTAAAATGATTGAAACAGGCCCGGAAAAAGAAGTATTACCATGACCGCCATCAGCCGTGAAGTCGTTATTTCCAATACCCTTGGCTTGCATGCCAGGCCGGCGATGCAGTTCGTGGACCTGGCCAATCAGTTTGCCGCCACCATCACCGTTCATAAGGATGGTCCGGAATCTTGCAGTGTGGACGGTAAAAGCGTCATGCAAATGATCACTCTTGAAGCAACTCAAGGAACCCCCCTTCGGATCGAAGCCGAAGGTGAAGATGCGGAGCAGGCCGTCGAACAATTGGCCAAACTAGTCGAAGACAAGTTCGGTGAAGAATAGTTGAGGAGTGACAGGTAGTACGGAAAAGGGTTTAAACCAAGGTATCCCCGACCGCTGAATCCTGTCGCATTTGACATGGAAATTATTAAGGGCATCGGTGTTTCTCCCGGCGTGGTGATCTGCCCCGCCGTCGTGCTAGATGCCGAAGATCTGGTCATACCGCGTAGAACTATCGACCCCGCGGGTGTCGAAACGGAAACTTCGCGCCTCAATGATGCGTTCGCCAAAGCCCGTTCCGACCTTCAGACCCTCCGCAACGACCTAACGGCCAGTCACAGCAAGGACATCGCCTCGATTTTTGACTTTCATATCGGGCTTTTGAACGATAAATCCCTTCTGAACCAGATTACCACGGAAATTCGTCATCATCACACCAGCGCGGAATACGCGGTCTCTCTCGCGATGCGAAAACTGGCAGGTACCTTTCTTCAGATGAAGGATTCATACCTGGCCGATCGGGTGAAGGACATCTACGACATCGAAAAACGGGTGCTCCGCAATCTGATCGGTACGCAGCACGAGAGTCTTGCGCATCTGGACCACGACGTGGTGGTCATCGCGCATGACCTGTTGCCTTCACAGACTGCGGCTTTGGACAAAAAGCATGTCCGAGGTTTTGCCTGTGACGTCGGCGGGCGCACCAGTCATACAGCCATCGTGGCCCGGGCGATGGGTATCCCAGCGGTCGTAGGGTTGGGAAGCATCACCAGTGCCGTTTCGGGCGGTGACACCGTCATTATTGACGGCACCCGGGGCATGGTGATTGTCAATCCGGATGAGGATCAACTGAAGGAACATAAGGAATATGAGCGTCGGCACGTTCGATTGGAAGCGGAACTGGCCTCGATCGCTCATCTGCCTGCTCAAACCCTCGACGGGCATAACGTATCCCTCCTGGCCAACATCGAGTTCCCCTCAGAGATCGACGACGCGTTGGCACGAGGAGCCATGGGGATCGGATTGTATCGGACCGAGTTTCTGTACATGGCTTCCGAGACCGAGCCAACCGAACAGGATCATTACCAGGCCTATATCGACGCAGTACGTCGATTGAAGGGACGCCCCTTGGTCATTCGTACGCTCGACCTCGGCGCCGACAAGTACGTCCATGGAAAAGGACCCGTCAAGGAAGCCAACCCCTTCCTCGGTGACCGATCGATTCGGATGTGTTTGCACAATCTGCCGATGTTCAAGAACCAGCTGCGGGCCATCCTCCGGGCCAGTATCGAAGGGGATGTGCGGATCATGTTTCCCATGATCACCACGGTTATGGAACTACGACAGGCAAAGATGGTCCTGAACGATGTGATGGAGGAGCTGGAGGATGAAGGCGTCGGTTTTAACAAGGAAATTCCCGTCGGGATGATGGTGGAAGTGCCTTCAGCAGCCCTGATGGCGAATCATTTTGCCCGCGAAGTCAACTTTTTTTCCATCGGGACCAACGACCTGATCCAGTACACCCTGGCCGTTGACCGGACCAATGAAAAGGTTGCCGGTCTGTTTACCCCGGCCCACCCGGCGGTCCTGGCGCTGATCCGGGACGTGATCCGGGCCGCCAACCGGAACGGTATTCCGGTCAGCGTCTGTGGCGAGATGGCCGGTGAGCCGCTTTACACGCTCTTGTTGCTGGGGCTGGGACTCAACATCTTCAGTATGAACGGTCCGGACATCCCCGAAGTCAAAAAAATCATCCGGTCCATCACCACCGAACAGGCGCGTCAGGTGGCTCGCAAAGTATTGAGTTTCGATTCCGAACGCCAGGTCATGCATTACCTGCGTGAGGAAACAAGGAAAATTCTTCCGGAAGTGTTTTGAGAAAGGAGTTGGAAGTCTTTTACCTGGATTCCCCCACCGATTGCGGAGTGATCGTGCGGGGGTTGTATCTTTCCAAGACTTCTTCAGATCATGGCTAAGGAAATGCTCATCAATGTCAGCGCCGGCGAGGAATGCCGTATCGCGCTGCTGGACAACGGAAAACTGGACGAACTTTATATGGAGCGAACCAGCTCCACCTGCCACGTCGGCAACATCTATAAAGGCCGCGTGACGAACGTCGAACCCTCGATCCAGGCGGCATTTGTGGACGTCGGAATCGGTCGGAATGGTTTTTTGCACATTTCGGACCTGATGCCCAGTTATTTCGGGAAAAAAGCCTCCGACGTTCATGAACCGGTCGGACGTAAGCTCGGTCGTCGTGACCGACCTCCCATTCAGCAATGTCTGAAAAAGGGGGATGAAATCGTCGTCCAGATCATCAAGGAAGGTATCGGGACCAAGGGACCGACGCTGAGCACCTATCTGTCTATCCCCGGACGTGTGTTGGTGATGATGCCTGGTATGAGCAAAATGGGCATCAGCAAAAAACTGGACGACGAGCAGGAACGCGCGCGTTTGCGAACGATTCTGGATGCCTTAAAACCCCCCAAAGACTGTGGATTCATCATCCGAACCGCAGGAATCGGTAAAACCAAAGCCGAGATCGAGCGCGATCTGAAGTATCTCACGAGACTTTGGGAGCAGCTGAAGAAAAAAATCGAAAAGGAAAAGGCTCCCGTTGAGCTGTACACCGAAGGGGATCTGGTTACCCGGACCGTTCGAGACGTTTTCAGCGGCGATATCGAAAAGATTATCGTGGATGACAAGGAGACAGCCAAGAAAGTCAAGGATTTCATCAAGCTCGCGATGCCTCGTACCAAGAACAAGGTTGAGCTGTATGAACAGACGCTGCCCCTGTTCCACAAGTACGACATCGAAGAGGAAATCGAAAAGATATACTCTCGCAAAGTGCCCCTGCCCTCTGGCGGTTATCTGATCATCGATCAGACCGAAGCGATCGTGGCCATCGATGTCAACAGCGGAAAGTTTCGTGATCATGCCGACGCCGAAACGACCGCGTTTAAGACCGATCTGGAAGCCGCGGACGAAATTCCTCGTCAACTCAAACTTCGGGATATGGGCGGGGTGATCATCTGCGACTTTATCGACCTGCGGTTTGAGCGTCATCGACGCGAGTTGGAACAGCGATTATACGAGAACCTGAAAAAGGACCGTGCCAAAACCCGCATGCTTCGGATGAGTCAGTTCGGGATCATTGAGATGACCCGTCAACGAATGCGTCCGAGCCTGAAAAAGAGTATCTATCAGGAATGCCGTGCCTGTCGTGCTCATGGGATGGTCAAGACCCCTGAATCCATGTCTCTGGACGTGATGCGCAAGCTCAGAATCGCCGCTGCAGATCAGGCGGTGGTCCGGGTTCTCATCACCGTTCATCCCGACGTGGCAGCCTACATGCTCAATCGCAAACGGGCGGAGATCGCCAAGCTCGAAGCTGAGACCCGAAAACGAGTTACAATCACGTCCGACGCTCAGCTTCCCATGGACGAAGTGAAGTTCGAGTTGTATGACGCACGCGACGGGTACATTTACATCGCCGAGCTGGGAATGGCATTTCCGACCATGCCTCAATCCCAATCCAAGGGATCAGGACGCGGAAAGGATCATCAAAGCGCACGCAATCGACAAGAATCTCGAAAAGAAGAATCAGAATCTCTCGACGCCGAAGACCTTTTCACGGACGAGGACGAGAAAAAACCCCTTACCCCCAAACCCGTCCCCACCGCCACGGGTGCTTTGGAGCAGACCGGGGATGAAGACGAAGCCACTGTCGTGGACATCGACGAAGGCGGCGCGGATCTCCCCGGGCGTGCTCCGGAATCATTTTATGACCCGTCGGACCGAGACAACCGTTATCGGGATCGTCATCAAGGACAGAAACGAAATCGTTCTACCAACGGACATCGTCGGGACGAAAGCTTGGCCCGTCACGCAAACGGGAAGCCTGATGCGGATCAGTCCTCGCAAAATCGATCCTCGGATTCCGAAAATCAGAGCAACTCTGCCCAAGACAACGGAGAGACCGGGGGGCGTCGTCGGCGTCGTCGAAGACGCGGACGACGAGGACGCGGACAAAATGGGGGCGAAAACAACGCTCGGAATCATGAAACGCAATCCCTTCCATCGGTTCCGAACCTGTCTTTGGCTGATTATGAATACGATGAAGAAGATCCGGATCGTCCGGCACCGGGCAACGAACTGGCCGAGCACAATACGCCCCAAGCCCAGCTTCAGCGTCGGAACTTGATGACCGCGAATCCGAAGAACGCCTCACGTGGTCGACGGGGAAGAAGGGGACGTGGACGCAGTCAAAACGACCAACCTCAACGCCCGGCCTTTGATCGAACCGGTCTGCCTGATGACGAAGAACTCGAGCGTGAGGCCGCCGAACTAGAAGCCCGACAGGCCCAATTGGCTGCCGAAGCATCGACAGCCCAGCTAATCGACGAGATCCCCAAAAGTGATTCTGCGAATCAACCCGAGCCCGCCGAGACCGATTTGACCACCCCACCCCCTCAGGCCGCCCCGGAAATCATGGACGATGCGTCCGAGGACAATCCCAAACAGTCCGCAGGGAAACCCACCCGTTCCAAGCGGGCTTCTAGCTCGGCTAAACGAGTGCCCCCGCCCCAGCCGGATGTGGTCAGAACCGGATCGGTAGACAAACACTTAGCCGATGACGAACCCATCGCCCATGAACCGATATCGCGTCCGATCAGCTTTATCGATCTGGATGCATTGCCCGATTATGACGAGTGATTAATCGAGTAAATGCTCAAACACAATCGAGGCACAGGCGAAAACTCATCGCTTGTGCCTCTATTTTTGGGGGAACCGAGCACCGAATCGTGCTATCGATCGATTCAAGCAGACGGATTGTCTGGACCGGTTTCGCTAACAGGCTGTACCCCGAGATCGGTTTGTAACTGTCTGAATGCTTCGGACCAGCGTTGCCCCCCTAGATCCGATTTCCAGGTGTTGGTTAAAGTCGTTAACCAGGTTTTCATGGCGTCGATGCCTTCGTTAAGTGCCAGATTGCTGCGCATCAACATGAAGACGGCTTCCCAGTAGGTGGGGTTATCGACATTTTCCGGGGTTCCGTCCGGACCGAACTTGACCACAATTCCGTCTCCCAGAACCTTGTCTCGGAACAGAACGGCCAGCGGTTGACGGGCGGCATCCCAGTTGCCGAGTGCAAAATGGGTTCGGGCAAGTCCTAACTTGACTTGTGGGTCGTACCCGATCCGTCGGGCGCGATCCTGACGATCCTTGGGTAGACTTTCGATGTACTGGGCAAACTGTTCCCTGCTATCGAGTTGCTCAAAACGTTTCAGTGCGGCCTGAAGCAGGGATTTGCGTCGGTCGGGATTTTCGGTCAGTTCGGCGGCACGTCGTTGCTGATCGGCGTCATAGAGCGCGATCTGATACTGGAACTTCTTCAACTCCGGGTTGTTGCTCTGATCGATCAACTTGACCAGAACAGGCGTCAGCTCGGCGCGTGTCCGTTCGAGGTTGGCAATTTCGTCTCGTCGGCCGGCCGATTCTGCGTTGACGACCTGCTCGTTTAGTTTGTCCATCAGATCGAAAATGATCTGCATCGCCTCACGGGGACGCTGATCAGCCAAGGCCTGAATCTGCTGGACTCCTTTTTCAACCTGATTCGTTTGTACATAAGACTTGACGCGAATGAGCAATACTTGGCTGATCAGGTTATCGGCGTTCGGCAGACCTGCAACGGTTTGTTCAAAGCCTTCCAGGAGCTGCAAAGCACGATTGGGGTCTTTCTGATCGACCAGCGCGACATCGGCAGCCACGAGCCGAGTCTGGGCCAGACGGATACGGATGAGCCGGGTTGTCTCCGGATCGGCGGATGAAAGTTTGGATTCGAATGCTTGATTGACCCGATCTGCCAGCGACTGAAGCTCGCGGAGCAGATCGGAACGAGACCGATCCCGAGCCGGGAGTTTATCCAGCTTCGATCGTATGGCGACCATTTTAAAATACTGGGCTTCGTCGTATTGCCGATCGGTTGGTTTGACCAGATCGTACATTTGAATGGCTTGGTCCAGATTGCCGCGGGCCTGCTGCCGGCGACCACGTTCAAAGGCGAACTGGGTGCGTTCAAACGGTTTGGCGACTGCCAGATCGAGGGTTCGGTCATAAATGGCAGTCACTTCTCTTTCGCCTGTCCGGGTACGATACAGTTGTCCGACCAGAACGATTGCGTTATTCAAAGCGATGTTGGCGCGTTCGAGGTCTTCGGATTTATCCTTGTACTTTTCCGCGTAATCTAGGAATGCGTCTGCGGCTTGGAATTGATTGCCGAGCTTCTGGTAAAGAAAACCAAGCACGTAAAGGCTATCCTGAACGACAGATGGGTTTTCTTGACCGCCTCGTCGGATGAGTTCACTTGCTGCGTCGATGCCCCGCTGGACGGATTGGGCATCAAAGGGGGTATTTTCGGGTTTGAGGACTTCGGCTTCGGCTTTGGCACGTAGGGACTGTAGAAGCAACGAGTTGAGCTCTCGAACAGGTGTGTCGGGTTTGATGTTGGCTGCCATCAGTTCGAGGATAAGTCCTCGAAGACTGGGCACCTCCTGCTGGAGTGAATCAAGCACTTGATCGGCTTGGGTGGTTTTGTTCTGGGCCAGGAGTGTACGGTACCGAAGTCCACCGACAGCGGCTTTGAACTCGGCCTCTGCGGCTGGATTGTTTTGAACGATATTGTTGCTTTTGACCCAGGATTCAAACGCCTGAATGGCTTGCTCGGCGGCGGCAAAATCCTTGGCAGCGATCGCAGTCAGTACGATCGCGACGCGGGAGTCATACTGATTTCCGATGTCGTTGGGGTCCCCATTGGTCAGAACGAAATCAAACATCTCTCTGGATTTGGTGAGAGATTCGGGGGTCGACTGAGCCAGATAAAGTTTTCCAAGATAAAACTTGACAGAGGCCCGACCAGGGTTGTCCTCGGTATCAAATGCGGACAGATAATCGATCGCTTCCTGAATCAGACGGGCGCGGTTTTCGGAGGCCTTGTCCAAAGAAAGGGCGACCGCATAGCTGAGAATATTCCGGGTATACTCGGCGGTGGTGGCCAACTGGTCGTAGCGTTCCCAAGCGGCTTTTCCCGCAGGCCAATTTTCTGCGGCTTTTTCCGCGCCGGCCAAGGCCATCTGATTCGCCTTGAGCAGAATGCTTTGGGCAGCTTCCGCGACCGGATTCAGCCGGGCCATGATCGTGCTGTTGGGACCAAAGTATTCTAAAAGCCTCTGGTCGGTCAAAATCCCGTGCTGGATCAACAGATTGGCATTTAACAACAGGGCTGCCGGATCATTTATTTCCGGTAGCAGCGTGGGCAGAGCATTGACAAACTCGGCAACAAGTTTTCGACGATCAGCAAGACTCAGATCCGAATCATTTTGAAGTCCTTGCCAGTGCTCCACCCGCCCGGATGGCTTTTTGCTTCGACTCCGGGATATTGTTTTTTTTCGAACACATAATCGAGCAGGCTGTTCAGGTTGCGTCTGGACAATTCCGTATAAACCGGGTCGTCTGTGAGAGAATCCAGACCGCCTGCCTGGGTCTGGGAAAATCCCCACGAAGAGGTCGACGTGACGGTCAGAACGATAAACAAAGCTCGATAACAGATCATTTTCAAGGATTATAGGTAAAAGTCTGAGAGAATCCGGTCGGCGGATGTGTTGACGCTATCGAATCGGTCCGATCACCCGTCGGCGGTCTGAAAACCGATATTGGTGAACCCCGCTCGACCGGCTGCAGCGTAAACCCGAACGACGTTGGGAATAAATCACGTTCCGGGTCGGTTTGATGAACAGCTGGATGTCTTCCAGTTTGGTCCCGGCGGCCAACTGCTCCTCGAGCAGTTTCTTCAATTGAGCGGTCAGGGTTTCTTCGTTATCCGCATTGACCGCGCGTCCGTAAAAGGCACGGAACGTATCAACCGCACCGGCAGGGGAAGTCACGTTCAACACGATGTCCTGTTTGGGAATCTTGGTCGGGTCGGCAGGTGCGGCACTCGGACCGGTCTGGGTGATTGGCATTTCAGAAACCAGATACTTGATCTGGCCACCGAACTTGCCTGCCATCATCAGGAAAATCAACAAAACCATCACGACATCGACCAGGGGGGTCATATCGGGTCCGGCTTCGTAGTGAACGGCTTTGGAACCTTTTTCGATGTGCATGGCTACGACCTCTTTTCGACGGTGGTCGTTTGGAAATTAAATGATTTAACCCGTGCCTCGGCTGCGGCCAGAAGCACCTGCTGGAGTGTGCCAAAGCTCATATTCTTATCCCCGCGGATCACGAGCTTCAGTTCGGGCATATCTTCGTTTTCACCTTGTCCACCCGGTTTCAGATCTTTGCCGAACCGTAAACGTTTCAGGACGTCCACCAACCTTCGCCCGCTTGTACCTCCGGCGATGACTAGAGGTTCTCGAGAGCCCGTTAAATCCACCTTGGCCGTCACGATCGGTTCCCTGGTCAGCTCATTTTCACGGACGTTAATTAGCAATGACTGTCCCATGTCACGGATTTCCTTGCTCCAGGACGCAAACGGAATCTGGATCGTTTCGTCTTCCCCGGTATCAACCCCGATCCTAGCAGCAAGCATGTAAAAAACGATCATGCACATGATCACGTCCACCATGGGTACGACATTTACATGAGTGGCATGGGATTCGGGTTTTTGAAACTTCATATATCAAGTCTCCGCTGGCAGCAGGACGGACGGTCGGATTTGTGTTAAGGCACGGTACGGTTCGAACCAAATCTTCAAAAAGATAATTGGATCGCGACGACCAGACTCTGTCCTTTCAAGCCTGTGGGGTCGGTGCCGATGGAGGAGCCGGGACCGGGTTGACTTTTGGTCTTGCCAGTGGCGCGGGCGGGGGGTACCGACCGGTCTGACGCCAGCCGGTTTGGCTTCGACCGGCTTGATCATCAGTAATAATTCCTCACACACCAGTGATGCACGGATCGTAAGCTTGTCCACGATCGTGCGCAGCACTCCGAACGCTGCCAGTGACGGCACGGCCAGGAACAATCCCATGAACGTGTGTGCCAAAGCCTTTGACACCCCCCCCGCCAGCACGTCGGCGCCGGCAGCGCCTTTGGCAGCTTCCATTGCGGCAAAAGCCTCGATCATACCTAGCACGGTTCCCAAAAGCCCCAGAAGTGGACCAAGGTTACCGATGATGTTTAGGTATTCGATCTTACGAAACTGTTCGGCACTTTGTTCTCCGATCGCTGTTTCCATGGCTTCTTTCATGCTGCTGAAGCTCGGAGCACGTTTCAGTGCCGGGTTCAACGCACGGGCGACGAACGACGTGTCATTCTCGGTGTATTCGATTAGTTCCTTAAACTGCTTTTGTTCGATCAACGACCGGATGGTGTTGACGGTTTCATCGGGCATGAAGACGTCTTTGCGGAGTCGAAGCAGCGATGAAATGATCATCGTCACAGCGACAATCGACAAGAGGATGATGATGATGAAAACAAAGTCGATATTCTTCAGAACGATATTCAGAACCAATACGACGATGTTCTGACGTTCGATCTCCGTTGCTGCGTCGGTGGTCTCCTGGGCCGGGGAAGTCCCAACCAGATACGCCACTGCAAACAACATGACGCCAAGCATCAAAACCCGTGCCCATGAGCTTTTGTTACGCATAAGGTGATAACCTTCCGTTGGAAAAATTACTTTTAGCCATACAACCTTTGATCCGCCTGTATCGCGAAAAAATACGACAACAACGATTTTGCGTCAATTGGGGTCGGTGACAGACGTTCTTGTTCAGTTCCTTTGCAGGGAGTCGAGCGAGACATAAATCATCTTTCCCCCGTGGTCTTCCGCGATTTTTTTCAGTGCTTGCTCCGCACGGGGGTCTCGGTCCCCGAACAGGATTGTATTGATTTTGACTTTCTTGTCCGAGTTCAGTCGGTTCACGGTTTGGATCACTTCGTCGTAGCTGACGAGGTTGTCGAACTCTCCGTCAGACAACAGATAGATCAACTGGGGTCTTTGGCGAAACGCCATTTCGATGGCCGGGATGGGGTTGGTCGAACCCCGGAAGGAAAACCGGCTCAGCCACTCGGACGTTCGACGAATGTTGACGGGCGTGGCGGGCATGAGCTTGTTCGGATCGACCGCCATGACAAAGTTACCGTTTTCTTCGCTGAAGAAGATGACGTTGAACTCTTGGACGGGTTTCAGCTTGGCAATCGTGGAATTGAGTTCTCGGATCAGCAGCGCTTGCTTCAGTCCGATCATCGTCCCGGTCCCGTCGCATATGAAAACGATCTTGTAAGCATTTCCGCCATTCCCGAAGACCGCACCTTTGGGTCCGATGCCCGCGCCGCCCCCGGGGGCACCGAACGCGGCCAAACGACCCCCACCGGACAAACCTCCACCAGTTTTAATCCCTGCACCGATCGGCATGGATGATTCAGTGGGATTTCCGACCGACAGAGCCGCATTTAGAGATTCGGCTCGTTCCTGGTTAAAGGCATCCGACTGGGTGACCGATGCATCAACCATTTGAGCTGCTGCACGAGTGGCATCGGAGTTCATTCCCGGATTCGGGATTCCCCCGGGTTGTTCGGTGGCCAGTTCCGCAGTCGGGATAATGGTTTGCTCTTCCGATACGACCAGATCGGTCACCAGGTTGCGGACATCAGGGATTAACAGCAATCCTGCAATAATTATGGCAGCATGAATCAAAATGCTCGTTGCTGCTCCTGTGATTGAAGCGACCATCGGGTTGGCCCAGAACCCCCCTTTGGGTAATTCGTCCGATTCGGAATCGACGGTGGGAGACAAAGGTTCGTCCAATTCCGGTGGAACAGGTGGGGGATTCGGGATGTTGCTACTCATGACGATCCTCGCGCTTTCGTCTGGGGAGCTTCTTTCAGGGTGGTTGGGCTTCGCGTGAACAGGTAATCGGTATGAGGCCTTCATACCACCGTTCTGGCATCATATCATATATTACCTTAAGGCTGATACAACATATATCTCCATTCAGAGATCAAAAAAATTGATCCATACGTAGTGAGAGAATACTTGTTCGCCTGACTCCTTGGTCGGAGAAAAAGAGTTTTTCAAAGGCTTCTACGGCTGTATAACCGGTAAATCCTTCTTGTGGCGCAGGTCCGGTTGCTCCTGCCACGGTAATCAAAACACTGACCCCCAGCGCGACACCTGACATCGTCCAAACCAAAGGTGAATGAGGTTTTCTTAACCAGGCTCCGATGAACAGCATGCCGACCGGAAACAGGCTCAGCAACATCGGGGCGGCGAAACTCTCGGTTTCTACCGGGGAAAGCATCCTAAATATCAGTTGTCCGATCAAACCCAGCATCACCCCCGCCAGCCAGACCTTTGAGGGCTATTCCCCAGTGTCGGTGCAATACCATTCCGATTCCGACCCCGGCCAACAGAAGGACAGGAAAATGACTTAAAAACCCGTGTGCGCCGACGGTCAACAGGATGAACCGATTGATTCCCCGCCCGATCGTCAACCATAAACTAGCATCCACAGGCTCGGTTCCATCTGAACCGTCGGAAATGATTGGTTTATCAAAAATGGGGTGCATTGAGTCGGTCGGAGGTTGCGGGATCGACCATGTAAACGAACGTCCGGTGATTTCTGAAACAACCGTGATATGCAGGACCAGAGGGGCCGCTGCGCCAATCACAATGCACAAAAACCCGGTCAACCGAGTTTTAATCGCAAAAGGTAAAAGGAGACTGATGCCAGGCAACAGTAAAAGCATCCAAAGGGCATTGGAATCGATTATCCCCGCCAGGGCTGCGCAGAATCCGCCCACGCTAAGCCATCCGACGGTCAGGGAGGGTTTGGAGGATTGAGAGACCTGCCACAAGCTCGCAGCCGACACCACCACCAACGCCGTCGCTAACGCCGGCGGCATCAAGACCGTGCAGTAGCTGAACCATCCCGTGCCCAGAACGGATGACAAGGCCAAGACCGCCCGCCAGAGGCGCGACAGTTCAAAAGATCGGCTCATTCGATAAATCAACCCGCTCGCCATGGCGGTCGGAAAGGTGATCCCCAGCAAAATAAGCAAATATTCATGAAGAACCGGGTTGTCGTCCAAATCAATCCCCACCTGCTCTATCCCCCAACTGACGGCGGCCAACAGGATCGAAAACCCCGGGGAATCGGGGGCAAAAAAATGCTCACCGTTGTGAAAAACCATCGACCGGTCGGGGATCCGGTTCGGGTCTAGCGCCAAGGTCCCGTGACGCAAAATCGCTCGGACCGACTCCAAGGTCAAGGTTTCGCGAGAGGTCATACCTTGAGGGTCTAGCAACGGTCGGATTAACGGACAGGCCAATAACAAGACGACGACCGGTGTTACCAACGCCCAAGGCCTGATCACCGGTTTCTGACCACGTCGAATCCACCACTGTTTGAGCCTACCCATTGGCTTGAAACCATACCTGTAGATCGATCGAAATGTAAATCAACCCGTTCCCAGCCATCAATCCCCCTCGACCCATCCTTGGGCCTGGTACTCGGCCAAACGATATTGCAGTGTTCTGCGGCTGATACCCAATTCCTTGGCGGTCAAGGTTCGGTTGCCCTTGTTTTTGTGCAATATCGACAGGATATGATGTCTTTCTAATTCTTGGAGTTTAATCGGTTTGGATTCATCGGACGATTGAACCGGTGGAATCGGCAGGTGGGGTTTGAGCTGCTTTCGTGCCCGATCCAAAGCTTGTTCCAATTCGCCAAGAGGCGTCGGTTTGGTCAAAAACGCCACCACGCCCAGCTCGATAGCCTGTTGGGCGGATTTGAGATTTCCAAAACCTGTAAGAATGATGGCCGGGGCCTCAATCCCGCGTTGACGAAGCTCTCGGAGGGTTTGGATCCCTCCCATTCCGGGAAGGTTCAGATCGATCAGCAGGATATCAACCGGGTGCTGATCGATCGACCGAACGGCTTCTTCACCGGAACGGACGGCGGTGCTGTTGAGGTCCCATTGTCGGAGGGCTTCGGTCAACAGATCTCTAAGCCGGGGTTCGTCTTCGATAATCAGGACGCTGGGCGCTGGGCACGACATCGTCTGGTATTATAAGCAAAAGCCTCGACGGATCGCAGGGATAGGCTCGGATCAGGCAATTAATTCTCGGAGGCAGAAACGGGGCAGCAGACGGTCTCCGGATCCGTATCCCGGTCGGTGGATCGAATCTGTGCAGATTTCCCGAAGTATTTTCTCTGAATCCAGAGAGAAACCTGTACCAGACCAATGAGAACAGGGACTTCGACTAAAGGCCCGATGACGGCAGCAAAAGCAGCCCCGTGATTGATTCCGAACACACCGATCGCTACCGCAAGCGCCAACTCGAAATTGTTTCCCGATGCAGTAAATGCCACTGTCGCGGATCGAGAGTAGTCGGCTCCTACAACCATAACATCCAGAAACTGATCAGAAACATCCCGATAAAGTAAATCATCAACGGGGTGGCGATCAGAAGAACGCTCCATGGATTCGAAACGATCTGTTCCCCCTGAAACAAAAACATGACCACAATGGTAAAAAGCAATGCGATCAAAGTGATCGGACTGATGCGAGGAATGAACCGATTCTCATACCACTCTCTTCCTTTAAGACGCAACAGCCCCCATCGAATCAGCATCCCGGCCAAGAAGGGTATCCCCGGATAAATCAAAACGCTGTGAGCAATCGTCCAGATATCAATCGAAAACGTTGTTCCTGTCAGTCCGATCAGGGGCGGCAAAACCGAGACAAAAATCCAAGCATAAAAACTGTAAAAAAAGACCTGCAACAGACTGTTGAGAGCAACCAGTCCGGCAGCGTATTCGGTATCACCTTTGGCTAGATCATTCCAGACGATCACCATCGCGATACACCGGGCTAGTCCGATCAGAATCAATCCGACCATGAACTCATGATGCTGGGAAAGGAACAGGACCGCGAGCAAAAACATCCAGACCAGTCCGATCACCCAATTCTGTACCAGTGACAGCAACAGGATCTTCCAATGACGAAACACGTCGGGAAGTTCTTCGTATCGAACTTTGGCCAGGGGTGGGTACATCATCAGAATCAGACCGATGGCAATTGGGATGTTGGTGGTCCCGATCTGGGAAGAATCGACCGTGTGACGAACGCCAGTCCAAATAAACCCGATTCCGATGCTCAAAATCATCGCCGAGAAGATCCACGGGGTCAGATACCGGTCTAAAAACGACAGTCGACGAAAGACAGGGGTGCTCATTAGGGGGGCCATGTAAATATGCATAAGCAAATATTTGATTCGTCCGGTCTCGGCAACCCCAAGCACTCCTCATAGGGTGAATGACGAATCCACCAGGCATGATGTCTTCAAGCTCGAATGCCTGATATGATCGAGCAACTGGTCGATTACCCGAGCGGGTAACTGTTTAAAGTGTCCTGTCGAGCGATTTCTTTTTAGTCGACGTTTCGAACCATAAAGATTCGTCCAATCGGGAGGATTTGACCGACCGGGATGAGATCTCGTCTAGATTGTTTTCGCTACAATGGGATTTGGAAATCGAAAGTGATTCGATGCTGATTTCGACTTGGTGCCAAGGCACATCGTTGGGATCAACACGATTGATCCGACATATCAAGACTTCTGCAGCGTCCAGACGACGAGCCAGCTTACGGTTGGGTCCGCGGGGGATGTAACCTAATAAATATGGACCCATAAAAAGCTGAATCGCGTTGGAATCATGGAGGTTGTGAGGTTGTCTAACCACCCGTAGATTCATGCCCCGACGCAGCTTATTAATAATGAGCGGTCCGTCATGGAATCTGAACCCCGCGATATACCCGGTGTATCGGACGGGTAAACGAGAGGGTTTGGTCACGACCGGTGACTTAGAAAATGTTCTTGAGAACGGTTTTAGTTCCGTTGCTGTCCAAACCGGTGGGGGAGTAATAGTTGGGAGGGGTGGAGTGCTAGTGATCGGAACAGGCGCACTAGCTGTTACGACCGGTTTTTTCGACTTTTTTCGACCGGTACGGAACTGGATTGAAAATCCAGACCAATTCAGACGAATCTGGAATCGCCAGAAGATCATTTTCGATTGCTTATCATACGAAGAGAGGCTGACAACATCCTGTCAGGGTCGATTGGGAAAAATTTCACAAATGGCTTTGGTGATCGGGGTATGTCACTTTTGAAAAATCTGTTGTGCTCGCTGTTTTCACGAGGATTGATCCATGATCGATCAGAACCCAGTGATCGCCGCTTCCAAAGAGCTGGAACAGACCCTTTTGCCCGTGCGGATGGTCAGTGAATACGTCTACTGTCCACGACTCTTCCATCTGATGTACGTGGAATCCCGATGGGCGGATAACCAGTTTACGGTCGAGGGCAAGCTCGTGCACCGTCGGGTGGACCAGATCGATCATGCTTTACCGGATTCGTTGGGAACAGTTTCATCGTCCGATACGGAATCGTCATCGTCGAACGAAACCGAACAGATATCCGGGGATGATCCTCCGGTCATTTCTCGATCAGTACCGTTAGGTTCTCAGATCCTGGGAATCACTGCCAAACTGGATCTGGTTTCGTCCGACGGTCAGGAAGCAGTTCCGGTGGAAACCAAAAGGGGAAGGGTGCCCGACAACCCTGAACGTTCGTACGAACCGGAGCAGATTCAATTGATGTGTCAGGGGTTGTTGCTTCGAGAGGCCGGTTATCAGTCGGATCATGGGATCTTGTACTATGCCGAATCTCGCACACGAGTAACGGTCCCGTTTACGCCAGAACTCGAGGCACGCGCGCGTCAGATCATTCAAGAGGTGCAGTTGGCAGCAGTGCAGACCCGGTTGCCTCCCCCTTTGGAGGATTCTCCGAAATGTCGCGGGTGTTCGTTGAACGCCATTTGTTTGCCGGATGAGACGTTGGCATTGCAGTACAGCCCCCCAGACACGACGGTTCCTTTAACCGTAGACGGTCAACCGTTGCGTCGGTTGTATCCGGTCCGAGATGACGCAACGCCTTTATACGTGCAAGAGCATGGCGCCCGCGTCGGGACAAGCCGGGGTACGATCACCGTGACCAAAGAATCCAAGAAGATCGCCTCAGCCCGGCTTCAGGATGTCAGTCAGGTCGTGCTCTGCGGGAACATCGGAGTCAGCGCCCAAGCCATCCACATCCTGGCCGAGGCGTCAATTCCGATCGTACATTTATCCGGTTCGCACTGGTTTTACGCGGTCACGCACGGACAGTCGTTGAGAAATGCCTTTGACCGGGCTGCCCAGTTTAGGGTCGCGGAGGATCCTCAACGTTGCCTGTCATTCGCCAAACAACTGGTGCTGGACAAAGCTGCCAACCAGCGGACTTTATTACGTAGAAACATTACTCAGTCGGATTCCGGTTTGCAGTTGGCGTTGCAGGATATCGACCGGTGCGTCAACCAGGTGCCCGGGGCTTCGTCCGTCGAAGTGCTTCTGGGATTGGAAGGCGCGATCGCAGCGGCCTATTTTTCCCAGTTTCATAAATTACTCAAACCTAGAGATTTTGATGCCTGTTGGGATTTCACCACCCGGAATCGTCGTCCTCCGACGGATCCGGTCAACGCGTTGTTGAGTTTCGGGTACGCGCTATTGGCAAAGGATTTTACAATCGCACTGCTTTCTGAGGGTTTGGACCCGTATTGGGGTTTTTATCACACGCCTCGTCATGGCAGGCCTGCGTTGGCCTTGGATCTGATGGAGCCCTTTCGGCCGACACTGGTCGACTCGGCGGTGATTACCGCCATCAACAACGGGATGGTCAGCCAAAAGGATTTCCAAAACACCCGGTCAGCTTGCGTCATGCAATCCGAAGCCAGAAAGGCCTTTTTACGGGCATATGAATCCAGGCTCGATCAACTGATCACTCACCCGTTGTTTGATTATCGTTGTTCCTGGCGCGTGGTCATTCGTCTCCAAGCCAGATTGTTGTCCCGTTGGTTGCGGGGGGATATACCTCAGTTTACCAGTCTGACGACCCGTTAGACGTCCGTTATGACCACCCGAAGACATTATTTAGTCAGTTATGACATCGCGAGTGATGAACAGGGAGACAAGCGTCGCAACAAGGTGTTTGAAGCCCTTCTGTCACGGGGAGACCACGTTCAATTTTCTGTTTTCTTTTGTCAACTGAATCCCCGCGAGCTGGCCGAACTGAAACAACAGTTGATCTCCATCATTCATCACACCCAGGACCAGGTGTTGATCGTGGATCTCGGGCCTGCCCGTTACTCGGTCGAAGAATCGACCATTTCCCTGGGCCGACCTTTTTCAATGCCTTCCCGAGCACAGATCGTCTAAAATCGTATCCCACCGCCCATGAACGTGTTGCGACAGCTTGGGAAGCGACAGCAAAAATATCCGATGCCCATTTGCGCTTGCAAATTAGAGAAGAATAGGGAAATTAGAGAACATAAGTGGGATTGATACCCCTTTGATCCACAATCAGCATGGAGGCGACGGTATGAAACAATTCGTGATCCTGTCGGGACTTACTTCTTTGGCGATGCTGGCAGGGTGTGTTCCGATTGAACGGTATAACGCGTTGAAGATGGAGAATCGGGCGCTGGAAGAAGGCTTAAGCACTGCCCGCGCCGAGTCCGCAGAGCAACGTGCCCGGGCCGAGGCCCTTCAGAACCAGATCAACGCGCTCAATGCCGCCGGTGGGGATATGACCGGGCTGGTAAACAACCTGAATCAGCGTCTGGCGGCCAAACAAGCGGAAATCGACGAACTCAACAAACGTTATGCCGAAGCCCTCGCGCGAGCCGGACAGGCCGGCAATCTTCCCGCCCCTCTGACCGATGAATTATCCAAGTTTGCTGCAGCCAACCCCGACCTCGTGACCTTCGAAAACGGGATCGTCAAGTTCAAGTCCGACGTTACCTTTGACCTCGGTGATGCCACCCTCAAACCCAAAGCCAAGGAAGTCATCACCAAGTTTGCCGAGATCCTCAATTCGCCCAACGCTAAGGGGTATGAGTTGCTGGTCGCAGGTCACACCGACTCGACCCCCGTCTCCAACCCGGTCACCATCCAAAAAGGGCATAAAAATAACTGGTATCTGTCAGCCCACCGGGCGATTTCGGTTGTCGACGAACTGATCAAACAGCAGGTCAGTCCCCAAAGAATGGGGGCTGTCGGATATGCCGACCAACGACCTATCGCCAGCAACGCCACCGAAAAAGGACGCGAAGCCAATCGTCGTGTAGAAGTGCTGATCCTTCCGACGCAGATTCGCAGCTCGGCAGCCCCGACCGTTACCGAAACACCCAAACCCGCACCTCAAACCCCTGCTAACAACAAGGACGCTGGTGCGACCGTCAATCCCCCGGTAGCCCCTGCGGACAACAAATAATCAGAATCTCTGCTTCGAAACCACTCACGCCCCGTTCTTCGATCCGATGACGGGGCGTGTTTTTGCGCCGTTCCCAAAACAGATTATGGGGGCTTTATTCCGCGACTTTCAAAGGTCTTGGACCGACCATCACGATCGTAAAATTGGCAGGAGGGTAGGTCGATAGAAACGAGTTCACTTGCTCCAGAGTAACCGAATCCACTGAACGGATGATTTCTTCCATGGTGCGCAATCTTCCGAGCAGAATGTAATCATGCGCTAGTGCAGCCGAACGACCGGTCGTGCTTTCGCCGGACATGATGATGCTGGCTTTAAGCCCGATCTTGGCGCGTGAAAGCTCATCCGCGGTAATCCCCTCTGAAAACCGTTTCAATTCGACGATGAACTGGTCCAGGGTTTGCTGAGCACGGTCGTTGCTCGTTCCGGCGTATCCAAAGACCCCGGCATGTCCCGGTAGCGAACTGTAACTGGCGCTGACGGCATACACCAGGCCCTTTTTCTCTCGAATCTCGGTAAATAATCGCCCGCTCATCCCACCGGCTAGCGCTTCAATGGCCAGACGAGCCGCATAATAATCGGGATGTGTTTCGGTGATAGTGGGATAGGCAATCCCGATATGGGTCTGCTCACTTTTTTGTTCCACAAAATGGATATTTCGTCGGAGATCCGGACCAGGAATATCGACCGGCTTGGGAGCGGTCCAGTCTCCGAAAAACTGCTCGGTTAGATCCTTGATCTGATCCGGATCAATGTGTCCTGCAACCGAAAGAATGGTTCCGTCGGGGGAATACCGATTCCGATAAGCATCACGGACATCTTCAAGGGTCAGCGATTCCAGTTCGGACCGTACGCCCAGCGTGTTGCGTCCCAACGGCCAAGGCCAAAAACATTCCCGTAAATGCACCATGAGTTTTTGCCGAGGATCGTCGTCCAAACCGGCCAGGTTCTGAATCGCCAGATCCCGAGCCGGTTCAAAACCGTCTTCGGGTAGATGAGCATGTCGAACGATATCCGCATAAACTGGCCATGCTCTAAGAACCTGCTCGGCCGGGGCCGAAGCATTAAAACGAGTGTTCAGGATCGCCGCGGTACTGCCCCGTTGAAGCCCCAGCATGTCCAGATAATCGGTCAAGGATCGACTGTCCCGTGAACCCGCGCCTCGAAGCGTGAGTTCTGAAAGAACCATCGCCAAGCCCGATTTGTTCAGCGGATCGTTTGCCCCCCCCGCAAGGAACCAACAACGACATGGCAGCCGAACGTACCCCACGGATCGGCTCGATCAGTAGGGTTAATCCATTCTTAAAACGGTGCAGCAACAGGTTTTGAGACAAATTATGCTCCTTCAGTAACGATTATAAAACGATCAGGACGGTTGAAAACCGCTGACACAGACGGTTGGAGTGTTCAGGACCGGGTCACCTGCGATTCGATAACCAGTTCGGACTTGAAGACTTTTTCGAACAATTCACGTTTCTTCCGAACCGCCCACATTTCCAGCTGTATATCGGCAGAACTCAGTAGAGTAAGGGCGATCTTCTTTTTGCCTATCTTGACTTTGACATTGCTGACCGCGCTGGCATGGCTTCGATCCATACCGTCTGCCAGACGCAACAAGGCTGCTCCGGTTCGAACGACCCTGCGACTGTGTCCGTCGAGTGAAGCATACACCTTATGTTTCTCAGGATCGGGGGCTGATTTTCGGTGAAACCGCGCGATCTTAGCCATGATCTTGATCTCTTTCGATGAAAAGTTTTTTAAATCCCCGTTCAAAATCAGGTACTGACTATGTTTGTGGTGTCGCTGGGGTGCGATATGCCAGCCGATGTCGTGCAAAAGAGCACCATATTCGATTAGCTCCCTTTCCCATTCGCCCAATCCGTGAAGTGATTTCAGATCGTCGAACAATCTCAATGTCAACCTTGCAACATGAAGACTGTGAGATTCGTACCAGTTACAACGTCGGGCCAGATCCAAGACCGAACGACGTCTCGGATCAGGTACATCGCGCCGGATCTGTAGGTCCGGACGATGCCGGGACAGATAATCCGTCAGAATGCCTTCACGAAGGGCCGCGCCACATATTTCGATCTGTTTCAGGTTTAGCATACGCATCAACGTACCGACAAGAATCACCCCTGCAGTGATCTGATCCTTTCGATGGTCGTCCAACCCCTGGAACCGATCGCGGTCTTCACGTGTGCTGCGAATCAGCTTCTGCTCCAGACGAGAAAGACGATCGGCGACGATACGTTGTTCGTTACCGCAAAGTAGAGCGATATTTTCCAGAGTCCCGCTGGTTCCAAGACAGGTCACGGGTTTAAGCTTCTGAATACGGGCGACCAGCGGACGAAGCGTTTGTTCGTAGTGATCCCTCAGATTACGCAGATCCTGTTTGCTGATCGGATCGGAATGGACGAATTGGGCGGTCATTCGGGCCGCACCAAGCTTTCGACTTTCCAGAAGTCTGGCTTCACGAGCGGTTGCAACGATGAACTCAACACTTCCGCCCCCGATATCGATGATCAGATGGGGTTTGTTTCCCAGATCCCGTGATGCACGGACGCCCAGGTAAATCAGACGTGCTTCTTCCCGGGCGGAGATGACTTTGACGTACAACTTGAGTTCTCGTTTGATCCTTTCGATGAGATCTCCACCGTTACGGGCTTCACGGATGGCGCTGGTGGCGACGGCGACGATTTTCTCGGCCTGTCGTTGGGTGGCGGCTTGTTTCATCCGAGCCAGGGACGCAATAGCGCGGTCCATGGCTTGTTTGGACAACTCGTTCGAGGGGAAGCTGATACGACCCAGTCCTACCATTTCCTTGACCCGCCAGAGCGCCGTTACTGCACCGTCGCTGTCGGCTTGGGCGACAATCATATGGACCGAGTTGGATCCGATGTCGATCGCAGCAAGACGTAACGCGCCGATGCCCGATCGATCGGGGGTTGTGCTCGAAATATGTGACATGACAGCAATGTAAGTTTCTGATATCAACCCTTACAAGCATTTTGTCAAATGCAGCCATGGAACCGAGAGTCGAATCGGAATGCTTCGATTCTTGGTTTCTACCGCAAATGCTTTGTACTGGCTAACAAACGGAGATGCTGTGATCGGGGTGTTGTTCAAAAAAGACAGTATCGTTGTGCCAAAGGGAGTTTGTAAGCAGGATCACATTGAAGGGCAGTTCCATCGATCGTAACAATATAGGTCTCCGGATCGACACTGATCCGAGGGGTGTAATTGTTCAATTTCATATCCTTCTTCCCAACCCGACGGCAACCAGAAACGGGCAGAACTTGACGCTCAAGGCGGTAATTCTTGACTTGTTCCATTCCTGCACTCGAAACAAAGGTGATACAGGCGGTTCCTCGTGCAACGCCGAAGGCACCAAACTGCGGTCGCATATACACCGGTTGAGGAGTGGGGATGCTGGCATTGGGATCACCCATTTGGGCCCACGCGATGATCCCGCCTTTGATAACCATCTCCGGTTTGATTCCGAAAAACGCGGGTTTCCAAAGGACAAGGTCTGCGAGCTTTCCGACTTCGATCGAACCAATGTGCTGTGACATTCCGTGAGCAATCGCAGGATTGATGGTGTATTTCGCGATATACCGCTTGATGCGATAATTGTCATTACCGGTTTGACGATCCTGATCCAAAGGTCCTCTTTGGTCTTTCATTTTGCTGGCGGTTTGCCACGTTCGGGTAATTACCTCGCCAACCCGCCCCATCGCCTGCGAATCAGAACTGATGATACTTAAAGCGCCCAGGTCATGAAGAATATCTTCGGCAGCGATTGTCTCGCCCCGAATTCGTGATTCCGCAAAAGCGACGTCTTCCTGCAGGGAAGGATCCAGGTGATGGCATACCATGAGCATGTCCAGGTGCTCATCAATGGTGTTGATCGTGTAAGGTCGCGTCGGATTTGTGGAAGACGGGATGACGTTGGGTTCGCCACACAGCCGGATGATGTCAGGAGCATGACCACCCCCTGCACCCTCGGTATGATAACTGTGGATCGTACGACCTTTAAAAGCGGCAATCGTGTGTTCCACAAACCCGCTCTCATTGAGGGTATCGGTATGGATCGTGACCTGAATATCATATTCATCAGCTACCGAAAGACATGAATCGATCGCGGCAGGAGTAGTGCCCCAATCCTCGTGCAATTTTAACCCGCAGGCTCCCGCCAGAATCTGATCAACTAATCCTCGCGGACCCGCATCATTTCCTTTTCCGGTGAAACCGAAGTTCAGGGGAAAAGCGTCCGTTGCCTCGATCATCATCTGAATATTGAATTGTCCCGGCGTGCACGTGGTCGCAGCCGTTCCGGTGGCAGGTCCGGTACCGCCTCCTAGCATCGTGGTGAGTCCGGACGCAATGGCTTCATCGGTCTGTTGGGGACAGATAAAGTGAATGTGCGCATCAATACCACCGGCTGTGACAATCAAGCCCTCGCCGGCGATGACCTCCGTCGTGACGCCGGCAATCATTCCGGGAGTTACCCCCGCCATGACGTCGGGGTTGCCTGATTTCCCGATACCCACGATCCGACCTTTTTTGATTCCGATGTCGGCTTTGTATATGCCCGTGTAATCCACAATCAGGGCGTTGGTGATCAGTAGATCCAGTGCTTCGGCATCAGGGACATTAGTGGCCTGACCCATACCTTCGCGTAGAACCTTCCCGCCTCCGAACTTGCACTCATCACCATAATGAGTGAAGTCCTTTTCAACTTCCAGAATCAGCGAAGTATCTCCGAGGCGAATCTTGTCTCCGGTCGTTGGACCGTACATATCCGCATAAACATGTCGATCAATTTTGAATGGCATAATTCACGTTGTGGTTGACAGATTATTCTTGTCGCTGAACGCCCGATGAAAACCGATTTCCACCGGTGACTTTCTGGTTGCCTGCGATTCTGACAAGGGTTACCGTTTTGATTTCGCCGGGTTCGAATCGAATTGCGGTTCCCGCCGGAATGTCTAAACGTTTTCCCTCGGCCAGTTGTCGGTCGAACTTAAGTTCGGGATTGGTTTCCCCGAAATGGTAGTGACTACCTACCTGTATCGGGCGATCACCCGTGTTGGTTACGTCCAAAGTAATCCATTCACGGTCAGTATTCAGCTCGATTTGCCCGTCTGCCACCTCATATTGTCCGGGGACGGGTTCACTTACATTTGCACCGAATAATGACATGTCTGGAACAGGCAGAAACGAACCGTACAAAGCCAACGAGAGATCTCCATTTTCTTCACAAATGGGTTCGTGGACGGTTACGAGCTTGGAACCATCCGGAAAAGTTCCTTCAACCTGAACGTCATGAATCATTTCAGGAACTCCCGGCATGACCTGTCGACGTCCCAACAATTGCCTGCCCAGCCGCATGCATTCGGCAACCCGCTTCCCGTCCCGGATAAACTCAAGTATCTGGGTTGCTATCAGTGCAACACTCTCAGGGTAATTCAGCTTTACCCCTCGGGCCAGACGCTTTTGGGCCAGATACCCTGCATTGTGAAGCAGTAACTTGTCGATATCACGAGGAGATAAATGCATATGTCTGTCCTGATTACCATTTTCTTGACCAGGGATTACCACCTATCACATCTGTAAGTGAACCTATCAACGGACGGATCATACTTTGAACTGATTGTACGTTGGAACCCATCATGCGAATCATTACCCCGTGTTCCAGGGGACACAAATTAAGTAACACTTTCGCTCCAGGCTGGACGGATTGGTCTTTCCACAAGTTCTGTATCTGTTGAACCAAGGCCTTCAATCGAGGTCCGACCGCAATAAATGTCGCGAAGCAATTAAAATGCCCGAACCTCATCTTGAGGTTGTCCAGTTCTTCCAGCCGAAAGCTTTCGCGAAGGAAAAGTTTTCCGTCAAGATACAACTCGGTACGGGTTAGAACGGATTCAAACGCCCATCGTTCGTTTCGATTCCATCGACCGCTGGTTAACCAGTCAAGCAGAACAAGATCGGACGTAGGGTTTAGATCAAATCGTTGAAATTGCTCATACCGTGATCCGGCATAGCAAACCAGAGGATCGGGAAGCCACAACAAGAAGGCTCGATCCTTCAAACCGGCATTAAGAGACTGAATGCACGTTTTCCCGGTACTTTTATAGACCTTACTCGATGACTGAGTTGTCACAACACAACAAGCATCGGGATCAATTCTGAAACGAAGTGGAACAACATCACCACTGACCATTCCTCCACCGAAGCTGCTGAGAACAACGTGAGCGGCTTGGCCCACGGGAGAAGTACCGATTAACTTAAGCGGAGCAGTGGAATACAGATTGACCAGAGTGGATCTTTCGGCAACCCGACGACAAAGAACATCTCCGCACCATCTCGTAGTTGTCGAAATAAGATTGGCGGATCTGTCTCGCATTCGGTGTTCGTTTATAAAATTCCCACAAGGATAAAACTCCCCAGCACGACCATGATTCCCCCCACTCCCCGCAGAACGACGTTGGCCTGCCAGCGGGCTAACCCAACACCAACGACGATGCCCGCAAGATGAAGCTGAATCGTGGAAAGAGTAAATCCGGTGAAATAACCCAGGATCGAGTTTTCAGTCGGCATTTCTGCTCCGTGCGCAGCACCATGAAAGATCCCGAACAGACCAACGACGCCGATCACCCAATGCATGGGCAAAACGGATTCAATGTTCAAAGCTATATACAATCCGAAAGCAATCACCGAACAAGCAATGAGCGATTCCGTGACCCATTCCGAGACAAACATTCCTGTTCTTCCGAGAAAAGCTCCTACAATCATGCTGCAGACGAATGTCAATGGAACAGTCCATACCCAATGCTTTCCTGCTTTTGACGCGATAATTCCCACAGCCAGCATGGCCAACAGATGGTCAATACCTCCCAACGGGTGCAGAAGTCCACTGACTATTCCCGAGTGATCATGTCCGGCATGCGCCAGTATGTTCATGTCTTGCTCCTGTTCAGACTTTTAGATGTAACGAAATAATCTCCTCTGATAAATCCTTCGTTTCTCCGCCTGCTACCACTCTGCCTCGATTGAGAACGTAAAAATAGTTGGTGATTTTCTTCACAAAATCCAGGTATTGCTCGACCAGGACGATCGTCATGCTTTTAGTCCGGGCCAACTGTTGCAGGATTCCCCCGATCGATTGAATAATGTTCGGTTGAATTCCTTCTGTCGGTTCGTCTAAAAGAAGTACTTGCGGATCTCCCGCTAGGGCTCGTGCAATAGCCAGTTGCTGTTGCTGGCCTCCGGACAGATCTCCTCCATATCGTGAACGAAATTGGGCCAGAATCGGAAACATTTCGTAGATTTCCTCAGGAACTTTTTTAATCGTGTCTTTTCTGGCCTGCAAACCAATTTGAATATTTTCTTCGACCGTGAGTTTGGGAAAGATCTGCCTGCCCTGGGGAACTAGGCCTATTCCCTTGCGAGCACGTGCGTGGGGGGGAAGAGAGGTCAATTCCGTTTCACCGATCCGAATGTTTCCCGACTGACATCTGGCCAAGCCAGCGATATTTCGGATGAGAGTTGTTTTGCCGACCCCGTTGCGTCCCATGATTGCGGTGATGCTCCCGGGACGCATCACCATTGAAATATCGTAAAGGGTTTGCACATGACCATACGAAAAGTTGAGGGATTCGATAACAAGCATGTCACGTCTTCGCAAAATGAAAATCTGATTAGTTTGGGGTTTCCGATATCTTTCATCGTCCTAAATACGCTTCGATTACTTGTGGATCAGCCGAAACTTCATCCAGGGAGCCTTCGGCAAGGACTTTGCCGTTGTCCAGGACCGTTACACGGGAGTTCAGCCTCCTGACAAAATCCATATCATGTTCGATAACGATGATCGTGTGAGAACCTTTCAATTCCAGCAGCAGTTCGGCAGTCAGTTCGGTTTCTTGATCGGTTAGCCCCGCAGCAGGCTCATCCACCAAAAGCAGTTTGGGATTCGAAATAATCAGTTTGCTGATAGCAAGCCATTGTCTTTGTCCGTGACTTAATGCCCGGGCGGGCGTGTGAAGGTGGTCGTATAATCGGACCCTTTTGAGAATGGAATGGATTCGATCGGTTTGCTCCGTATCCGCTTTTCCCCCCATGTTCCTCAAAACACTGATGAGTTTGAGCATTCCGACGACAGCAATTCCGTTAGCCCGAGTTGTTTTCATCCGATCGGTCATCCATTCGGGCGATCCGATCTGTCTCGCCGGGTTGGGTAGAGCCAGTAACATGTTCTCCCATACCGTTAATGAATCGAATACATTGGGGATCTGGAACTTACGTCCGATCCCCAGTTGGGCGCGTTTAGTGTCAGAAAGTGCGGAGATGTCTTGCCCCGCAAAAAAGACTCGACCCCGTTGTCGGGTTGGTGAGACCGGAAATTACATCACACATCGTGGTCTTTCCGGCCCCATTGGGACCAACCACAACACGTAGTTCGTTGTGTCCGACACCTAGATCCGGAATGTCCAACGCTTTGTAACCGTCAAAAACGCAGGTGATGTCTTGTAAGAACAGAATATATCTTTTGGACCAGAGTTGGCTGTGACGGGGTCCTTCGATCCGGTAGTTGTACTGGTGAATATCGTCCTGGAGGACGGAGATATCTGTCATATCAATGGCCTCCCGTGCTTGTTACAGAACCAGACAATACGATCTTTCTCGTCGGACGGTTTGCAACGCGGAATCTCGTCTGGAGCATTCGGGGAATGCCCATGATCCCTCCTGGAAAGAATAGTGGCACTAGAATAAACAGACCGCCGAAGACAAAAAGCCAGTATTCCGGTTTCCAGCTGGTGATGAAATCGTAAAGTAGACTGACACAAATCGCCCCTATCACAGCCCCCCCAGATCGTTCCCCTGCCTCCCACCGCGACCCAGGCAACAACCAGAATCGAAGCCCCGGCTGCCATATCTCGGGGAGTGATAATTCCCTTTTGGGGGGCATACAACATTCCTCCGAGAGCTCCCAGAATCGCAGCCAGTGTAAATGCCGCGGTCTTATACGCCCAGGTCTGATAGCCCACGAATCTCAGACGAGTTTCGTCATCCCGAATCGCCAACAACACGCGTCCGAACCCTGACTGAACCAGAAGTTTCGTCAGACCGACAGCTACCAGCAGGAGGATCACCGACACGACATAAAGCCAAAATCGGGTTTGTTGGAAAGGTCCTAACTCGGGATTCCCTGCAATCTGGAACCCCAAAATATTCGTAAAATTCGTTAAACCATTGGTTCCCCCAAGTTTCAACTCATTTTTCTGAAATACCAACCAGACCGCTACGGTGATGGCTTGTGTTAGGATCGAAAAATAAACCCCCCGGACACGACTCCGAAATGTGGTTAATCCGATGATCAGTGCCAACCCCCCGGGCAACACGAGACCCAGAAGCAATGACAGAGGAAATGATTCAAAAAAACTCAGGAACCACGGAGCCGATCGACTTCCCACGTCGCTCATGACGACGGATAAAGCTTGCGGAATCCCGTCGGGGGCTTTGGGCCCGTAGTTGATCAGATACAGTCCCATGCAGTATCCCCCCAGTGCGAAAAAGAGAAACTGACACAGGCTCAGGACCCCGATATACCCCCAGATGAGATCCAGCCCGATCGCACAGATCGCAAACGCGACAACGTAACCAAGCTTATTCACAAACTCTAGACTCAGGAGTTCCTGGCTGTAAAGAATCGGGACCAGCCCCAGACCGATCAGAATCAGAATCGTTCCTAAAACAAAATCTGTCTTTAGAGAGGTTTGTCCATAAGTCGATGATGTGCTATCGGCTTGATCAGCCATTCGTCCCTTGTCCGGAAACAACCCTCCGGGACGACGTTGTATGAACAGCACGACCAGTACCAGAGTGGCTACCTGAGCCCAAGTGGCATCAAACAACCGGATCGGTTTTTCGATCAGTGTCAGGGGTTCGAGGATTTTTTCGATAAATCCCAGACCCATACCCGCACAGATGACACCGGCCAGTTTGCCAACACCGCCTACGACCACGGTTAAAAATGTTTTGACTATGTAAGCTTGTCCCATTTCGGGTGTGGGATTGGACGTTAGAACGATTCCGTATCCTGCCAGACCTGCCAGTCCGGCGCCAAAAGAGAAAGTGAACATGTCCACAAAGCGCGTATTGACACCCAAGGCCTGCGCCATTTCCCGATTTTGTACGGTCGCGCGTATCATCAATCCGATCCGTGTAAAACGAAACAGGGCAATGACCAGAACAATACAGAACACGGACAAACCGATCAGAAAAAGCCGGTTATGTGCCAGAGAGATATCCGGATAGATTTCCCAGCTACCCCCGGCCCAGGACGGGCCGCGCATCCCCAGGTTATCACCTTTCCACAGGCGCACTGCCTGAATCAGGATGTAGCTGATACCGATCGTGGCTAGTAACGAGTCCAGAGGTCGTTTGTAAAGATGACGGATAACGGTGACTTCAATCAGCAGTCCCGCCAGTGCGGCCACCAAAAACGAGAGTGGAAATGCGATGACATAGTACCAATCAAAGTAAGAAGGGGGTAATAACGGACTGATAAACTCAAAACAGGCCCATGTCGTGATCGCGCCGATCATCAGCATTTCTCCATGAGCCATATTGATCACCCCCATCAGTCCGAAGGTGATCGCCAACCCCAGCGCCAGAAGGACAAAAATAGAACCGGCACTCAATCCATAGAACAGGTTTTTGATCCAGTCGGTGATAAAAAGATGACGACGAATCTTCGATTCGGCTTGGTGGATAGCGGAGGCTTCCTGGGGTGCTAGATCTTTGGCGGCGGCTCGTTCCTGGAGTACTGGGAGGCTTCGAACAACGCTGAGCGTTCCGAGTTGCTCTGCGGCTTGGATCCTTTCTTCTTCGGAGATCGAAGGGATCTGACCGGACAAAACGATCATCGCAACACTCGCCTGGGCTTCACGTCGGACGCGAGCATCGGGGTCCTGTTGACTGATTCGTCGGAGTTCTTCAAGGGCGTTGATTTGTCGTTTGTTTCCGAGTTCCCGGGCTGCAGCGATTCGGAGGCGGGGGTCTGTTAGCTTCAGTGCCAGAACACGAAGCGAGTTAGAGATATCTCTCTGAATGGGACGCGCGACCGAGAGAACGTTTTGTTCACTGATCGTATCGCGGGGGACAGTTTCGATCGGATTTCCCAGCGGTTGATCGTTTTCGTCGAGTTCAACAAACAGGTCATAGATAGATTTTTGTCCGTCGTCAGAAGGATAGACAACGACGATTTGCCCCTTGTAGAGATACAGTCGATTGGCTTCGATGTGTTTGAAGACGTTCACAACCTTGGGATCCCGCATCGCCACAAGCTTTTCAAAAGCGGGTGTACCCGTAGAACGACTTGCAAGTTCCGGGAGGAGTGATCGGATTTGCTGCTCGACCGGGTTTTGCGTCGTGTCGGTGATGTCCTGGGCATGAAGAAAAGGTAGAAAAAGGAACAGAAACAGAACCAAAAGCAAGGATTGGGAATAAATCCTGCAAAAATGCATTACAGATCTCCTCGAAAGTTGTCCTCACGCCGCCTGGTTTTGAAAGCCGACTTATGGGGTTAGCCATAAATCGGCTGGTTTTGGGTCAACCTGATCGTTGCTGGGAATTATTTCTTGGGTCCTCCAGTGGGTTTTTTTGCAGCCAATTCTTCGGGAGTCCAGAGCAGTTTGCTATAAGAATCGGGTTCGACAAGTCCATCGGATTTCCAGATGATCTTAAACTGTCCGTCTTTGAGAATTTCGCCGATGTAAACGGGTTTATAAGTGTGTTGATTAGATTCGTGCATTTTTTTCGGGCCGCCCGGTGCATCGAAATCCATTCCATAGACGGCTTGTCGGACGGCATCGACGTCGAAGGTGCCGGCTTTTTCCGCAGCAGCCTTCCAGACATAGACCCCGAAGTAAGCGGCTTCGATGGGGTCATCGGTGACCCGGTCTTTGCCCCCAGGGAGTTTGTTGCGTTCGCAATAGTCTTTGAAGGCTTGGACGAACTTTTTGTTTTCCGGGGTATCGATCGACTGGAAGTAATTCCATGCAGCCAAGTGTCCAACCAGCTTGCTGGTATCCATGGCGCGAAGTTCATCTTCGGCCACGCTGAACGCGATGATCGGGCAGTCTTTGGCGGTGAGTCCTTGATTGGCAAACTCGGTGTAGAACGGGACATTAGAATCGCCGTTAATGGTCGAAAGCACTACGGCGTCTCCGCTGGAAGCGAATGTTTTGATCTTGTTAACGATCGTCCTGATAATCCTTGTGACCGAAGGGGGTGTACTCTTCCATGATGTTGGATTCAGGCACCCCATTTTTCAATAGATAAGCCTTGAGAACTTTATTCGCGGTTCTGGGGAAGACGTAATCCGTTCCCAAGAGATAAAACTTCTTGGCACCAAGTTCCTTGATGGCGTACTCCGCAGCCGGGACTAGCTGCTGGTTCGGGGTGGCACCGGTATAAAAAACATTCAGAGATTGTTCTTCACCCTCATACTGCACCGGGTAAAACAACAGACTGTTATATTCTTCAAAAAACGGGTAGACAGCTTTTCCGGCTTACCGAAGTCCAACAACCGAAAGTTACTGCGACCTTGTGAGTATTGATCAGCTCTTTGGCTTTTTCGGCAAACAAAGGCCAATCCGAGGCAGGATCTACAACCACGGGTTCGATTTTGTAAGTCTTGCCTCCGACGGTGACACCCCCCGACGCATTGATTTCCTCCACGGCCATCAAGACGACATCTCTCAGAGATGTTTCTGAAATGGCCATCGTTCCGGACAATGAATGCAGTACCCCAATTTTAACAGTATCTTCCGCTTGGACGTTTGTGATGAGCAATCCACAGGCTGCTAAAGCCATCGTGATCTTGCTGGTGATTTTCCTGAATGGACTAAACATATTGGGTTGAACTCCAAAAAAATATTCTTCGGTTAATCAATGTCCTAAGACCGGGCGATACGGATCCTGGACATCAAGACTGTGACTCGTTTTAAGTGAAACAGGAACGGCACTGCTGTATAAGGGCAGTACCGTTCCCAAAAGAATCAATAGCTAAAACCGACAGACAGTGCGGTTACGACAAAGGATTCCTCCGGGTTTCCGGGAATGGCGTCGTCGGGTGTAAACCAGTAGGTGACACTGGCCCCGGCGCTCCAGGCTCCGTATTCGGGGGGAATGAACGCCAAGGGCACGCTGGCTTTGACGCCGATATTTGCGTATCCGAAACCGCTATCTCCTCCCTGATAATCATCAGTGAAGAAGGCAACGGCTGCGGGAACACTGATGGAAATCGGGTAATCGGATTCTTCCATGAAGGTATAGACGGTGGGCGCCACACCCAGTTGGATAACCGCGCATTCTTCTTGACCGGATTGTCCTTCGTAGCGGTAGTGGATCAACGCCGATGGATTTAATGCAAATTTACCACCCCACAGTTCCGAATCATCGTATGCGACGGCCAATTCAACGGCATTTTCGTTGTCACCGGCATACAACCAGTAATTGTGAGTGAGTGTGAAACTGAACTTTTCCAGCGTGTAGGTTACACCGACATTAAAATCCACTTCTTGGATCGGACCCCCGATGGCAGAATCAACATTGTCATTCAAATCGGACCAGATGTTCACAAAGGCGGAAATCTGGTCCGTAAACTCGGCACTCAATGTCCCATATCCGAAGACAGTCGACTTTGCTGAGAAGGGCGAAAAGCTGTCGCCTCCTCCCCAGACGTCGGCACCAAATGAAATGAAATGCGAAGTGAAATCCAAACCGGCGGAGAAACTATACTTGGTTTCAGCAGCATGACTGGAGCTGCCTAGGAACGATACGACAGCTGAAGCCGCTAACGCCAGACAAGTTTTTCGCAGAAAACCTGTTCGAGAAAGAACGTTCATGAATACTCCTTCCAGGATAAGACGAGAATCGTCTTGGTGATCCGACGAGTTCGATCAGGACCGGACCTGTCCCTGTCTGCACACGCAAACACATCGATAGAGGTGTCGCACATTCCTCTACGCCAAAGACAGTTAGCAAAGTTGATGCCAATCGATTCGGGAATAGGTCGTCCGATACGGAATGGTCAAATAATCCCTTACCCCATCAGTATTAAGACAAGAAATGTACCGATGAATCTTGCCACTCCGCCGGGGATGTGCCCAGTTGGTGCGCAAAATGGTCCTAAGATGGGTTAAGCGATTGATTCTTAGGCAATGAAATTTGCAAAGATGAATTATCGACCGACGAACTGTTTCTTGGCATGAATTACGTGCGATATGATTTGGTCGATTCCTTTACCATGTTTGATTTGTGCAAAGACTACCGGACCGTTTCCACGTACACGACGGGCGTCGCGATCCATGACTGACAGATCCGCCCCGACCGCTTGGGCTAGATCGGTTTTGTTGATTACCAAAAGGTCTGACTGAGTGATTCCGGGTCCGCCTTTTCGGGGGACTTTATCTCCCCCAGCCACATCGATCACGTAAATCGTGTAATCGGCCAACTCTCGGGAAAAATCGGCCGCAAGGTTGTCTCCTCCGGATTCGATCAGCAAAAGATCGGGGCGAAAACGCTCGTGTAAATCCTCTAAAGCCAACAGGTTAGCAGCGATATCCTCTCGGATCGCGGCGTGAGGACATCCCCCGGTTTCCACCGCCCGGATTCGATCGGCATCCAACGCCTGATGACGAATCAGAAACTCACCATCTTCCTGCGTGAAAATATCGTTCGTAACGACGCACAGATTTAAGTCGTTTCGTAACGCCCGACAAAGTTGCAGCATCAATGCCGTTTTGCCCGATCCGACCGGCCCACCGACACCAACTGTAAAGGCGCGTTGTGTGAAGTCTCGATCCGGACGGATCCGCGGACGGTATTCGAATCGACCGGGAGAATCCATTTCTTCATGACGGTGAGGTTGGTCGCTTAGACTCATTTTGTGGCACTCTTCATTGCGGCGTTGAGGATCATCATATACTACACGAAAAAACTTTCCGAAAATCAGAAAACCCCCTGATATCTCCGCAAATCGAAAAACTCGAATGTCAATTAACTGACAAAAATTCGGGAAAAGAGTTTTTCATGTTGTGCCTGGAGTATTTCAATCAAGGGGGCGGTTTGAGCAATATCTTCAAACGGAGTCTGAAGGGAAATGGATAACCATTGATCCCGATGGATCGACAGTTTGTTTTGCACTTTCTGTGCTTGTCGGGAACCGATCACCCCCAGACGCACGGCTGCGGAAATCATGCCTCTCATCTGACAAAACAAAAAGGCATCAACGGTCTTGATGACATCCATCTGCAGTACTTTACAGACCAGACCAAAGCTTATGGGGAGGTGTCCATACCACTGTTTGTTCTGTAATCGTTTTTTCGCTTGTAGAAGAAAGGGATCCGACCAAATTTCATACGCGGTGTATAAAAATGCCTGACCTTGACTACGAGAAGCCTGGTTGGGAATGGGATTCCGGAACGAAACGTCTAAAAAGGCGTCAATTTCGATGTATTGATCGGGTGACTGAAGAACCTTAACGATTACAGGACCGAATAATGTCGCGTTGGATCGCAGGCTCGTGGAGATATAAGTCGCAACATCTTGTGGATCACGGACCTGTCCCAACTGGACGGCTGATTCGAGACCACCGGAGTGTACAAAAGCACCGACCGGAAAAGCGGAATCGATAAGTTGCCAAATCAGCCAAGGACAAACTTCCTTCGGAGAAGAATCGTCGATGCAAGCAGGATTCTGAGGGGTGTCGAAATCAGCCACGTTGCCTCGTATCATACCGTAATGCATGAATTGTCGATCGCGATGAGCCTGATCGATGTTATTACCGAAACGCTTATTCGTGAAAATGCGGATAAAGCACTGAGTGTGACGGTCGAGGTCGGTGCCCTCAGCGGGGTCGTTCCTGAAGCACTCCAAACCGCATTCGTGAAGGCTGCTTCTAACACGCCTTTACAAGATTGCCGATTGAGTATTTTTTATGTTCCTGTAAGTGTCCATTGTTCTGTCTGTGAGCGAATATGTCAGGTGCCTCCGGATGGTTTATTGTGTCCGAATTGTGGTTCTTCGAACATTGATATTGTGCGTGGTCGAGAGCTGGATGTCATAAGAATTGAAACGTCCTAGACCTCAAGTGAACCGATTGGAAAGTTCAGATGAATCAGCCTCGTATTCTTGAAGTTCGAACGCGAATTCTCAAGGACAATGATCGAATTGCACGAGATCTGAGACGACAATTCGTTCAGACGGGTACGTTCGTGGTCAGCTTGGTGTCGAGTCCCGGAGCGGGAAAAACAACGTTGCTTCAAAAAACTTTGACGGAGTTGTCGTCCCGTTATCGTGTGGCAGCGTTGGTAGGTGATCTGGCGACCGAGAATGATGCCAAACGTCTGGCCGAATCAGGTGTTCCGGTGCGACAGATTGTTACGGGTACGGTCTGTCACCTCGAAGCGGCCATGATCGCAGAAGCGCTAAAAGGCTGGGACCTGCGGGCGTTGGACATTTTATTTATTGAGAATGTCGGGAACTTGGTTTGTCCGTCGAGTTACGATCTCGGGGAGCATCTTCGGTTTGTATTATTGTCGACCACAGAAGGTGAAGACAAACCTCTGAAATACCCCACGATTTTCAACACGGCCGATGTGGCTGTTTTGACCAAAACGGATTTGGCCGATGCGGTAGGGTTTGATTACGCCGAGGCAGAGCGGTCCGTTCAGCGAGTTCGTCCTGGTATGAAAATCATTGCGACGAGTAGCCGAAACCCGGACGGATTGAGAGAATATCTCGGGTTCTTAGAGAATCGGTTTCAGGAGTTCAGATGCTCTGTGAACGGATCCTCGGAAAAGTAACTGAACAAGATACGACCGTTGATTGGGTCGAGGTTCCGGCTCTGCAAACAACCCGTCGTGCACTGAAACTGGTTTCGCAAAAAGGTCATTCTGTCCGAATTTTGCTTCCGCGGGGGGTTCGACTTCGCCATCTTGATCTGATCAGTGTGAACCCGAGGATTGCGGTCCGTGTTCGTCCGATTGAAGTTCTGGTTTTTTATCCTTCGGGGGTCGAACAAGCTTTACGGTTGGCTGCGGAAATAGGCAACTTGCATCTGCCTATGGAATTTTCAGGGGACTGCTTATTAACCCCCGATGACGGACCGGTTCGTCGGATCGCGGATGAGCTGGATATTCGGTATGTCGTGGACAAACGCATTTTTCATCCCGATCTTCGTACCAGCCGAATGATGGACTGGGTACTACGAATTAATAAATGAATCCATGACCGTTGCGTCTTAATCGTATTGTTCGGGGGCTTCGCCTTTCGGACGGGTTTTCCAGCGACGATGGATCCACAAATACTGTCCCGGCTCTGCCGAAACAAAGTTCTCAATGGCTTTGGTGTACCTTTGGGTGATGTAATAAAGGGGCTGGTCCTGATTTTTCCAGTCCTGGGGATAGATAATGTCCTGTGTCCCCACCTCGAACCGAAATGAAGTTCCGATCCGACGGGCATACCCGATGATAATTGGGACATCATACTGCATGGCCAAGAGGCCGATCGATTTGTAGGTACTGGCTTTTCGTCCAAAGAAATCCACGAAAATACCCTTGGGCCCGGCATTTTGATCAGCAATAAAAGCGACCGTCCCGTGTTGTTCAAGGGTGCGTGTGATGTCTTGGGTTGCCCCCTTTTTATCGACGATCCTCTGACCTTTTTTTTCGCGAACCCCCAGCAACCACTGATTGACATACGGATTGTCCAAGGGTCTAGCGACCGAAACCGTCGGAAAACCAAGAGTGGCCAATACGTAACCGAGTATTTCCCAGTTCCCGTAGTGTCCGGTGAGCATAATGAGTCCTCGATGACGATCCATCAGTAACCCAAGCGTCTGTCGAAAATCTCCCAGTCGGACGTGTCGGGTGAAGGTGTCAATACGGATCAGTCGGGTAGTGAAAAGTACCTCGACGAACAGCATGATCGTCTGACGCATGGACTCGCGTGCCAAGCGAGCCACTTTGGCTTGGGAATAATGAGGAAAAGACCGGGTCAGGTTGTGCATCGCCCGTTTGCGGTGCTTGGCGTCCAGATAAAAAAGCACATCCCCGATGTATTGCGCGAGCCTGAGGTTCCATTGAACAGGCCAGCAATGCATCATCATATGAACGACCCGCAACGCTAGGTATTGCAGGTAATCGATCCGGTCATTCCGCGGTTTAGCCATTTCCGCAAGGCATTGTATGAATCCGACGTAGAAAGTCGCGTTCAGTTCGTGATTGGTTCTCGTCTTCGGGTCAAATGAGAAACGATTATCAGGGTGATAAAAGCCAGTGGAATCGTCACGAGTCCAGGCTGACTGAATGGGACAATCGCGTCTGCCGGGTTGAGTTTGTAGATTTCCTTGAAAGCAGGACCACTTAGCAAAAGCCATGCCAGCGACGTGATTAATCCCGTCAGAATGGAGGCGATGACTCCTTGGCGTGTGGTACCTTTCCAGAAAAGGATCATCACGATCGCGGGGAGGTTGGCACTAGCGGCGATATTGAACGCCCAACCGACGAGAAAACTGGCGTTAAAATCTTTGAACAGGATGCCCAGGATCACCGCAATCACGCCGACGGTCAAGGCGGCGACCTTGGCGGCTCCGACTTTGGCATGATCCTTGAGCTTCCTTTTTCCAACGACTTCGATCAGGTCATGGGCTACTGCGCCGGAAGCTGCAAGAATCAATCCGGAAACCGTTCCCAACACGGTTGTAAACGCGATAGCCGAGATCAACGCAAAAGGAAATGCCCCGAAAACTTTCGCCAAAAGCGGGGCAGACATGTTGCTGTCCCTCGGGTCGGTGTTTCCGCTGACCATTGCGCCTAGACCGATGTACAGCGTCAACAGATAAAAGAACCCGATGGACATGATTCCGACGACGGTACTTTTGCGTGCGGCTGTGGGGTCTTTGACGGTGTAGTAACGGATCAAAATATGAGGCAAAGCCGCCGTACCGCAAAAAAGTGCCAGCATCAGAGAGACAAAATCCATTCGATCGATCCATTTCTCAGACCGTACTCCGCTGAAATACCCTCCCGGTAACAGTAATGAACTTCCTTGCACAACGGTCGGACCGGTCAGCTCCGGCAAACGATCGGTGGTCTTGGCGGGGCGTGAATATTGTTCAAAAGTCGAATCAGAAAATGTCCTGATATACTCCAACGGACCGACCGCGCCATCAGGTCCGGGATTATTGACCAGAATGGGAGGAGATTTTTTTCCGGGAGGTGTGTTCTCTATGAAAGCGTTTTTGTCAAACCCGTCGATCTTTCGGACCCCGTTTGCGAGAATCGCCACCACCAAAATGGCACAGAAAACCACTAACATCGAACCTTTGATGAATTGCACCCATGTGGTGCTGACCATCCCGGCAGTGACAACGATCGTGATCACCACACTTCCGACCAGAAGTACTCCCCAGTGATGTTCGAGTCCGAGCAACGGTTTGATTAATGAACCGGCACCGACCATTTGTGGGATGAGATAGAAAACGCTCACGATGAGTGTGGAAATTGCAGCCGCGAGTGTAATCCCTCGAGAGTTGCTGAACTTGGCGCTTAACGCATCGGCAAACGTGAACTTGCCCAGTTTGCGAATCGGTTCCGCGATTACGAATAATGCGACCACCCACCCTGCGAGAAATCCGATCGAATACAAAAATCCGTCATACCCGTAAAAAGCAATCATTCCACAAATGCCCAGAAACGAGGCGGCTGACAGGTAATCTCCTGCAAAGGCGATCCCGTTGACAAACCATCCGACTTGTCCATGGGCAGCAAAATACCCCGAAGCCGTTTTGGCCCGGCGTCCCAACCACCAGGAAAGACCCAGCGTGAAAAAAACGAAAAACAGAAAAATGGCAATGGTCATATCAACCCCATCTCACCGGTTCATGTTCGGATGAAACCGGCTTTTTTGGAAAATCGGATCAAAAACCTTTGATTAGGAAACGACCGCCCGTCGGTCAGATCTCGGCTGCCTCAGTCGGTTCCTGTGGGTCGGGTCTTGCCAAGAAGGCGTAAATTACCGCCAAGAGGATCGCCAGCAGGATCAGACCAATACCGTAAATAACCGCCAGATTCACTCCCGCAAACAGTTCCGTGCTCAATAGGGTGTAATCATAAACCGTCACCACAATGAACCCGAAATAGAACAGGCAATAGACGGCAAAAAGCACCAACCCGAGGTTCTGGTTGGTTGAACGGTGTCGAATCGGTTTTTTCCCAAGAGGGGATTCTGACATGAAAACTCCTTTCCGCGGATTGTTTTATACACGACTTCAACCGCAGGAGTATACTAACGGTAAAACTATAGACAGGAGGATTTGTTTCATGTCGTCAACGTCTTCGTCCCCGTCCACCGCTGCGATCGAGTCGGTTCAACATGAAAATCGTATTTTTCATCCACCGGTCGATTTTGTCCGTCAGGCGCGTATCCGTTCGATCGAGGAATATCAGAAGCTCTGGAAAGGAATCCGTTGATCATCCCGAACAGTTCTGGTCGAAAGTGGCCAATCAATTAACGTGGTTTACACCTTGGCAAAAAGTATTGGAATGGAATCCCCCGTATGCCAAATGGTTTGTCGGGGGGGAAAACCAACCTAAGCGTGAACTGTATCGACCGACAAATCCAATCCGGTCGGGGGGATAAAATCGCGATCCTCTGGGAAGGCGAACCCGAGACCTCTCCCGGACAGGGAGGAGAAGTTCGTAAAATCACCTATAGGGAACTAGGAGAACTGGTCGCCCGGGCAGCCAACGGCTTTAAGAAGTTGGGAATCAAAAAAGGGGACCGAGTCACGATTTATATGCCAATGGTTCCCGAAGCCGTGGTAGCGATGTTGGCCTGTGCACGCATCGGCGCGCCTCATTCGGTCATTTTCGGGGGATTCAGCTCTCAGGCGATCGTAGACCGGATCAATGACGCCGAGTCCCATTACGTGATCACCGCCGACGGAGGGTATCGACGCGGACAGTCTGTTGCGTTGAAAAAAAACGTCGATGAAGCCTTAAAACAGACGGGATCGTGTCAAACAAGTGGTGGTCTTTAAAAGGACCGGTGAACCGATCGACATGAAACCCGGCCGAGATGTGTGGTGGTCGGACGTGGTTTCGGATCAATCCGCAACCTGTCCCGCAGAACCGATGGACGCCGAAGACCCCTTGTTCGTACTTTATACGTCCGGTTCAACGGGTAAACCCAAGGGAATCCTGCACACCACCGGGGGGTACATGGTCGGAACCTATCTGACCACCCAATATGTGTTTGATATCCACGATCAGGACATTTACTGGTGTACGGCCGACATCGGATGGATCACCGGACATAGCTATGTGGTTTATGGTCCCCTGTCCAACGGTGCGACCTGTTTCATGTACGAGGGAGCGCCCAATTACCCGGATTTTGGTCGGTTCTGGTCGATGATTCAGAGACACAAGATCACGATTTTTTACACGGCTCCGACCGCCATCCGGGCATTTATGAAAGCCGGACGTGAGCTGGTCGATCGAAACGACTTGTCGAGTTTGCGCCTCTTGGGGACGGTCGGCGAACCAATCAATCCTGAAGCCTGGATGTGGTATCACACGGTGGTCGGTCATGAAAAATGTCCGATCGTGGATACTTGGTGGCAGACCGAAACCGGTGCGATCATGATCACCCCGTTGCCCGGTGTGACCCCCACCAAACCGGGTACGGCCACGTTACCGTTCTTCGGGGTCGATGCAGCGATCGTGGACCGGGACGGGAAAGAGCTACCTCATAATCAGGGGGGGCTTTTGGTGATACGTAAACCCTGGCCTTCGATGTTGCGGGGCATTTTCAACGACCCGGACCGGTATGTGAAACAATACTGGTCGGACGTCCCGGGAATGTATTTCACGGGAGATGGCGCGCGTCGGGATGATGACGGGTATTTCTGGATCATGGGACGTATCGATGACGTGTTGAATGTTTCGGGTCACCGGTTGGGAACCGCAGAGATCGAGTCGGCATTAGTCTCTCACCCCAGCGTGGCCGAAGCAGCCGTGGTAGGGGTGCCTCATGAACTCAAAGGTCAAGCGGTCGCAGCCTTTGTCACGTTGCGAACGGGTCACCGACCTTCCGAAGATCTGAGAAAACAGCTGATTCAGACCGTCCGGACGCAGATCGGTGCTTTGGCAGCACCGGACCAGATCCGGTTTGCAGAAGCGTTACCCAAAACGCGGTCAGGAAAGATCATGCGTCGTCTCCTGAAGGAAATCGCTAGTGGCGGACAGGTCAAAGGAGATACGACCACCCTCGAAGATTTCTCGGTAGTCGCCAAGCTTCAGACCTCGGATGAAGGATGAGTTGCTGAAAAACCGGGCAGAAAACGAATCATCAACAAAACTATTCTCGTGATTGCCTAGAATATGGGCGGGAGGGAATGAGATTTACCTTTTGCACGTGGTTTGCTATGGTTTAATTAGCCAACCGTCGCGACCTCAAAACGAACGACATGTTTGAACAATATCATGTAGGGAACGTGTTTGATGAGATGTTCATCGAACCGGGCAAACCGCGTCGGCATTATGCTCCGATCGTCCAGCGGTTGTCGGATATGGATATCGACGCCTTTGAACGTCGACGACGGATGGCTGACGTTTTGTTTCGAAACCAGGGGATCACGTTCACGGTTTATTCAGACAAACGGGGCGTTGAAAAGATTTTCCCTTTTGATCTGGTTCCTCGCATTATTCCCGCAGACGAGTGGGAATTGCTCGAACGGGGACTGACCCAGCGGATTACCGCACTAAACCTGTTCTGCCAGGATATTTACCACGAACAGAGGATCCTGCGAGAAAAAATTATAGATCCTTATCTCATTTACGCTGCCAAGAGTTTCCGACGCGAAATGATCGGGGTACACGTCCCGAAAAACGTGTATATCCACATTTGTGGTACCGATCTGGTTCGAGGCATCGACGGGAAATATTACGTCCTGGAGGATAACGGGCGGACGCCTTCGGGAGTGTCGTATGTTCTGGAAAATCGGGCGGTCATGAAACGCGTCTTCCCGGCCGTCTTTAACCAGTACCGTGTCCGGGCGATCGAAGATTATCCTTACAATCTACTTCACACGATGCGTTACGTCGCACCGGTTCACGCGATCGATCCCACGTGTGTGATCTTGACCCCGGGAATTTACAACTCGGCCTATTTTGAACACACCTTTTTAGCACGTCAGATGGGGGTCGATCTGGTCGAGGGTCAGGATCTGGTGGTGGAAAACGGTTTTGTGTACATGCGCACCACAGCCGGTCTGAGACGGGTGGATGTGATTTATCGACGACTGGACGACGACTTCCTCGACCCGTTGTGCTTCCGAGAGGACTCGGTCTTAGGAGTGGCAGGTCTTATGAACGCTTACCGTGTCGGAAATGTCGCTTTGGTCAACGCGGTGGGAACCGGAGTCGCCGACGATAAGGCGATCTACCCATTTGTCCCGGACATGATCCGATTTTATCTGTCACAGGAACCGATCCTGGAAAACGTCCCGACTTACATCTGTGCCCGAGAAGAGGATCGCAAGTATGTTCTGGAAAATCTGGACAAACTGGTGGTTAAATCGACCAACGAATCCGGGGGATATGGGATGCTGATGGGTCATCAGGCGACGGAATCGCAGCGGGAAGAGTTCAGAGAAAAAATACTCAAAGAACCCCGCGATTTCATCGCCCAACCGGTAGTCGAATTATCACAGCACCCCAGTTTTTGCGACGGAACAAATGTCATTTCAGGGGACGGGTCAAGATGTTTTGAAGGTCGTCGAGTGGATCTAAGACCTTACATCCTTTACGGAGAAAAAGTTATCGTGATGCCAGGGGGGTTGACACGGGTTGCGCTGAGGCGGGGATCGTTGGTCGTCAATTCTTCTCAGGGAGGGGGTTCCAAGGACACTTGGGTGCTAGAAGACGAGGAGCAATCATGACCCTCATAGTTGATCCCTCCCAATACCGTCCTTCGGATACAGGCGAAGCCCGTCCGATGCTTTCGCGGGATGCCGACAGCATGTTCTGGATGGGCAGGTATGTCGAACGGGCCGAACACGTGGCCCGACTATTGCGAGTGCACCTGATGCTGTTGACAGACGTAGGGGATTTGACACCGGTGCTTGAGCACCAGATGTGGTTGACCATTTTGTCCTCTATGCGGGCAGGCAAAGAACCGGAAGGATCAGACCCGGTGTCGGTACGGATTTCACGATACATGACTTTTGATCCGTCCAACCCCTCATCGATTGTCAGTTGTATCGCGCGTGCACGTGAAAACGCTCGGGCCATTCGAGAGAGTATCTCGTCGGAGATGTGGGAGTGCCTGAACGGCGTTTACCTGTGGATTACCGGCGAAGAGGCCGGGGCACGGTTTGAGGAATCGCCGGATCAGTTTTACGCCCATATCATGAACAGTTCGATGCTGTTTCAAGGCTTGACCGATCAGACTCTGGCCCATGACCAGCGATGGTACTTTACCCAGATTGCCAAGTACCTCGAGCGGATCGACGTGACCGCTCGGGTCATTGAAACCCGTTTCGATGTGCTCAGTAAAATGGGGGCCCAACTCGATCAACCGATCCGCAATATCCATTTGATGGGGGTTTTGCGAAGTTGTTGCAGTCTGGAAAGTTATCGACGTCAACACCTCGCGGATCTCGAAGGTCAGCGGATCGCGGAGTATCTGATCCTTCAAAAAGACTATCCTCGATCGATTCGGTTCTGTGTCGAACAGCTGCATCGTGCCACGGCAGGGGTCCGGATCAGCAATGGACAGCACGTTCCGTCGGCGCCGGAACGCATTTTCGGAAGGCTCGAAGCACAACTGGAATATGCGTCGATCGACGAAATTCTCGCTGAGGGATTGAACGAATATCTGACCAGGATCGAACAAGCTACCAGCGAAGGATCCGCCGCACTGCAAAAATCATATTTCCTTTACTGAACGATAAGGATGACACCCAATCGGGGTTTGGTCTATGCTTCTGAAAATCACACACGAAACCGAATTGTCGTACAACGAGCCGATCGTGGAATCGGTCATGGAACTGCGGATGTTTCCCCGACAGGAAAACCACCAGCACCGGTTAAGTTTCGAGCTGAAGTTGTCCCCGTACTCGGCCGTCAACAGCTATTTCGATTGGTTGGGTAATACGGTTCATACCTTCACGGTGAACCAACTCCACCAGTCGATCCGGATTCGTACCACCAGCGTCGTAGAAACCGAACGGATGATGCTTGTCCCTGAAGCCCTTCCCGACACCTGGCCGATGCAGGAGAACAAGCTGGACTATCGGTTGTGGGACTTTTTGCAGTTCGGGGGACCGGTCGTTGCTTCAGACGCGTTGGCGGATTTGTCCCGGGCGCTTGCACCCCGGAACGGAATCCGCATCGGCGAGCTGGGACAACGTATGATCCGTCTGATCAACATGCGTTTCGAATACGAGAAAGGGGTGACGACCTCTGCAAGCCCTGTTACCGAGATCCTCGAACATCGCAAGGGGGTCTGTCAGGATTTCACCCACCTGTTTATCGCGTTGGCCAGATACCTCAAGATCCCTGCCCGGTATGTTTCCGGGTTGTTGCACCCGGATGATACCGACCGAGAACGTTTCCGTGGGTACACCCAGACCCATGCCTGGGCAGAATTGTATTTTCCTTCCACAGGATGGATCGGGTTTGATCCGACTAATTCCTGCATCGCGGGGGAAAACTTTGTCAAGGTAGCGGTCGGGCGTGATTATCGGGATGTACCTCCCAACAAGGGGTTATATCGTGGTAACGCTAAGGAAACTATTCAGGCAAGCGTACACTCCGAGGTCCTTCAGACGATTCCCAGTGACCTGTTTCCCGAAAAAATTGCACCGTTGTCAACATCCGCTTCTCAGAAACCAAGATTCTTCCTTCGGACGGTCAATTCCCACAATCAGGATCACGTACAACAACAGCAACAGGAAAAATCACCTCTGGTCCAGCAACAACAACAGCAACAGCAATACCGCTTCGACCTCTGACGACTTGTAATTCCGTCTACACTTTTGAAAATCCCGATCTATTCAACATTAGTGACCACATATGACATACTGTCTGGGCATTATCACCAAATACGGGTTGGTCATGGCATCGGATTCGCGGACCAATGCCGGAAACGATCATTCCAACATCACCCGCAAGATGCACACGTTCGTACAACCCGGTGAGCACGTTTTTGTGCTGTTGACTAGCGGTTCGTTGTCGTGTTCTCAATCCATTCTGACACTTCTTAAGCGCGATTACGCGCGTAATCAGGGGTTGGCGCAGGCGCCGACCATGTATGACGCCGCCCGGGTGATCGGAAAAGCCGTTCGCGAAGTGGCGGACATCGACCGGGCGGCCCTCGAACGCGATGACTATGCCTTTAATGTCAACATTATTCTCGGCGGCCAGGTCAAGGGAGAACCTCCTCAGCTGTTCCTGATTTACCCCCAGGGTAACCCCCTGCAATCCTGTGAAGAAAGTCCTTTTCTGCAGATCGGTGAAACCAAATACGGAAGACCCATTCTCGATCGGGGAATCCGGTTTGATAAAACCACCCTCGAAGAAGCGACCAAGTATGCCTTGTTGAGTCTGGACAGTACGATGAAAAGCAACGTAACCGTCGGTCCACCGATTGATATCCTGGTTTATTCTACGGACGAACTGGATATCAGACGTCGTCGGCGATTTTCCGCGGACGACCCTGCTCTGATCAAAATGCGTACCCGGTGGGATCAGGCCCTCCGCCAAGCCGTCGCTAAACTCCCGGATATCCGGTTTAATACCGTTCCTGCCCCGATTCCCGGGGAAAACGGCTCGTCCGAAGACAGCATCCAGGTGGTCGATCATCAACCGACGGATTCGGACGACCAGCAGGCGCAGATGACGGGGGCTCGATCCAAATCCGATCAAATCTGACCTTCGTCGGTTTGAGGTGTCTATCATTTGGAATGCGTCATCTCCTGCGAATTTTCCTGTGCAACGGGATGTTGGGGTTAATCGGGTGTGCTGCAGGTCATCAGTATGACACGCACGCAAGATATGAAGATAACGGGGTTGGGGAGGTACGTGAACCCGAATGGATGTATATCGAGCGTCGACAACGGTTCGAAGTCGAATCATTTCGTTCATCCGGGGATCCTTGGCAATATCCCATGCGGAGTCATCAACGGGTCCCCCGGCGGGCAGATCGGTCACCGGCCGATCCGGATACGTCGTATCGTCGTAACGAAAAATCCGACACGCGCGACCGTGACCGGGATCAGCAGCGGGATTCGTCAAATACGGGACAAAGCCCATCCGACGATTTCAATCCTCGCGGACCTCAAAACAACCGAGAGGACAAAAGCCTCGACCGATCTTCACGGTCTAAGGAGACGCCACCTCGTCGAACGATCCCCGACCCCTCCGTACGACCCCGGCGACGATGAAAGATCCCCTGCGCAAGAGGTCGTCATAGGTCCGACGGTCGTTTATGATGATTGGTATGATCACCTACACTCCTGCGGAAAACCGATACCAGCAATCCGATTCCTGGTTCCGACGATGTGGCCAAAGTGGGTTATTGTTACCAGCAATCAGCTTGGGGTGCTGGCACAACTTTGGCGCACCAGGGACCGACGCTGCCCGACATACCGATGAAGCTTCTTTTCACGACAATTGTAGACAAATGCTGTTTGTCGCGTTCGATCATGGGATCACCCATTTTGATCTGGCCAACAATTACGGACCTCCCCCGGGGGCTGCGGAAGAACGAGTCGGTCGAATTCTCGACGAGGATTTAAAACATTACCGCGACGAGCTGATCATCTCCAGCAAGGCTGGTTACCGGATGTATCCGGGTCCGTACGGTGAATGGGGTAGTCGAAAATATCTTATCAGCTCCTGCGAGGCTTCTCTCAAACGTCTTCGACTCGATTACGTGGATATTTTTTATTCCCACCGGTTCGACCCAAACACCCCATTGGAAGAAACCCTTTTTGCCCTCGACACCCTGGTTCGACAGGGAAAGGCGTTGTACGCCGGGATCAGCAGTTATTCGGGTGCCGCCACAGCCGATGTCATTCGTATCTGTGAAAATCACGGTTGGGTCAAACCGATTATTCATCAACCCAACTATTCCATGCTGAACCGGAATATCGAAAAAGACCTGCTGCCGGTGACCGCTCGTTTCGGACTGGGAACTATCGCGTTCTGTCCACTGGCTCAGGGATTGTTGACGGACAAATATCTGAAATCCGTCCCGGAAGATAGCCGAGCCCGTACCGGTGGTTTTTTGAAAGAAGATCGGATTACGCCCGATCTGAGACAAAAGTTAAACGCTTTGAATGATTTGGCCCGTTCGCGTGGACAGTCGCTAGCCCAGATGGCATTGGCTTGGACGTTGCGTCCTCAAGGTCAGACGTCTGTTACTAGTGCGTTGATCGGTGCATCGCGTCCGTCTCAGATTATTGAAAATGTTCGATACCAGCAGTCCCCGGTCCTAAGCGAGGAAGAGTTGAAACGGATCGATGAGATTCTGGCGTCTTGACGGTTATGAAGATGGACGATTCGTGGAATCGCAAAATTGTTTTGACCGGAGGTCCGGGAGCCGGCAAAACGCTGATTACGCGCCTCCTGGCCGAGCGTTATCCGGATCAGTTCGTCATCGTTCCCGAATCAGCGACGCAGGTTTATTCGGAATTGAAAACCCGATGGGATCGACTCGACATCCCCGGGCGAAAGTATGTCCAGCAAAGGATTTACGCGCATCAGATCGCGCAGGAGGACCAGGCGTCTCTGGCCCATCCCGGTAAACGACTCCTTCTGGATCGGGGAACCATTGACGGGGCTGCCTACTGGCCGGACGGTCCCGAGGCGTATTGGAAAGAACTCGGTACCACTCTTGCCCGGGAATTGGCTCGATACGGTCAGGTGATCTGGCTCGAAACCGCAGCTTCTCTGGGAATCTACGACGGAGAGATTAGCAACCCTGTCCGGTTTGAATCCCCGCTCGATGCGATCCGAAGCGGAACACGACTATTAGAACTCTGGAAAGACCATCCGAACCTTCACTCCGTCGGCGCGTTTGTCCATATAGAAGATAAGATCCGCGCCGTTGAAGCATGTCTGGGTGTGGGACCCGGATCACAGGAGTCTTCCACCAGCAGTTTCTCAAGGATATGACACGGATTCTTGAGAAGTCGACAAATATGACAGCATTCGTGAAAACCGTGTCTTCGGACCTCCCTTTCTATGGGTTCGACGGTGGCGGACGGTCCGATTCGGAAGAGGTTGAAGGGGGGTCGGAGGGTGACGACGGTGTGTCGGGGGTCGACTGTGAACTCGTTTCCGATGTGGCCGGGGTAAAATCCTCGTCCGTCGGTTCGAGATAGACCTCGTCGATCGGTGTGGCATCGACTTCACGCCGCAGCAAGTAATAAATGATCGTTCCGCTGCTGAAGTACAGGCTGATGATATAGGCCCCCAGGATCGCGATGGTTAGGTAGACCCATACCGCCATCAAAAACGCCCCGACCGAGTGCAACCCGCTCAAGGAAGCGAAATGGATGTCGTAGGACAGGTTCATGGCGTCCGCAGGCGCAGGCCACATTGCCTCAAGCAGGGGGGTTCCGTCTTTGGCTTTGCCCCACATCAAAAGCCCGACTCCGGCATGGGTCAGAGACAGCAACAGGTACAGGAAGTATCTCAAGAACAAGTAAGTGATGGCTCCGTAAACCAGTGCGACCACGGAATAGAAAATCAACTGCCAGGGGCGTGCGTACAGGTAACTGAATGATCGGCTGACAGCATCAAAACTGTCTGACCCTTCTACCGCGATGGTCGGATACATCAGATGTCCACCACCGATCAATCCCAGCGCGGTCAGTGTCATCACCAGACCGGCTAAAAGTGCCAGGATGAACAACGCACCGACCACAATGGACCACAATCCGCCGATCCATGCCACGGACATTAGCATCGAAGCCAATCCCATCAACAGCACGATCACAAGAATGATGATCAGAGGGATCAACGGGGCAAAAATGAAGCTCAGTACTTTCCCCGTGCTGAATCGAAGGGCTTGACGGATCGAAATCTTTTCATCTCGTGCTACCTGTACCGCACAAATGCGACTGATCGCCCCTCCCAGAATCGCATTCACCAGAATGCAGAAGGTGAAAAAGATCCCGAAATATACGTAGTGCTGGGTGATAGCCCATTTCGGGGCAACGAAAAAGAAGTTTCGTAAAGCGGTCAACGTCCCGTCAGCATCCAACGCCAGTGCCCGTGACGCCACCGCATTGATCTGTTCGATCTGAAAGGAAATGAAATGAATGAAAAGTCCTTCACCCGAAATCGAACATAATTGTTGAACTTCCCCGGCATATTGTTGGTGAATCTGTGCGACCGTTTCGTCCCGTTGACGGCGGGCTTCGGGGGTACGCTCCGCGGGACCGAGACGGTCATATTCCTCGTGGACGGCTTTGATCCATTCATCCCGTTCAGATTCCAGTTCATCCATTACGTCGGATAGGCTCTGGGCTTGGGGAGTTTGGGAAATGGCATTTTTGATCTTACGGTAACGCTCTTCCGCGGCCTGCTTACGGACGGCATGAAAATCCGAACCGTTATAACTCGCATACCGTTGGATCTCGTTCGTCATGGCCCGTGAATGCGTCGGCCAGATCGAGTCCATCAATCTTCCCCCGACGTACAGCAGTAAAATCGCCGTCAACGCCAACGCCAACTTCGACGGGTCGATTGCCAGACGAAACCCCCGAAACACATGCGTGAACGGGAATACGGATTTCCAATCAACCTTACGGATCGTTTGTTCGCTGTCACTCATGATCTGATCGCTTCCCTTCGACTTAAATGTCTAAACAGTATATCCCGGGGCTCCAAACCTGCCTACCTGCACTTGGTCCAAACCGATGATTTAATCGGGTTGGTCATCCTCACCTCGCCGAAACACCGGACCGTTTTCGTCAGGGTCGTCCTGATTATCCTCTTCTGACACAACAGGGATCTGGTATTTCCCGTTCAACCACCTGCCGAGGTCCACTAGCCGACACCGGTCCGAACAGAACGGAAAGGTGGATAGACCTGAATGGTCTACGGGCATGTTCACGGGCTTGTGACAGATCGGGCATCTAAGCGTCTTCATTTGAAGTTTATGCGTTTCTGATAATGTTATTCATTGCACTTGCTGGCGGGTCATGGTCGCAACGATCCGCTCGGCGACTTCAACCGCAGCCAGACCGTCGTCGGCGGTCACGACCGGTTTGGTCCGACCCCGAACCGCCTGCATGAAGGCATTCAGCTCCGCACGCAACGGTTCTTCGTCTTCGATCCGAAGTTCCTGAACGTCTACCAGTTCGGTGTAATTCAAGTCCGACAGGTCCTCGATTTCTCCCCGGCGGATCTGCTGGATGATCCGTCTTACGGTTTCAACATTCTTTCCTTTGCGGATCGTGATCCCGTACCGCTTCTGATAATCCAGTGACACATACTGGTCCGTTCCAAAAATCCGTAGTTTGCGTTCAGTCTTCAAGGAAAGCCGCGAAGCCGTGATGTTAGCAACACACCCGTTGACGAATCGCAATCGAGCATTGCAGATGTCCTCGGCCTCTCCGATCACGCTGACGCCTACCGCGTCAATGCTCATGATCGGAGAACGGGTCAGTTGCAAAACGATGTCGATATCATGAATCATCATGTCCAGTACCACGCCCACGTCGATTGATCGAAAACTCAACGGGCTGATCCGGATCACTTCCATAAAACCGGGTCGAATGTCCAGCTCAAGCATCGCCCGGACCGCTGGGTTGAACCGTTCGATGTGTCCCACTTGAACGACGGCTTTATACCGAGCAGCTAGCGCTAAAATCTGACGGGCTTCGGTCGAATCCCGGGCGATCGGTTTCTCAATCAAACAAGCAATACCCCGTTCCAAAAACGGTGTGGCGGTGGCTAAATGATAGGTTGTCGGAACGGCGATCGTCACGGCTTGCACTTTGTCCAGCAACGCGTCTAGTGACGACACGGCTTCGGTGGAATAGGCTCGGGCGGTTTCCCGGGCGGTTTCTTCGTCGGTGTCATAAACGCCTACGAGTCTGACGTGCGGCATTTGAGAATATACCCGCGCGTGCAACCGACCCATTCGCCCACAACCAACTACTGCCACTGGAATGACCTGATTCATAATGTTGTATCACCAAGTTAACCCAAACTCCGTCGAATCCCAATTCGTCTTCTGATTTCTCGTCCGAAAGATAAAAAACCTACCTCAAAACGAGGTAGGTTGGGTCTAATTCCTACAATTTCGATCGGGATAGATGGATTAACGTATTCCCATCAGAATTTCCATGGTCAATTGGTCCAACCGTTCGTAGGGAAGAGGCGCACTGGCTAGCTCGATCCGATCCAGCGGGGTTTCGAGCAGCTTCTTGGCGTTACCGGGGTTAAACTTTTTAGTCAGTTTGGAAACGGATTGATCTTCGACATTGACCGTCTTAAGAATCTGCTGGATCTCTTTATCCGCGTTCCAACGAGCAGCTTTTTCTTTCAGGATCATGTAGGTCCGCATGCACCCTTTGGCAAACTCCTTGACGTCTTCATAATTGCTGGTTCTCAGAGCATGGGCGTCGAAATGACGCGGACCATCGTACTTATAATCCTCGAGTAGTTTCACGAGGAAAAATGCCTGTTTGATATTGGCTTGTCCGAACCGGAAATCCTGGTCGTATCGACCGATTTCCTGGTCGTTCAGGTCGATGTGGAACAGCTTTTTCTGTTCCAGCGCTTGGGCGACATGATGAACAAAGTTCAGCCCGGCCATGGTTTCGTGAGCCACTTCCGGGTTCACCCCACACATTTCAGGGTGCGCCAACGTAGGGATCAATGCCAGATAAGATCCGGTCACACCAAAGTACATGTTGCCGCGAGGTTCGTTGGGTTTGGCTTCGAAAGCAAACTTGTAACCGTATTTCTGACTGATGGAGTATTCGCAGAGAAAATCGATGGCTTCACGGAAGCGTTTGATGGCTTCGACGGGATTTTTGGCAGCATCGGTTTCGGCGCCCTCTCGGCCACCCCAGAAGACATAGATTTTTGCTCCAAACTCTGCTCCTAGATCCATGGCACGCATCGTTTTCTGAATGGCGTAGGCGCGAATCCGGGCATTATTGCTCGTGAAGGCACCGTCTTTGAAGACCGGATCGCTGAACAGATTCGTGGTGGCCATCGGGACGACCAGGCCATTATCCTTTAATCCCTTTTTGAACTCTTTTTTGATCTCCGCGGCTTGGGAAGCAGTGGCATCAATCGGGATCAGATCGTTGTCATGAAAGTTCACCCCGTAAGCCCCGACGTCTCCCAACAGATCGCAAATGCCTCTGACGTCTAACGGCTCCCGGGTCGGACCGCCGAACGGATCGCGACCGATATTCCCAACCGTCCAAAGGCCGAACGTGAACTTCATCTTCTTATCCGGTTCGTATGCCATGTGCGACTGCTCCTTCTTCCTGAAAGCCTTGTATGATGTCGCCGAAATGATTTTCCCGCAAGACAACGGAAAAATTAAAACAGTACTTTGGTCTGTTTTGACCTGATTTACCGTTTCTGTACTCAAAGGTTGTCTAAGACCACATGCACACCATTGAGAAAATCAAACGGCCCCCATTCCCGTCGGGCAGCGCCATGCATATAAGTCACCCGGTGTCGCCAGCCGGGGGGTAAATCGATCGTACCGATCTGATCCGAATGATATTTGCCCCGAAAAACGAACCATCGGATCATCTTATTTCTCCATTCGCCCCCTCGGATCACAAAATCATCGATCCGGTCTTCGGGCCGAAGTCCGATTTGCACTTCCCCCTCGGCCTCACTCCACCAGTCCGTTATTTCAATATCCCGACAGTTATGACACCACAGTGTCAGGGGTGAACCCGGCCAATCCGTTACCGTGACGTTTTTAAGTCGAATATCTTCGATCCATTGCTGTGGTGTGGCTGCATTTCCATGAAAAAGTACGGCTTCGTGTCGGTTGTTATCCCCCATCGACCGCCAACCCCGTATATCAAGCCCATCGACCCGCATTTGTCTAAAATCACTCCCATGCCAACCGCCATTTCCCACTAGAATGCTTCGGGCGACTCCAAAACAGGAAACACGCTGGATCTGAATGTTGTGTCCGCCGTCAAAATACATCGCCCGGTCGTTTCCTTGTGGATGGGTATCAATCCCGTTGATGGCTACATCCTTGATGAGGAGATTTTCGCATCCCACAGCGTACAACGAATCCTGAAAAAGGAAGCGTGATTGAAACCTCTGATTGGAACAAAGCGATTGCACAATCATGGTAGTGTATGACTACCAAAAAGAGCTTCAATCCTCCGTGGATGGAGGGTAGATCTGCACCTACTGTCCATGCCCAGCCTCTGTCGCCGATTGTTAGTCTATTTTACCGCTGCGACGGGCTGCGAACTGTCGACCCCTTGACGTAGCGCGGTGCCTGTAAGGGACAGTCGAAGTACGGCATCGGGTTCTCGTAGATCAGGTCAGCATTACCGGCGCACGTACCGTAGATGAGTTGCGTCGGGGGTATCTAGTACTCGACTTATCCGGAACTGTGGTAATGGTTCGCCTATGTTATTGAATAGACGCCTGCCGCCCCCGAACAGGACGGGCACCAAGGCGATGTCGATTTCATCTACCACGTTGAGAGTTAAGTACTGTTGAATCGTATCCGCACCCCCGGAAATACGGATACTTCGATTCCCTGAGGCTTCTTTGGCCAATGCCAGTGCTTTCTCAGGACCGTCGTTGACAAAATAGAATGTCGTTCCACCCGGTCTTATCCAGGGGTCACGTTTTTGGTGGGTAAGAACGAAAACAGGGGTATGGAAAGGGGCTTCTTCGGGCCAACCACGCTCGCCACCATCGAACATCCGCTTGCCCATGATGTGGGCTCCGGTGTTTTCAAATGTATCACGAATCATATCGTTGACCGGACCGGTCTCGCCGCCGGGACCGAGATGTAGCTTTTTGCGCAAATACTGTTGGTTCAGCGCCCAAGCCATAAGCGATCCCCATTTATCGGCCCATAGCTCGGGTCGGTCCCAGTTCTCCAAAGTCATGTTTTCAGGAGCGATATAACCGTCGAGGCTGAGGGCAATATTCACGAATACTTTGCTCATGTTCGGGCTTTCATGGATTATGTTAGATGGCGATATATTTATTCTAACGGATCGATTGCTTTCTGATAATGGATAATTCAAGGTTATGCGTTGACGAAACTTTTAGTTAAACTGCAACGTTACCAGGTTCCGTCCCTTTATCCCTTTATACAAGCAAGAAAGCATTTGTTTCGAGTGTTTCAAACGATATCGAAAGTATGATCTGGACGTGCGTGGTGCGCGAAGAAAATGTGACACGCTCATTGAACCAAAGGCTATGATCCAAGCAAGGTTATTAAGTTTTGCGGGGCAGATGCGGAGAAAAAATTGCGAGTTCATCACTTGAATTGTGGATTACTTTAGGCACCAGCGGGGCCGCGGGCGTCGTGTCATTGTCTCCTGCTGGAAGAACAGGGAGGCATGACTTTGATCGATACCGGGATCGGGTTACAGGATATTGCTTTTCCTGAGAAACGGATTGGGCAACCCGCGATCGAAGCGACAGGTTTCCAGTTCCATGAGGATCTTTCGGCTGTGAAACAGTTAGAGCGGCTAGGGTATTCCTGATCGGAGTTTGCCGATATCTTATTAACGCATGCCGATCCGGATCATGTTGGGGGTTTGGCCGACTTCCCTCACGCACGGGTTCATATTTCGGCTGAAGCGCACGCACAATCGGGTGCGGGTAAGGAACGATACTCTGCCGCTCAGTTCGCCCATCAACCCCGGTGGGTTTTGCATTCGACCCCCTCAGAACAATGGTTTAGATTTGAGGCCAGACTGGCTGGTTTTACCCATCAAGACCAACCGTTTCTGAATCCTTTATTTGGACATACGCTTGGGCATTGCGGGGTAGCTATAAGAATATCCAACCGGTGGATATTGCATGTGGGAGATGCGTGTCCTAAGGATACGAGTTGAAAAAGGCTGTTCAACCAGTCGGATTTGTAAGAACATTCGATTGAGATGCAAGAACGAATACCCGCAGCAGGGCTCGAACCTGCGACCTCCAGTTTAGGAAACCGGTGCTCTATCCAACTGAGCTATGCGGGCACGCTCATCAGTATATCAGTATTTGCTTGAAGGGGAATCATCAATCCAATAGGCTGGCAGACATGAAGCAGATATGTTTCTGGGGGGTTCTTGCGTTGACAGGATTCATCGCTTCGGCCCGTAGCGAAGCACCCGCTGATCCTCCCACAGAACAACTGTTTGATCCAGCCCGACATATGCTGACCAGCGAAGTTCGCCCCGGGATGAAGGGATACGGGTTAAGTGTGTTTCGTGGAACCGTTCCTGAGAAGTTTGATGTCGAGGTCATCTCCGTACTCAGAAACCAGATGGGACCCAAGCAGGATGTGATTCTGATCCGATGCTCGGGTCAGAACCTGGAACACAGCGGTGCAATTGCGGGAATGAGCGGTTCGCCGATCTATTTGACCGATGATCAAGGTCGAACCCGAATGATCGGGGCTTTTGCCTTGGGATGGCAGTTTGCCAAAGACCCCATTGCCGGGGTCAGGCCTATTGAAGAGATGCTCCGTGTACCTGCTGAGAAGCGTGAGGTCTCCAAGCCGGTTTCGGCGGTGGGTCAGTCAGCGGTTCGGTGGGATGTTCGACCACTGGTACGAGGTTGGATTGACTCACCCACGGCTCGAGATCAGGTCCAGCCGGTGGTGTCCGATCCTGTACGATCATTGCGTCCGTTAACAGTTCCGTTGGCAGTATCGGGGGCGAATCCACGGGGTTTGGAATCTTTCATAACTTCCGCGACAAGGGTTCCGTTTCAGTCTATGTTGATTCAAGCCGGGTCGGCGACGGTGACGGATCCGCAACCGGATCATATTGGTTTTACACCCGGCTCAGTGATTGCTGTGCCGATTGTCACCGGCGACCTAGAACTATCGGCCATCGGTACCGTGACCGAAGTGATCGGGGATCGGGTTTTTGCTTTCGGTCATGAGTTCAATGCCGAAGGACCGGTTGAATTGCCGATGGGACCGGGGTATGTGCATTCGGTCATTGCCAATCAAGCCATCAGTTTCAAACTCGGGTCTTTGATCCGGACCACAGGGACGATTTTTTCCGACGAATCAGTCGGAATCGCAGGCACCAACGGATCGGTTCCGCGCATGATTCCGGTGGAAATCACGATTCAGACCCCACAACGAGATAAGCCACAGGTTTATCACTATCAACTGGTGCGACACCCCCGGTTTACCCCCTTGGGAACCCTGGTCACTCTGGCGGCGGCTATCACGGGTCACAATCAGCTTCCTCCGGAGTTTACGCTCGATTACGAACTAAAAATGGAGTTTGAGGGAGGACAGGTAATTCACACACGCAACAGTACGACGTCCGTCAGTGGTGCGTCTGAACTGATCCGGGATTTAACGATCCCGGTGAACTTCGGGGTGCAAAACCCTTATGCCAAGGTTTACCCGTCCAAGATTACCGTTAAGCTCGATTTAAGATCCGACGTGACTGCGGACACGCTTCGTCATGTCATGACGGACAAGCAGGTGTATCGTCCGGGTGAGACCGTGCGACTGTTTGTTACCACCCGGTCCTATCAGGGCATCGAATCGACGTCCGTTTACGAATTGGTGTTGCCGAACCATCTTCCGGACGGTCCGTTGAGTTTGACACTCAGCGACGCTCAGCGGTTTGCGAGTGATCAGATGCGTTTTTCTCCCGCGTCATATCAGGTCAACCGGCTTGCGGATGTGTGGGATTTGGCACGGGTACTGACAGGCGATCGGGGCGACCAACTGTATGCTCGTTTGACCCTTCCTGAAGAGGGTCTGGTAGTCGGTCGGTCGTCCTTGACGGATTTGCCCGGGTCTCGCAGACAGTTGTTTTCCCGTACTCCCCGGGCCGATCTGGTCGTTTTCCCGAGCTCGTTGACCTGGACATGGGATCGTTCCTGTCCTTTGATGGGATCTGTTGATCTGTCGATTTTCGTCGCGCAACACCCGGAAAAAACGACTTTTCCTGCCAATCCCGTTTCTCCACAACGTCCTTCATCGGCACCCAACATGCCCCAACAGTCCCGCTGATTCGGGTGGACGTTTTTCGTTGGTTTGCCAAAACAATCCGAGAAGATTTCGCGTCAACGGGATTTTCAGTGTTTTTCGTGAAAATGGATTCAGGGGTACAGAACATCCTCTTAACCGAATATAATCAAAGACTATGTTAAGCGTATGGCAACAACCTCTTCCGGAGATTTATGTCCGGTTATCGGAGCCCGAACTACGTGTGAGGATTGATCTTGCAAAGCAGGAATTAGGTTCTCGTTTGACGATTCTGGGACATCATTATCAGCAGGACGATATCATCGCGTTTGCAGATTTTGTTGGGGACAGTTTTGAATTATCACGTCGGGCTGCCGAGCAAAAAGGGGTGGAATATGTGGTTTTTTGTGGTGTCCATTTCATGGCCGAAAGTGCCGATATCCTGACCGAACCTTCGGTCCGGGTGATCCTACCGGACTTGGGCGCAGGATGTTCGATGGCTGATATGGCCAGCCTCGACCAGACGCTTGATGCTTGGGAACAGCTCAAAACGGTTTGCGGGGATGAACCGATTGTTCCCATTACCTATATGAATAGTTCCGCGGCCATCAAGGCGTTTGTCGGTGAGCACGGTGGGGCGGTCTGCACCAGCAGCAATTGTCGAAATGTATTGGAATGGGCCTTGTCGGGAGGGGCTGTCGGAGGGAAAAAGACGCCCAAGATCCTGTTCTTTCCCGACCAGCACCTCGGACGTAATACGGCCTATTCTATGGGAACGTCTTTGGACAAAATGATCGTCTGGGATCCTAAACAGGACCTGGGTGGAAACACGCCTGAACAGATTCAAGCCGCCCAATACATTCTTTGGAAAGGACATTGTTCGGTGCACGCACTGTTCCGTCCCGAACACGTGGATCAACAGCGCGCACGGGATCCGCAGGTCAAAGTGATCGTGCATCCCGAATGCAAGTGGGAAGTGGTCCAAAAAGCCGACCTGGCCGGGAGCACCGCGTATATCGTCGATCAGGTTCGCAAAGCCCCTGCGGGAACCAAATGGGCGATCGGAACCGAAGTACATCTAGTTAACCGATTGAAACACCAACACCCGGAACAGGAAATCGTCGTGTTATCGGATTGCCAATGCTTGTGCACGACGATGTACCGGATCGACCTGCCCCATTTGTGTTGGGCACTGGAGAATCTCGTCCAGGGGAATGTCGTGAATGAAATCCGCGTGGATGAACGGACGAGGAAGTGGTCTTTGGTCGCGTTGGAACGGATGCTCAGTATCAAAGGCAGTGGAAGCCCGATATCCAAATCGTCGACCCCATCAAACCCGATCATTCTGCCTGCCGACGCGGAAAAGGCCGGAATCATTGATTAAACGGATTTCATTTCGCCAAGGTGTGACAAGTTGTCCAAAGTCTTGTACACTCAGTTAATTCTGTGATAATGATGCAAGATCACTTCACCATTCATTTGTGTCGAGAGAACCGCGGCACGAAAAGGTAGAGAGGAGCTCAGACGTGGGTATTCGTGAAAAACTAAATGAAAACCCCGGTATCACAACCGGTATCACGGTCGGTATTATCGTCATCGCGCTTGGCGCGATCGTGTGGCAGCTATTTGGTGGTGGAGACAATTTTTCCCCGGTCACTCAGATGTATTACACGACGGATGACGGACAGACCTATTTTGCCGACGATGCGAACAGGATATCCCCTTTTGAAAAGGATGGTAAAGAAGCCGTTCGTTGCTACGTATTCAAGTGTTCGGATGGAAAACCATTCGTGGCCTATTTAGAACGTCTGAGCAAAGAAGCACGAGCCAAGTATGAAGCAGCACTAAAAGCCGAGCAGGCTAAACAAGGCGATAATCCCGGCGCAATCGCTATGGATGCCGATATGATCGCCATGGAATGGACGGAAGTTAAACGCCCGGGAGACTCGAAATGGGTCTTGCGACGAACTCGAGAAGGTGAGCAGATCGTGCTGGTGACCTGCCCGGACGGTAACAATCAGGCATTGGAGTTGGTCGTTCCCTGATTTCACTTCTCCTTCCTCAAACCAAACCTGCGTCGTCGGTCAAAAAGCCGACGACGTTTTCTTTTTCACCTCTTGCCAAAAAGTCTTTTGCGATTCATCTTTTGAGGAATGAGCACCCCGTTGGAAGCATTGATGATCGGCGTATCGGGTTTGCGTGGGACGGTCGGTGGCACACTGACACCGCAGGTGGCGCTGCGAATGAGCAGCGCTTTCGCGTGTTGGCTGAAGCAAAACTATAAACCTTTAAATGACAAATATTTTCGTGTGGTGGTCGGTCGGGACGGGCGTCCATCCGGTCCGTTCGTCCGCGATGCCGTCTTTTCCGGATTGATGGCTTCGGGGGTTGAAGTAATCGATCTGGACGTGGTGACGACGCCGGGCGTGGCGATGATGGTTCGTCATACCCGCGCCGATGCAGGGATTGTGATCACGGCTTCACATAACCCGATTCAATGGAACGGGATCAAGTTGCTGACCAGGGATTCGGTCGCGCCGCCTTCCGGGGCTGTGGCTCAAATACGAAAACTGTACGATGAGTCTGCAAACTCTTACGAACGAGTTCAGCAACTGGTGCAACCCTCGCGAAACACCGAAACCCATGCGTTGCACGTGAAACGAATTCTGGATTACGTGGATGTCAACGGGATTGCGTCCAAACGGTTCAAGGTCGTTTTGGACAGTGTGAACGGGGCAGGGTGTATCGTCACCTCGACGCTTCTCAGTAAGCTGGGTTGTAACCTTGTGCACCTTAACAACACGCCCAACGGACAGTTTCCGCACGAACCGGAACCGATCGTAGAAAACCTTTCGGGTCTTGCCGAGCAGGTTAAACGTCATCATGCATCAATCGGTTTTGCCCAGGATCCCGACGCCGACCGGTTGGCCATCATTGATGAGAGGGGGACTTATATCGGAGAGGAGTATTCTCTAGCGCTTTGCGCATGGTGGTTATTCAGCAAAAACCCCGGCGGGGTGGCGGTGACCAATCTTTCCACTTCCCGAATGATTGACGACATCGCCAAACGTTACTATGGAAAAGTAGTTCGGACGCCGGTCGGTGAAGCCAATGTGGTCGACGTCATGATCCGAGAGAAAGCGATCGTCGGTGGTGAGGGTAACGGCGGAGTCATCGACTTGAGGATCGTTCCGGGCAGGGATTCTCTTGTCGGGATGGCGTATGTACTACAATTAATGGCAGATACCGGGAAAAAAGTGTCTGAGCTGGTCGAAGAGATTCCGCGTTATCAGATCGTCAAGACCAAGTTCGAATGCCGTCGGGAAGATGCCAATCGAGTGGTCGAAGCATTGAAAAGACACTTTGCAGATGAAAAAGTGGATTTGCAGGACGGGATCAGGATCGACTGGTCCGATGCGTGGGTGCACGCTCGTCCGAGCAACACCGAACCGATCATGAGAATCATCGCCGAAGCGCCCACCCGTGAATCAGCTGAGCAGAAAATCGCCAAGGTACAGGAGATTGTTCGGTCCGTGCTATGATTTATTTTGCCCCCGACGGGTCAGTGGGGTTATGATCCGACCATCTGAGCCAGGGACGGTATCATGGAGTATCGGGTTGAGCTAGAAAACTTTCACGGTCCGATTGATCTTCTGTTGTATTTAATCAAACGGGATGAGCTGGATATTTACGATATTCCGATTCATCGGATCACTGAATCTTACCTGGAGTATCTAGAACAACTGCGCAACCTGTCCCGTCAACAGGGGATCGATATCAACATTGCCGGCGAGTTTCTGGTTATGGCTGCCACGTTGATGGAGATCAAGTCGGCCATGCTCTTACCCCGAAATGAGCCTGATCCTTCCAGTCCCAACTCTTCATCCGCCGCAACCGAATTGACCGATCCTCGTTCCGAACTGATCCAGCAGTTGTTGGAATATAAGCGTCTCAAGGACAACGCTCGTCGTCTGGAACAGCAGCAGATGACCCATTTTGATCGATTCCCCCGTATTCCGGCCGGTTTAGAGGGGAATGACGAACCTCCTCCTTTGGATATGGACGAGGTACAGGTTTGGGATCTTCTCGAAGCGTTCCAGAGGCTCATGAAAGAACTCGGAACCCGCGGCCCTCGACAGCACGAGGTCGTTTATGATGAGACTCCGATCCATATCCACGCTGCGGACATTCAGGACCGGCTCAGACACCAGACCCGGTTATCCCTTCGCGCACTTCTTATGGAACGTCAGAACAAAAGCGAGATGATCGGGATGTTTCTGGCTTTGTTGGAACTGGTCCGCGAAAAGCGGGTTTTAGTCGAGCATAATCCCAACACGGATGATTTTGAGATCACTGATGCTCCGGAGGAGCATAAAAAAACATTTGTCGGGTCTTCGACGGGATTCGCAGACGGTCCGTCCGAAGTGATTGATCCCCCAGCGTCTGATTCCGCACGGGTTAATCCGGACGCGTTGTCGGAGTGATGAATCGCTGAGCTGTTGTTTTGATCGGACTTATCGACCGTAATAGTAACGTGTTTCCACAAACCCCGGCGCACAACCACTGTTGTAATAATAAGTGGGCGTAGGGTGATAGATCACCGGTCCGGGCGTGTATATTTTGGGCTGGATCACCACCGGCGGGGGGGTATAAACTACAGGCGGAGGAACGTAAACCGGTCGTTCAACATAAATCGGTCTTGGTGCGACATACACCGGTGGAGAGCAAACTGGGGTATAAGAACGATACGAATAATAATAGCTGCTCCCGCCCCCCGATCGGTAACCGACTGAAATGTACGACCGATCTCCCCAGCCTCCGGAAGAGTATCCAAATCCGACGCTCCAACGCGCTGAACCCCGGTACCGTTCCCCCCGATCCCCGCAGTCGGTTTTGCCATAACGGTATCGGTCGCCCCGATCGCCAGCCAAGCTGACACTCGACAAACCTAGTAAAACCAACCCGATAATCCATGGTCGATTTCGCATATCAGCACTCCTTGGAATACACCATTTTAGACATTCTTGACGGGACAAGGTTGGTCTATTTTTCATTTCAGGGTTTTTTATTCCGGGGTGTCATTCCAGGAAGGTTTGGCCAATTCTACTGCTAATACCCCATCCTCCGTCTGCCACCACAACTGCTTGTGGTGATGAATGGTTACTAGGTGAGTGTGGTGTGGAAAAAGGATCGTAAAATCACTTTGGGAGAGGTGGGTCAGGAGTCGTCGAACCAATTCTTCGAGCTCTGCCCGTTCGTCTGAGCAAAACTCGATTGCAGCTGCGTTGGGTCGGTTGTGGAGTAACCCGGGATCGATCCCCAATCGTTCCAGCGCTTCGGTCAACCACACCCCGTGGATGGGGTCCAGCTCGAATGCCCAATGTGACTTCGGCAAAACCCATGCTGGTCCGTCGATTCGTGCCATCCATGTTTTCACCAGTTTACGGGCCAGATTGCATTCAAAAGGGGGCTGGACCTGCACCAGCGTCGCGGGGAGGTCAGAGCGGATGGTCGGATCTTCCGGGCCTAACCAGCCGATGATTCGGATTTCACTGGCGCGATCGGACGGATACGCAAATGCGCCACTGTTGTAGTAAACGCATTTCAGTCTCAGCTCCCGTGCTCGCTGCAAAACGTGCTGATAATCAATCACAAAAGCCACGATTCCACTCCGATACGTCAAACCGATTATCAGGTCGTGCTCGTTCTTTTCGATCATGCCCTGAACCGGTCATGCCCTATTCCGGGCAATAGCATACCGTACGGTACCACTCAACAATTACATCGTTAACTTCTTGTTTGCCGTGACATTGGTTCCAAAGAAAAAGTAGGAAGAAGTTAGCCATGCTGTTCGAACAACTACGACCACGAAACACGCCGGCGGTTATCGCAAACGCTTTTTATGGAACACTTTACATGTGGGGTGACGGCCACGACAACGGTGTCGGTAATAATATCGAACCTATAGACGACGATTCGGCAGGGGGCTACTTCTCAGAAAATAACTGCGACAACATTGTCTACGCAAATTCCAACAACGATACCCTTCGGGGTCATAGCCCTAACGAACGAATTCTCGGTAGGGACAGGCATGGCACCCTCGATGAGAACCACGACGGCACCGATCGTCTCCCCGACGCGAACGCGAACGATGGCTTTATCACAAATGCGGGCATGGGCTTGCATTATGGCGGATCGAGATCCCGTTCTCTTATCTCCTGATCCCGACCCCCGAAACGTCCACAACTCCCCCCACCTGCCCCCTTCTATGCCCTGTAGAAGGGGGTTTTAGTTTCCCGTTTATTTGCTCGTCGATTCCTCGAGAGCATGATCAGTGGACAACGCGTGTAAACCGTTGGTTAACCATGTCGTAAATGTTCGGAACGTGACAAATATTTAATGATCTCGAATCGGCAGATATAAGATTGGTGATGTGCTGATCGGGAAAATAGTCGTAGTGTCACTTTTATGTCTTGCTTCGGTCGTATTTTCGGCCGATCATCCGCGGTTGCTGTTTTCGGTCAACGATATTCCGAAATTGCGTCAGCGGATCAAATCCGACCCCTATCAAAGCATGTATCAAGAGCTGGTTCGGATTGTGGACCTGAATTCCTGGGGAAAATCCCCGGCTAATAACGATTCACTGGATCAATTGATCGTGATGCATCGGAATGCTTTTTTGTATGTGCTGACAGGGGATGATCAATGGGCGAAAAAGGCCAGACAAATAGCCGAGCAACGTCTGGACGACCCCGGAGCCATCCACAACCCCCGCACAAAAGGGTTAACGCTTTATATGCACGGGATTTACCTGTCGTTGGCTTACGACTGGTGCTACGACGCCCCGAGTTGGGACGCACCGTTCCGGGAACGGGTCTCTCGTGCGATTAAACGTCAAGGTGACGTCATTGCCCAAAAAGGCGGGACCGAACAGAACCGTTCTCCTGCGAGCAATTGGCAGGGTTTGCGATGGTCCTCCGCGGGGTTGTGTTATCTGGCAACCGATGAACCGATCAATCCGCAGGATCTGGAGACCTGCTTTCAAAGAGTGTGTACCTACCTGAGCTCGAATCTGGGAGTCGGGGGTTCAGGGTGGAACAGTGAAGGGCTTGGTTACACTTTTTACCCGATGGGAAATGGGGTTGTTCCGTTCGGTATCGCGATCCATCGTCGAGATTCTTCCAAGGACATCCGTCAAGCGACCCCGGCTGCTCGCTACACGTTGTGGACCTGCTTTGCTCCGGTGGTTCGTAACACCACCGGGATGTGGCGTCCCGATTTTGCCGACGATAATCCGGGGACTCAGTTCGAAGGGACGTTGGGCTTTGCCTTTTGGATGACCCCCGAATCACTTCATCCCGGATTGAAATATGTCTATGACCGAACGGTAGGACTTCAAGGGGACCGATCGTTTGATGCTTCCCGTTTTGGGATCCCGGCCTCTATCCTTTTTTATCCGCACGACGTCGTCCCCCAAAACCCGATGACGCTTCCCGAATGGGTCGGTTTGTTTGATGATTTGAAGGGCAACGGTTTTTTTACCTTCCGACAGTCCTACGGTACTTCGGACGACCTGGCGGTCCAGATTTTCGCCAAACGACGCGGAAACCGGGGTCACAACGGTCCGGATTCCCTGAGCTATCGGATCTATGGTTTTGACGGACTATGGGCGGTCGGCGGGGGGCGTTACGGACCGACACTCAACGGTCAACATGCTTACCATCGGTCCATGAACACCCTTTATCCCGTCGATCCCGACCAACGGTTTTCAACCAACGACGAGCCCGGTAGGGTCCTCGATCGACAACTGAATCCCGACGGGAGTGGTTGGGTGATTCTGGCAGGCAACCCGAACAATGTCGGAACTCAAAACCATGTGCGGCGATTTTATGTCACGTTCGATCCTGCCACCGAGGCTCAGTCCGCGATCATCATCATCGATTCGTCCGATAACGGGACGCATTTCCAGCACTGCACGATCGAAACCCACCCGATTCATACACACAACAACACCTTTACCATCACAGGACCTACCGGAAATACCCTGACCGGGACCGTTCTTTACCCCGAAAAAACCGTTCTTACGACGGGCCAAAGGCTTCGGGGGTCGCCCGCGGGAACCTGGGATCAAAACAATTTCTTGACCGCATCCACGCAAGACGGAAACATCGTCACCGTACTAACTTTTCAGAAAAAAGGACAATCCCCGCCTCGAGTTCAAGCCCATGGAAACTGGACCGGTCCCGAACCTTTCGGCAGCCTGACTATCGGACGTAAAACCGTTCATCTGCGGGATAACCGGTTTTATGATCATTGACATCCCGATAAAGGTTGTGGATTTTCCCATTATAGTCTTAAAACAGTTGCTACATATCGTTTTTAGTGCCATCATTCTCCACAAGAGCCGACCGGAGTCGTTCCGACGGTTCAGAAAAACGCCGACATCACATGGACTTTTTGCGGAGATAAAGTTTCATGAACTGGAGATCGCTCAGGCCGGCTTACCTGGTCCCTCGGCTCAGACAAATTGCGTTCGTGAAAAAACACCCCGACACCCCGTGGTTAACCGAATCGGGCATTCGGCTATTGGATTCTTGGTTGAAACCGACGGACGTCGGTCTGGAGTGGGGGTCCGGACGAAGCACCGCCTGGTTTGCCAGACGGGTCGGGAAAATGACCAGCGTCGAGGACAATCGACAATGGTATGAACGGGTCAAACAACTACTCCAGGACCAAGGCGTGTCGGAAAAAGTCGATTATCGATACATCCCTTGCGAACACCGTGAGGTGGACGAACCGAGTTCTCACCCTTATGCCGATGTTGCGGATGAGTTCGCCGAGGCGTCATTAGATTTTGCGTTAGTCGATGGCAACATTCGAGTCTTGTGCATGCAAAAGGTGTTATCTAAGATTAAACCCGGGGGATTATTAATTCTCGACAACGCCAATCGGTATTTTCCCAACGTATCGTTGGGAGCTCCTGCAACGTCGCACGAGCCCCGCAGGGACTATAAATCGGAGAAATGGAAACAGCTTGGTCATTCCTTGAGCAACTGGCGAGCGATTTTAACCACCGATCGAATCTGGGACACCCGATTCTGGGTCAAACCGCTAACCGAGGAAACATCGTGAACCTCAACCTGTTTTGCCTTATAACCACTGTAATCTCCATCGGGATAGATTGTACTGGATCGGTATCGACGCTGGGCGGAAGAAGAACGCACTATGAGAACCTCAGCAGGTAATCTCACATTTCTCTACGATGATCAGACAGATCAGGTAGCGTCGACTTGGGCTGCCTCCACGGTCCCCGGGGAATGGCAACCCGGTTACCACGAACGTTCCCCCGCCATTCTTTTATGCTTCGTTCCCTCCCTGGTGTTGTCTGGGATCAGTTGGCAGATGGGAGGCATTCAGTTCTTCAATGACGCAGCATTTGGCCTCCTTTGTCTGGTTTTGGCGGGTTTGTTCCTTCGAGAGCTAGCGATGTTCACCCGTCGGTTAGGTCTAGGCGGGCTGGTCGTTTTTGGGGGAGGACTTATCTGGTGGTGTTACGACTACGGAACACACTGGCTGGGGTTTGACCCAAACCGAAGCGATATCAAAGTTGATGGATCGTTGTCACTGGGTGTAAACCCAGCAATACTCGGAAAAGCTTTATATTTGCACTGTCTTTTTGCGATTTTCATGACCGCAGGCTTGTTTCTCCGGAGATTCATGTTTGTAAGCCGGGGAATTATGCGTTTGCCAGAACCCTATACATCATTCGGTTTGTTCGTGATCGTCTTGATTGTTTTCGGGGTTTCTATGATTCCTTACGTTTTCTTTACGCGAGACGATCCTCTGACAGCCATCGTGAAGACTATTTCTCAAGGTTACAGTGACAAAGGGACGGAATGGACAGCAGGTCGGACCGGAAATGTGAACTATTCATGGGGTGGATATTTGGCGCAGCTGGTTGAGTTAGGGTATGTGGGGGGAGTTTTGGCTATGTTCCATGCAATCCTTTTTGCAAAGTCCTGGATTCAGAGGATTATCTGTATTGGAATTTTTGCGATCCAGGCGGCTTTGGCTTTCGGTACCGGGGCACGGGGGGTAATTTTTTGTTTGTCTGTCTACCGGTAGCCATGCTCCTGTTCCTTCGATACAACCTCGTTGCCGCCGCACTGGCAAAAAAACTGAGTGTTAAATCTTATGTTATCGTGCTGCTTGTTCTCTTTGTAATTCTGATTTTTGTCCAATGGCAGGGAACTGCGCGTAATTTGGGGTTCACAGAGGATACGTTTGAGCAAGTGGATATCTCTGACCTCAAGGGGAACGAAATGTTTACCACATCACTCCCAGGAATGATGATCTTTCCCGATCAGATTCCTTTCTTAGATCAACCTTTCCCGGGGGCTGGGGCTTTGTACGCTATACCCAAGTCTATTTACTGGTTCGTGATCGGACCCATACCGCGTGCCTTGTGGCCGTCAAAACCGATTGACCCTCTATGGAAAAAGTATAATTCGATCGTCACGGGACGCTCTGAAGACGACTACGAAGGAACCACTATTTCGCGAGGAGCGATCGGATCGGCTTACTTTCGATACGGGGTCCTGGGTATGATTCAGATAGCATTTTTGTACGGCTGGCTACTCCAAAATGTCGAAATCGGGCTTCGGTTTGCTGCCGACAGACCTTTGGCACTGATTACTATATTGGGGCTAGCAACATTTATGTTTCGATCATTTCGTGATCTGAACTACAACATACTTTACCCTCTGATGTATAGTCTGCTGGTATTTGTTATTTTTACGGTGATTTACAACGCATTCTTTGGAGGTTCCAGACATCACAGCGGTCAATCTCAATGAGCAATTTATTTGGATAGCATACCATGGACTCTGAGTACAAAGATTATGGATTCAACGATTCACAAGCTTCTCAAGCGATGCGCTATCTCGTACCCGGTATTTTTCGGATGGCGGGTCGAGTTGAGGGGTTGAGAGTTCTTGATGCCGGGTGCGGAAATGGGTATCTGGCCAACTGCTTTCAATCGGCCGGTGCATCAAAGGTTGTCGGAATCGATTTGTCTGAAAGCGGAATTCGACAGGCCAGGAATGCCTATCCCGGTATCCGATTTGAAATCTGCTCAGTAACCGATGATCTACTTCAAAAGCTGGGAAAGTCACCGTTTGATATCGTGGTTTCTACCGAAGTCATCGAACACCTTTACTCCCCACGTGAGTTCGTGCGATCCTGTTACAACGCATTGACCGCAAACGGCAAGTTCATCTGTTCAACTCCTTATCACGGGTATTTGAAATACGTGGCACTTTCGGTGTTAGGCAAAATGGATTCACACTTGACCGCTTTGTGGGACGGCGGGCATATTAAATTTTTTAGTCGTAGAACATTAACAACGATTTTCACGGAACAGGGTTTTTCCGAAGTTCGTTTTTTGGGGGGTTGGTAGATGCCCGTACTTATGGAAATCGATGATTCTATCGGGTCGTCGTTCGACAAGTGAAACAGATAGAACGGACCCTCTTCGAGATAGGTTATGATTCCGATTGATCGAGTTTCTTACACGTGTCGAGGTCTGCTGCGTCGTGTCACACGACCGGCGCGTTGTCCCGGGTGCAATTCTGACCATTTCGATCGGATTGATCGGAAAATAACCTACAACCTCCTGTCCTGCCGGAATTGTGGGTTGTTGTTCCGGTATCCCTACGAAACACCAGAAGAAATGGCTTGTTTTTACCAAAAAGCGTACAAACAATCCGGTTTGACCACCGATCTACCCACGGACGAAGAACTGGCCCGAATGTGCCAGACCCTGTTCCGGGGGACGGAAAAGGATTTTTCGTTTTTGATCCGTGTATTAGAAGAGCTTGGGGTTCGTCCTGGGGCGCGTATCCTTGATTTTGGCGCGAACTGGGGCTACACGTCCTATCAGCTTCGTCAGGCGGGGTATGACCCGTTTGCGTATGAGATTTCAACCCCCCGTGCGGTGTTTGGGAAAAAACTCGGGATCTCGATCGCGACCGAACTGACCGAACAGGACCGGGGGTTTGATGCGGTATTCTCCAGCCACGTCTTGGAGCACGTGCCCAATCCTCTGGCGTCGTTGAAGGACCAGCTCGATCGGGTGAAACCCGGGGGATATGTCATCGGGTTGACTCCCAACGGAAGTCGTGCCCGACGAGAAAATGACCCCCAAGGATTCCACACCGCTTGGGGAAGGGTGCACCCCGTGTTGCTATCGGATGCCTTTTTGGACCGATCGTTTGATCGATATCCCGCATTTATCTCAGGGCGTCGTCCGCAACCGGATGAGTTGCGGACATGGGCAGGACAAAACAGAGTGCATCTCGCAGTCGATCAACCCGAACTGTTTTTTGTTTTACGGAACACCTGAATCATGTCCTCTTATGTACCCCTTTTTATAATCGTTGGCACGCTGATCTGCATGACGGGTCTGTTATGGCGTCCCCGGTCCACTTTTGAATTGTTGCGTCCGATTTATGTTGTGCCCGCGCTGATCTGGGGAGTGACTTTTTTCCAAGCCATTCAATACGAGTTTGTTCCGGAATCTTGGAGTACGATTTACTCTGACGCTCGGGAAAAATCCGCCAGCTGGGCATTGATTTATACGACCGGTTGTGTTTTGGCCTTTTTTCTGGGTTTTTTGCTTCCTGTTGGTAAAAGACTCGCCCGGCCTCTGGCGCGGATCGAGTTCGGGTTCAACATTCATCCGGAGTCGGTTCTGCACATCGGATTGACGCTGGGAGTTATTCTGAACCTGGCGATCCTGGGATTGGTCGGACCGGTGGTGTATGGATTTGGTCCGGCATGGGGGTTTTTTGGTATCGATAGTGCTATGGGAGCCAAAATCGGACCCGCCGTGATCGTGCTGGTAGGCGTTGGGGCAGCGTGTGTGGGCATCGGTTTCCCGATGAAGGGGTCAAAGAGGACTGCACCATTGGGTCGAAGCGATTGTCGCATTGTTTTTGTTAAGTATACCTTACATGTCTGCTTTTAGTCGGGGTAGCGGTTTCCCGGTTTTGGTAGCAGTGGTGGCCAGAATCGTCCAGACCCGAAGACTCCGGTGGATACCTCTGATTCTGGCGTTACTTTGGGTAGGTATGGCCGGACATGCGGGTTTAGCAGGTCGCGGACTCCATGGGCATTACGCGGGGGTTTGGCCTTATCTGAAGTATCTTGTTACGGACTCTCTTTTTGAATGGGACTTAGGTGGTAGCGAAGCTGAGACATACGGTTATGACGCGCTGACCCCATTGTGTGTTACATTGACAGCCGTCGATAAGTTACCGATGGGACAACTGAGTCTATGGGAATGGATTCGACTCCAGATCCCCATTCCTAGAATCCCGGGTATTCATCCGGACTGGACTTTCACGCTTACTTACTATGTGGGGGGGGTTTGGGAATTGGGGTTATACCTCCGGTATGCTTGGAGATACATTTGGACACTTTAAATGGTGGGGAGTGATTCCGTTTATTATTTTAGGAGTTTGTTACCGGTGATCGACCAACTTTGTTTCAGTGATCGAGAAAAATACATCAGTGGCATTTTTAGTATCTACACGATTCTTTTGTTCACCAGCTATTACGCGATGATGGTGGGACTATTCAATAATTTCCGTACTTGGACTTCGGCCTTTTTCTATCCGACTTATCTGGTGGTCGGTTTTAACCTTCTGAGACATTGGTTTGTGCCCCGGCACACCTACACGGATCATGAACTTTTCCACTATTTCCCAAACGAGCTACAACGATAAAACTAAACGGGAACCGGTGATTGATCCAAAACCTCACTCAATTCTTTTCACTTAACTTATTTTTGTATCCCTGCATACGATGAGATGGATCTCAGCGGTCGGAATCGTGTGGGTCATTAAGACCTTGGATCGGGGTTTTCATCGGACACGCCCATTTTCTCCGGACCGAGTCGGTTGTCAGCTCGAGATCAGGGACCGCTGATGGGGGAATCGATGTCTAGCATCCGTCATGACGTCCTTCAAACGGTTGATGTACCACGGAGAGGTCGTACCGTTCGATACACTGTCGGCTGTTTAATCCCATATTTAGTCGGAAGTTGCGATCGCTGACGAGTTTGTCGATCGATTCAACGAATCCGTCGATATCGTCGTACGCATGGATGAATCCGTCGGTCCCGTGTCGAACGATCGTTCCGCTGTTGGGAGTCGAGACGATGGGGAGTCCGGTGTCCATGGCTTCAAGGACTGCCCCGGCGCATCCTTCACAGGTGCTGGGGAAGAAAAAGATGTGGAACCGGCTTAACCAGTCCTTGACCTGAGATCGTGGAACAGAACCGACGATTTCGACCGGTCCACACTCTTGACGCACCCTTTGGGGATCGAGCTGAACGGGCCCGACCATGACGAACTTGACCCGTTTAGGGTCAAATCGCTTGGCGACTTCAAAAAAGTATGGTGCTCCTTTTCGTAGGCAAACGGCTCCGACAAATCCGACGAGGACGGGGTCAGGGTGGAGTTGTCTTTCGATGAGGGGAAGGTCTGAACCGCTGGGTGCGTAGGGGATGACGGAGATCCGTTCGGGGGCAACCCCACAGTCGATCAATCCTTGTTTGACATAGTCTGAACCACACGTCAGGTGGTCGCAATGTTCCCAGCTCATCTGCTCGATCAGATCGACCCGTTGCAGCGCATCCGTGGGGACGGGTTTTTCCCATCCTGGCCAACGTTGTTGCTGGAGCTGATATTCTTCGATCTCGATCCGGGCCGGCGCGATCATCTGGTCGCCTACGGTTGTCAACCCTTGCAGACGAGCGATCCGCCAGACCTGAGGATGAACATTTCGTATAAAACCATAAAGCATGTTGCTACGTCCGAATCCTTTGCGCAGGATCCATTCGGCCTGACGGGCAGCTGCCCATTCGAAATAGTCTTCTTTGACAGGAAATCGCTTTTTGGCCCGTGCCAATCGGAGTGCTAACCAGAGATTCGAGATAACGCGTTTGTCGTCCAGTCCCTCACGTCGTCTGTCGAGCATACGTCGACCGGTCACCGGATCGAATCGGCTGACCAGTTTGGCGATCCACCGGGCGGGGGAAAAATCTTTCACGTACCAGTCGGCAAAAATCCGTTCGAGAAGCCCTCCCTGTTGAAGCGCCATCGGAACGATGTAATGCCTACGTGCGCCATCCTGGATTATACAAACCCGAGGAGAATCTTTGACAGATGACGAGTCGGACTGTGGGGAAGTCACGGACATACAATTGTTATCTCGGTTCGGATGAGGTATCGCTTGCTCCGGTGGCAACGACAACTCCGACGACCTTTATGATTCGTCCTTTGGGATCTTTGTGTACTCGACCTACGGTTCGGATTGAACTGTTTCCTCCTGCTACACGGTGAGTGATATCGAAGGGTTCACCTTGTTCGATCGCTCGGGTGGCGGTTTGAATGAACGAAGCACGATCATCCGGATGGACCATTCCCTGGAGCTTAGCCAACGAGTCGATCGGCACACCATTCGCGCCGGGCCAGATATCGGAAAAGCCCCAAGACGTCCAAAAGCGACTTGTCGGAACATCATACTCCCAGATCGCCAGACGGGCGGCTTCCATGGCGACTGACAAACGCCCTTCACTGGCTTCGGCCCGACGTTGGGCGCGTTCACGAGCGACGTACAATGAACTGACCATGACGGCTAAAAAAATAAACAACAACAATCGAATGAAGTCGTCTTCCGTAAGCTTGAAGGTGTTAGCCGGTTCGACGATAAAGTAGGACCAGGCTACAGCCGATAAGAACGCAGAAATTAAACTCGGAATCATTCCCCCACACCACGCTGCCACTACCACGGCTGCTAAAAATGGGAGCAATGAGGTTTTTTGCTTCAGAGCAGGGATCGTTGTAACCAGAAATGTCGCAATCGTCACAAGGACAATCGGTGCCACATAGACCCACCAACGTGGTTTCATCGTTTTTCTCCTCGCTTGACATCCCACTCATGCAATGCTCGCATGCCCTCGAGCACCCCAATACTATTGTGTCAGAAGATGACCTGTCTGTCACGTCTGGCTTGTGCGCAGTTCATCGCTCATACTGTTTGGTGTGTTCCAACGATTGATGCGATTTTCCGGTCTATGGTGGATAGGAATCATCCTGATCATCGGGTGGGTGATCGTTGCCCGGTTTGCGCCGCAGTCCGGAACACCATATTTGGACCAGATTCAGTACCATCTTCCCACGATTCAACAATTTGCACAGGATTGGCCCGGGATTGATTTGACGGATTACAACGCGGCTAGCGCTCCGGGATATCACCTTGTCCTGGCTTTTTTTTACCGTCAAACCGGGGAATCTTTACTGGTTTTACAGGTTCTAAATGCCGTCATCGCAGCCGGGTGTGTGCTGGCTCTGGTACGGTTGTGTGATCAACCGGGTCGTCGGACCGCGTGGTTGGGTTTGGGTCTTTTACTGTCCCCCTATTTTCACTACGCTGCCATTTGGATTCGTCCAGACAATGCCGGTTGGTTGACGGTTCTGGTTTGTTTGTGGGTGGTTTTCAAGCGCCGTCCGACCCCATTACGGATGTGGATGAGCGGGATACTGCTTATGGTCGTAGTACTCGTTCGACAATCCCATATCTGGTGTGCATTGCTTTTCTGGGCATGGGCTTACATGGGTGAGGAGGATTCGATTCGTCCGAACCGGCATCGGTTAAAACGGTTGGGAATGATGATCCTGTGTTCGTTGCCGGCTTTCGGATTGTTGGGCGCTTTTATCTGGATGTGGGGGGGGTTGGTCCCGCCTCGGTTCCAGACCTCTTATCAGGTAACAATTCCCCATCATTCCGGATGGAAGCATGAAGGTCCGAACTGGTCGGTACCGATGTTTATTCTTTCCTTGCTCGGCGGGTTGCTTCTGATCGTCCTTCCGGGGATTTGGAAAAAGCTCAGGAAAGACCGAACCCTCTGGACAAGAGTGGGTCTGATGATGCTGATCTGGTTGCCGGTGGCGGTGTTGCCTGCGAGCAGCTGGAGTGAAACCCAGGGGCGTTATTCGGGACTTTGGAACCTGGCCAAACATTGGCCGGTCGTAGAAGATCGTTCTGTCCTGTTAGTCCCGTTATCTGTCATTGGGGCAGGTCTGCTCGGGTGGGTGTTAATGAGTCAGCCCAAACGTTGGGGAGTGCTCGCGGGGGTGACGATATCCGGCTTTATCCTGGCCCAGACCGCCAACGCCATGGCTTGGCAAAAGTACTACGAGCCTTTTTTGTTGATCTATGTTTTATTGCTGGTCTGCGGACCGGGTTGGGAGGCTTGTACGGAATGGAGTTCACGCCGCACAGCCTCGGAAAGAGACGCTCGGTAAGTCAATGCCTCGGCGATCAAGCGGTCCAGGGCATAAATAATCCCCTGTTTCCCGTCTAAAAATCCTCTCCGGACGATAAAAGCATAGAGAGGGGTAATCAACATCATCAGGGGGCTTCGAAGACGAATCCGATCTTTTCGGGTCAGTTGCCCGACATAGGACCGACGAACCGTGTCTTTGGCATAGCGCCACTGGTTGGCCAGAACGGCTTCGAGTGGCTTACGATCGTCATGAACCAATCGGGCACGAGTTTGGATGGTTTGAACATCCGATTTTAAATGCTCCCCGTGACCGGCGGGTTCGAACAACGCCCTTCCACCCCGAAAGACAATCGGTTTGGGAGGATACAAGCTGCAATATTTCAGTGGTCGTTCATCCCAGTACATTTCTACCGGCGCGATCACGGCTTCTATTAAAGAATCAGACCTGACAATTTGGTTGATTTCCGCCGCCAACTCTGCCGAGATCTGCATGTCAGCGTCCAAAATCGCGACAAACTCTTCCGACGAATGCCAAGACACGATCTGGTTATAGGATTCGCAGTGATTCCGGTATGAGAAGGTTCTGACCTCGACCTGTTTGAACTGCTGGCAGATGCTCAGCGTCTGATCGGTCGAACCTGAATCTAAAACGACCACTCGGTCGCACACTCCTACAGCGGCTCTCAGGCAACGCTCAATATTGGCTTGCTCATTTTTGGCTAGAACGTAGATGACTGTCAGCTGTGCCTGTGCCATGCAATCAGATATGTCCTCACTCAATTAAGTATACAGCATTTTAAGTACTTTGGAATCAGGGTCTGAAATCTGCCGAGAGGCAACGCCCCCCTCGACAAATAATCCTTGCGACGAAAGTTAACGTTTTCGGGATAATTGAATAATTCGTTTGGCCAGGTTTCTCTGAAGTATGAAGGTTAGTACTCCATAAGCCACCACCGCGACGGTCGTTCCGATCACCGCAATCATCAGGGACTGAACCACAGCAGGGATATCGGACGAGGTTTGCATCCAGATTCTGACAAACTGTGAAGTCTCATAAGTCAAGTAAGCGGTCATAATGGCCTGCAGAGCAATGAGTACGAACGGCGTGATTAGTTTTCGGTAGGATATCCTCAAGGTTTGACAGGCAATCCCGAAAGTCACCAAAGAGGCTACGTACCGATAAACGCAGTAAACCCAAGCGATGCTGAATTCTGTGTGTGAATAGGGAAGCAAAAAAAGCCCGCCCAGAACAACCGTACCAATCAACAGACCGATAAAAGAGGCCGATGCTCGTCCTGCCGAAAACGCACTGGCGTGTCCGGTACTGTAAAACGCCCCTGAGGGAATTACCGCGCCCAACACCTGCATAAACGGAATGGCAGGTTCCCATCCCGGACCCAGCATCACGCGCACCAGCTCTGGCGCGGCTACTACGAACCAGGCAGCAAACCCGCAGGAGATCAGAAAGTAGATCGAAAAGGCTTCGATCATCATGCGTCCACGGGTCGCGTCGTCCGGTGCCGAACACATCGAAGTGAAAAACACCCGATCCAAGGCCAGCAACAAGTTCTGCGAAAAAAGCCCCTGAATTTGCACTGCCCGGTTCCAAGCTCCCAATGCGGCTTGACTGAGTGCACGTAGAATGAACAGCCCCATCAAACCGTTACCTACATAGTGCAGATACATCGAAGAACTGACTTTGAGACCGGTCCACAGATATCGTTTCATGAGTGAAAGACTGGCTTGACGAGGCCATCTCAGGGGCACACGAAACCAGATCAGGATATTTCCGATCAACTGACCGACCAGCAACTGCAGAACAATAGCATAGATGCCCCAACCTGCCACGGCCAGGCCTATCCCCGTAAGTGCCTGCGCGACTGAAAAAATGATGTTTTGAATCGACTCCCGACCAAACTCCTTTCGACGATTCAATACCGATAGTTGCAGGTTGTAGACAAAACCGAGCATTGCACTGGCGGAAAAAATCAGAGCGATCCAGGGCAACCGATCGTCCTGTTGGGTATGAGCAAGCACCATACCAGTAATGATCAGTCCGATGGTATACAGGCTGTAAACCAACAGTCCCAGAACCAACGCGGTGTCTCGCGATTTGTCCTCTTCAACGTCCTGAAATTGAACAAACGAAGCCGGAATGGAAAAGTCAGTGAAACCGGTGAAGAACGACGCAGCTGCGAGTAACGCCGCATAAGCCCCAAAATCCTCCGGCAGAACAAATCGGGCAATGACCAAGGTGGCCATAACCCGCATGGTCTGAGCGAACACGACGGACGATATAAGGTAGGCGCGAGAACTGATCATGAAATGCGGGTCTTTTTCTCGAGGAGTCGGTTGTAATGCATCGTGGTCAATTCCGCCACCTTGGACCAGAGGAACCGTTCTTCGACGAGTCTTTTCCCCGCCTCGGAAGCCCGTGATAACTGATCGGCATCTTGCAACAACTTTAACACGGCATCTGCAACCGTCTGAGCGGATAATTCAACGACAATACCTGCTCCCCGCTCGGCGACCTCCGGAAAATGACACTGCCGACTGATGACGACCGGTGTACCACAAGCCATCGCTTCAGTGATTGCAATACTGAATCCTTCCTGACGACTTGGCAGGCAAAACAGTGTAGCATCGACGTAGGCAGCCAGTTTGCGCTCCCCATAAATCGATCCGACCAGATGAACCCGGTCGGTCAGTCCCGACTGCTGAATCATCGATTCGAACTCGGCTTGGGCTCCCCCATCCGGACCGGCCACCACCAGATGCACGTCTGAATGTTGTGCAGCGATGATCTTGAACGCGTCCGCGAGATAATCCAGCCCCTTTTTGTAATGCAAACGGCTTAAAAAAAGAATGAAAGGTCGATCCTCTAACTCGGGTAAGGTATTCCGAAAAGTACCCTTAGGTGGTAACGGATAAACTTCACCCGGCTCAACGCCGTTGGGAATAACCGCAGCCGGGGCCTTTATTCCCAAAGGCTGGAGCAGTGCTAGTTCGTCCTGATTCAAGGCGTGTAATAACGAAGCTTGGTTGAGCATTTGCCGATAACCCAGTGCAAGTGCAACACTTTTTTTCCACGATTTTTGAGACAAACTCCAGGGATCGAGCATTCCATGGGGGGCGATGACATAGGGTATCGAGTAGATTCTCGCACAATGAGACGCGTACCGAACGAGCGTTTCCCACAACCCATGGATGTGAACAACATCGACGTAAGGAATCAGTTCACGACATTTGTGTAAAGCCGTCTTCGAAACTAATTGTTGCAACCGATTGGGCAGGGGTAAATAGTGATACGCCACTTGAGAATGACCCGGGACGCGAGCAGTATCCACCAGAAGACGTTCACGGGCATTGGAATCCCCGTAGGTGAGAACCTGAACTTGGTGCCCTAGCGACGCTTGGGCCGCCGCAAGCCGGGCTACAACATTAGGCGGCCCACCCTTGGCAGGGTCCATGGATGAAATGATCTGTAAAATTCTCATGCCGCTAAACAGTTACAACCCACATGTGTAACAATCTATGGTTTTTTGGAAAAAACGCTACGATACTAGCATTGTTGACGACAGAGGACACAAAAAATCCCTACCGACAACATCTTGTAGTCGTCGCCAACGCGCCGACACCTTATCGGACGCATTTTCACCTACGTCTGGTCCGTGAAATGCCAGACGTGAAGCTGACAAGTATCTTCACTCATGAACAAAGCAATTCCCCCTGGGCCGCTCGGATGCCCGATCTGATTCGACCGGTGATGTTTGGTCAAGGCCAATCTTCTGAAGAATCCTGGGTGAAGAACTTGAAACACGAATGGAACAAGGGCAAGCAAATTATCGAGTTGTTCAAAACCGATCCTCCTTCTTTAGTAATCGTCAATGGGTATGCCGATCCTGCCCGGGTCCGGGTGATTCGGTGGTGTCGTCAGAACGGTTTACCCTGTTTCGTCTGGGGTGATAGCAATATTCGATGCGAGAGCCGACAGGGCTGGCGATCCTGGTCAAAATCGATCGTATTACGCCAGATCCTGTCGCAGGCCTGTGGGGCGATGTGCTGTGGAACTCTGGGAAAAGCCTATTTCGAATATTATGGGGTACCTGCGGAAAGGATTTTCATGGTCCCCTACGAGCCGGATTATGAGCTTATCCGGTCGATTACTCCTGAGCAAAAAGACGAGGCAAAAAAACGATTTGGGTTAGCTGATCATCGGAAACGGATCGTCTTCTCCGGCCGATTGATTCCGGTAAAACGCCCCGACCTGTTGATCGACGCCTTTCTGCGGGTTGCCAACCAACGCCCCGACTGGGATCTGCTGATGGTCGGAGACGGACCCCTCAGAGAAGTGCTTAAGTCCCGTATTCCAAAGGACTTAGACAGCAGGGTTGTTTGGACCGGTTTTTTGGACGATCAAACCACCGTCAGCGCCTTGTATCGTTCGTCCGATGTGCTGGTTTTACCTAGTGATTACGAACCGTGGGCTTTGGTGATCAATGAAGCGGCTGCAGCCGGTTTGGCGATCTTGGCCAGTGATGTTGTGGGGGCGGCGGAGGAATTGGTAGAGCCGGGTGTGAATGGATACCGTTTCAAAGCCGGTTCCCTTGAGGAGCTGACGGATTGTCTGTTGCGCGTCACCGAAACGACCCAAATTGACCGATTGAAATCCGCTTCGGAGAAAGTTCTGCAACGCTGGTGCGAGCGGGCTGATCCGGTAGCAGGAGTTCGTCAGGCCATGACATTCGTTCGTGACCTTACTGAGAAAAGAAAGGCTTAAGTTCTTTGTGGACAGAAAACCCTCTGGCATGCTGTTGTTACCCCTGACATGCGGCTCGCGAATCTGGCAATCTCGGACAGGGGTTGTGCTATTACTGGTGACGTTGGCGTTGGTCGTGCGTTTGGGATTGCTGACCGGGCTGTGTTTGGTGACCGGGCAGACCGAGTTCGCAGACGATTTCCGGTATTACCGCTTTTTTATGGATCACCCCTTAGGATTGATAACCGGTGAGGGGCTACAGGAAATCCCCGAAGCGGTGATATATTCGCCTTTGGTTCCCTTACAAGTGTGGTTTCCGGGAGGATGGTTGCGTCTATGGACCGGCGAGTTCGTGGCTCAACGATTCAGTATGATGCTGTATGAGGTCGCCGCCTTGGGGATCACGGTTTGGACAATGACGCTGATATGCGGACCAAACAAATGGGGCACCAAACACTGGATCGGAGCAATTTTATTAGTGCTGGTGCCCGGTTCGATAGCGGCATCGACCCTCTGGGGACAGGAAGATTCGATCTCAGCGTTGTGGACATCGTTCGCATTGGTAGCCTTGATCAGAGGTCGCCCTTCCTTAAGCGCATTGTTCGGAGGGATCGGGTTATATACACACAAATTGTTTGCACTTCTGCTTTCACTCGGAATTTGGTCCTCCTGTGTGGGCGCACGATGGAAGATCGTATTGACGACCGGTGCGGTGACGGCTTCTTTTACCACATTCTTGCTCCTGAGGTGGAATCTGACAGGGGTTTCACCGGCTTCCTACGAGTATAACGCTATTTACAATTCGCCCTCCCCATGGGCTTTGATCGAGAGATTAACAGGACCCTTCGGATTTCAACGACTTCAGTATGTGGTGCTTGGGTGCACGTTATTGATACTGGGATTAGTCGCACGACGGTTGCTGTACAAACCCGTAACGCCAGATGCTGCAGTGGTGGCTGTCCACACCACATTTTTTGTCACCTTTTTGGGTGTTCAACCCGAGCATCATCAATGGTGTATGCCTTTCATGGTCTATTTTGCTTGGCGGTGCTGGTTGAGGAATGACTGGTTAAGCTTTTTGCTGGCTTGGAGTTATTCGGCATGGGCTTACGGATATAAAATCGCATACGGCTTGCAAGCACGGGCCAGTGCCTCTGAAGATGGTAAGATTGTTTTCAGGCAATGGACCGGTGGGTTATCCGATTTTTTGCCGGAACTTCAGCTTGTTTTTCACGTGATGGTACTCCTGATCGGAATCTTCCTGATTTGGCGGTCCATTCATTCTTCTTTAACACAAGTGCAAGAATGAGGTTTTGGAACAACCGACGACGAAGTATCGTTTTGGTCCTGATCAGTGCGGGTTTGCTGACGTTATTGTTCACAGAGGTCATTGGTCGGCAACTAGGACTGTGTGACCCCGTTCTGTCGATGTCCGACCCGGACATGGAGTATCGGTTCGCACCGAATCAGGAATGTCATATCCGCGGTAAAACGATCAAGATCAATTCGTTCTCGATGCGAAGCGATGAAGTGGATCCGCACCGGTCCCATATTCTGTTTTTAGGGGATTCTGTGATCTGGGGCGGAACCATGGTGGATCAGTCTGAACTGGCTTCGACGCTCGTAGAACAAAGATTGGGTGTAGATCGCGTACAAGTGCTTAATGTCTCTGCGGGAAGCTGGGGGCCGCCAAACCTGCTTGCGTACGTACGCAAGTTCGGAACCTTTGACGCCAAGACGGCGATCATTGTGGTCTCGTCTCAAGATGCTAACGATGCTATGACATTTGTACCATTAGTCGGCGTCAATAGCAGTTTCCCTGATCGGAAACCCGTCTCGGTTACACTCGAACTGATACGACGCTACATTCCCCGGTTTTTAGAGCTTGCTACATCCGATTCATCGGTCACTTCGGATTCCGATCAGGCGATTGATGAGTCGGTGATGGAAAGCTTAAAGCAACTCATTCAGGAGTTGTGCCGACAGAAAATCCGAGTGATCGTGGTGATGCATCCGTTACGAGCTGAAGTGCGATCAAGTTCCTTGAATCAGATATGGTCGACCATGAAGAACTTAGTCCAGGATGCCGGCGGCGAGTGGGTTGATGCCCGGCTGATCTACAAAACTCACCTAGATCGAGGACAACAGCTGTATCGCGATACGATTCATCTGAACGTCGCAGGACAGCAAGCGCTGGCGGAAGTGATTCTATGGGCCCTCAATAGCCGGTGATTTTCAGGACAGAACCCAGAGGTTCAATGAAAACTAGTCGTACTGTTTACGGTAAGCCGTTGGCGTAAGCTTCAAAACTTGTCGGAATACCGTTGACAGCTGCTTTGAGGAACTGAATCCGGACATCCGAGCTACTTTGGACATTGAAAGAGTGGTTTCGGCTAGCAATCGACGTGCTTTTTCGATCTTCTGGTTCCGGATCTCCTGCCAGATACCGTGACCGATCTGTTTTCGAAACCGCCTTTCCAGCGAACGTCTGCCGACAGCCAGAGAATCCAAGATATCTCGGACCCGCAAATCCGGTACATGACTTGATCGGATCATGCGAATCACTTCCGAAACAATGGGGTCATCGCTAGCAATCAGATCCGAGGATTGACGTACTGCAAGATATTTCGGAGGAATAAGAATCGGTTCAGGAACCGAATCGGAGCAAGCCGAATGAGCCCCGTAACCGGGACGTTCAGACATCAGATTTTCCAGAAGCCGGGCGGCTTGTGTACCAATGGTCTCCCCGGGAGTCGCCACACTGGAGAGTGACGGACGTGACAGGTCACAAAGCAGGTCATCATCGTCAACCCCCACAATCGCAATATCTTTGGGTACATCCAAACCGATGCAGCGGCACGCTTCGGAGATTTGTACCGCCCAAAGATCATTACAAGCAAACACCCCCACGGGGCGAGGCAGTTTCGAAAGCCAACGTCGGAGATTTGCGTTTGATGCCCATACACGTCCTTGAGCATCAAAATCGCTTTTTCCTTTGTACTCCCAATTCATGGGGGAAAAACCATGAGTCGAAAGGAAATCCGCAAACCCTCGTTCTCTTTTCTGAGAATATTGGTGTCCGGCATGTCCGACAAAAGCGAAATGTCTCAGTCCGTTTTTCAGGAAATGATCCCCCGTCATCATGCCGACCGCTTCATCATCAATCCCCACCCGTGGGAACCGCGTGGTTGGTAGTACACCACTGACGTTGACCGTCGGAAGATCAAGTTGAGCCAACCACTCATCGAGTTTGGGGCTGCAAATGTGGGCAATAATCCCGTCCGGTTTCCTCCGAAGCAGTTCACATAACACAGGAGAGTGAGGTCCGATGAGCTCAAGGGTCCACTCCGGATGACTCGAGGCGAACCGACGAACTCCTCGGAGCACGGCCCGGCAATACGACAAATTCCAAGTGAAAATGAGTGCTATACGGCGCATAAACATGACGCCCTAGGATTTTAGCACACTCTGATGTCGCTAAATCGGAAAACTTAGACGCGATTTTGTCCTATCGCCATGCAGAGGGGTTTCGGAAAATCACTCCGTATCATGGGTGATTCGCAAATGGCTTGGTCTTCCCAAACGGTTCGTGTGGCGGTCATCGGTGCCGGTTTCTGGTCTCGATTTCAGATCTCAGGGTGGAGAGAGCTCGAAGGAGTCGAAATCATCGGCATTTGGAATCGTACGCGGTCCCGTTCCCAAGAGATTGCAGAGCAGATGTCAATCCCGTATGTCGCAGAGTCTCCGGAATCCCTGATAAAAAACTGTCGTCCCGACGTGATCGATATCGTGACGGATGTTAGTACGCACGCTCGGTTTGTTCGTCTGGCGGTCGATCATCGAGTTCCTGTGATCTGCCAGAAACCAATGGCTACTTCTTTATCAGAAGCTAGAAATCTTGTTGCGTATGCCAAGTCTCATGAAGTTCCCTTCTATATCCATGAGAACTGGCGATGGCAAAGACCGATTCGTGCTTTCAAAGATGAGCTTGATTCGGGCGTCATTGGCAGGGTATTCAGAGCACGAGTTGATTTTATGACGGGATTTCCGGTCTTTGATAACCAGCCTTTTCTCCGGAACTTGCCTCAATTCATTCTGACCGACATGGGAAGTCATATCCTCGATGTTGCCAGGTTTTTGTTCGGTGAACCCGTTTCGGTCTACTGTCGCGTTTCAAGAGTTCATACGGATATTGCGGGTGAAGATGTCGCAACAGTGATACTCGGTCATGAAAATGGTGTGCAACGGTTACCTGCAATCTGTCGTACGCGGGTAACCCGTACGAACATGATCGGTTTCCTGAGACCTATATTCTGGCCGAAGGTAGTCATGGGACGCTCTATTTAGCCCCCGACTACTGGATAAAAACCGTCACAAAAGAAGGCATACATGCCAAACGCGTTCCACCACCACGGTATTCTTGGGCAGATCCTCAGTACGATATCGTGCACGCGAGTATCGTCGACTGCAATCAAAACATTCTCAGCGCATTACGAGGCGAGCAGGAAGCCGAGACCGTTGGAACCGACAACTTAAAAACAGTCAGCATCGTGTTCGCAGCCTATGAATCCGCATCCACCGGAAAAGTGATCGATTTGAGAGACTTTTGCAATAACGGTCAAGGAGATGTCTGATGAGCGTTTCATCTCCGATCCAGATTCGCCTTGACGCGATGACGGCATGGTTTTTGAACGGTGCGATCCGGTATGTCAGGGTGTACGGGCATGAAATCGTTCGTGCGATTTTCCCTACATGCCGCGATCCGAAATGGGGAAGTGTTTTACCAGAGATTCATGATCTCTCGACAAACATTACTGATTCGATAGCAACCTTTAGTTATGGGGTCGATTTTTCAGACGACGGGATCGGGATCGATTCACGAATCAAGGTCGATATGAAAATGGGTGGATAACCGGCTCGCTATCGATTTCGAGTTCGTCGCGACCGCCCCGGCATCCGTCCTGGATGAATCGTTTGGGCCTGTGTGTCCTACACCCACCTAAGTTCACTGAAAATTACGTGTGGACGGTAACTCAGACCTCCGGCGAAACCGTTTCCCGAACAGTTCGACCGACTATCTCTCCGCAAACCCTGTTCTCCGGAATTCGTACGCTATGTCATCCGACGGACGGAACTGTGATTCGGTTTGATTTCTCTGGAGAAGAGTTCGAAACCGAGGATCAGAGGAACTGGTGTGATGCATCAATCAAAACGTATTGTCGTCCGCTGGTAGAACCGCGTCCTTACGTGCTCGAGCCGGACCGAGAAATCAAGCAAAGTTGCTCGATACATTGTCAGTTGTCTGAGAACAGCAGCACTTCTCGACTTATCGACCCGTTCGTATCCAGAGTTTCGTCAGCCTGCCAAAATACCGTTGATTGGTCTGCGTTTGAGGGGACACACTTCGTCAGGCGGATCTGGACGCATTGAAGCGCTTATCACCTGATTTTTTGCGATATGACTGGTCTACGAGGGATAAGGGGTGTTTGCAGGGACTTGGATCAAATCGGTTATCCGATCGAACTGTGTTTGCATGTCGACCATGTCGATCAACTGCCGAAAGTTGAAGATCTGCCGAGCTGTGTCGAACGAATTTTCGTATTTCGCAATCGTCTGTCGGTATCAGATGAATCTCTGATCAAAGCCGCATGCGAACGTTATCCGGATCGCTCAATCGGTGGGGGGTACGATCGGAAACTTTGCTGAACTGAACCGTCATCGACCATCTCGGAAACGACAGATGGTCGTCGGCGACTTATGCGGTATGCATGCAGGTTCACGCCACAGATGACTGGTCTTTGATGGAAAATCTGCCTGCGATAAGGGATGGAGTCCGAACGGCTCGTTCATTTTTGGACGGACGTTGGCTGAGCGTGGGTCCGATTGTCCTTTACCGACAGCCAGATCCGTTTTGCGGCTGGGAATGACGGAAACCCGATTCCGGTGGTTGAAGAACCGAGAATGTATTTGCCCATAGCCGCCTGTTGGACGGTCGGTGTTCTAACCAACCTGCTTTTGGATCCTCCGGATGCGGCGGTCCTGTTCGATTTGAACGGGACTCAACGGACTTGTTGGAAGATGTCAGAAACTCAGTCCGGCAGTGGCGGTATTGGAATCGTTCTTGGGATGGCGAAGATCGGGTTTATTAGCTTGGGAAGATCCCGAATCCCCTTTTCGTTCGGCAGGTTTTGCGACGGCCGACGGATCCATGTGGGTGGCAAACACTAGTTTTCAGACACTGGATCTTTCCGTGCTGGGGTTTGGAAAGCAGATACTTCCCCCTCATAGCGCGGTCCTGGTCGATCGGGAGAAGGAATCATGAGTACGATCTTGGTTACCGGGGGGTTCTGGTTTTATTGGTGCCCATGTCGCACGATGTCTTGCCGAGGCCGGGGTATCGAGTAGTGATTGCGGACCTTCAACCGCCGGCGGGCGTACAGGCTTATATCCTTCGTCCCGTTTCCGATCAGCTCGTATTTGAGCGATTGAATATAGAACAGTGGTCGGGAAGTGATTTCGGCGATTCATCAGCACCGTCCTGAGGCAATCGTCCATACCGCTGCGATCGGTGACCCTGCAGCCGTACACCAAAGACCTCACTTGGCGCTACGGGTCAATCTGGTGGGTTCTCTGAACATTCTAGAATCCGCGAGGCTCTTTGGTGTACGTCGTACGATACTATTCAGCAGTATCGGAGCCCTTCCGGGTGTGCGCTACGAACCGATAGATCCTGACCACCCTGTCATCTGCAGCAGTGAAGGTCCGAGTAGTGGATTTTATGGAGCAAGCAAATTGGCTGTCGAAGCCTTTGCTTTTGGTTATCAAAACGCGTTCGGTTTAGATTTTGCAGTTTTTTCGTCCCAGTGCGGTGTATGGACTGGGCATGCGTCCATCCGATCTTTATCCGCCCGATGGTCGAGAATGCGGTTGATGGTGTGGAGACTGTATTTAGTCACGGTCGTGAGTTTCCACGAGATTACACGCATGTATCGGATGTGGCGCAAAATGGTACAAGCTGCGGTTGAAGTACCGCAGCTGACTGAGCGAGTCTTTTACGCAGCCACGGGGGAGAGATTACATACAGCCGGAGAAGTGGCCGAGATCGTACAACGATTGATACCCGGCGCAAAGATTTCACATTGCTTCCGGACTGAGTGATTCGGACCCGGCTCGAAATTCGTTACCGGGGGGCGTCTCAGTATCGGCAATGTGTTTACGGATTCTGAACTATCGTCCCCGGTTTCGACGGTTGGAAGACGGAATCGCGGAATATATCGAATCGTACCGAAGGTATCGTCAGGAGAACCCGAAATGAAACATTATCTGGAAAGTATTTTTGGGCTGGAGGGTCGAATGGCACTGGTGACCGGCGCTAGTGGTGGGGATCGGTCGCGCACTGGCGGTAGGTCTTGCCGGGGCGGGAGCCCGTGTCGCGGTGCATGGGACGAAATATGAACGAAATTGAGGGAAACCATATCGATTGTGAACGCCATGGGGGGGGGGTGGCGGTTCCACTACAAGCGGATTTACAGGATCATTCTGCTTGCAACGATCTGATTGAAGCCGCAAGGTATCACATGGGTAAACTGGATATCCTCGTGAACTGCGCGGGGATAAATCGTCGAAAAACCGATCGAGCAGGTCACTGAAGAGGATTGGGAAACTATTCTCACAATCAATCTGAGAAGTGTCCTTTTTTCTATCCACACAGGCATATCGACTGATGCGACAGCAATCCCCTCGTGGCGGAAAAAATTGTTCACGTTGCCTCGCTTACTTCATTCATCGGGTTAGGAGGTACTAGCGTGTATGGGATGACCAAAGCGGCTGTCGCACAACTGGCCCGAACACAGGCGGTCGAATGGGCCAAGGATAATGTGCAGGTAAATGCGCTGGCGCCGGGGTTTATTCGTACTCCACTGACCGAGAAAATCCTTGTGGGCGGATGATCACAGGCGTTCCTGGTTGTTGGACCGAATCCCCGCGAGACGTCCCGGAGCCGCACAGGATATGGTTTCCGCGCTGTTATTCCTTGTCGCACCGGCTTCGAGTTATGTAACGGGTCAGACGATCGTCGTTGACGGAGGATTTCTCGCCGGCGGATCTTGGGAAGAACAGACCCACGCTTAGGAGAGGTTATGCGGATCGGGATCAGTTCTTATACATATGGTTGGGCTGTTAGTAATACCGCAAATCCGACCGTCCGGTCGCTTACGGCGCTGGATTTGATTGACCGTGCAGCCGGTTTCTCGTGTGTGAGAGTGTTACAGTTGGCGGACAACATGCCGGCTGACACATGGCTGGATGATTCACTTGCTCTTATCCGGTCTGAGGCCGATCGTCGGAAGATTGATCTGGAGGTGGGAACAAGAGGTTGCAAGCCCGATCTGGTCGTTCGGTTTCTCGATATTGCTGCAAGATTGCGTTCTCCGATTCTTAGAATCGTACTGGATCTGAATGAAGATGAACCCACTCTCGATGAGGCGGTGTATCGGTTGTCAGGGGTTACAGGGTATGCCGATCAGTTGGGAATCACGATCGCAATAGAGAATCATGATCGCTTTGGCGCCGACGAGCTAATCGAGGTAATAAACCGTTTGAGTTCCACTCGCGTAGGAGTTTGTCTAGACACCGCCAATTGTATCGGCGCAATCGAAGCTCCTGAGACCGTCGTGGAAAAACTGGGACCCTACTGCGTCAATCTTCACATAAAGGATTTTGTGATCCGTCGGGTGGTGGGGTTGCAGGGGTTTGTTGTTGAAGGCAGACCTTTGGGCGAAGGGCGGTTAAATGTCCCTTGGGTCATCTCACGACTCGAGTCGATGGGTAAATCTGATATCACAGCCGTCGTGGAGCTGTGGGTGCCTCCGGAAGATCGCTTCAACGATACGATCACCAAGGAGTCGCTCTGGGCAGAAAAATCGGTGCACACTCTTTCTAGGTGGATTCAATCATCTCATGTTTCATAAAGGAGCACTCGCATGACAAGTCCAAATGTACGACAGAAAACGGTGATTGCTGTGTGGGGTGCTGCAGGCAATATGGGAACACGCGCGGTTCGGAGACTTCGTGAGGTCAAGGATTATCATATCCTTTGCGTTGAGCCGGTCGCTGCTCGAGAGCAGATATTGAAGGATCGAGGAGATATACCTACTGCCCCGGAAGATGCCCTACGCAAGGCGGATGTTATCCTACTGGCGGTCGCTGACAAATATATTCAATCCGTGGCACAGTCGCTGGTACCCGCGATGCGTTCCGGTTCTGTACTGATGATGCTTGATCCCGCAGCCGCATATGCGGGTGTTTTGCCGCACCGAAGCGACATTGCCATCTTCGTCACGCACCCCACACATCCGCCAGTGTTCAATGACGAAATCGGTGAAGCACGTTACGATTATTTCGGATCAGGATTGGCTAAACAATCTATCGTCAGCGCGCTGGTTCAAGGGGATGAATCCGCGTACACGTTGGGGGGAACAGATCAGCCGATCCTATTTTTCACCTATTCTCAGATCGCACCGGGTTACTTTGGAGCAATTGGCTATTTTAGAGCCTGCCATGAGTGAAACTTGCGGGGCTACATTTATTGTGGCGTTGAAAAAGGCTATGGACGAAGCTGTCAGAAGAGGTGTTCCTTTTGAAGCGGCACGCGATTTCATGCTCGGGCATATCAATGTTCAGTTGGCGATCGTGTTTGAGCAGATCGACTGGAAAATGAGCGAAGGGGCTTACCGAGTGATCGAAAAAGCTACGACCCGGATATTTCAACCGGACTGGTTGAATGTTTTTGATCCGAAAGAGGTCTTGGATTCGGTCCGGGACATCTGTCAGGCAAAATCAAAGTAGTTTCTGTATTTGCATCATGGATCCATGTTCCTGGCACGTTGCAACTATGGTTTTCGAGCACGCCGACCAGAAGACAAGCAGATGTTTAGTGATTAGTTGCCGGTGCTCTGCAGATCCGGGACGTAGGGTTGTAATCGGATTGAATCCAGGAACTGGGTAATTCGATGACTTTAAACTCGCCCGGGGAAAGTCTGACCATTTGATCTCCGTCAGGGGTTCTGAAAGAGGTTTGTGCATGGGACTTAAGACTTTCATTGAACACCATCAGACAGTACACCCCTTGTTTTTGGATCAGACGGCATCGAATCTGAGGATTGACTTCATTCCAGTTCAAGGGTGGGGGAGCAACCATTCTTAATTGAGCGATCAGCTCTTGATTGTCGGAGACGGCAGATAGACTGTAACGATTCTGGTTACCAAACAGCTTGACTCGCCCGACTCGGGCAAGGGGTTGAATCGCGGACAGGACTTCAGGAGAAACCTGGGTATCCGAATCGATCACCAAGGCTCGATAACACATCTGTTGGATCCTAATTCCCGAAGAATCGATCTGGCAGGCGGTTAAAATCGTGTGAGGGTCTAGATAGTTGAAATCCTGCTGGGCTTTCAGAATAACCGAAGCGGCAGACCAGGGGCATCGGTCGTAATGGGTCAAGACGGCGATCGAGCACACATGCCGACTGTCTGTATTCAGCCAGCAAATCCGTCGGCAGTGGTCGGCAAACTCGTTGAATCCCCTGTCCCATTGAGGGGTATGAGGTCCGATCTGAGGGGGGCGTTCGTGACGACGAGGTCCACGGATGCTGTAGTAAAAGGCATGAGGAATCAATAGATTAACGCCTCGAATCAGGCACCAGTTGGCTAACCATTGAACTTCTTCGAAAGTCGTCTCGGAACCATAGGCGCCTGCAAACTCATTGCTGTTGCGCCGTCGGCCCAGATGTATCATGGCCGAGGAGGAGCATTTCGCCTGAGTCGATTCAGGTCCCTCGAGTGCGCTCGGATGATCCGGAAGTACCCACCGCCACACCGCATCCTGACCGGGGATTTGAAAATATCGTTGCACCCCGATTTCATCTCCGGAATCCGGGTGGCCGCATAAAGCAACACCTTTATTCTCACACCATTGACTTAAAGGTTGATACCAAGTCTCTTGCAACCGCAATCGAATGGCTCGACGATAATCCTCACGATAAGCACGGGTGGATTCGTCATTTTCCCACAATTTCCCCAGATGAGGCATAAAGTCATATCCCAGGATCCGGTTCACATGGGTCAGAATATCCGTCGTTCCAGGTTGTACCCCTTTTTCGCGGCATTTTCCGAGGGGATTGGGTTCGTCTGTAAAGATTCCCAGAATAGTCGATCCAAAATACGAACCGAACTCGGCGTAAAAACGGTCGTAAACCAGTTCAATCACCGCCAAGGTGGTTCGAGGATTGAGTAGGTCACTTGCAGGGGGTTCATCTTCGTCGGGTCCTTCGTTTTGGTAATGCAAGCCTCGGATATAAGAATCGACCGGTCGATCTATCACCAACCGAGAGACGCCATGGACCTGCACTTCTGCCAGCGGGTTCGATCCTTGAGGAAGTGGTTGATCGACCGGGTGCAACACCAGTCCCCGACAAGCCAATTCCGGCCAACGGGCCACCACTTGCCCGCAAGAGGATCCCGAGGGATACATCCCTTCATCATATAAAAGGACTTTCATCCCGCGTCGATCGGCTTGCTCGATGACCAAGCGATAAAAATCCAACAGGCTACGGCTCATCCAGCCTTGATCACGGGGCAAACCGACACGAGGGTGAATAACAAACCCGTAAACCCCGTTCCGTTCAAATGCATCGAGCTGATCCAGAAGCTGTTGGGCGTCAAGCCGATCGTTCCAGAACCAAAAAGGGAATAGTCCGCATTCTTTGGGGGCAGTGGATATGATTCGGTCCAACGATGTCGGCATACGAGAGATTTACTTCGATTCGGTCGAAGCCTTCAAATAGGATGCCAACGGAACGTCATGCAGTTGACGGATGCCTTCGACCACAGCCTGGGCGTTCAGTTCGGCGCCCTTCGGGACTTGTGTGGGTATTGTCTGCAGGGGTGAAACATTTAGCTTTGATCTGTTCGGGAGTCATTTGCGTGTACTTTTGAAGGATCAAAGCCTGCAGATCGATAAACGGTGCGTTTTCCTGCTCGGCGATCTGTTTGGCCCAGAGTCGGTATCCGGAAGGTTCACCGGCGGGCTGGACCGGTTCCCCGGGTTTCGGACATCGCGGGATCGGTGAGCAGATGATCGGTGTCAGTCCCTTATTTCGGGCATCCTGAATATATTTTCGCAAATACCAGCCATAAGTATGAACCACTTCCTTTTTGTTGTTCTGGAGAACTAGTTCCACTTCCTGCGTTTCATCCCCGATTCCTCGGAGGGATCCACGCTCGCGGTTGTCTCCGGATAACGGTCCACCGTCATTGTGGCCCATTTGGATGATCACAAAATCACCCGGTTTAGCATCTTGAAGAACTTTGTCCCAGAGTCCTTCGGTCTGATAGGTTCGGCTACTACGGCCCCCGCGGGCACGGTTCTCCACCCGAATCTTCGTCGGATCGAACCATTTCTGGATCGGATCTCCCCAGCCTTGTTGTCCGGGGGTTCCGACTTTGACGGTCGAATCTCCGACCAACCATAACGTTGGAATTGTAGAACCGGAGGTCGGCGGCGTGTCGGAGGTTTGACTCATAACAGAGACAACAAACCCGAAGCAAACCAGAACCGCTAAAACGAGGGTGTTCGAAAAGGGGGGTGAAATTGTCATAGAAATCCGTCCGCCGAAACAATTATGGAAAATAAAACAATAATTCACACACTAATTTATGAAAATTTCATTGCATTTCAAGATATTTTCGAGTAAAAAGTTATTATTCATGGAAACACGAGCGACATTACAACAAGTGGCCCGGGTGGCTGGGGTATCGGCTTCGACGGTGTCGCGGGTACTCAATTCTTCGAATCTGATCGCGAATAGCACCGCCGAAGCGGTTCGTCGGGCGGCAGAAGCACTAAAATACAAACCTTCACGTCGGGCGCGAGCTTCAAGTTCCTCCGCAGCTTCTCTTGTTGCAGGAAAGCAAATCGGTTTTTTCATCATCCAGCCTCGGTTAAGACATCCGATTCCCGCTTACATGCATCTCTTACGCGGAGTTTCCACGGGTTGCGGAAAATTTGACCTCAACTTGCACGTCGGGTTTCTCGATTCGGAGGAAAATCCCGTTCAGGGGATTCTTCAATATGGTTTAGACGGGCTTATCGTTCATGGTACTCCCCCTGTCGGTGAATCCGCCAAGGCACTTTACTCAATTCCTACCGTTTGGTTGATGGGTGGACGCGCACGGCCGATGTGGGGAGATCAGATCATGCCTGACAACGGTCTTGTCGGACAAATGGCCGGTCAGTATTTGCTTCGCAAAGGGCATCGGAATGTCGCGTATTGTGGTTTTAATGGAAGCTGGTTCATGCGAATTCGGTGTGTTTCCTTTGAACAGGCCATCGAGGACGCAGGTGGAGAGGTATTGGTCCTGAACGAACCTCCGGCAGGTCTGGACGCCACTGAGCTAGGCCACCGTCTAGTCCAAAAGATTCGTTCGGCCGTCAATCCTCCGACCGGCTTGTTCATCGCGGAGGATTGGTTGCTCAGACCGATTTATCCGGTTTTGCAGGCTGCAGGGATCGTCCCGGGTCGTGACCTGGAAATCATCTCTTGTAACAATGAACCTGCTCACCTGCTCGGGCTTGCTCCGATCCCGGCCACGATCGATATTCATTTCGAACGGATCGGTCAGTTGGGGGTAGAACACCTTGTCCAACGGTTACAGGGAAACAGTTTTTCAGACCGTGTCCGAATCATGATCGAACCATCACTGGTTTTACCCGGCGACAAGCAACGTTTTGCTCAAATGCTGGCGGCTCATGATTAGAGGACTTCGGTCCAGTTGATCCGTTGTCCTTCATGAGAAATGACCTGAGGTTCGATTGCGGTAACAATTCGTTCAACAATAGATCGATGCGCCATCCGCCAAAGAAGTCGTTCCACGCCCCGTTCCCCGATGGTTTCGACTCTGAGATCAATTTCTGCCGGAAAAGGGGACAAACCGATCAGGTAGGGTTGCTCAAAATTGCAGCTGATGATTTCAGTTTTTCCTTTTTCCAGTACCACACCTGCCCGTTGTAACGCCGGTTGTAGAAGGGGCTAGTTGCATGTCATCGGCGACATAGATGCCCGTAGGACGGGGATCGAGTTTCAAATATTCCTGCACCAGTTGCTCGGCGGCGGAAACGGCAAACTGAGGCCAGTAATTTCGTTCATCATCATTGCGTCGTCGTTCCAACAATTTGCATGACGCGCCGGCTTCTAACGCGACACCAAGAAAACTCTGGCTGGAAACCCGAAAAGGCCAGTGTCCTTGGTCTAGGTTCATGAATGCTAAATGCCTGTGACCTCTCATCAGCAGGTATCGAGCGGCCTTGTCTCCGACCTCGTAAGTATCGGGCATCACCTGATCCCCCCAGTCCGGACGGCGTCGATTCCCCATGAGCCAGACGGTGGGGTATTCCTTCAATTGGTCACGGACATGAGCCGGAGGAAGCGCGCCGTGAAGCAACAAACCGTCGAAAGGGGTTTTTAAAACAGAAGACGGAATCTGAGAAGGATCGGGTAGGTGATGATAAACCAGCTTGGCGTTGTACCGCGCAGCCCCATTGGAAACACCACGCATCAGGTCCTCAAACGCCGGGGTCGATCGTTCGCGTGAGGTGCCCAACACCAAAAAACCGATCGTTGCGCTGCTTGAGGCCGGTAAACCGTACGCATGTTTCAACGGTTTGGGACCCGGTCGATTTTCAGAAGGGGTGTAGTTCAATTTTTCCATGGCAGCCCGGACGGCTTGAACCGTTTCCCGAGCGACGCGAGGATGATTATTGATCACACGAGAAACTGTTGAGTTTGAAACTCCTGCCAGTTTGGCTACTTCCCCGATCGATGCCATAGACACCTCACTCCGATTGGTCTTATCAACTGCGTAACGACGATCAAAGTGAAATTACCACGAGTGGATGAATTTTTCATCTCTCTCGTCATCAAAACCTAGTAAAAATTTCTGAGATAAAAAAAGTCAGAAAATGCCTTCAAGGGATCGATCCGGATTCACAAAATGGGACCTATTGGATCGGTTCCGACACTCCGATTCGCAGAGGCGGAATCGGTCGAAGCTAATGTGAATTGCAATGTAATTGCATAATAATTTTACTTATTTAGAAAAAATTTATCTTGAAATTTGTTTTGGTAATTATTATTCTTATTTTCATCGGTTCGGCGGAAGAAGACCGATCAGAATCACATCTCAAGTCTTCGCGTTGCGTGAACGCCCGCTTGGTCCGTCCATGTCATTGTTTCGTGTGGAGGTTGTTATGCCCCGTTCTCAAAAGGCATTCACATTGGTGGAATTGCTGGTGGTCATTGGGATCATAGCGGTTCTCATTTCGATTCTTTTACCCGCATTATCGAAAGTACGTTGGCAGGCAACGGTCACCAGTTGTGCTGCCCGTCTGAGAGATTTGAGCAACGCAGTCATTATGTACGCCAATGATAATCGGGGCGCTTTACCCCCGTATCCCGGAGACAACGGTCAAGCGTCATTTACCATTTCTCCAGCACCCGGAAGCGCTGCTTCGATCAATGCTGCCTATCAGATCTGGGAAAGCACCAGTAACATCGGAGTCGGGTGGAACTTGGGTCGATTATTGGTGACCAAGCATATTACAACCCCTAAAGTCCTCGCTTGTCCTCAGATCAAGGAAGGCGATCCCGCCAATTCCTGGCGACATTTCAGCAACTATGTCATGAATCCTCACATTGCCTATCGTAATGGGGGGACTTCCATTGCAACGTTCTGGTGGAAACGACTGCCCGGTTACGGAAAAGTGCCTAAGGACGAACTTCAGCATGTTAACGGTTTCGGTACGATTATCACCATGAAACCATTGGAGTTCCGCAGGGCCATGATCATCGAACCGATGTTTGCGCTTTATACCTCGTCGGATTTGAGATATGTGACACACTTGTACGGAAGCCGACGGGCTTACAACATGGCTTATCCGGATGGAAGCGTGGCGACCTATGTCGCAAGCCATTACACACAACGGGTGATCGACCGGTGGGTGCGGTTCTTGGATCTGTCGAACGCGGTTCAATATGCTGCTTCGGGTGGATCTGTCGATTGGGCAAACGGTGCATCATGGACCAATCAGAAATTTAATGCAATTCCCATTCTCCCGAATTAGGAAACACCGTTTAACGGATCGTCATTCTGCCCTTTATTCATAGACCCTCGTGATCGGTCTAGACCCCATTCCTCCGAGGGCCGGTCCGAGGGTTTTTTACCTTGTTAGTCCCTGCAACTCGGACTGAGTTTGATCGAAAACAGGACTAAGCATTAATTTTCTGCAATTTTTGCAAAAATAGATAAAAAAATTCGGACTTTTTTCTTGATATTTTCATGGGCGACAGTACCCTAGGAGGTAATGAATAGGCGGAGCGGATGAGACGTTTCCATCCCGAATCTTTTCATCTTGCACCATCGTCATTCCAGCAAGTGGTCTCAAATCGGAGGTTGTCATGGTTCGTTCCTTCAAAGCGTTTACGTTGGTCGAGCTGTTGGTAGTCATCGGGATCATCGCGGTATTGATTTCCATTCTTTTGCCAGCCCTTTCGCGGGTGCGTAACCAATCCCAGTTGGTCAAGTGCGCTGCTCAGATGCGAAACTTCTCCAATGCCGTTCATATGTACGCCAGCGAAAACAAGGATGCGCTTCCCCCGTTCCGTTGGGATAACGGCAGTCCCACGTTTAGTCTTTGGGGGAGCAATGGGAATGGTGTGACCGGGGTATGGACTTATCGAAACACCTCTGCATTCAGCAATGCCAATGAGGACGGAAACGGACTTGGGCGACTGATCAAAACACGTCATTTGCCTTACTCACCCGACACCGGTACGGTGGACCGCTTTTTGAGCTGTCCCAATACCAAATGGGATTCGGGCGTTTCAACCTGGCAGAGTCTGTATTACTTCAACCCCCATATCGCGAGTCGGGACGTCAATGGAACGCGGGTTCGACAACTGCTTTGGAAAAAACTTTCCAAACATGGAATTCTGAAACACGACGGGGTATGGGACGTGCAGTTTGCGCCTTGGACCGATGTGGCGCTAGACGTACCTCAATTCCGACGCCCCTTGATGACAGATCCCATGTACGATCTGGCGAGTTCTACCCACGCATTCAAGGACCGTCGTCATTGGAACATGCTCTACGCCGACGGTAGCGTGCTGACGGCCCATGTCGATTCAAAAGCCCAACGGATGAACGGCATCAACAACTGGCAGCGACTGCTGGATCAATTGAACTATCTCGCGCATGTGGTCGACGGCGGTGGAAATGTGACCGCAACAGGTGCCCCGGAATGGAACAAGTACTATAACGCGATTCCCGTCAATCCGAAATGAATGATCGGATCTCAGGATCGTGTTCTTCGCTTTCATCCAACCCCGAGATTGGATCATCAGACCGGATCTAGGCTCGGGGTTGTTGAATGAAGCAAAATCGCTCAGTCGGTATGTGCGAAATGGATCACCACAGATGGATTCACTCCGAAACGAAGTAAAGAAAATGTCCGAAACAGGCGAGTCATTTTCCGATTTCGGCGGAGATAAGTGAGGAGATTCAGTTATGTTAAAACAACCCGCGATGATGATCATCACTGCGACCCTGATTGCAACGGCTACAGCCCAGGCAGGATCCTGGCAACCTGAACGGTTGAATCGAGGGGTCGTAGCGACCGTCGCAGGAGAAGGCAAGATATTCGTCAGCTGGCGACTTCTGGGAACCGAACCTGAAGATACCCGATTTGATCTTTACCGATCCGTTGCGGGTCAAGCTCCGGTCAAACTGAATGACCAACCTTTGACAGGCGGAACCTGTTTCATGGATGAAGTGAATGCTCGAGGTTCAATCACGTATACGGTTCATGCATTAAAACCCGACGGTTCGGATGCACAGGTCAGTCAACCTTACACGATTGATATGGCTCATCCTGTTCCGTATCGGTCGGTACCGATTCAAACTCCCGAGGGCTATTCCCCGAATGATTGCTCCGTCGCCGACCTGGACGGGGACGGAGAGTATGAAATCATCCTGCACCAGGTCAACAATCCTAAGGACAACTCCCATTCCGGAGTGACCGGTGCACCGATTCTCCAAGCGTATACCTTGTCGGGGAAAAAACTCTGGGAAATCAATCTAGGACCCAACATTCGAGAGGGGGCGCATTATACCCAGTTTATGGTCTATGACTTGGACGGGGACGGTCGGGCGGAACTGGTCTGCAAAACCGCTGACGGAACCCGGGACGGTATCGGGAATGTAATCGGGGATCCCAATGCAAATTACGTCAATGAAGCCGGGTATATCCTGGCCGGTCCGGAATTTCTCACCGTATTCGATGGTTCGACTGGAAGAGCTCTGGCAACGACCGATTACATTCCCCCTCGTCATCCGGACACCCTTCATCCCACCGGCGATCAATTGAAGGACATTTGGGGTGACGGGTATGGAAATCGGTGTGATCGTTTCCTGGCTTGTGTGGCTTATCTGGATGGTGAACATCCCAGCGTGGTGATGGCGCGAGGGTACTATACCCGAACCGTTCTGGCTGCGTTTGACTGGCGAAACGGAAAACTTACCCATCGATGGACGTTTGACACGTCTTCATCCGAACAATGGAAAAATTACGCCGGCCAAGGCAATCATAACCTAAGTGTGGCTGATGTGGACGGCGATGGGAAAGACGAAATAATCTACGGTGGAATGGTGGTGGATGACGACGGCAAAGGTCTGTTTACCACCCAGTTGGGGCATGGCGATGCAATGCACGTGTCAGACCTGGATCCCACCCGTCCGGGACTGGAACTGTATCGGATTCAAGAGCCTTTTTCGGATGCCGGTGCTCATCTCGTCGACCTCTCCACTGGACAGATCATCTGGAAACGTCCTAGTGTGCGACGGGACGGAAAAGGCCAAGGGCCCGGTCGGGGTCTGGCTGCCGATATCGACCCTCGTTATCCCGGCGCGGAATGCTGGTCCTTCGGGGCTGGGATTACCGGTTTAGTAAACATCAATGGGGACAAAATCTCCGAGAACACCCCCAACAGCTGCAATTTCGCGATCTGGTGGGACGGCGATGATCTGAGAGAATTACTCGATAAAACAACCATCACCAAATGGGACTGGCAAAGTGAAAAAGTCACAACCTTGCTGGACGCTGCCCAATACGGGTGCCGGTCCAACAACGGAACAAAAGCGACTCCTGCCATATCCGCAGACCTTTTCGGAGACTGGCGAGAAGAAGTCATCTGGCCGACGGAAGACGGAACAGAGCTTCGAGTTTTCACGACCACTATCCCGACCCAACGGCGACTTCCCACTCTCATGCATGACAGACAATATCGTCTAGCCATTGCGTGGCAGAATGTGGGGTATAACCAGCCCCCTTGGCCAAGCTTTTATATTGGCCAGGGAATGGATCAATTCAGAAAAAAGACATCACGATGAACCAGATTAGTCAAGGATCCCGAAGAATATGAAAAGTCCTTATCTGAGGATGGGTGTGGTCTTGTTGACATTAAGCATGACACCATGGAGCCCGGCACAGTTCTTTTATTTTGGGAATACGAATGACAAAATCCCTGCTCATGCAATACGGGTATCACCCGAATCGCGGTTGTTACCCGACGGGGAATACGGTTTTACAGATCACACCAATGCACACGGTGCGCGCGTCTTCGCGGTAAAACTACGAGAAGGGAATTACCGCGTCACGATTCGTCTGGGAGATGCCCACGTCGCTACGAACACGACGATAAAGGCCGAAGCTCGCCGACTCATGCTTTACAGCGTGACAACGGCTCCCGGGGAATATGTCACGAAGCACTTTACGGTCAGTGTGCGTCAGCCAGAAATGCTGGACGGATCGCGAGTGTCACTAAAATCGGGTGAGGAACAAAGTCCCTCTTGGGATGAATATCTCTGGCTAGAAATCAACGGGGACCGGCCCGGAGTTCAATCGATCGAAATTGTTCCAGTCGATACGGTGACGACCGTTTTTCTAGCGGGGGATTCGACAGTGACCGATCAGGGGCGCGAGCCGTGGGGGGGGTGGGGCCAGATGTTGCCTCGGTTCTTCAAACCAGATGTCGTCGTCACCAATCTTGCTCAGTCTGGATTAACCTTGACCTCGTTCGAACGTCAGAATCGATTGAAAAAGATTCTGAGCATGATGAAACCAGGGGATTATGTTCTGATCCAGTTCGGACACAATGACCAAAAGGAAAAAGGCGAGAACGTCGGTCCTTTTACCTCCTATAAAGCAAATCTCAAACGGTATGTCGAAAAGATTCGTGAAAAAGGGGGCAATCCTGTTTTGGTCAGTTCGATGGAACGTCGTCGGTGGGAAGACGGAAAACCCGGCAAAACACTTTCAGATTTTGCTCAAGCCGTTCGACAGACCGGGACGGAACTGGATGTACCCGTCATTGACCTGAACACAATGAGCTTGCAGATCTATGAGGCACTGGGTGAAAGTGGTTCCGCACGGGCTTTTGCGCATTATCCGGCGAACACATTTCCAGGACAGGATCAACCGTTAAAAGATAATAGCCATCACAACAGCTACGGCGCTTATGAGTTGGCTCGCGCGGTCGTAGAATCGATTCGTCAGAATATCCCCGGATTAGCGGCTCACTTGGCTGAGGATGTGACGCCGTTCGATCCTACCAAGCCCGACAACCCCGACGAGCTGGTTATTCCTCCAAGCCCGTTTCCGTCATCGGTTCAAAAACCGGAAGGCAATTAATGATCGTGATCCGACAATTCATTTCAGTCTAGGCATGAGGGTAAAAGAAGATGTCTGAGTCTCCGATCCGAGTTCTGAATGACAACGGCGCTTATTCGTGGTTTATGGACGAACGTGCAATAGTCCATAACGACCGTCTGTTGGTCGGTTCGGTTCGATCCAGCAGTAAGAGCTATCGATTCGGGGATGTGGAGGCAGGCGAGATCGGCGCCTGCGAAGTGGCGGTTCATGATCTGAAAACCGGGAAAAGTCATGTGATCCCCTTGCACTCTCCGTTTGAACAGGATGATCATAACGGACCGTCTTTGCACGTTCTCCCCGATGGTCGTGTGATAGCGATTTATTCCCGTCATTCGGTTGAGCGGAGAGTATTCTGGCGGATCAGTCAGTCCGAGGATCTTTTGACATGGGGACCGATTCAATCCATGGAAACCCCGGGTAAAGATGCTCCGCCTTGCAGCGGAGATAATGTTACCTATTCCAATCCGTGGCAGGTGAGTAACGGACGACTGTACAATTTTTTCCGATGTCTCCATCACCAGCAGAACTGGATGTTCAGCGATGATCAGGGACAGCACTGGCAATACGGGGGAATGTTTTTAAGAGGTTATCAAGGCTACGCCCCATATTTCAAATACGCCCCGGGACCGGATGATCGCTTCTTCTTCATCGGTACGGAGGACCATCCTCGGCAATTCGACAACAGTGTGTACGCTGGTTTTATTCAAAACGAGAACATATATCAGAGCGATGGAACACTTTATCGTGCCCTCAGTCGTACAACGGAAAAATCAGGGGATATCTGGGATATGACCTGTGTTTATCGTGGAGACGCCGATCATGTCGCATGGGTCGTCGATCTGCACGTCGATCCCCAGGGGCGACCGGTTTGTGTGTTCAGTACGCAGCGAGACGGTCGAGGTCTGCCCCGAGGAGAAGCAGGATTCGATCATCGATATCATTATGCTCGGTGGGATGGGCATTGTTGGATTGAACACGAATGCGCCTACGCTGGCACTAAACTTTATTCGGGAGAGGATGACTATACCGGCCTTGTTGCGATCGATCCTCAGGACATCAATTCAATATACATCTCCACCAATGCCGACCCGGCGAACGGTCGTCCTCTGATCAGTGAGGCCGACGGGAAACGACATTGGGAAATTTTCCACGGAAAAACTCGTGACGGCGGGGCAACCTGGACTTGGAAACCGATTACCCAAAATTCAACGACAGATAATCTGCGTCCAATCATCCCCGTCTGGAGAAATTCTCAAGTAGCGTTGATCTGGATGCAGGGAAGCTACCCCAATCATCGTGGCCCATGGACGACCCGGATTGTTGCATCCATTTTTCCGCGAGAGAGTGGTACTTGATACTTGACGGGTTACCGAGGCTCGGAAAATCTCCAGTGAGAGGAAGAATTTTCCTAATAAATCATTTGCCATCGGAAAATGGCCAGGGAAGTTCAGAGAAAAGACTTGATCTACCGATCAAATCCGACGGGAACCTATTTACCTAAACAAATTGCTTATAGGCTTCTGCAATTTCGTTCAGATAGACGTTCTGATCCAGAGCCCATTTCTCGGTCGAAAAAATCTCGATCTCATTCAGTCCCTTGAATCCAGCCTTTTCGACGCAAGCCCGCAAATGAGGGATGTTGATGCATCCTTCCCCCATAACACCACGGTCATTAAGCAGGTCACGGGTGTTGGGTCTCCAGTCGCAGACATGGAACCCGAAAAGAGTTCCCTGCTGTCCTGCCAGTTCGATTTCGGTCTCGATATCCGGGTCCCACCAGACATGATATACATCGCAGGCGATGCCCACATAAGGGGAACGAAGCTGTTCGCAGACCAGGCGGGCTTCTTTCATTCGGTTGATGCAAGAGCGGTCCGCGGCATACATCGGATGCAAGGGTTCAATCGCGAGTTTTATCTGATTGGCTTGGGCATGCTCCAGGCACCGGCTGATTCCTTCGGTGACCTGCTTTCGGGCTTCTGTCAGGGGCATGCCCACCACAGCTCCGACGACCAGAACAACCATCTCTGCACCCACCGCGGCTGCTTCATCGATACAGGTCTTGTTTTCATCAACCGCTTTTTGGCGGATGCTGGAATCGAACGCAGGGAAAAACCCTCCACGAACCAAAGCCGGTACCTTCAGACCTGATCCTCGGACAATGCGAGCAGCCTCCTTGATCCCGATAGATTCAATCACGTTTCGCCAGACGCTAATTCCCCCAAAACCGGCCCGGGCATAAGCATCACAACACTGAGCGAGTGTCCAGGGCTTGTTGGTCATCGTATGGACGGCGGCAGTTGATAAGTTCAGGCTCATGAGGTTACAAAAGTATGTTAAGAATCCTCCGTTCCAGTACACGGAGACCCGAAGCAATAGATGACAGGCTGCATATGTCTCGATCCTTCGGAGCTCTCCGTGTACTGGATCGGAGGTGATCAAAATGATTCATTCTCACAGTGCGGGTACGTCAACCCAGCGTTTTTCTTTCCAGCTTTGCATTCCCAGCTCAGCTAGTTGTACACCTTTAGCGCCTTCTCGGAGGGTGTAACGGAATGGTTCATCCAGCGCGACATGACGTAAAAACTCTTCCCACTGGATTTTGAACGCGTTATCGTAAGGAATGTTGTTAGGGACTTTCTGCCAACCTTCATAAAAATTGATCGGTTGGGGGATATCCGGATTCCAGACGGGTTTGGGTGTTTCGGCTGCACTTTGAACAAAAACTTCCCTTAGCCCCGCCACGGCAGTGCCTTTGGTCCCGTTGACTTCTACCGTTAGAAGATCATCTCGTCGGACACGAACACACCAAGAGCTGTTAAACTGGCAGACCGTTCCGTCTTCTAGAACGAAGATCGCGTAGGCCGAGTCGTCGGCGGTGGCTTTGTAGATCTTTCCGGACTCATCCCGGCGCTCAGGAATATCAGTATTTCCATAAGCGACCAGTGACTTGATCGGTCCGAACAGATTGCTGATCACGTATTGCCAGTGACAGAACATGTCGATCATGATCCCACCGCCGTCTTCGGCGCGGTAATTCCAGCTCGGACGTTGGGCGGGTTGGTCCCGATCGATACCGGTAAAAACCCAGTAGCCAAACTCGCCGCGGACCGACAGGATCTTCCCAAAAAAGCCTAAGTCCTTAAGCATGGCGATTTTGCGGAAACTCGGGAGCCACAGTTTGTCCTGGACGACGCCGTTTTTCAGACCCGCCTTTTCGACCAGTTCCGCGAGTCGAAGAGCTTCTTTGGTTTCCGTGGCGGTGGGTTTTTCGCAATAAATAGCCTTTCCGGCTTTGACGGCTTTTTCAATGAATCCCGCTCGTTGCAAGGTTCCAGAAGCATCAAAAAAGATCTGATTGTTGGAATCCCCCAGAGCCGTATCGAGGTCCGTGGTGTAGGCAAGTTCTCGTCCGATTTCGCGTTTGGCGACTTCAGTCGCCAAGGGTTTGAGTTTATTCGCATTTCTACCGGTCAGAATCGGTTCGGGCATCAAGACCATATCGTCATTGACCTTCACACCGCCTTGCTTGATGATGGCCAGGATCGAACGAATTAGGTGCTGATTGGTGCCCATTCGTCCGGTCACGCCATTCATAATGATACCGATTTTTCGGATTTCCATCGCGGTTGCTCCTTGGCTATGCAGCTAGGCTGCGGGATGCAGATAAGTTAATCGATGACAGGATCATATATCCGGATGAACGTTCAGCGGTATAGACTTTTGGGCCATCTTTTGCACAATTCGGACACATGCCTCGTCCTTGGATCACGTTTATTACCGGTCAATATGTGCCCCGCTGTCAGCACGATATAGACAAGTATTTTTCGGATTATCAAACCCTTCAATACATGGATGCGGGCTCAGTATCGCTTAGGATTGGCGAGCAATCTTACGTACTAAAAGGACGATGGTTCTGGTCGGCGTATCCCGGTCCAAGGATCGCGTTTCATGCCGTCGAGAAGGGGGGGTACTGGGTGCACCGTTACATTGCCTTTCGCGGTCCCTTGGTTGCAAGATGGCAGGAAGATGGATTGTTCCCAGTCCCTCCTCAACAACCTCCCCAGAGTGAAGACTGGGCGACCCGATTTGATAAACTGATAGACAGGGTTGCGCAACCAGGATACTGGGATGTGGTTAAAACCGGTCATGAGGTTGAATCTCTGTTGATCGATCTGGCATCGGCTCGGGCGCAAAAACCCCTTTCAGGTTGGGTCCGCACTCTGGCAAAGAATCTTTCAGAATCGGACGGTAAGGGGATGGATTACGAATGCGTAGCCAGAGAGCTGGGAATGTCGGTCCGCAGTCTTCGGCGTAACTTCAAACGAAAACTGGGTTTATCACCTCACCAGTTTCTGATCGAGCAGCGTATACGCCTCGCCCGGCAAAAACTATTGGAAACAGATGTTCCGATAAAACAAATCGCCAGGGAGCTGGGATACTCGGACGTCTATTATTTTGGTAGACAATTCAAGCAGCTCACTGGTATTTCCCCCGCAGCTTTTCGACGATCTCGTGAAGGGTAAAAAATCAACATCAAGTTCCAGTACATCCTGTTCGATACTGCAAAACAGGCGGGTCGGTGTAACGCTTCCCGTCAATGAACGGGAATAGAAAAGATGAGTATGACAATTTCCGCAGAAATGTTTCAGGATATTTTATCTTCTTTGAATGGGGATGGACGCAATGGTAGGATCGCAGATCGACGCAAGGGGGCTAGAGTCGGGGTCAGGGCCATCCTCTCGATCGAGCGCCTGGTGGTCGGAGATACCGGATTTCTCGAAGCCAATGCGCATCTCCGAGAAATATCACGAGGCGGGATCGGACTGATCAGCCCGGTTCGGATGTCAAAAGGAGAGGTGTTCCGTGTGAGCTTCCCCAGCAATCAGGGCAACCCGATTCAAGTGGAATACGTCGTACGGCACGTGCAACCCTTGAAACCGTCGTTGTTTCGGATTGGAGCACAACTTCAAAATCTTCTACAATCGGAAACCGGTGAAACGACTATCGAAAAACGCTGTGCGTAATAAAAAGCTGCTTCGAAGTAAAAAACAATGAGTTCTGACAAGCTTGGTCTGGTTTGTCGGAAAAAACAGGGAAAATCAGCAATTCAGTCTTGAAAAGCCCAGAGTTTTCAGTATTTTCTAGTAACCGATTGTCCGAAAATCGCAGTGAGACGGTTGTCGGGAACGGCGGTGCACGGGGAAGGAAATCAGTGCAGAATGGATCTGCGCTGCCGTGCGACGGGTAGATTGGTCATTCACTAAACCCGTCCGGCTGACCGCGTAGGTTGGTCGATGAGTATCCGGATTTTCCGGAACATCTCTCACGTCTTTGGCGGATGATCGTCTTGGCTCCGGAAACCCCCCCCCCATGACGAACCGCCTCAATTGGAGACGCGTCTATGGCCAAGTCCATGACCAAGTCGGAAATCGCAGCTTATATCGCAGAAAAAGTCGGCGTGACCAAGAAGCAGGTCAACCAGTTCTTTGAGGCCCAAGCCGAACTGGCTTACAAGCAGGCCAAGAATCAGTTCGTAATCCCGGGCATCGGTAAACTCGTCCTCGTCGAAACTGCTCCCCGTGAAATGGTCATGCGGTTCGGTCCCAAAGCCGGTCAAACCGTCAAAATCCCCAAGAAAAAACGTCTGAAGTTCCGTGTCGCCAAGGCCGCCAAAGATGCAATTCTTGGTGCCAAAAAGTAATCAATAACCTGTAGGAGCTGTTTTCAGTTTTTCGTTAGCCCACGCTTCATGGTTGTGGGCTTTCGTTTTATCGCTTCATAATCCCCCAGCGGAACCCTCACAGCTTATGATAGGCGGGATACTAACGGGATAGTCGAGCGGCGTCCCCAGTAATTTTTTATTTGGTATACCCCAGAATCAGTCAAGCCATCCCCTCAGGCTGAACCGATTGTTCGAGCGTAAAAACATCAAAACGAGTCCAATCAAAACCAGCCAACTGGCTTTGGGGGGATCCAAGAATTTCGACAGTGCGATAAATCAAGTTATCCGCGATCCTCCGGGGGGATTGTGAGGACAATCTCGAATGAGCTTCTTACTGCCTTAGAGGTCGCAATATTTTTAGTGGTATCGTTTTGCCATCAATCCCAGAAGTGTGACACCTATCCATCCGAAGTTCGGTTCGGGGACGCTTATCGTTGTTCCTGTGACGGTGATCATATCGATTCGCCAGGTGCCCGTCGGGGCATACGTCGATAGAGTACGTGATGCAACGTACTGCGTGCTCGTCCCGAACTCCGCCACGACCCGGAACCCGGCGTACGGGTTGTCGTTTAGACCCGCCACGCCTGACAGGTCGACCGTCCGACCGTTGGTCCATGAAGCGTTGCCTGACGTGTACGACACGACAAAATCCGCTCCGTCGATCCAGACCGGTGTTGCAGCCGTGGCATCGAGGGTGTACTGAAACCGTGTCCGGTTCGGTGCCGCCGCGGAGGTGTTCTGATCCCATTGCACTTGGATCGACTCGTACCCTGCCGTGCTAACCTCCCACCGCAACCCCGCAGACTTGTTTCCGGTCCCTTGTACAGGAAAGTTGCTGATCAAGTAGCTGCTGTCATCCGCGGCAACTGCCGGATCGGAAGAGCCCTCCCCGTTGCCGAACTTCACAATGACACCGCCTTGGGCACTCAACACCCCCCATCCGACCGACGGGGCGGATGACCCCGTATCGATATTGCTATCCGGCGTCGCACTGTTGAAGTCCCACCGAGCCAGAACGGCTGCAGGGCAGATGCCCGCTGAAATGCTAATCCATGTTATTAGAATCGTTGCGAATAATGTGACACGAGCAACCATAACATAAACTCCCCACGCTGGACTTTAACCGTTAAGTATCCGCTGGACGTATCAGGGTAATTCTGGGATGGGGGGGGAGATGATCAGGGTTTATTCCCCCGACTTGGTGTCCGGAGCATCCGACTTTTTGGCCTTGTCGGCTTCCTTGGCCTTTTTCGCCGCCGAGATCGACTCCTTGATCTGTTGTAGTTCCTGTTTCTGCTCGTCGCTGAGCACGGCCAGCAGGTCGATCTCTTCCTGTTGTTCGATCTTGCGTTTCTCGGCCAACGCATTGTCATGGATCTGACGCATCTTGACCTTCTGTTCGGGGGTCAGGCTGGTGAGCTTGGCCCACACACCCCAGAGTTTGGGACCGGCTTCGGAGGACACCTTTTCTTTATCGGAAGCGGCACTCCCGGCTGGGCCTTGTTCCGCGACCGTGATCCCCGAACCGATCATCAGCCCCATACCCACCAACCCCACAACGATCCGACGGTTCACCGACATGGAAAAACTCCTTCCTAAAGGAAATGATCAACGAACAATATCGTCTGATAACCCAATATCAAAAAAAATTAGTTTTGGTGACAAGACAGATAAGTCATGCTTCGGGGGAAAAATGAACCAGAAGCAGCAAAAACCGTTGAAATTCGGGCGTAGAGTCTGAGGAATAGGATCAACCGAATTGAGGTTTTTCATCAATAGTCGATTTGCAATTCTCAGACAAGTGGTTTGAGAATGCCTGAAGCCGATGCGATGGCTCGTTTCCAGTCCATTAGTTGTCCTAAATGATAAGACTCATGGGCAGCGACAAGGTATATCGCGATGCGACCGATTGTGGGTGCAAAGCGGTCAAACGGGGCGGGGGGCGTTTGATCGAAATATTGCTGATGTCGATCTCGTACGAGCGTATCCACAATCTGATGACGAATCTTCAGACGCTCGATCAATTCGGCTTTGGATGCATATTGATGAGGGTCTGGAATCGGTATCGAACCGGGCCCGAAACGTTCCATGTCCTGGGTTCCCACATTCGTGATCGGTTCCTGTAGAAGAAGAGGGATCAGAGTGGCGGCATGGGCCAAATGGCTAAGCGTCCATGCAGGATGATTAACCTGACCGGCAGGTTGCTCGGTCATTATCGAATCCGGAATGGATTCGACATGGGTGAGGATATCTTTGAGCGAGGCTGAATAAAGGTCCAAGAGGTTATCGATATAATTCATTTCATATCCTGTTGTTTTGAAACCAAAGAACGGTTATTCGCAATGTAATCGGCATAACTATCGAAAATCGCTTGCCAGCCTTTTCGTTGTTGCTCCAGCGAGTGGGTCCCCTCGGCGTCAAATACCGTGCGAACGAGTGTGCCGTTTCCCTTTGGCTCGAACGTTGTCCGGACAAGGCGATCATCATCCAGTCGGAGAGTAACCGAATGCGGTGCCTCCACGACTTCGTAAGTACCGGAATAATCAAACCCGAATGAACCATCACGAGCCTCCATACGGGCTACATGCCGACCGCCTACTCGTAAGTCGATCTTTGCCCAAGGACAATGCCAGTCAAGGGACGCCTGATTCCACTGTGTGATGGCCTCTGCAGTGGTGTAGGCATGCCACGCTTGCTCCGGAGTAGCAGGGACGAAAGCTTCAATAGTAATCGTATTGTATTTGTATTGGGACATTTTTTCTCCGTTACAGTTTGAAGGAAGTCCGTTAGCCGCGTCGGGCGGCATCGATGGCGGCCACATCGATTTTCTTCATGGTCATCATGACAGTGAAAGCGCGTTTGGCTTCGTCACCCCCGGCGACCATCGCTTCGATCAGTGTCCGCGGCGTAATCTGCCAATTGACCCCCCAGCGATCCTTGCACCAACCGCACTCGCTTTCCGCCCCTCCGTTACCGACGATGGCGTTCCAATAACGGTCGGTTTCTTCTTGAGTGTCGGTCACAATTTGAAATGAGAACGCAGGCGTTTGCGGGAACTCGGGTCCGCCGTTAAGCCCAACACAGGGTATACCGCAGACGGTAAATTGCACCACGAGCACCTCACCCGCGTGGCCGGAAGGATAATCCGTCGGTGCACGCGCAATGTTACCGACCCTACTGTCGGGAAAAACTGATGCATAGAAACGCGCAGCCGCTTCGGCTTCTTTATCGTACCAAATGCAAATAGCATTTTTGGGTATGGGCATATTGATTCTCCAGAATTAAGTAAATAGCCATATAATTAAACTTACTGCCACGAAATCACTCTGTTCCCTGCTGAGGCAATAACTGTTGGACATAACGTTTCAAATGCCGAATCGCATCCAGTACGACTTTGGAATCTCTAGTAGCCTTAGCCAGCACGAACCCTCCTTGTAAAACGGCTTGAGTGTAAAAAGCCAGACTTTCAGCGCTCCATTCCGCGTGAGGCGCGTAACGATCCTTAGCGGCTTGAATGGTGGGTAGTAAAGACTGCACATGAGCCTCGATCCCTGCTCCACATGCTGTCTGTAAGTTGGGGTGACTGGCGAACGTCTCCTGAACTAGGGTCCCAATCAAACAAGTGAACTCTGCCAACTCACCTTTTACCAACTCTGCCCGGAAGTTGAGGTAAGCCAATAACCGCTCACGTGGATCTACGACCTGCCAGTAAGGCGCCGAAGCAAACAACCGACCTGTCACCTGGTTCCAATATTCCAAAGCCGATAAAGCCAAAGCTTCTTTGCTTTCAAAGTGATGAAAAAACGCGCCCTTGGTCACGCCACTGGCGCGGCAAAGATCCTCGACGGAAGTCGCTGTATACCCTCGTTCACGGAAAACGCGTAATGCGGTATCCAGTATTCGTTGTTTTGTTACCTCGCTTCGGGTTTCATTCACAATTGGAAAATACCGACCGGTTGGTATTTAATCAAGTCAAAAATAAGAAAATGACCAGAGACCAAAAGAAGAAGGAAGAATGAGTGAACCAGGCTCCCATCCAAATCGGCAGAGTAAATCAATCATTAGTCATACTGATTCAACCGAGGAGTTTTAGGAAAGATGCTCCTCGTCATCGCACCGGGCTGATCCCATACTGCGGGTTCTAGAATCGCTCGATATCTCTTCTGATAATTGATCACACAGCTTGTCCACTCCATGGTCTGCTTAAGAAAAATTAGAGTGAAATGGGAAACGTTCAGGTTGTTTATGAAAACTAATTTTTTTTGATATTGGGTTATCAGACGATATTGTTCGTTGATCATTTCCTTTAGGAAGGAGTTTTTCCATGTCGGTGAACCGTCGGATCGTTGTGGGGTTGGTGGGTATGGGGCTGATGATCGGTTCGGGGATCACGGTCGCGGAACAAGGCCCAGCCGGGAGTGCCGCTTCCGATAAAGAAAAGGTGTCCTCCGAAGCCGGTCCCAAACTCTGGGGTGTGTGGGCCAAGCTCACCAGCCTGACCCCCGAACAGAAGGTCAAGATGCGTCAGATCCATGACAATGCGTTGGCCGAGAAACGCAAGATCGAACAACAGGAAGAGATCGACCTGCTGGCCGTGCTCAGCGACGAGCAGAAACAGGAACTACAACAGATCAAGGAGTCGATCTCGGCGGCGAAAAAGGCCAAGGAAGCCGACAAGGCCAAAAAGTCGGATGCTCCGGACACCAAGTCGGGGGAATAAACCCTGATCATCTCCCCCCCCATCCCAGAATTACCCTGATACGTCCAGCGGATACTTAACGGTTAAAGTCCAGCGTGGGGAGTTTATGTTATGGTTGCTCGTGTCACATTATTCGCAACGATTCTAATAACATGGATTAGCATTTCAGCGGGCATCTGCCCTGCAGCCGTTCTGGCTCGGTGGGACTTCAACAGTGCGACGCCGGATAGCAATATCGATACGGGGTCATCCGCCCCGTCGGTCGGATGGGGGGTGTTGAGTGCCCAAGGCGGTGTCATTGTGAAGTTCGGCAACGGGGAGGGCTCTTCCGATCCGGCAGTTGCCGCGGATGACAGCAGCTACTTGATCAGCAACTTTCCTGTACAAGGGACCGGAAACAAGTCTGCGGGGTTGCGGTGGGAGGTTAGCACGGCAGGGTACGAGTCGATCCAAGTGCAATGGGATCAGAACACCTCCGCGGCGGCACCGAACCGGACACGGTTTCAGTACACCCTCGATGCCACGGCTGCAACACCGGTCTGGATCGACGGAGCGGATTTTGTCGTGTCGTACACGTCAGGCAACGCTTCATGGACCAACGGTCGGACGGTCGACCTGTCAGGCGTGGCGGGTCTAAACGACAACCCGTACGCCGGGTTCCGGGTCGTGGCGGAGTTCGGGACGAGCACGCAGTACGTTGCATCACGTACTCTATCGACGTATGCCCCGACGGGCACCTGGCGAATCGATATGATCACCGTCACAGGAACAACGATTTCGATACCAGAACCAGCACTGGGGATAACGATTATCTCATGGCTAACAATACTTGGAATTCGTCATTGTCATAAAAACAAAATGACTCATCCAGTAGCGGAAAAATGATCGAATGCTTTTTGAGCTCCATAGATCGGTGGTTGTAGCAGGGCAACCCGTATACGAGACAAACTTGAGAAGAATCCATCTGTATCATGATGATATCAAAACTTATGATACTCTAATTTTTCTGTTACCTTTCAAAGTAAACAAATTGGTACTTCGAAATATGAAAATCTTTTCGGCCGTGGTTTGCCGTGCTCGTGAGAGCACGGAAAGTTCTGATGAGCTTACGCAAACTTCCTTGGTGGTTAGCTTCAATGGGGCCGTGCTCGTGAGAGCACGGAAAGGATCGGATTGCGTCCGCGACAGACGATACTCCGCTTCAATGGGGCCGTGCTCGTGAGAGCACGGAAAGGAGCCGACTGGTTCAGGAAGCACCTAAAGCGAGCTTCAATGGGGCCGTGCTCGTGAGAGCACGGAAAGGGATCGGTCGGTCGGTCGGAGCTGGTCGGTCGGATGGCTTCAATGGGGCCGTGCTCGTGAGAGCACGGAAAGGGCGTGCTTGTGTGCTCGAGCACCGGTTATCGCGCTTCAATGGGGCCGTGCTCGTGAGAGCACGGAAAGCTTTCAGTCGTGGTCCGGATTGAGTGAAGTTAATGCTTCAATGGGGCCGTGCTCGTGAGAGCACGGAAAGTCTCATGTCGGCGATCCGGCCGAAATCGGCCCAAAGCTTCAATGGGGCCGTGCTCGTGAGAGCACGGAAAGGTCGGAAGACCGTGTACTGATCTGTTACGGTACGGCTTCAATGGGGCCGTGCTCGTGAGAGCACGGAAAGCGAAGGACTTCCGGACACACCGCAGCTACGCTTCAATGGGGCCGTGCTCGTGAGAGCACGGAAAGCGATGCGATGTCGCGCCGGACGAACCCGGCTGCCTTCAATGGGGCCGTGCTCGTGAGAGCACGGAAAGGACTTCGGATCCGATACGCCGAAACTCGACCGCCTTCAATGGGGCCGTGCTCGTGAGAGCACGGAAAGCGTGACACGGTAGTCGGCGTACGATTCCCAGCCTTCAATGGGGCCGTGCTCGTGAGAGCACGGAAAGGATGACACGATCGTCAGTCGGAGACACGTACGCTTCAATGGGGCCGTGCTCGTGAGAGCACGGAAAGGACGACTTCCGCCGCGGCACGATTCGACACCTTCAATGGGGCCGTGCTCGTGAGAGCACGGAAAGTGTCCGACTTCGCGGCAGAATCTTCGTATCCTTCAATGGGGCCGTGCTCGTGAGAGCACGGAAAGGTCGGTACGTCTCTGGACGAGCTGCGTCGCCTTCAATGGGGCCGTGCTCGTGAGAGCACGGAAAGACGGTGTCGAGTCTGCACCGTTCGTGCCGAGCTTCAATGGGGCCGTGCTCGTGAGAGCACGGAAAGGATCCTGACGGATGCTCACCGAGCAATGTCCCTTCAATGGGGCCGTGCTCGTGAGAGCACGGAAAGCTTCTCTTCGACGGACTTCGACGTTCGCGACCTTCAATGGGGCCGTGCTCGTGAGAGCACGGAAAGGATGCGCTGTCGGCAATCGCCGCGTCGCAAACCCTTCAATGGGGCCGTGCTCGTGAGAGCACGGAAAGACGTCACATTCCGTAGATCGACAGTCTTGCCTTCAATGGGGCCGTGCTCGTGAGAGCACGGAAAGGTAAGGTTCGACGGATTGCGTCAACGAACGACCTTCAATGGGGCCGTGCTCGTGAGAGCACGGAAAGGCGATCCGGCTCAGTCGACCCGAGGTTGTCCCTTCAATGGGGCCGTGCTCGTGAGAGCACGGAAAGTCATGTCTTGGACGTATCTGATCGAACGTCCCTTCAATGGGGCCGTGCTCGTGAGAGCACGGAAAGGATCGGCATACCGAAAAGCCTGACGCCTTCAATGGGGCCGTGCTCGTGAGAGCACGGAAAGGGCCAGAGTCTGATACGGATCGTCGGATCGCTCCGCCTTCAATGGGGCCGTGCTCGTGAGAGCACGGAAAGCGGATGCGGGATCACGTCCATCGCTTCAATGGGGCCGTGCTCGTGAGAGCACGGAAAGTGACATTCCGGGAACCCTACCTTCAATGGGGCCGTGCTCGTGAGAGCACGGAAAGCGTCGACACTCCAGCGGCGTCCGCTCCACGTCCTTCAATGGGGCCGTGCTCGTGAGAGCACGGAAAGGCGCGATAAGGACCTGCGTTCTCGGTGGATGACGCCTTCAATGGGGCCGTGCTCGTGAGAGCACGGAAAGGGCATGTCGAATCTTAGCCGAAGCTGTAGCGCCTTCAATGGGGCCGTGCTCGTGAGAGCACGGAAAGGGCGCATCACTATGCGTCGGATGTTGCACCTTCAATGGGGCCGTGCTCGTGAGAGCACGGAAAGCGTCGAACCAGTCTGCCGACGCCGTACGCACCTTCAATGGGGCCGTGCTCGTGAGAGCACGGAAAGATGTCCCATCATGCGTCGTTCGACCACCTTCAATGGGGCCGTGCTCGTGAGAGCACGGAAAGAAGTCGTCATGGCGACATTCCGAAGGTTTCGCGCCTTCAATGGGGCCGTGCTCGTGAGAGCACGGAAAGGTGCGTCTGTTGACTGCCGCAGTCGATCACCTTCAATGGGGCCGTGCTCGTGAGAGCACGGAAAGCCGAAGTGCGGCCGTGCCACCGCAACGCCTTCAATGGGGCCGTGCTCGTGAGAGCACGGAAAGATGTCGTGCTCCGACGATCACTCGAAGTCCCTTCAATGGGGCCGTGCTCGTGAGAGCACGGAAAGGCGATTGGTCGAACGAACCGATACCTGCGCGGCCTTCAATGGGGCCGTGCTCGTGAGAGCACGGAAAGTGCATACGCATCGATACCGTGGGATCGACACGCTTCAATGGGGCCGTGCTCGTGAGAGCACGGAAAGCGATGCTGTCCCTGCGAGACAGGTCGCAACTGCCTTCAATGGGGCCGTGCTCGTGAGAGCACGGAAAGCGAGTTGACGCAAACACGGATACACCGGACGGCTTCAATGGGGCCGTGCTCGTGAGAGCACGGAAAGATGCTCAATGCGGTCACGAATGGTACATCCGGCTTCAATGGGGCCGTGCTCGTGAGAGCACGGAAAGGTATGCGATGATCGCGAAGGACTGTGATGCCCTTCAATGGGGCCGTGCTCGTGAGAGCACGGAAAGCTGAACGGGAGACGTGCGCACTTGTCACGCAGCCTTCAATGGGGCCGTGCTCGTGAGAGCACGGAAAGGCTCGGTGACGCAGTTTCTCGACCTACTGAGCCTTCAATGGGGCCGTGCTCGTGAGAGCACGGAAAGCATGATAAACCGAAATGGACAACGATCACCTTCAATGGGGCCGTGCTCGTGAGAGCACGGAAAGCGGCCAGCGCGGATGGTTCTTGCCCTTCAATGGGGCCGTGCTCGTGAGAGCACGGAAAGCGGATCGAGTCGGAACGAGTCGGAGCAATCCTTCAATGGGGCCGTGCTCGTGAGAGCACGGAAAGTCATCGAGTGCCGATGCTCGTCGACTCGATGCCTTCAATGGGGCCGTGCTCGTGAGAGCACGGAAAGGCGAAGATGTCCCTGTGGACCACTTCGAATTGCCTTCAATGGGGCCGTGCTCGTGAGAGCACGGAAAGGCAGCCGGACGGACTATGCCGGATCAGCCGGATCCTTCAATGGGGCCGTGCTCGTGAGAGCACGGAAAGGAGAATGCCGGAATCGTGCTCGACCATTCGTGCCCTTCAATGGGGCCGTGCTCGTGAGAGCACGGAAAGGGACGCAGTATAAGTTCCTCCGGCAATCTTCGCCCTTCAATGGGGCCGTGCTCGTGAGAGCACGGAAAGAACGTACACGGTGCCGTGCCGTTCCCTGCGAAGCGCTTCAATGGGGCCGTGCTCGTGAGAGCACGGAAAGCAAGTTGCCGATCGTTCCGACGGACTCTGCTTCAATGGGGCCGTGCTCGTGAGAGCACGGAAAGGATCCACGATGTCCGAGCTGGTCCGACGTATCGCTTCAATGGGGCCGTGCTCGTGAGAGCACGGAAAGTCGCGAGAAGTGCTTCGAACCGTACAACTGTCGCTTCAATGGGGCCGTGCTCGTGAGAGCACGGAAAGGCTGCTCGGAGACATCGCCGGCTCCGAGTCTGGCTTCAATGGGGCCGTGCTCGTGAGAGCACGGAAAGGATCGCAAGCGCGACGATTCCGTGCCTGAGGCTTCAATGGGGCCGTGCTCGTGAGAGCACGGAAAGTATCTCGACATTTCGCGGCACGCCGATATCGCTTCAATGGGGCCGTGCTCGTGAGAGCACGGAAAGCAGCAGGTGACGTGCTGTTCGTGACGATGCGGCTTCAATGGGGCCGTGCTCGTGAGAGCACGGAAAGTGCAGTAGTCGAAGTGGACATCCGCAATCATGCTTCAATGGGGCCGTGCTCGTGAGAGCACGGAAAGTAGGGCAGGAGATAGTCGGCCCGGCAGTTCGCGCTTCAATGGGGCCGTGCTCGTGAGAGCACGGAAAGGAGTTCGTAGACCGGATACTGCCGACCGAGACGGCTTCAATGGGGCCGTGCTCGTGAGAGCACGGAAAGGTAGATCCTATGTTACTGGTATTGCGTCATCGCGCTTCAATGGGGCCGTGCTCGTGAGAGCACGGAAAGAAACATCGAAGAACGTAGTATAACCATTGCGGGCTTCAATGGGGCCGTGCTCGTGAGAGCACGGAAAGCCTACGCATACGCCTACTCGTTCTGCGGATGTCGCTTCAATGGGGCCGTGCTCGTGAGAGCACGGAAAGCGACAGATGACGGCGTACTTGACGACTTATCGACGCTTCAATGGGGCCGTGCTCGTGAGAGCACGGAAAGGTCCGGATCGGTGAGACGGGAGTTGCCCGGTCAAGCTTCAATGGGGCCGTGCTCGTGAGAGCACGGAAAGTAGCCGAAAGCCTTCGTATTTCCGAATCAGCCTTCAATGGGGCCGTGCTCGTGAGAGCACGGAAAGCCGAGCCGGCGAGCCGACCGAGCCGACGTCCGACCGCTTCAATGGGGCCGTGCTCGTGAGAGCACGGAAAGGGCAGATCCTCTGATGCGTTTCGCTGAAAATGCTTCAATGGGGCCGTGCTCGTGAGAGCACGGAAAGACGAGCTCGGGCGAACGACTGTCAAACCGGCGTGCCGCTTCAATGGGGCCGTGCTCGTGAGAGCACGGAAAGTCGAGCGTCCACCGACCGACCGGCCGAGCTGACCGCTTCAATGGGGCCGTGCTCGTGAGAGCACGGAAAGCGAGCTTCGCGCACGACGTGCTGAATCGCGTCGCTTCAATGGGGCCGTGCTCGTGAGAGCACGGAAAGGTCTAGCGACACAAGTAAAATTTGTCGATTACGCTTCAATGGGGCCGTGCTCGTGAGAGCACGGAAAGCACGTCTGCGGACTGGTCGTTTACGCAGCTCAGCTTCAATGGGGCCGTGCTCGTGAGAGCACGGAAAGGCGGGATTGATACCGCGGTCAGACTGCGCCTTCAATGGGGCCGTGCTCGTGAGAGCACGGAAAGGCGGATGAACCGGCCTCGAACCGGCGTAGCTTCAATGGGGCCGTGCTCGTGAGAGCACGGAAAGGATTCGCGATGCGCGATTCCAACGGATCGCCGCTTCAATGGGGCCGTGCTCGTGAGAGCACGGAAAGTGCGGTACGAGGTCTCGATCCGTCGTGAACGCTTCAATGGGGCCGTGCTCGTGAGAGCACGGAAAGGACGACTCGACGACCGGGGCGTACTCGATCCGCTTCAATGGGGCCGTGCTCGTGAGAGCACGGAAAGCAACTGGATCGTACCGCCGCGGATCTGGCTTCAATGGGGCCGTGCTCGTGAGAGCACGGAAAGAGATTGCGTTCGATGCGGACTAACGGTTACGCTTCAATGGGGCCGTGCTCGTGAGAGCACGGAAAGTTGCGGTCAGAAGACGGCTGTAACTTCGGCTTCAATGGGGCCGTGCTCGTGAGAGCACGGAAAGGACAGAGACGGATCGCGTACTCCGAGTCAGCGCTTCAATGGGGCCGTGCTCGTGAGAGCACGGAAAGCAGTCAGGTCGCGGTAGGCACAGGTACGCTCCCGTGCGCTTCAATGGGGCCGTGCTCGTGAGAGCACGGAAAGAATCGTTCGGTTAATCCTGAGATATCTGCTGGCTTCAATGGGGCCGTGCTCGTGAGAGCACGGAAAGCATCCGGCGTCGACGCGAATACGGGTGAATCGAGCTTCAATGGGGCCGTGCTCGTGAGAGCACGGAAAGCGCAAGCTCCGGCGAACGTGCATGCCGACCGCTTCAATGGGGCCGTGCTCGTGAGAGCACGGAAAGTCTTTGCGATATAAGTGGGTTGTACAGCTAAACTTAGGCTGGGTCCTGCGAGAGGTGCCGCAAGTTCGAGATTTGTTGGGTTTGCGATTGTCACTTGAAATAACCATAAGTATTTTTATTTCAAAGAGTTCGCACGGGTGCGGGGTTTGACGTACCACCTAACCATTTGAATCGATTTTATCTTGCCTCAGTGATTGAGTAAAGAAGAAAAGAGGGGACTGGGTGAGGTTATGATAGTTGAAATGATAGATCAAGTGGAGTACGGCGTGTTGTGGGGTTATGGATTAGTGATTTTAGGGGTTTGGTTTTTAGTGTGGCTTGGAATGGTGAAGGGTCAGTCTCGATTGGATTTGAGGCGGGGAAAGGAATTTCAGTTGGAGAAATGTCCTCGAGTGACGGTGGTGGTGGCGTGTCGAAATGAGCAGGATCATATCCGGGAATGTGTAGAAGGGGTATTGAGTCAGGATTATCCGGATCTGGAGCTAGTTGTAGTGAATGATCGGAGTGAAGACGGTACTGGGGAAGTACTAAGAGGGATCAAGGATAATCGGTTAAAAGTTTTGGAAGTTGAAGAATTACCTGCAGGTTGGTTTGGGAAAACACATGCGATGTGGTTGGGTGCGCAAGTTGGGGGAGGGGAATGGCTAGTATTCACAGATTCGGACACGCGGTTGTGCGAGGGTGCGTTGCGGGAAGGGATAGGGGTGGGAGTGATTCGAGATTTTGACATGGTGAGTTTAATACCGAGGTTTCGAACGAGGGGGTTTGCAGACAGTTTGTTGACGCCGTTGTGTGGGATGGTGACAAGCGGGATGTATTCGATGATGTTTGCGAACAATCCGCAGCTCCCTGGGGTGGCGTTTGCGTGTGGGCAATATATGGCGATTCGACGCGAAGCGTACGATCGAGTGGGAGGATGGGAGTCTTTAAAGGGTTATCCGTCAGATGACGTTGAGATGGCAAGGCTTATGAAACGGATGGGTATGCGTCCGCGGGTGGGTTGGGGGCAGGATCTGGTGGAGGCGAGGATGTATGATGGTTGGGGGCAGGTATATCGTGGTTGGTCCCGAAATCTGATTATGGCAAGTCGGGGTCGTCCGTGGCGTGTGTTGGGCGTGGTGATGTTTTTGTTGTTAGGGGTAATATCGAGTTTTGCCGCGTTGGGATGGGGTTTGTGGCAGGGGAATCGGGGTTGGGTGTTTTTGTCGCTGGGCCATATGGCATTGATTACGGTCGTGTTGTGGTCAGGATATGGGAGAGGGCGGTTTCAGCGTTTTTATTCGTTTTTATGGCCGGTGGGAGTGTTGTTACTGTTGGTGATTTTGATTCGATCATTGCATTTGTGTTGGCGTGGGGTTATGGAATGGCGTGGGGTTTATTATTCGTTACGAACCGCGTAGGGAGAAAAAGGATCGGGAATGAGCAAGGGATTTATACAGGATTTGGGAAATGATGTTGAGATGCACGGGTCATTGCCTCGGCTGGTGGTGAAACACCGGACGGCAAGTGGGGAGATGTTTTTACATGGATCTCATATTACGAGTTGGTGTCCTACCGGTTGTGAAGAAGTATTATATTTGAGTCCTCGGTCACAATTTAGTCCTGGGGCGGCGATACGGGGGGGAGTTCCGATTTGCTTTCCGTGGTTTGGGCCGCATGTGCAGGATGCGTCGCTTCCGACGCACGGTTTTGCGAGGACGTTGCCCTGGGAGCCGGTGGAACATTTGAGTCGCGAGGACGGAGTGACCATTCATACGAGACTCAGGAGTAATGCGAATTCGGAAGGACGCGGTAATCAGTTTGTGATTGATTATCACGTGACATTTGGTCCCAAGCTGAGGATGCGTTTCATCATCAATAACGTTGGTAAACAGGGATTTGATTTTGAATTGGCGTTGCATGCCTATCTAGCGGTTAGTGATGTGAGAAACATCCGTGTCGGTGGACTGGAGGGGGTGGAGTACGTGGACAAAGCTGACGGGATGAGACGTAAAAGACAGTCGGAACAGTGGTTGAATCTGGAAGGTGAGACAGATCGGGTATACATGGGTGTGGAGTCGGGTTGTGTTGTGGAGGATACGGGTTGGGCAAGGCGGATACTTGTAGAAAAATCGAACTCCCGTTCGACAGTGATCTGGAATCCTTGTGAGACAAAGGCAGAACAGTTGAAAGATCTAGGGGCAGAGAACTGGCGTGGATTTGTTTGTGTGGAACCGGGGAATGTGGGTGAGAACAAGGTGCATCTGGAACCGGGGGGACGTCATGAAATGGCTGCAACGATCGGTGTAGAAGGAATGTAAAGATGGGTTATCCGGTAGCGATCATCACGGGGGCAGGTCGGGGTATTGGTCGTGCGACGGCTGTGCGATTGGCCAAAGAGGGGTATGTTTGTGTGGGTGTGAGTCGTTCGAAAGAGGAAGTTACAGAGACGGCGAGGCTTTGTGGGGGGGATTCGTTGGGACTGGTGGGAGATGTGTGTGAGCCCGGGGATGTGGTCCGGGTGGTGGAAAGTGTGGAAAAGCGATTTGGTCGGATTGATGTATTAATCAACAATGCTGGATACGCGCCGCTGATACCCTTTGAACAGATGAATGACGGGCTGTGGGAGAAGGTGATTCAGACGAATCTGACGGGGACGTATCGTTTTTCGCGAGCGGTTTGGCCGACGATGTTGCGACAAAAAGGAGGGGCGATTGTGAACGTGTCATCGGAGGCATCAAGAGATCCTTTTGAGGGATTCAGTGCTTACGGGTCGGCGAAGGCGGGGGTTAATCTGTTCACCCGTGCGTTAGCCCGGGAAGGGGATCGGGCGGGGATTCGGGTTTACTGTGTCGCGCCGGCCGGAGTAGAAACGGGAATGTTGCGACAGTTGTTGACGGTGGAGCAGTTGCCGACGGAGCAGGTGCTAAGTCCGGAGGATGTAGCGAACGTGATCTTATCATGTGTCAAAGGGGATTTACGATATACGATCGGGGAAACGATTTATCTGCATCGTCGGATATAAAGATTCGACAAGGGTGTCTGTAGCGGCACATATCCGGATCGATTTTCAAAAAGCGATGTGCATACATAAAAAACTGTGGAACTCCACCGGATTGACGTAGCGATCAATGAAACTAGCAGGGGTATGTGATACCGGTTTCGTCGCGGAATGAATCGCGTATTTCATCTTTTGCCAGCGATAACGATCTGGTGTCCCGACAGTTGTGGAAGCAAGACTGGGTAAGTCTGGATCGCCCATTTTTGTTGAGCAGATTTTGAAAGATCAGCTAATTCTTGCGATAGTTTGGGGCCTTTCATAGCCAGGAGTCGACCGGAAGGTTTTAACAAATGATCGCACCAGCCCAAGAGCGTTTGCATATCAGCTACAGCACGGGCAGTGATCATATCAAAGGTTTGATCGACGGTTTCGATGCGAGCATGAAGGGTTTGGATATTCTTCAGACCCAGGCTTTGGCAGATCTGTTCAACCGCACTGAGCTTTTTTCGGGTTGAATCGATAAGAGTTACCCGAAGATCGGGACGTGCGATGGCTAGAATAACGCCAGGAATACCCCCACCGGTTCCTACATCCGCCAGGGTATAAGTGTGCTGATCGATCGGGGGCAGAAACGGCCAAAGGGTCAGTGCGTCGGCGATATGTTTGACTTCGGCCTGTGCGCGGTCGGTGATGCGCGTCAGATTAAGATATTGATTTTTTTCGATCAACGCATCGAGATAGGCATCTAACTGCATGAGCTGTTGCTCACGAAGCCGATAATCAGTCAATCGTAGCCACAAATCGTGTGCGGTCGTCATTTGACCAGCCCGCTGAGCAAATAGTCGCGAAAAGCTGTGTTATAAAGAGATCCCGGTCGTCGTTGTTGGATACGCTGAACAGCGGAGGTGGCGTCCATGCCCAGGTACATGAGAATAAGCCCGACCATCAGGGCCGATCGGTTTAAACCAAGTCCACAATGAGAAAGTACACGGTCTCCACGCTGGATGAGACTAGCACACATCTTGGCAACTGCGTGAAGACGATCGAGATCGGGCATCTGTCCGTCATGGATGGGGAGATAGACGTAGAGGAACTGATCGATTTTAGTCGGTACCCCGCGGTCGATGTCTCCTTCAAGATCAATGACGGTATCGATCCCTCGATCGAGTATGGGTTTCCAGTCGTTGATAGCGGCTGAAAGATAAAGATGTCCGTCATCGTCGATCTGGACGATTTCATCAAGCATAGTCATACAACACATATTAACGTGAAAATATCCATCTGCCGACGGACCATCATTAAACATTTCGAAACCGAGTGCTTGATAGCGCATGAAAAAACAGGTCTCACCGTGGTTGTGAGACCTGTTTGTTCCTTGAATACTCTCAGACCGTGGTCGGAGTGTAATTACTTAGTTTCGAACGCGGTATTAGAAGTCAACCCGTGATAGGCTTCCATGCCATGTTCGCCGATATCGAGCCCTTCGAGCTCTTCCTTTTCGCTGACGCGAATGCCCATCACGGCTTTGAGAACCCCGAAGATAATGAGAGAGATGACGAAGGACGCTACACCGATAGACAGGGTACCGATCAGCTGAGTCAAGAATCCCGGTCGCATTCCCTCTTCTGCATAAAGTTCGGCAAGCTTGCCGGCATCGCCAAAAATTCCGACTGCCAGAGTTCCGAAGACACCGCAGACACCGTGCACGCTGACTGCACCGACGGGATCATCCATCTTGATCTTATCGAAGAAAATAACGGAGAAGACGACCAGAGCGCCCGAGATCAAACCGACAAGGATCGAAAAGCCCGGGGAAATCACGTCGGCCCCTGCCGTGATACCCACGAGACCGGCCAGGATTCCGTTCAAGGCCATTGACAGATCCGGTTTGCCGAAGACCAACCAACTGGTAATGAGCCCTGCGATCCCCCCCGCGCAACCTGCCAAGGTGGTGGTAACAAACACGAAGCTGACACCGGCCTCATCGGCTGAGAGGACTGATCCGCCGTTAAATCCGAACCAACCTAAGAACAGTAGAAAAACACCGATGGTTGCAAGCGGCATGGAGTGACCGGGGATCGGGTTGACCGTACCGTCGGATTTGTACTTACCGATCCGTGGGCCCAACAGGATTACCCCGGCCAAGGCAGCAAAACCTCCCGCAGCATGAACAAGGGTTGAACCGGCAAAATCATGGAAACCAAGGTCAGCCAACCAGCCGCCGCCCCACTTCCATGAACCGGTCAACGGATAAGAGAAAGTCACGAAAAGAACCGTGAAGATGAGAAACGGCAACAGTTTAACGCGTTCTGCAACTGCACCGGAGACAATTGTTGCGCAGGTTGCAGCGAACATTGCTTGGAAGATGAAATCAGTATACGCCGTATAGCTACCGTTGTAATAGGTGGGTAAAAGCCCTGATTCATCGACGGACAACGGACTACCGAACGCAAGGAAGTTGGCAATCTTCCAACCATCCCCGGGATACATTGCCCCAAAACCCCAGACAAAATAAGTCAGCACCCCAATACAGACGATCGCGACATTTTTGGTCAGAATGTTGACACAGTTTTTCGCACGGCAAAGTCCTGATTCGACCGTGGCGAATCCTAAGTGCATGACGAAGACCAAGGCGGCGGCGATCAAAACCCAAATGTTGTTGGCACGGAATTGACCGGCCGTGACTCCTGCTTCTTTGAGAGCAGCTTCCATTTTCGCAGCCGGGTCTTCTGCCGCAGAAGCAGTCGATGCTTCGGTTGCTACGGCCTCTTGCGCCCAGATTAGCTCGGGCGTACTAACCACACTCAATAACCCCAAACAAAAAACGAGGACCCACCATCGCCTGAATAAATATGATACGTGTTGCATAAGCATCCACCTGTCTTAGAACCCAACTTCCCCGACAAACCGGCTTGTCAGGGGTCCTTTGCCTGTGAAATAAGCAAAAGGCACTTTGTTTCGTAAAAATACAAAACAGCTAATCAACACTCACAAAAGCTATGCCACAAGGCGAGAGGGTCCGCTTTTTAGCGGCTAGTAAACGCTTATATCGGTCTTTTTGAATAAAAATGGGGGAAAACCCTGAAGAATCGGTTGCGCGCATCTTGGGCAAGTTGCTTCTATCAGGGTCTGATTGTCGCGCAAACGGGCAATACGGATTCCATGTAAAGTCCTCAGCCTAATCTCATTTATTTAAATAAGGGGATAACAGATAAGGTTATGTAGTTTGACACGGTTTTGGATCTTCGCGTTTCTGCGGATCTCGCGGTAAACTGCCCGACCTGATGCCGGAGGCTGTGACCTATCAGCTGATTTGTCAGGATCCATCGACCGCAGCTCGACGGGGGTGTGTGTACACGCCTCATGGATCGTTTCAAACCCCCGCGTTCATGCCAGTCGGAACGCAGGGCACTGTTAAAGGTCTGTTGCCAAAAGACTTGCGCGACTGTGGGGCCGAGTGCATTCTAGGCAATACCTATCATTTGATGTTGCGTCCGGGGTCCGAAACCGTCGCCGATTTAGGAGACCTGCACCGGTTCATGGCCTGGCCGGGACCGATTCTAACGGACTCCGGCGGGTTTCAGGTCTTTTCATTGGCCGATATCAATACGATTACGGACGATGGGGTGAGTTTTAAATCGCACGTTGATGGAGCAACACACCTGCTCAACCCCCAGCAGTCTATTCGGATCCAGAATGAGCTTGGGGCAGATATTATTATGTGTTTCGACCAGTGCCCTCCGGGTCAGGCCCCTCTGGAAATACAACTGCAGGCATTGGAGCGAACGCTACGCTGGGCGGAAGCCTGTATAAATTACCATCAAAGACCCGGTGACCAGGGGCTTTTTGGGATCGTTCAGGGGGGGGCCCACTTGGACTTGCGCGCAAGATGTGCAGAAACACTGATTCGGATGGGTTTCCCAGGATACGCCTTAGGCGGGTTGGCTGTCGGGGAAGGGTTTGAAGCCATGAAATCGGTCCTGGAGAACATCACCCCGCTTTTGCCTGTTGACAAGCCGAGATATCTGATGGGGGTCGGTTTTCCACGAGACATAGTCGAGGCGGTACGCTGTGGTGTGGATATGTTTGATTGCGTTATGCCCACCCGCAATGGTCGTAACGCGTACGCATTCACCCGACACGGGGCGATCCGCATTCGGAACGCTCAATACGCCCGAGATCCTCGTCCGATCGAGGAAGATTGCGACTGTTATACTTGTCGGACGTTTTCCCGAGGAGCGATCAGACATTACTTTTTTGCGTCCGAGATGCTTGGCCCGATCCTTGTCAGCCTGCATAATACGCGGTTCTACCAGCGCCTGATGTCGGACATCCGGGCGTCGATCGAATCGGGGACTTTTGCCCGGTTCGTGGCCGAAGATCCGAGATCGAGGCTGGGTCCTCGGTTGACAGGTGAGGATAATTCAAAATCCCATCCTGAAACCGGGACCGGGTGAACAACATAGATTTTTTGTTTTTGAATGAATGGAGATGCCCTTGTTAACCATGCTTGCACAGACATCAGAAGCGCCAGCCCCGCAAGGGAGCGGATTGTTGTTTTTCCTGCCACTGATCCTTCTGATCATCGTTTATTTCGTTCTTTTGGTGCTTCCCAAGAGAAAACAGGAAAAAGAACGTCAAGCCATGCTGAGTAATCTTAAAAAAGGAGATCGGATTCAGTCGATCGGGGGCATACTGGGAACGATCGTCTCGACCGACGAAAACGAAGTGCTCGTAAAGGTGGACGAGACCACCAATACCAAAATCCGTTTCACCCGAAACGCGATCCACCGTGTGATCGTGGATGACAAAAAGTCGGAGAACAAGTAGCCGTCGATCGGTTGAGTCCCAGCGGGCTATGAACCTGTTGCAGAACGATTTTTAAACCTTCTTGCCATGCCAACCCAATATACCAACCGTGTTCTGACCATTTTGCTGGTTCTGTGGGTGTCGTTGTCGGCGATTTACCCCCGGGTGCCCGGCTCACTATTCTGGTTTTTCAATCCCCGTGGGGAAATCTCGTTCCAAAATAATCTCAAGCCTGGGATCGACATGGTCGGAGGAACCAGCTTGGTCTATGAGATCAAGCAGCCTGAAGGGTCGGTTCCCGATCCGCAGTTGGCAGAAAATGTCGCGACCGCACTGAAAAAGAGAGTAGACCCCCAAGGCGTTCGCAACCTGATCTGGCGTCCGCAGGGGGCCAATCGTCTCGAAATCCAGATGCCTACCAGTCGTCAGAACACGCAAGCCTCTGAGGCGCAGCAGGCATATCTTGCCGCCCGCAAAGCGCTGGAAGCTACCAACATCCGTGTGGCTTCGGTATTGAATGACCTGGAAACCAAGTCCGGATCAGAACTCGATGCTCGACTGAAACAGTATGCATCCGATTCCCCAACCCGTCAGCAGCTACTGTCACAGATGGCTAAGGTCGTTCAGGAACTGAAAAAGGCCAGAGAGCAAAAAGACGCCCAAGCCGCTGCCGAAGCTCGATTGGCCTTGGAACCGCTTCAAAAGCAGCTAGAAGAGACCAATCTCGATCCATCCCGACTCGAAAGTGCGTTGGACGCTAAAAGTGAGTTGCGTACACAACAACTGCAGCAATTTCGGGATCGGTTCAGGGACTTTCCCACCCGACTGTCGACAATAGATGCGTTCGAAAAAGCATATGACGCATGGAAACCCCTCCGGGGCAAGGTCGATGACGTGGATCGTCTAAAGCGCGATCTAGCCGGTTCGGGGGTGCTGAGTTTTCACATTGTTGTGACGCCTCAGGACCCGGAGTTTGAACCGATGCTCGAGCGGCTTCGTACGGAAGGCCCACGGGTAAAGCCGGGTGATGTGGCCCGCTGGTATCCCGTCGACCGTCCCGGCGAAAGCCCGTTTGAAGTGCCCCACGAAGGACAGAACTACATCCTGGTTTACACCGATCCGGGCAGGTCGATGATGAACGTCGAAGGACGTCCGAAATGGGGGCTGGCTGGGGCGCGTCGTACTGTCGATGAGAACGGTCAGCGGGCGGTTGGGTTTGATTTTGACGCCCCCGGGGCCACCCTGTTCGGACAGCTCACCGGAAAGTTCGTCCGAACGCCCACCCGGACTTATTACCTGGCAGTGGTCTTGAACGAAAAGGTCTACACAGCCCCATCGCTGCCCGATAAACCCATCTTTGGTTCCGGAATCATCACCTCCCGAGGCGGATATTCCGAAGCCGACCAAAGTTATCTGATCAATACACTCTCAGCCGGGGCATTGCCCGCTCAGTTGACCGACGAACCGATCAGTGAAATCACTGTCGGTCCACAACTAGGTGCGGATAACCTACGCGCCGGGTTTATTTCGTGCCTAGCCGGTCTGGTGATCGTCGGAGTGTTTCTGGTCGGGTATTACTATACCTCGGGCATCGTGGCGTTTATCGCAGTGCTGATCAACCTGGTCATGATTCTGGGAACGATGGCACTCTTAAACGCCACATTCACGCTCCCGGGCGTAGCCGGAATTGTGCTCTCGGTCGCGATGGCGGTGGACGCCAACGTGTTGATCTTTGAACGTCTGCGTGAGGAACAGGTCCGAGGGCTTTCTTTGAAAATGGCGCTACGAAACGCCTATGACCGTGCCTTCAGCGCGATTTTGGACGGACAGTTGACCACTGCCATTACCAGTATTTTCTTGTATTGGTTCGGTTCGGAAGAGGTCAAAGGGTTTGGCCTGACCCTTTTGATCGGTATTGTGACAAGTCTGTTTACGGCGTTGTTCGTTACGAAAACGATTTTCGGGATCATGATCGACCGATTCGGGGTCAAAGATCTGTCATCCCTCCCGCGTACATTCCCCAAATGGAATCAGATGCTGACCCCCAACATCGATTGGGTCGGAAAGGCCTGGATTTTCGGGATCTTGTCGTGGGGATTTATTGCAATCGGGTTGGTCCTTTTTTTCATAAAGTTGCGGGCAGGCGAAGCGCTGGACATCGAGTTTTCGGGTGGAACCAGTGTTCGTGTGGCGGTTAAGGCCGACGCCAATCTGGATCGAGAAAAGATTCAGCAGCTTGTTGATGCCAAAAGCGAGGAATGGGGTAACCGTTTTGCCTCCCCTCGAGTAGTGGCCATGGGCAATGATGGGCGACAGTTCGAAATTTCCACTCCCACCACCAATACAAAGGAAGTTCAACAGGCCATTCTGGAAGCCCTGGGAGACAAACTGGATATCGCCCAACCCAGTACCTTCCGTCTCGGTGACCGTCCACTCGATGAAGCATTGGATCTGGTCGTGCTTCCGATCGAATCGGAATCAACCCGTATTCCCGGGGTCACTACCGAGCAAATCCTGAATCATGTCGGAGGAGTAGCCGTTGTGTTGAACGACATCACCCCACCGATCGTGGATCCGACCGGTCAGCAAACCCCTGAACAGATTATTCGAGCAAGACTCGATCAGCGACTGTTGCAGGAATCCGAAGCCGGAAGGTCCATGAGCTATGATGTCGAGGCTTCAAGCGACGGACACGCAGCAGTTATCCTGTTTTCTAGCCCCAGTTATAAATATGATCCTGCTAGTGCAGAAGCGATGTCACAATGGAAGGCCATGCTGGCTTCACCGGTCTGGACTATTGTCAAGGACGCCATCACTAACCCGCCTCAGCTCAAGGGCGTGACCAGTTTTGCGCCCCAGGTCGCCAGTGAAGCCAAAACCAACACGTTCATCGCACTGACGCTTTCCATCATCGGAATCGTTATTTACATCTGGGTGCGATTCGGAAACTTCAAATACGGTACCGCTACCGTGGTTGCTTGTGTCCATGACGGACTATTCGTCATCGCTGCGGTTGGATTCTCGTATTATCTAGGCCAGATTCCGTTCTTTGAGAATGTTCTGTTGATCAAGCCATTCCGTGTCGATCTGACGCTTGTAGCTGCGGTATTGACCGTGATCGGCTATTCAATGAACGATACTGTGGTGGTGTTCGACCGTGTACGGGAAAACCGTGGCAAGTTCGGGATATTGTCCCGTCAGGTCATTAATGATTCGGTGAACCAGACCCTCAGCCGAACGCTACTGACCGGTGGAACCTCGATGGGAATTCTGTTGATCATGTATATTATCGGGGGTGACGGAATTCATGGCTTTACTTTTGCGATGCTGCTTGGCATTATTGTAGGAACATATTCATCCATGGTGATTGCAGCCCCGCTGCTTCTAATCGGCAAAGCCGATAACGTACCAGCGGTTCAGACGCAGGCAAAACCACAAGTGGCTGGATGAAGTCATGTCGAGTGATGAAAATAGACGGTCTTGCCGATAAGAAGCAGGATCGTTTCCAAGGTCCGAACGGGGTGTGGCAGCGGCTGAGTCGCTGACCCGTCATCGGCCGGAATTATCAATCCTTTGCAATGGGAAAGGAGTCCCAATGCTAGTCATCCGCAAAGATCTAAAAGTCGGTTTAGGTATTGCAGCTGCGTTAGTGGGTGTTGCGGTTATCTATGGTGGAATGTCATTTCTGACATCCGGTTCGACCCAGGATCGCGTCACTTTCCATCCCGAGGATCCTCGAACCTCTGAACTTCCGAATCTGAATCTCGACGACGCCGTCGCAGGTCTGCCCCCCCGTGAAGACTCCCCGCTTGTCAAAACACCCGGGACGACCAACACGGATATTTTTGCCGAATCCTCGCGATCGGATGGTTCTGCTAATACTGACATCTGGGCTACCGCCTGGAGCACCGGTCGGGTGACCGCTTCGGTCCGGAACGAGAATTCTGCCTCTAAATCCGTTTCGGAGAACTTGGATCATTCCGTTGTGGGCACATCCTCGGCATCACAAACCCAGACCGATACGGTCATTCGAACGGTTACCCCGACAGCAGCACCTGCGGTCTCCAATCCTCCTGTACCGACGACCACGTCCGGTAAATATACCGTTGCCCCCGGTGACACCTTTTCTAGCATCGCTGCCAAGCTTTACGGTAGTCGCAACCTTTACCACGTGATCGAAAAAGCCAACCCCGGGGTCGATCCCCGGAAACTGAAGGTCGGACAGGAAATTAATGTTCCTACCCGCGAAGCCGTCACCAATATTGCTGATTCGGTACGCACCACCGCGACCCGGATTACTGGCACGATCGACACGACCCGTCAGTATCGTGTCCAGCCCGGCGACACCTTGCATCAAATCAGCCAAAAGCTTTATGGGAAAACCAAGTACTGGGCCGCTATCTACGATCTGAATAAGCAAGCCATCGGTCCGGATGCGGGCAAGATCAAGGTGGGTATGGTGCTGGAACTGCCCCAGATTCTGACAGCGGATTAATCTCGGCCCATAGGTTTTGAGCTCACGCCTACACGAAGGATTCGTGAACAGGTCGAAAGTCTGTTTCACGGATCCTTCCTCCGTTTCGTCGATCCGGATTTTGCCAGGGGATAGAGTTCGAAAAATCTCAGAACAGCTCGTGGGCTTCGGATAAAAGGGGAGCGACCTTATCCTTGTCGCTGAGGATCGCCTTTTCCGGGGAAACCGACCACGGAATGCCGATGGCAGGATCATTCCACCGAATCCCTCTTTCATGAGAGGGGGCGTAATAGTTGGTGACTTTATAGGCAACCTCGGTTCCGGGTTCGAGCGTTTCAAACCCGTGGGCAAACCCAACAGGGACCCACATCATCTTGTTGTTCTCAGCGGTGAGGATTTGGCTGACAAATTGTCCGAACGTCGAGGACCGACGCCGAATGTCAACCGCTACATCGAAAATCGCGCCTTTCAGTACCCGAATAAGTTTTCCCTGGGCAAAAGGTGGCAACTGATAATGTAGTGCGCGGACGGTACCTGCCAAAGCGGACATCGAGTGATTGTCCTGAACGAACTCGAAATCGATTCCGTGGGGGGCGAGTTTCTGACGTGAGTAGGTTTCGATGAAAAACCCACGATGGTCACCGAACTTTTTCGGCGTGATGAGCTTTACATCGGGGATGGAAAGGCAGGTGACTTCCATAAGCGAAATTTCCTCATAAACAGCGTTGAACAAAGGGTTTATCGGACAGATTGGGTGTTACTTTTCGGGCAATCGGGATAAAAGTTGGTCAAGTTTTGTGTGAAGTTGCATGATTTCATACTGGGCCTTGAGATTGACCTGATGATCCACGTCGGCCCGGATTCGGTCTTTTTGGCTGGATCGGTTGGCTGATACTAAAACAAAAATGGACAGAAAAATGGCCTCGAGACTGACGATCAGGGTTAACAGACCAAATGGGAAGGGGTCGAACCCTTTTTCGCCCATTAGCAGATTCATTCCGACCCATCCGGAGAACCAGACCACATGAAATAAAACAAACGGTTGAGAGGCCGAGACCATAGCGATGGTATCAGCAATTCGCTCCCACCGAGAGGTTTTCTGCTCGATCACCTGATTAGGATTGGCGATTCCCCGGAGTTTGTCGAGCATTTCCCGGTGACGTTTGCCCAAAGTGACCAAAACGTCGATCGCCGCGTCGGGATACTTGCGTAGAAAATCTAGAAACGTATCTCTTTTCAGGACAAGCATTTGCGATTCGGTGATTGTTCTGACGCTTGCCGTCCGCGGGCCACCGTCCAGAAGCGCCACGTCTCCGAAAAAATCTCCGGGCCCCAAAGTGTTGAGGATTTTTTCATTTCCGGATTCATCGGGGTATGAAACGACCACTTGACCATGTTGAATGATGAACAGTTCCTGCCCGGTCTCTCCGATCCAGATGACCGGTTGATTGGCGTGAAAAGATCGGTGTTCGAGCAGTTCGCTTAACCGCGCAAGTTCGATCGGATCAAGTCGGGAAAACAGCGGGATTTTTTGGAGCAACTCGGTATCGGGCATGGCAAAACATGGGGTTGAAGATCAGTTGCTCAGAACAACAACTTTTTCGAGAAGTATGTAATTTCGTCCGCGATACTCGGTAACCATGCCGGTGACCCGGAACTTGAGATCCCTTCGGGTTTCTTTGAGCTGATCTTCCATGAGCATGAGTTTGAGGTTGGGCAGGACCACAACGGGGGGATCACGAAGTGCTTGTCCGTCGGATTCGAAGGTGAACTCCCATCCTTGCCCGTCGGAAGCCCGTGTAAGACGTCCGACCCGATCAACTATAAAGCTGCCTTCACGAAGGACACTCAGCGATGGCGCACCGGGAGCAACCGCACCCGTCCCGGTCGTACGGTCGGGTTCGAGTCCACTGCCTGCAGGCTGGAGAGGTCGGGCAGAGGTTTGAGTGGTCGGTTTGAGCATCTCGTCCAACCTTTCGCGAGCCGAAGGTTGGGTGGTCTGTGCGTAGGTCAGGACGATGGATCCGCCGAGCACGAACAGGGTCGCTAGAGCATGTCTTGTATGCATGTTACGTAGTATATCGGATCAAACAGGCCTTGCCGATGGAGTATTTCAGGTTGATATTTCACCGGAATTGGAAATCTGCCGGGTCTTTCGTAGCATTTTGGGTGATATGAGTATTGAACAGATCCGACAAAAGCTGGAATCGATTGGACAATCCCAGGTGCTTCGTTTCTGGGATGAACTGGATGAGACCGGACGGGAAAAGCTCCTATCGCAGCTTCAGGCGATGGATTTAGACGCAATCCCGTCCCTGGTGGACGAATATGTTATTCATAAGCCGCGGATTGCACTACCGGATCAGATTGAGCCCGTAAAAGCCTACCCGTGGGAGTCATCGGATCCCTTGTATCGTCAAGCCCGTGAACGAGGCCAGCAGCTCCTACGCGATGGGAAGGTAGCCGCGTTTCTGGTCGCAGGTGGACAGGGAACGCGACTAGGGTATGACGGTCCCAAAGGGGAGTATCCGGTCACCCCGATAAAAAGCAAGCCGTTGTTTCAGGTTTTTGCCGAACAATTACTGGCTTGGGGGAAGTGCTCTGGTCATCCGATCCCGTGGTACATCATGACCAGCGACATCAACGATGGGCCGACCCGTACATTTTTCGAGAAGCACCAATACTTCGGGTACGACCGATCTCTCGTCAGATTTTTCCAACAGGGAATGATGCCGGCATTCGGGATGGACGGGAAAATGCTGTTAAGTGCCAAGGACTCGTTGGCCTTAAGTCCTGACGGGCACGGGGGTTCGCTTCGGGCGTTGCGTAAATCAGGCGCTTTGGAGGATATGACACGACGGGGTATCGAACACCTGTCCTATTTTCAGGTCGACAACCCGCTGGTTCATGTGATCGACCCGTTATTTTTAGGGCTTCATGATTTGACCGGGTCAGAGATGAGCAGCAAAACCATTTCCAAAGCGCACGCGCTGGAAAAAGTAGGCAATTTCTGTATCGGCGACGGAAAGTTGCAGGTGATTGAATATTCGGATCTTCCGGAAGACTTGGCAAAAAAGACTCATGGGGACGGAAGTCTGGTATTCAACGCAGGTTCGATCGCGATTCATGCCCTAAGGGTGTCGTTTATCGATCGTCTGACGGCAGCGGGTACAGACCTGAAATTGATCTGGCACCGAGCGGAAAAAAAGGTGCCTTATGTCGACCCTCAGGGAACCCTTGTCAAACCCGAATCACCGAATGCAGTTAAGCTCGAACAGTTCGTGTTTGATGCGATCCCGCTAGCCAACAATCCGATCGTTTACACGACCCTTCGGGAAGAGGAGTTCAGTCCCGTGAAAAATGCCGAAGGTGCCGATTCTCCTACCACTTGTCGCAGGGACCAGATCCGCAGGGCAGCACGTTGGTTGTCTGAGTCGGGGGTTCACATTCCTATGAAGGATTCTGAACCCGACTGTGTGATCGAAATTTCTCCGTTGTTTGCGATCAACTCGGAACATCTGAAAACCAAGGACTTGTTGGTGAAAAAAATCGTTCCTGGTCAGCGGATCTATTTCGGGTAATTCAAAATCAACTAAGGCCCCTACCAGACGGCTTTGAACATTTGCGCAGCAGGAAAAATCCTTTAAAAAAAAAATTTAACGGGATTTTCGCGAAATTCTCGAATCATGGTGCGCTTTTGATATGACAAACGCGCAACACGGTCAGTCAATATGGGAAAAAGTCCTTTTCAGGACTTGACCCGTTATGATGATGTTTCGATTGAAGAAACGTCCCAAAAAATCTTCGCTGGATCAAGATCTGACCCGGGCGTTCCAAACCGGGGTTCCGGAGGATGAAGACCGAATCGAAACGATCGAACGGTTCGGAAACCGCTCTAGACATTTTAAAAAAAACAAGATTCTTAAAACCTATGCCGCTCGATCCGAAACCCAGATCGATCAGTTGCCTCTCGGAGAGGTCTGGCAGGTGCATTCTCTGTTTGCGGACGTGTGGTATGACGGACAAATGTACCGGTGCACTCAGCGAAGGACACTGACCCGCGTATCGGAGACGCAACTGATAGTCGGAGATCGTGTGCGATTTGAAATTCTCTCGGTACGATCCGAAAACGGACTGTCCGAAGGTGTGATCGAACGAATCGAACCCCGATCAACGGTCCTGGTTCGGGCGGACAGTTTTCAGGCCCGACAGGTCCATCCGATTGTCGCCAACGCCCAGCAGATGCTGATCGTGGCTTCTTTACATCTTCCGGAAGTCAAATGGGGATTGGTGGATCGAATGGTCATTGCTGCACGATCGGGGGGATTACATCCGGTGATCTGTCTGAACAAAATCGATACCGCCATCGACTCGGAGGATCTTCAAACCGCACGAGAGGTGCTGGCTCATTACCAGTCCCTCGGTATTCGAACGCATCAGACTTGTGCAACAAACATGAAGGGGGTTGAAGAACTCAAACAAACGATTCGGGGTCAGGATACGGTTCTAGCAGGTCATTCGGGTGTGGGCAAATCTTCGCTCATCCGGGCGGTCGAACCGTCATTGGATATTCGGATCGGTTCTATCAGCGATTTTCATCACAAAGGCAAGCACACCACCACCAGTGCACGAAAATACCGATTGAGTTTTGGTGGGTCGGTCATCGACACACCGGGGGTGAAACTGTTCGGATTGTGGGGTGTCACTGCTGAATCGCTGATCGACTTTTTCCCCGACGTTCAGAACGGAACCGCACCGCAATGGCGTGTAGAAAGTTATCACCGAATACGCGAATCGCTTTGATTTTCATCTGATCCTTGGGGACGAAAACAGTCGCTTGTTTTAATTTTGTTAGGAGGCTGGTGTGGAAAAAGAAAAATGTCCGATAAAACCAAGGTTGCATAAGTATGAGGATCCTGTTTTGATAGCAACGCAAAACCGATCAGGATGGTCGGCAGACAAAAAATAAACAGGGTCATGGAGGACCGCTCAGATGCGTCTTCGTAAGCTCATTTTGCACGGGTTCAAATCATTCGCCGATCGTACCGAGTTTTCGTTCGATCAACCGGTGACCTGCATTGTGGGTCCGAACGGTTGTGGCAAATCCAATGTCGTCGATGCAGTTAAGTGGGTGTTAGGAGAGCAGTCGGCAAAATCGTTGCGTGGCGATGCAATGATGGACGTGATTTTCAACGGTTCATCGACCCGAAAGCCCAGCGGAATGGCCGAGGTCGTTCTGGTGTTCGAAAACCCCGCTGACGAAAACGGTCAGCGAAAACTCAACCTACCCACCGATGACGTATCCGTCGGGCGCCGTCTGTATCGCGACGGAACCAGTGAATACACGATCAACAATCAATTGGCTCGTCTGAAAGACATTCGAGATCTGTTCCTGGATACCGGAATCGGTGTCGATGCCTATTCCGTGATTGAACAGGGACGTGTGGCCCAGCTGTTGGAATCCAATCCGATCCAGCGGCGGTTGATTTTTGAAGAAGCTGCCGGGATTTCCCGGTTCAAGGTCAAGAAAAAAGAAGCCCAGCGAAAACTAGAAAAAGTGGACCAGAACCTACTAAGGGTTAACGACATTGTACAGGAAGTGGATCGTCGCCTTCGAAGTGTCAAAGTCCAGGCCGGTCGTGCGCGAACTTATCAGGAGTATTTCACCCGTCTCAATGAGTTGCGATTAGGATATGCACTTCAGGAATATCATCGCTTGGAGAACGAGCTTCAGCGGATTACTCATGAACGTGATGAAACCCAGTTTCGGGTCGATGATGTCGCCGGAGACTTGGCCAAACGTCAAAACGAACTTGCCTGTGCACGGGATCACGTCGAGCAGGTCAGTCAGTCTCGTCAGCGGACTGAACACGAACTAGTCGAAGCCCAGGCATCGGTTCGCGCTGCCCAGCAAAAACAGCATTACGCGCGTCAGCAACTTGCACAGATTCAGGAACAGGTCGCGTCGCTTCAGAATGATCTGAGCAATGCTACAGCACGTCGAGCAGATGTGGAACGTCATCTGCATGAAGCAGCCACGTCATTGGACACCTTGACACGCGAACTGGAAAACCGACGCGCCGACATCGAACAACGACAACAGGCGTTCAAGCAGGATCAGCTGAAACTCCATGAACTGGTCAATCTAATCGAGAAAAATAAGCAAACCGTTTTGGACTTGATGCGTCAGCTGGCCAAAGTCAACAGTCGTCTGGCCAGTATCGAGATCGAACGTAGAAATATCTCAGCCATGCAGCAACGACAAGGAGAACGTCGTCGTCAGGTGGCAACGGATATTTCGTCGGCAGAGGACCTCGCAGCCGAACTCAAAACCAAACTCGATGAGGTGATTCGACAGATCGCAGAAAAACAGTCCGAACAGGAAGTCCGAAAGCAATCCGCCAGCGAATTGGGCGCCAGGATCAAAACGCTGACAGAATCCCTTGGGTCGGCCAAAGAGCATCGATCCGGATTGCTGTCACGACAAAAACTACTCCAAGACCTGGAAAGCCGACGAGAAGGTGTGAGCGACGCGGTAAAAAAAGTTCTCAAAGAACGAGAAGAAAAATTCCCGTTCGTTCGAGGAATCGTTGCCGATCTGCTACGAGTGGATGTCGAGCATGCGACCGTGATCGAAGCCGCTTTGGACGGACGGGATCAATGGTTGATTATCGATTCCGTGGACGCTGTGTCGGGTGATTCTCTCAAGAAATTGAGCGGCCGCGTCTCGATGATCTGCACAACCGAATCCGTGGACCAAACGGTTGAAGAACCGGATTCGGCGTATGACTGGAATCGGCATCCGTATCGGATCCGTCTGGCGGCAGATCTGGTGAAAGTAAATCCGCAGGACCGTCAGATTGCCGAAAAACTTCTCGGAAGGACCGTCGTTGTTGATACACTTGCACAAGCCGTTGCGCTTTATCGTCAGGGTCCGCGTGGGTGGAGATATGTAGTTTCCACAGGAGAAGTGCTCGAATCCGATGGGGTTTTAAAAGCAGGACCGGCCGGTGCCGGAACGGGCATTCTGTCTCGACGGTCCGAACTGGAATCATTGTCGCTTCAGATCAAAGAATCGGATGAAAAGATCCGTCAGCTGACCGATCAGTTGTCCCAGTCTTCCACGGCTGCAGGGGAAGTCGAGGAACAGATCAACCAGCTTCGCAACGAGATTTATCAGTTAAACACCCGTCGGGTTGAGCTTCAGTCACAGTCCCAGCAGATCAGCGATCGCTTGAACGGATTGCGTCGTGAGTTGCCTTTGTTGGAAAAGGAACTGAGCAATCTGTTAGAACAGGCTGATCGGTTGACGGTTGAAGAACAAACGATGCAGGGTCACAAGACCGATCTGGAAACTCGCCAGCAGAACGCCCAGCAGGAGATCGAATCCTTCAGCGCCCAACAGACGAATCTGGTTGAACAGGTCAAGCGTTTGTCAGAGGAACTGACCGGTTGTCGGGTGGCGTTAGGTCAGGTTCAGGAAAAGCAGCTGGCAGCACGACAGACGGTGGAACGTTTGCGTCATCAACATCAGGAAATCGGCCAACAAATCGACCGGATTCATCAGACCATCGAATCGACCAGCGAACGAACTCGGTCCGCAGAAGCCGAACTCCAACAGGGATGCCATGACGAAGAGGTTCAACAGAAACGGGTTCAGGAGTTGCAGGAAAAGGTCGAAAATCTAACTGACCGACTTCAAGCCCAACAGGAAACCGTTCGCAATCTGACCGGGAAAGTGGAATCCATTCGCGGGCTTCATGGTGAACTGGAACAAAAGCTCAACGGACTTTTGCTCCAGCACAACGAATTGACGGTGCGAAAGGAATCATTGGTTTCCCGGACACAGGACGAACTTCAGATCGATGTATCATTGAAATATCAGCAGGTGGTTCAAGAGCATTATGAACGGCAAAAACTCGAACCGAATATCGTTTTCGCGTATGAACCCGGTGCAACCGACTGGGAAGCTGTAGCCCGCGAGATCAAGGAACTGAAAGATAAAATTCAACGTCTCGGAAACGTCAATCTGGATTCAATCAGTGAAATGGACGAATTGGAGCAGCGTGCACAGTTCTATGCCAACCAATTGACAGACCTGCAACAAGCAAAACAACAGCTCGAACAGTTGATTGATGAGATCAATCGTGAGTCGGGCGTCCGATTTGAGCAAACATTTAACGCGGTTCGAGAGCACTTTCAGACCCTTTTCCGGAAACTGTTCGGTGGAGGAAGTGCGGACATTTATCTTGAACTAGAGGTTGAAGACACCGAGGCTATGAAACAGGCCCGTGCTGAAGCTCAGCCGGGCGAAGTAATCCCGGTCATGAGAAAGACGGTCGATCCTCTGGATGCCGGGATCGAAATCATGGCCCGTCCCCCGGGTAAGAAACCGGTCACGATCACCCAACTGTCAGGGGGTGAAAAGGCGATGACATGTATCGCTTTATTGATGAGTATTTTCAAAAGCAAACCCAGTCCCTTCTGCATCTTGGACGAAGTGGATGCGCCCCTGGATGAAGCCAACAACGTCCGATTCGGTCAGATCGTCCAAGAGTTCCTGGATCTCTCCCAGTTCATAATTATCACTCACCACAAGCGGACCATGCAGATCGGAAATGTGCTTTACGGTGTAACCCAGCAAGAGCAAGGTGTCAGTAAACGTGTGGCAGTGAAGTTTGACCAGGTCCAGCAGGGTGGAAGAATCTCCGACGCTGCCATCGCCCAAGCCGAACAGGCCGAACGGATATCACAAATGAAAAACGACGCAGAAATCGCACATGAGCATGCGGCTGCCTGATTGATTGGGTTCGATCAAACACATGAAAGCAGTCATCTCATCCACCAAGTTCGACGGTTCATTGCACTATCAGTTTGAAGCCGATCTGGTACAGGCAACAGATCGTGAAATACGCGTTTATACTCCACCGGGCGTCAAGCTTTTGACGTATCGTGGGGAATTGATGACACGGTCTCATTCCCTTCGGATCTTTTACACGGATCTTTCATGGAACGTAATGATCCGTTGGCACGCGGACTGGCGGTTCGAGGAGCATTATGTGAACATCGCCGATCCGGCTACGTGGGACGGTCGTGTGGTCAGATGGGTGGATTTGGATCTGGATCTGATTCGCCGGGCGGGGAGTGACGAACCAGTTTTAGATGATGAACAGGAGTTTGAGAGGCACCGGATAAAATGGGGGTATCCCGAAAAACTGGTCCAGCGTGTCTGGCAAACCGTGGAACAGGTATGGCAACTCATGCGAGACGAGAAAGTCCCCTTCGATGAACAGACCTGTCTGTGGCGCCCGAGTGGGCCGTAGTGGGTTTTGTCCATTTTAATTTGTCGTATGATTCGTGTTTATGACTAGGTTATCGATCGAGCCCTTCTCCCGACCTTTCAAAAGGGTGTTTTCACCACCCGGGTCCAAAAGTCTGACAAACCGGGCGATGGTTTTGGCAGCGTTATCACAGGGCACCTGTCGTCTGCAGGGTGCTTTATTCGCGGACGACACACGGGTCATGATCGAGGGATTGCGGCGACTGGGTTTTGACGTACAAACCGATGAATCCAACGCGCAGATCATAGTGACCGGTCGTGGCGGTGTCATTCCGTCCAGGCAGACGGAAATCTTTTGTGGCAATTCGGGAACGACGATCCGTTTTTTGACGGCCTTGTGTACGCTGGGCAAGGGTCAGTATCTGCTCGACGGTGTAGAACGGATGCGCCAACGACCGATCGGACCACTGGTGAGTATGTTGCGAAATCTGGGAGCGCGGATCGAATCGGTCATGAATGAGGGTTATCCGCCGGTGAGAGTGCAAGGAGACGGTCTGCCTGGAGGAATCGTACAGTACGGGAGCGAAATGTCGTCACAGTATCTGTCAGCCGTTTTACAGGTATCGCCGTACGCGAGACATGAGCTTCGGGTGAACCTGGTCGGTAAACAGACGAGCTGGCCTTATGTCGAAATGACGATGCGGATGATGGACCAGTTCGGACATTGGTGTGAGCTTGAACGTGACCCTCAGACCCGCGAGCCGGTTCGTATCATTGTGCCCCGGGGGGAGTATCGTCTGGAAGAGTATCAGGTCGAACCGGATGCATCTAATGCGACCTATTTTCTTGCCTTATCAGCAATCCATCCCGGTGCAGAGGTGACGATCCACGGTTTGGGAAAACGTTCGCTACAGGGGGATGTCGGTTTTTCAGGGGTGTTAAAACAGATGGGCGCGAATGTAGTACTCAATGACCACCAGGTGACCATTCACGGACCGACGCAGCTCGAAGGAGTGGATGTAGATTTATCCGACATGCCGGATACCGCACAGACCCTGGCTGTGGTAGCGATGTTTGCCCGTGGTCCGACGACGATTCGTGGGTTGCACACCCTTCGGGTCAAGGAAACAGATCGCCTTTCGGCGTTGGAGCAGGAGTTGAGCAAGCTCGGGGCAGAAGTCGAAGTTCAGGAAGACACACTTGTCATCAACCCACCGGAGAAAATCCATCCGGCGGATATAGACACTTATGATGATCATCGGATGGCGATGTCGTTTGGGTTGGTTGGAACACGGGCTTGGGGTGTCCGGATCAACGATCCCGGGTGTGTGAACAAAACCTATCCGGGATATTTTAAGGATCTGGAGTCATTTCGGGACTGAAATCGGGGAATGACATTGACATCCATCTCTGGAAAATCTACGTTATGATGCAAATAAAGGCGATGGAGTTCGCCATAACTGCCTTCCTAGTTTTGGGATGAGCTGATAACTCCTGCGAACGCAAGGTTTGCGGGTATGTGTGTTGGCCATCCGGTCAGATAAATCCCGCAAGTGTTCAGAAGTGAAAGACGATTTGCGGAGAGATTTCATGCTTTTTCGCCGGGATTTTCAAGAACATGTCCGTTTGGGATGGTATGTCATTCGGTGGGTCGTGATAGCTACACCGATCGCAGCAGTGATCGGATCATCCTGTGCGTTGTTTTTATGGGCGCTGGATCGAGCGACGGAAACGAGGTTTTCCCATCCCTGGTTACTGTTTCTTCTTCCGTTGGCGGGGGCGCTGATCGTTTGGTCGTATCGTCGGTGGGGCGGGGATTCAGGACATGGAAACAATCTGATCATGGACGAGATCCACGAGCCACGTGCAGGGGTTCCGGCACGGATGGCGCCGATGATTCTGATCAGCACGGTGGTGACGCACCTATTCGGAGGGTCGGCCGGTCGGGAGGGGACTGCGATTCAGATCGGGGGAAGTCTTGCAGCGACCCTGGGGCGTTTTTTCAAACTAACGACAACGGACACCCGGAAGCTTCTCATGGTGGGAATGTCGGCCGGTTTTGCGGGGGTTTTTGGAACACCGTTGGCCGGGACGGTTTTTGCCATCGAGGTCTTAGCGATCGGTCGAATGACTTATGAAGCCCTCCTACCTTGTCTAATCGGGGCCATCGTCGGGGATTATTTTTGCACGGTCTGGGGAGTGCATCATACCCGGTACATGGTCGAAGTCGGTCCGGCGGCATTCGAATGGTTGACCGCATCGAAAGTAGCCGTGGCTGCGGTGGCGTTTGGGTTGGTCAGTGTGGTGTTTGCAGAACTGACCCACGGATTGCATCGACTCTGGGAGCGGATTTGTCCGCGGGATTGGTTCAGACCAGTAATCGGGGGATGTCTGATCATTGGTTTGACCCATCTGTTGGGAACGCGGGACTATCTGGGGCTCGGAGTTTACTCATCAAGTCCTGACGGGGTATCGATCCTTAACGCGTTTCATCCGAGCGGGGCAGACGCTATGAGCTGGTGGTGGAAAATACTTTTCACTGCGATCACGCTTAGCAGTGGATTCAAAGGTGGAGAGGTAACGCCTTTGTTCTTTGTCGGCGCGACGCTCGGGAATACGCTAGCGGGAGTAACCGGTGCGCCTGCGGATTTGTTCGCAGCCTTGGGTTTCGTGGCCGTTTTTGCCGGAGCAACCAATACCCCGTTGGCTTGTACGCTGATGGGCATCGAACTGTTCGGTAGTGCTCACATGATTTATTTCGCAATAGCCTGTTTTTTATCGTATGTATTCAGCGGTCATTCGGGGATTTACCTATCTCAGCGGATTGGCACCCGAAAAGGCATGCTGGACGGTGTTCCCGAAGGGGTTACCCTGGCCCGATTGAGGGATACCCATCATTCCCAATCCGAATCGGATCGATCCGGTTGAGGATTTTCAAACTTTTTAAGAGTTACCGATTGGATGGACACTCCAAACGACTCCGATACACTAAATACACAAGCTATGCCTACGATTACGATTGATGGTAAGAAGATTGAGTGCAAGGATCGCCAGATGATCCTACAGGCTGCGTTGGATGCCGGGATTGAGATTCCGCATTACTGTTATCACCCGGGATTGTCGATAGTAGCCTCTTGTCGCATCTGTTTGGCAGAGATCGAGGGCGGCCCCCCAAAGCTGGTTCCGACCTGTCAGACCCCGGTCCGGGATGGGATGGTGGTTCACACCCAATCCACCAAAGCCATCGCCAACCAGAAGCAGGTGATGGAGTATCTTTTGGTGAATCATCCGCTGGATTGTCCGGTCTGCGACCAGGCCGGTGAATGTTATCTGCAGGACTATTCCTACAAATACGGGCGATCCGAATCCCGTTTCGAGGAGGAGAAGTACAAGAAGCCAAAGAAAGACATCGGTTTACATGTGCTTTTGTACAACGACCGATGCATCATGTGCACACGGTGTGTTCGGTTTACCCGGGAAATTGCCGGAACGTCGGAATTGTTTGTTGATGGGCGGGGTAGTAAAGAGGAAATTGAAATTTTCCCCGGAAGGCCGTTGAACAACAAATTATCCGGCAACGTGGTCGATCTGTGCCCGGTAGGGGCCTTACTGGACAAGGACTTTCTATTCAAGCAGCGGGTTTGGTTCCTCAAGAGTACGCCCAGCATTTCACCGGTCGATGCCGGGGGAGAAAATATCTGGATCCACCACAATGAAGGAGTCGTGTACCGTCTCAAACCTCGATACAACCCCGAAGTCAATAAATGGTGGATCAGCGACGATACTCGATACAGCTACAAAGTCGTGCAGGATGATAAACGTCTATTCGGCGCGATGCGAACTCAATATGGTACCCATGTCGAGGTCACATTATGGGATGCGGTCCAACAGGCCGATACAGAACTGAGAAAACATCACCGTGATCACGGAGACGGATCTTTATTCGCCGTGCTCAGCCCGATGCTGGCAACGGAAGAAGCGTATTTGCTGGCGACCTATGTTCGAGGAATCGACCCGCAAGCCACGCTAGTGCTGGGCCCGGTACCACGGTCGGAGCAGGATGAAGTCTTCCGACATTACATCACCAAACAGGAAACATTTCGTATCCAGGCGGAAAAGGTTCCCAACCGGTCCGGGGTTCAACGGATTATGGATCGGTTTGGTGGACCGACCATGGACTGGACGACATTTTGCGCCGGAACCCACGTGTCGTTGAAAGCCGGTTGGGTCACTGGAGGATATCATTCCCATTGGGTCGGGAATGAACTGCCAGCAACCCTGAAAAAATCGTACAAAGTGGTCCAGGATTTGCTCCCAAGTGCTTTATCAGAATCGGCAGACATTTTGCTTCCCTCGGCGGCTTGGGTTGAAAAATCTGGATCGTGGGAAAATTACAAGGGAATGGTCCAATCCTTTGAACGAGCTTTTCCCCCGCGCCAAGGCGCTATAGCAGAGGGGGAAGTGCTCGCCAAGTTACTCAATCGTCGATATGACCCAGCTTCGATTCGTCAGGAGCTAGGTGAAGGTTTTGCTGCGATTCCGCCCATCCATGCGACAGAAGCCGATGAACCGGCAATGGAATTCGTAGAAATCTGAATTTAGCGCACCCATATAATCTCACCCTCATTGCGCCCTCATCTGACCATACTCGGTTTTGTATACCCGATCGTGTGCAGATTTCCTATATTAACAATGGTTTATATAAATTGCGTTAATTCATCCAAATTTGATTGGTAGTTCCAGTTAAAAGCTGTACAGTCAAATTACCAATGATGCTCCTTATATGGGCAGCCTGCGCTCTTTATCGTAATGACAAATGCAATTAAGTCGTATTTCCAACATCGAGTCACTAGAACCTCGTCGTCTTTTATCCGTAGCCTATCCTTCCGCCCCGGCACAACGAATTCCTGTAACCTCCGGTTCAGTGCCTTCGATGGTCTTAGCGACATCAAAACTGAACGAAAATCTTTCCTGGCAAGCCATTACGGATAGTCCGATCAAACGGTATGAAATGCAAAAAGCCGTTTTAAATGGAAAAATCTACCTGTTCGGGGGGCTTTATAATTCAGACTACAAAGCATCACTTCGGGCGGATGTTTATAATCCCCAGACCGACACTTACACCCGGTTGAGGGATCTACCCAAGTTGCTCACTCATGCTCAGACAGTTGTCGTCAACAGTGAAATCTGGTTGATAGGTGGGTTTGTGGGACATCACCCGGGATTACCTACTAAAGATGTTTGGATTTACAACCCACAGTCGGACACTTATCGAAAGGGTCCGAGCCTAGTTGAAGCAAATGGCGCCGGCGGGGCGGGCTTGGTGAACAATACGATTATCTATTTCGGCGGTCAAAAACGTGACCCGAAAACAGGAAACGAAACGGGTAACATCGCTAAAGCATGGAAACTCGATCTGTCCAGCACCAATCCCAAGTGGGTCCGCGTGAAAGACATGCCCGGGGCACGCAATCATTTCGGTTCGGTCGTTATTGGAAAATATGTTTATGCAGTTGGTGGACAAAACGGAGGAGATGAATGGTATCAAAACTCCAGCCGCGTGGACCGTTACGATGTCACAACCAATACTTGGACCCGATTAAAAGATCTTCCCACGGGAAGAGGGCATAGTAATGAAAATACCGTCGTGGCTGAGGGTAAGATTTATCTTATCGGCGGCGCTGGAAACGTCCCGAGCAAAGCCCAAAGCAATGCCCGTTCGACCGTGTTTCGATACGATCCGGATTCCAATACCTGGCAAACGCTCAATAATGCGCCTGTCGCCCGTAAGAATGCTACCGTTGCCTATATCGATGCTTATCTTTATCTGATTGGTGGAGGCGACTGGAAAGGGGCTTACTCGCAGGCCTATCGAGCACAGTTGCTGACGACAGATGCCGAAGGTCAAACGCCTCCTTCCACCGGTTCTTCGAGTATCAGCGGCTTTTTATGGAACGACACCGATGCCGATGGGGTGGTGGATTCGAACGAATCCCGCACGGGTCGTCGAACGGTTTTCCTGGACCAGAACCGCAACGGCAAGCTGGACTCGGGTGAGAAATCAACGACGTCTGATTCTCAGGGGAATTACCGATTCACCGGTTTGTCTGCGGGGACTTATTACGTTACCCGGGTTTTCCCGTCGGGGTATCGACTCAGCAATGATCCGAACGGGTATCGAACGGTTTCGATTTTCTCGAATCAAAATATCATCGATATCCATCTAGGCACCACCAACAAACCTGGTACTTCAACACCACCGTCCGACGGCACGGCTGTCTGGTTTAAAGCATCTTCTTTACCCATTAAACTTGGTGAAACATCCGGCGGGGTCATCAATGGAAAGCTCTATATCATCGGCGACGGTTCATCCCGAGTATATCGATATGACCTGAACACCAACACTTGGACCACCTTGGCGGCCAGATCCGTATCTGCCAAAGATCAGGTCGCGGAAGTCGTCAACGGCAAGCTTTATGTATTTGGTGGGGTACGATATCTGAGCACAGGACAACAGGTGTTGACCACCGCACAAGTCTATGATCCTGCTACCAACAAGTGGTCTAACCTCAAAAATATGCCTTACGCGATGGCTGCTGGTCAGACCGCAGTCATCGGGGGAAAAATCTACATTGCCGGGGGGTTCACGACTGGAAACGTCACAACTGACCGGGTGATCCGTTACGACCCTGCCTCTAATGCCTATACGGAGCTAGCCCGGATGCCCCGTAAGCTCGATTCCGGTGCTTCAGGAACGGACGGATCCAAACTATATATTTTCGGCGGTCGAGATGTCGGTGACCGCCCCGGGAACGGATATGCGCAGACACTGGTCTATAACCCGGATACCAATTCCTGGAGCACCAACGCAGCCCAACCTCTGCCCGTCGGACGAGGCGGAATCAGTAAAGCACCGTTCATCAACGGAGAGTTTTATATCATTGGTGGGGAAACGGATTCCAAATACTCTGAAACCGGTTCGGACGGTGTCTATGATCGGGTTGATATCTACAATCCGTCGACCAATCGTTGGCGTGTCGGACCACCCATCCCGACCGACCGACACGGGATTGCCCCGTTGGTTTTGAATAACCGCATCTATGTCGCGGGAGGCGGCATCGTACAAGGTAAGAGTGAAACCAGTGTCGTGGAGTACTTACAGTTGCCTTGAAGTGCTTTTATCACAAGCTATTTAAATAAAAACAGTTAAGGGATTTGAGCAGATTCTTAACGCGGGTGTCTTGGTCTAAAAATCGGATGAAAAGTGAATTCCGGTTATAAAAAGTGTGGAGCTGCGTCTAGTCAGGTGAATAAGAGTGTTCGGTGGTGTTCCCTTTTTTTGGGAGAATCATAATGTCAATGGTCAGGCGCGTAATCTCAGAAAATCTGGAACCCCGCAAACTCCTAGCAGGCGTGTTCGTTGAACAAAACGGTTTGCTGATGGTCGAGATCGAATCAGAACCTACCAACGGCTGGACTCGAGTCACTTCACCTGGCGGTTATACCGGATCATCAGCCTACCAATGGAATGGGGCGGACTTCTTTCATAACCCCGGAAACGCAAAGCTTAAATATGCCTTTAAAATCAATAACCCGGGAACCTACAGCTTCAAACTCCGCAGCTATAACATCACCAGTGATCCCAAAGAGTTCAATGATGTCTGGGTCCGAATCGATGGGCAAAAATGGGAAAAAATCTTTCAATCCCGCAACAAACAGTGGACCTGGTTCACCCGTAGAGAAGTAAGTCATGGCGTGTACGACACCAACTGGGACTTCAATCTCTCAGCGGGAAATCACACGATCGAATTTTCAGCCCGATCCAACAAGTTTATTATCGACCGATTTGCACTTCACAAATCGGGGGTGGCTTATGAAAGCACTTCCATTCCTCCAAGCCCGACAACCAATGGCTCCGCGCCCAATCCGCCTCCTTCCACCGGTTCTTCGAGTATCAGCGGCTTTTTATGGAACGACACCGATGCCGATGGGGTGGTGGATTCGAACGAATCCCGCACGGGTCGTCGAACGGTTTTCCTGGACCAGAACCGCAACGGCAAGCTGGACTCGGGTGAGAAATCAACGACGTCTGATTCTCAGGGGAATTACCGATTCACCGGTTTGTCTGCGGGGACTTATTACGTTACCCGGGTTTTCCCGTCGGGGTATCGACTCAGTAATAACACGTTCGGCTACGTACAGATCACCCTCGGCAATTCTGCTAAGGTGAATCTGGGCAGCCGAACGATCTAAAGACCTTCGATGTTTGAAACAGACTTTGACCCGTTTAAATCTCCATCGAAGTGTTTATCTTCAGTGCAATGCTGGGATCAGACGATCAAGTTCAGCAACTCCGGATTCGTAATGAAAGAAGATCCTCCGACAGTCGGCATCAGCCCAGGCATCGGCTTCATGAGTGGAAGGCCAAAACGCGTCCTTATTCTTCAGAGGCTTGATGTCTAGCCGATCGAGACGGACTTGATTTTCTAGACACATCATTAGATCATCAATTCGTTCATTCAAAATGGCGTATCGGTCTTTGGGAAGATTTCGAACATCTTTTTCGAATGAAGTTTCGAAGCGGATCCTGTCCGACGGAGAATCCAGAAGACGTTGGCTATAAAGTTCTGGTCTAAACGCTTCCCAGATCAGCTTACCCCACGGCGAGAGGTCAACAAGATCATCCACTCGTTCTAGCATCGATTCAGGAATATTGTGCAAGTTCTCTTCATCAGGTTGAGGGCCTAGCACAGCGAGCCTGCGAAACAGTCGAGCATGGGCACGCATGATTTCCTGTGCGGCTGAGTTAAGGTCAACGGGTAAACGCGGAATACGAAGCAACTCACTGCCGGATTCAAAAATATAGACGATTTCGTCAGCATAAAACATACCCAGGGTTTGCATGAATCCCTGAACTGACTTAAATCCTCCGACAAGGTTGAAGATAATATGATATTTATTTGCTCGGTAACCCGGGAGAGTTCTGGCTGCCCAGTCGACCAGGTGGCGCAAACCTTTATCAAACGATTGCCGGGAACGCGTAGTCAGTGATTCCGCAGGTTCGAGTTGTGGGATGACACCATACGATTCAAGCTTGGCTTGAATTAATTTAGCCGCATCTGTGCCCAGCTGTGTGTCCGTATGGATCAGGACATAAACATCCTTTTGATCTAAAGGTGTCTGATCCTTCGATATGGACAAGATGCCATTGAGTTCAGCAGAAGCTCTTTTAGCAGTTTTGATATCGGACTGCAAAAGCTTTTCTTTCGCCTTTTGAATGAGGTCTTTGAGAGCCTGCTGATGTTCGGATGGGATGGTGGATAAATCGTGTTCGTTGGCATATTGGTTGACCAGCTTTCGGGTGGATTCATCCGCAAGATTGGTCAGCACGCTCGTTCCACAGGTAGAGATGATCAGATTCATAAGGTTATACCTATTAAAGATCGTTAATCAGAACTTGGTGTCTTTTTTATACTTTCTCTCAACTGAATGTATGACGATAAAGATGGCTTCGGTTAATCACACTCAATTGATGATGAAATTTTAAAAAATCACACATTCGACGAACTTAACTAGAGAGTTTGTTTATTGATGTTTTGTTCCCACTCTATGAGCAACTTTTCGAGTTGTTCCTTGAACCAGCTTCGGTCATGTGGCTGCTGATTGAAGCCGGCATGCTGGATGTCGTTGCGGACTTCGCTGACCGTTTGGAACTGCGGTGTTGCAGTTTGCCAAGATTGTTCCTGAGATTCGCGCGATTTCCGATTGAATCCTGATCCGGGATGATCGGCGTCATGGGGTGCGCCAAGTGTGATCCATCCTTCACGAAGGACGGAGATCGCTTCACTGTAGCGCCCCATTTTCTGATACAGTTTTGCCAAGGCGATGAGAGCTTGCTGCCCTGGTTTGGAAGACAACCTTGCTCCACCGGTCAGCAGCGGCTTGACCATTTCTTGCACCTGGTCGAGCACCAGTGCCAGTGCCGGCAGGTGTTGAATGACCTCGTTCTTGGTCTGTTCAATCGCATCGTAGAGTCGCTGGGCTGAAGGCTGTTCCTTTTCCTTGCCGATGAGCAACGAACCGGTTCGGATTGTGGTGAAGTCATCACTGAAGGATTTGATCGCTCCGGCGAGCTTGGGAAGTTGTGAAAAGCCTGATTTCACACCATCATCGGCCCGTTGCTTGTTCAGTGCTCGGCCAAGGCTGTCTGTATCCGCCACAATTTGATCTGCTTGGCCGGTCCGGAGAAACATCATGAGGTTCCGCGACCAGGAGAGCACTTCCAGAAATGGGGTCAGCTCCCAGATCGGGCTTGTGTCGCCTTGTCGATACTCCCCGTAGACCACGCGGATCTTGGGTGGAGTCGACAGAACCGACTGAATGTACTGAATGCAGGCGGCCGCGAAGAACGGCTGCATCCGAAAACCGTGGGTGATGTCCAGCAGGACGGGACTGTCACTGGCGTCGATCACCTCGACGATGGTTCCGAACATTCGCCAGAGTTGATGTGGTTCGCCACCGGTCGGGACAGGAACTTGTTCAGGAACAGGGTGTCCAGAGCCTGACAACACTTGGGCAAGTGCATTCCCATGCTGGTTCCAGGCCTCCGCCGTCGCGATCAGGCGGATCTCGTTCGCCCGGTTGAACTCTGCCAAAGCATGAGCCACATACCGCGTTCGGCAAGTGCTGCCCTCGAAAGAGTAGGTCGTCTCATCGTATTTGCCCGTACCGAGAAAGCTAATCAGTCGCATAGAGTGACTCACTTCCCTGAGGGTTGTGGCCATTTGAACGCTGCCTCGCGATTATTGACGGATGCGATCACGAGTTTGACCACATCGCCCGGTTTCGCATCGGCGGGCACTTGGTCGCTGTTCTGAATTGGGCCTGACTGCGAATACCCCTTGATCTGGGCACGCCAGCCGCCTTTCTTCGTCTTCTCTTCCAGCAAAACAGCTTCCACAATATCTTTAGCCTTCCCCTCGTAAGGCTCAGGTGGCGGGGGTGGAGGCGGCTCGGCGAGCCGTCCATAGCCGCTCGTTGTCTTGCCGCCGATGCCCCAATGGAACAGCGCATCACGCAAAAGTGACAGTGCGAACTCCGTCCAATTCCGGGACTTGTCACTGGTCGGACCGCACCAGCTCACCGCTACATGAAACCGCCCAGCCACGGACAGGAACGGCACCGGAGTCGGGCTGTCGAAATCCGTGGGTGGGACCGGGCCATCCATCCACTTCGGGTGGTGCGGGGTCATCACGTCCAGTTTGAGCGGCTCTTTTTCCGAATCGGGGACGAACCAGCCGTCATGGAAAACGATACAGCCGCTGTCGTCGGTCGTCCCGAAAAGTAGTCGGTGATACTCGCCATCGTTTTTGAACTTGACTTCCGACTCTCCCCACATCTGGTTGCAGTAGTGCGCAGCCAGTCCTTTAAGGGCCGACCCAGGCAGAATGGGCATACCGTAAGTGTGGTGTAGCGTGATTCCGGTTTCAAGAACGTTCTCAGAACCGAGTCCGACGATGAGCCGACCGACCGTTTGCAGTTCGTTGGCCGCGGTCAGTTCCGGCAAAGACTTCTTCCATCGGTCGAAGGCTAGCTTGTAGAGTTTGTGAACCTCAGAGTTGCCGGCGGCGTTGATGGCGGCTTGGAAGATGGCACGTTTCTCCTCCGGGTTGCCGTCCTCCCCCGTCGCTTTCTCGCACAGGTAACGTTGCAACAGCAGGCCGGGATGCTGGCCTTGCGCCGCTCGTTTGTCTCGCAAATTACCAATAACCTGTCGCATCATTCCTCCTCCCCGGCGGCGGCTTCCACGTACCGTTTCAACCAACTCGCAGCATCAATCGCATCACGGCTCAGACGGAGGTAGTCAGTCAATGGACTTTCGCGAGCATGTTCGCAGAGAGTTTTTTGTTCCGTGATTGCGGTATATCCTGCCGCTTTGAGAACGGCTTCGAGATAGCCAATGTACTCCTTATCCTGCTTAGCCAAGGCAAACGCTACGGCCTGAGCGAGCCCACAGGTGTGGATCAAGGCCGGGAACTTCTTGACGGTGGTAACGAACTCCTTGTCCGGTTTCCGCGTACCGTTCTTGGTGTGTCTCGCGATTTGAGCATACGCCGCTTGGGCCAGGCGTTGGCTTCGGGTGTGAACGCTCATTGTCCACCTCCAGTCACTTCTGAAAACACACACTGGACTTGTCCACGTCCGACGGTTGCTTTGCCGCCAATCTGCAGATTCACGGATCCTTTGGCAAATTCATCGAGTAACTTTTGGGAGTCAACAATCTCACTATTCTTACCAAAAATTCGGTCGCATTGGATCAGGCCCATCAGGATCGTCTCGGCGGGCAATGATTCTTCTGTCCAGAGGGCACCTTGAGCGACGGTTTTTGTATCGTCATTGATCCGCACTCGGGTGTGGACCTCCGTTCCGGTTTCGCAGAGGAAGTCGAAGGCGGAATCCGGGAGGACGACGAACCGCTTCTGAAACTCGTTGGCCCACGGATCTTCCTTGCCAAAAACCCATTCACCGATCTTTGCGGCCCAAGCCGTCGCAGTGTTGCACTCGATGGCCGAGAAGTCGAGGTCTTCCAGGTAGATGTGCTTGTCTTCCACCAAAGCCGTTCCCGTCGCGTGGTGCGCTTGGTTGTCCGGTAGTTCTTTGGGCGCTTCGGGTAGATCTTTCACTCCGGCGAGGCTCAGCGTCCGCCGAAGCATTTGTAAACATAACGGTGACGTGGCCCAGGCGAACGTGCCGCGGAAGCTCCGCACCGGCAGGCAGACGAGCTTGGCATCGGTCGGGATCAAGGCGCCGGAATTGGCTGATTCACCGTCCTTGTCTGCACGACCGAATGCGAGTTCGATCCATTCCTTTTTCTGCTGGGCTGCCCAGTCACGCCAGACACCCTTGATACTCGATCCGCGGACGATCGGCCATCCGGTAACGCCGTCGCGGTCGATCGGCAGGTCGATGTAGCCGACGCCACGCCCGACACCAGGATGAGTCGGGCTAAGGCAATGCAACCAATAAAGTCTTGAATTAGGCATGATGATGTCATCCTTTCTTTTTATTACCACGTTCCCCACACGGCCAAACCAAATCCATCGCGTCGTTCTTGTGAATCGTCACTGATCGGCTGAAGCCAGAAGTCAGTAAGTTTGGCGGCTGCGGATTTTTCGCATTCGAAGAAATACACACTTCCTGCCGACGCCATCCGACGAATGGGTTTAGGCCCACGGGGTTGACCATTTATAGCGGCCAATGACCAACCGGAGACGGCTTTCCAACGACCGATGCTTGCACCTACGAGTTTCAACTTGGTAAATGGTTCTTGACTGAGGTCGGGCAGCCATCCTTTCCTGAAAATTGCAGGTGTTGCAAGTATCATGCGAACCCGTGTGGTCGTTTGAAGACAATCCCGAATCTGATCTGGGCACACCCATCCAGTGACTTGCTTTTGACATCCCTGCCAATGAACCAGCCGACGCTCTCCGCCGAGCGGGTGATTCATACTGAATGATGGATCGATTTTTAACGATAGTTCTGAATCAGGAATGCTTACGCGTGTCGATAAATGAATCGGGGCAAATCTTTCGGATAAGGGTTTTGTGCTTGCTACATTAAAGCGTGGTAAGTGGGTGAGATTGAGTCCAACCGTTGAAAAGATCTCTCCTTCGGCAGCCGCCCCGCGTTCGGTATCGAGGCGGACGTGATCGCGGGTTTCCTGAAGCGGGCCGCGCAAGAATGAAGAGTCGAACGACACGTTCTTGCCTAGCAACCACTCGGTGTACTTTCCCACCGGCCACCAGGCTGGAACTTCGGCTGGCTTGAAGTCGTTGCTTGCTTGCGATTCAGAGAGCATGACCGGTCTCAAGCCATCCTCCGGCAGATCACATCCGCCTGTGGTGGTCGATTGCGGAACGACACGGTGCAGGAACTTGATTCCCTTACCGTTCTCGTCTGGCTCCGCAACGGCATCGTTCGGTGCAGGCAGATATAACTCGCCACCATGAACGGGAAACACCCCGGCGACAGCAGTCTGCAGCAACCGCTGGGGGATATCACCGGCGAAATTCTCAGATCCGGCCTTGACCAGTGCCGTACGGAACGATCCAGCAACAACAGACGGCAATAACCAGGGTAGTCCGCGCATTCGGTTGCCTTGTCTTGCTCCAAAGGGTCGACCATCCCGGGATACCAAGGCATCATGAGCTGCTAATTCGAGAAATATATTCATACTCTCACCTCCTTAGCTTTGAATTTCTGTATGGAAGCTTGTCTTAGTGATTCCGCGATCTGGCGAGCGACGAGAAACTCATGTGCCAGATGCATCAGCTTGTCAGCGTCCATCGCGTCAATGAAATCGGATAGTGCTGCTTTTACCGTGCCTGATCCTCGAGACGTCTTTCTGGAAATCACCCGGTAGAGATCTTGTTGAATAGCATCGGCTACGTCCGTATTCCAATTTTTGTAGAGAGTCGCCATCGTCTGCAGCTCATAAGGTAACCGTGTCGGGATAATGCCGTCGTTCATCAAGTTGGCGAATCGTTCCAGGCGTTGATCTGGGTTGCCACTCCACTTCGACCGCACGACGACTGGCGCACCGCCACGCTTGTGCAGATGGACTGCCAGGCCGTCGCGGTCGGGTTTCTTGGCGGCCTTCTCGGCGGCCCGGCCGTAGTCGAGCAGGTCTTCGAGGTTCTCCATGAAGTGGCCAATGGCGATGCCGACGGACAAGGTCGGGTTGCCGTACTTCGCCAGCCGCTTTCCGAAATCATCGTGGAGCTTGCGGGCACAACTCAGGCACTTGTCCACGGGCAGAAACGCCAGCACGTCATCCCCACCGGCGTAGACCAACACTCCGCTGTGGTCGTTGACGATCGTCCGTGCGGAGTTTGCGAACCCGGCCAGGGTATTCGAGAACTCCCGGTGCGCATCTGCGGATCCCAACGCGGAGATAGCCGCCCCCATTTTGTCGCCGTCCGCGACGAGGACAGCAAGATAGGGATTGGGCTGCGAGAGGCGTTCCAGCGCATCTTGGATGTCCGCGATGCTGAGCCGGTCTTCCTCATCTACTTCTTGTTCCCACTCATGGTGCCGGCTGACATAGACGGCCGTGCCTTCGTAGGGGAAATCCTTGAACTGCTGAAAGACCTCTCCATCCAGTCGATGCAAAACAGTCGGAGGAAGTTCTTGGCAAGCTTTGATCAAATCAGAGAATGCTTGCTTGCCGATATTGCCTCGAATCCAGGGATCACACGCGACCCGAGACACCGACGGATAGGACCGGTTGCCCCCAGCCACGCGCTTGACCAGACCGACGATGTCGAGTTGTTCCCCTTCACGGAGGCGAAGCCGAGCACGAAATCGCTCGGGCCATCGTTCGCGTGCGGGGTCTTTCAGCACCGATTCCCGTTGTCCGTCCAGGGAGGACTTGGGCACGCCGGCCCGCCCCTTCGCCGGCAGAAAGTCCCGGCAGTTCTTGCGTCCCGCCAACAGCCGCATCAGCTTTCCACGATCCGCCTTGTAGTCTCCGGTTTGCTGCACCCAGGCCGCGTAGAACTCGATGACATCGTCCTTCTGGTCGTTCCAGATGTCCTGGCGGATTACGCCGGAAGCCTGTTGCCAGGCATCATCAACAAACCGCTTCCAACAATCCTGAGCGGCTTGTTTCGCCTTGGCCGCCACGTCCCTCGGCTCTCCAGATGGCAATTCCGCCAAGATGACGTTGGCGACGTTCTCCGCGTCGGAAGACGCCGGGAAGATGAGCTTCCCTCCGTCGGCTTCGACGGACTTGGCCACCGCCCGACTGATTTCGGAGAGCAGGTACGAACCGAACCACAGGTCGCGGGTCCGCCTTGCTGCAGCGATGAACTCCTGTACAGGACCGACACTAATGGTGAGTAAGTGGCTCATCGCGTCACCTCCGTGAAGCCTTGAGACTTGGCATAAGCGAGGAACGCTTCGAGAGCGGAACCGTTCGGCGACCCCGCCAGGGGAGAATTCGGATAGTTCGACAGGCGCGGATCGCGGATCACCGTTGTGGGTGGGAGGCCGCGACGAAGATCCACTCCCGTGAGAGCAGGCGTCTTTAGCCGCAGGATGAGAGGAACCGCCTTGCCGCTCTGCAACGCCAGCGGTTTAAGGATCAGCGGACTGGCCATCCGTTCGCGCTTTCCTTCAGGGCCAGCGGATGGATATAAAACCGTATCCGGCGGATCGTCCTTATCTTTGAAGTGGAAGACGATCGGCAGACCGAGTTCCGCTCTCGGGAAGGCATCGTCGGGAATGCGCGGAAGCCGAGCGTGACGAGCAATCCGACGACCAGTCACTCGGCGAATGGTCTCCGGCTCCGGCCAGCGCGAGCGACCGGGGCGATTGGGCTGACTGCCGGGATTCCGCCCCAGTCCTTCACCTTGACGGAAATGTCGAAAGCGACCGATCAGCCAGTCCCAGACCGGAATCGCATCCGCGGGTTGCTCAACGGTCCGCACACTGACGCTTTCGGCCATCGTCGGCCATTCCCGCTCTGGGAACAGTGTTGGCATGTATCGCAGCCACATCGCCTTCAGGTCATCTTTGTTCTTCGGTGCCAAGGTGTTGCATTTGATCGCCCCGCAGCCTCGCCGCGTCCGGCTGCCCAGGCCGCCGAAGTTCACCCACGCCCAGAGTGCCGGCTCGACCTCTTTAACGAAGTCGATACGCTTGTCGCAGATGACGGTGAGCCGGAACTTCGCACTTGGGATGTGGTAAGCCGGCTCGACTTCTGGCTTGCAGCCAGGTTCGATTCGCTTGGCTTTCTCCCCCTGGAATGGGAACAGAGCATAAGTGACTGGCTTTGGGACGTACTCGGTACCCCAGTGTCTCTCCTCAGGTATTGACAAACGGCTCGTTCCATACAAGGTCGTGTCGTGCTTGTTTGTTTTCCCTTGGGGCTTGTATTCATAATGAGCGCATTGCACGGGCTTATCGGTCCCGCACGTCCTCCACGCGAACTTGCACGCGGCTCGCCTGCGTGGTGTCGCCCCAGACCGCCGACTGGGCGGCGCGGAGTCTCCGCGATCGTCCGGTACTGGGCGCCCACCGTCGCCCGCCACCAGAACTGCAACTGGCCGCGGATCGAGGTCGGGCGGATCGGAAAGCTCGGATCATTGACCCGCGTCTCCACACCGCCGCCGAACATCGGCGTGATCAGTTCGATGTCATAGGTATGGGTATTTACACGGGGAACCGGGGGTTTGGATGGGCATGCCGGTATGTCTTGTGGCTTCGGCATAAAAACTCCTTCCTTTATTCCATGGATAACTTTGAAGATGGGTCTACTCTCGCCAGCAACCCCAAGCCGCAGTGTCTTCCTGCGCCGATCGTGATCGGACCGGGAACAGGATAATCCGCAGGGATCCAACGGCTGTTCGGATCATTCGGATTTTCCCGTCGTCCGAACCGGATGTTGATATGGACGGCTGTGCGTCCGACCAGATGATCCGGCCGTAGATAACCGATCTCAACCCGCTTCGAAGGGTCATTAGAATCCCTTTGGTATTTGTGTGCACTTAGCATCTTGGGGAAATAACTGAATGCACCCCATTCGAACTCGCACGGTTGTTCGATCCCTGATTGCGCAAGCGAGATTCTTATCTGTTCGGTAATCTCGATACGATCGAGTACTTCGATCACCTTGCCGTCCGGGAGGGTCTTTTTGATCTTGTCGACGTGTCGATTCAGTATGATCGGTGTGACACTGGCCCATTCATAACTTTCGCGGATGTAGGCATCGCGTACGCCGTCCTTTTTTCGGCTTGGAATTCGCTGAAGCAGTGTCGGGTGCGGAAGCCTGACATCCGGATATTTGGGATCGGGCCTGAGTATTTCCCCGTTAAGACGTTGGGCAAGATACTCCAGCCAGTCTTCATCACCCATAGGCGCAATGATCATGACGCGTCGAACGGCTGGGTTGGTATGACGATGTCCGATCGAAGGCAATGGCACATAGGAAAACCGCGGATGGGGTGGGGCGTCTGGATCGCGGTTATCAGTAAAATGTCCTGCGACATACTGCTTTACCCACTGTTCATGGGAGTTTCCACGCAGGTCCCTGGGCGGGTACTTTTTCATCAGCTCGATCGCTAAGTGCTTGACCATTCCGGCGATATGAATGAGCTTCGCCTGCGGATAGGAGACCGTATCTTCGTTTTCGTCAACGAGTTTGAAGATTGCGTAGGGACGGGATTGGGGTCGTTCGGTGTCGGAGTATGTGACAACATCGAATGCTGTTGCAGTCAAGGGAGGTGGAGATGTCCACTGATTGCCCTGCAGTCGTGCGAGAAATCTTTCGTACCGACGCTCGAGTGCTTTGATTGAGTCTTGGCGAGGTGCTCGCAAGCGTATACCGCCTCGGGTTGTCGGAATGAATCGTTGGCCGAGTAGTTGTGAGGCACTTTGCTGATCGATCAGTGTGGCATCGGCAATTACCTGGTCGATTCCCCAACCGAGGGAGTAGATGGATCGGACACTTGGGAGAATGGTCTCGAGTAGGGAGTTCGGATTCACCTGCAAATCTTTCAATGGATAAAGGTAGTGAAGCGTCGGAAGATCATTACCGATGGTTTCAATTCGGTAGGGTCGATAGTTTTTCTCGGTACGATGTTCGGCAATACTGGCACTGCTATTATCACGATACCATTTGGCTGCGACAAGATCGGCATGGTTGTGAGGAACATAAGTTTTGAATCCCACATCACTTAAAGTTGCTCGCGGCGCAACTATACTCGGGCGGATCAGTTCGAGAACATGTAGTGAGTTTCGTAGTTCCGGAGCGAGTGGCTTTCCTCTTGCTCGCGAGCAAGCTGCGTTCAGCAGTGCTTGCAACACTCGCATGGGAGAAGGTGGCCACTCCGGCTGTTCCCCGTCACCCCGGCCGTGAAAGCGTGGTTCGGGATGAATGAAACGGATGCTAATGCAGAGGTTCGTTCTCATTCATTCTCCTTTATGGATTTTGCCCATCAGTTTGAGTGGCAGTTGCTCGTGCTTGGGCACGTGTTTTCTTAGTGGGAGTAACGTTTCCCACACCGGAGATGTCTTTGTTCGCGAGATCAGGATCGAACTTAACAGTTTTCGATTCTCCGACACCAAAATCATTTGCCACGATTTTTGCGTATGCAATTGCCTTTTCATGTGTCAACTGCAGTTCAGATTTTGTTCCATTGGCTTTCACGAGTAAGCATGATCGGGGCTTATCAAGATCAAGGACCAAGTTGCATCCTTGCCGAAGATAAGTTTGGGGAGGTGCTGTTATCGCGATAAGTGACAGACCTAAGATATATCGACGAAGCTTAAGCGTCTTCTGTTCGTTCTGTTCGTCATTCCCTGCAGAGAGCAAACGCAGTGCGGCGAGGCTGAAAGTGACGTCACGCCGTACTCCCCCTCGGGCAATAACCCCACCATGAGTGGCAGAAGCCAAGGCATTTACAAACCCTCGTTGGGAAAGCGGATTCTTCTCGTCGCCGGTCGCTTTTTGCTGTTGCTCTTCTGTAATTAATCCTAGGTTCACATAATTGACGGGTGGGATGTATACAGCACTTCGTGTAAGCTTTTGTACGTCAAATGCACGGATGGTCGAAACGATAAGTCGGGGAAGTTTGGCCTGCGTGTCACGCGAGTCCCACACCCCGAAAACAAGCGATGTCGGCGCGATCTTGGCCATGGGGAGTGCGTTGCCGTTTAATATGCGTTTGAAGGCGTCTTGTAACTCCTTATGTAATAATGTGCTGCGGACAATAGCATCGCCGGCGCGATGGCCGGCTTCGAGCAGGTTGACTTTTTTTTCGCCGGCTTCAATGATGATCTGGGGCACAAGATCGCTATACGTGGGGTTGGCAAAGATCGGTTCGATGCGGTTGGCCTGGCTACCAACACTATCAACTATACAAACATTTTTCTCACCTTCAGGCGGGTCGATATTGTACCCACCGGGAAATTTACCGTCCTTGCTAGCGGCGTACGTTGCGGGAAAGATGACGCCATCGGGACCTTCAACGGAAACGAGTGGCTCACGAATCACGATAGCAGCAAAACTATCATTGGTTAGCCATTCGTCATAATACTGGCTCGGATCACTCATCGCGGTCTCCTTTATATGGTTGTGCAGGTAAAAAACTTTTGAGATAGTCAGTTCTATACAACAAGGAAAACTCGAACACGGCCCCGGTCATTGGTACCGATCGATTAACAGCTGCTGATGCAATGCTCGGACTCAGTGGAATATTCCAGGCAACGTAGACGAAGCGGTTTAATTCTTGAAGGTTAAACGGTCGGAAGCGTTGCAAGCCGATAAAACAAAGCATTTCGAGGGCAGGTTTGCAGGAAACTTTGATTTGACCGGCTTTATTACTGGCCAGTGCATCAAAAACAAAACCGATGTCAATTCCGGAACCTTGTCCACCCAGATCAGAATCAAAATAAAACGGCAGACCGATGTCGTAGACGGATTTCCACAACTCGTTGCCAGAGTTAATCCCTGCAACGCGTATTCCTTTATGCATTGCCTGCGTAATTGTGAGGATTGACTGTTGACCTGCCCATGTTTTTAACCGCGATCCCCCTGAGTATTTGTCACGGAACCAATCGATACAAAAGGAAACTTGGCCCTTAAGAACGATGGGCAGCTCACGGTGAAGTTTGTCTAAGTGACCCTTCTCAGATTTCTGTGCAGCGGTGAGATCTTTGCTCTCCAACTTAGAAAACTCTTCTCGGCGAGCAATCTGTTCTGGCGTCAAGGTATTAGTAATCTCGCTTTCCGAAATCGTTTGAAGGATGAGATCACATGCAGCGTCTGGTGCATTTAAGTGGAAGGAGTCGTGATCAAACCAACCCTCTGCCCCTGGCCACAGGCGATCAGCAAGCTCCAATAGCCCGCAGCATGCAAAGAATTGGCCGGGGTTGGTCAGGTCTACCGGGATGGTAATATTGGCTTGGCTCATACGGACGCCTCCTCAGAGAATTCGTTGGAAAGTCCCGGTGCCTCAGGATTGATTCCAGCGGTGTCGGCTGAAGACTGGGAGTAGTCGATCTCCTCTGGGGTACTAGCCATCGCATCTGCGCAGCGGAGCAGATTCTCCAGCCAGGCCAATCCCCACCAGCCATATTTCCGTTGCAAACGGGCAAACCGACAAATGGCTTGGGTGTGAATCTCTTCAGATCGGTCTTCAGCATCAGGGTCGAAGGCGCCTTTTGGGAAATGGGGGCGACCCCGTCCGTGGTGGACAGCAATCAGATGCATCGCCAGATCGAAAACGTCCTGTGAGATGACTTGACCCGTCGGATCGAGCAATTTTCCCTCTTGCATCGCTTGGGTAAACTCTCGCAACGACCCGAACTCGTGTCGATAACCGCGGGGGTCTTTTTTCATTTCTGCGCCGGACTTGGCCATCGGTTGATCGGGACGATTAAACCCGGAGGGAAACGTAAGCAGTCGCTGCCAGCGGTCGCGATTCTTACCATGATCGTGGTAATCGGCGGCTAGTCTTACAGCACATTTGATCTCGTCCGACAACGGCAATGTTTGGAGCATGCTGTCCACGGTTTGACGAACCTTGCTCACATGATCGTTCAGGGTTTGTGGTTCTAACCCGACCTCTTCTCGCTCTGCCTGTGGAACGTAGCTGACCAGCTTGATCGTTTGATCCTCAGTCGATTCAAGTATGAGGGTAAAGCGGGCTGATCTTTGTGGTTTTGCGCCGTCCGGAGTAAGCGGCGTGCTTTCGGATTCACCATCTTCGTTGGTCTTGATCGTTTCGCGATAACGTCCAGACACATCCGCAACATCGGGGGCTTGTTTCGATTGATCTGTCAGTTCGTTTTGCTCGGCATTTGAGATGTTCGGGGCATTGGCGTCGAGGAATCCCTCGCCACGTTCGATCCCGCCAAAGGACGCAGGCAGGACCAGTTCGGCGTACCGGATCGGGCCATCGGACGCTTTCCAATTTTTATCCGTGATCAAGCCAATAAATTTTTCGACGGTCATCAACTGAAGCCCTGCACGATCGAGCACCACAGCAGCCTGCCGAAGTTTTTCGAGCTGATCCGGTGCGAGTGTTTTCTGTAATTTCTGCCATCGCTCAACGAGCACTTCGGCGACACGATCAGATCGATTCGAAAGGGTTTCGCGTGTGAGGATTCGGTGTGCGTCAAACCATTCTTCCACGTCTTCCAGTTCCAGATCGGCGAATCCGGGCAGATCGAGTTCTGCTCGCCAGGCGACGGTGGTTTGGGGCAATTCGTCTTGAACTCCTCGCAACCAGGGTCCGACTTCGGGTCGGCCGGGCATCGGTTCGACGATGCTGGTCATGCTCCAGTTGTCAAGCAAAATGTCGGTCAGTTCCGAGATATCTGGTTGTGGGGAACAGGCAAAGGTGTAGGTGTCTTTCCAATCTGCGTTTTTCAGTGTTGCGATGCTCTCTGGGCTCAGCGATATACCTTCGGTCAGAAGTGAGACGCATTTCGCGACTGCTTTATCGACATCCGTCTTTTCGGAAAATGTTTTGGGTTTGATAAGAATGATTTTTGCTTCGCCATCGCCGCGGCGATTCACCCGACCGAGTCGCTGGATGAATGAGTCGAGGGTGGTTGCGTCGCAGACCATGTGGTCAGCATTCAGATCGATTCCGACTTCACCGGCACTGGTAGAGACGAGGAAGACGGGTTGGTTGTCTTTATCTCCGGGCTTTTCACTCCCGTCCAGGAAACGTTGGAATACAGATTTCGTGATGAGTTCGTCTCGTTCGAGACCCCGCATCGTACCGGTGAGGACTTCAACGGAGCTGGCGTACGGTCCGGGATTCTTCCCACGAGATTCATGTTGCTTGATTATCTCGGAGATCTTGATGGCATCTTCTGGTTTTCGGACGAAAACAACGATACGTTTGCCTTTCAGATCGGCGTCTTTGGCCAGCTGAATAGCTTCACGGGCAAGTTTTTCGCTCAACTTTTCCTTTTCTCCGAGTTCTATGATCCTCGAGAGTGTCTTTTTGGCCACAAAGCATTTTCGGGTGATTTTATCGTTGAGATCTTCTTCTTCGAGAATGAACTGGGACGGATCGTCGTTCGAGGTCGTTGCCGACATGCGGATGACACGCATCGGTTTTATGCCTGTTACGCTGCCATACCTGGGTGTGTGTGTTTGAAAGGTTTCGATCGAGTTCAGGAGCTTCTCAAACGGTTTGGAGAGGTGGGCTTCATCGAGTACCAGTAGTGAATCCATACCGAGCAGGCCGGCTTCGAGCGGTCGGCGTTTGTAGCTGGATCGGTAGCCAGAAAACAGCAGGGCAGAACCGATCAGATCGACCGTTCCGATAATGATAGCGGATTGGGTGGGGTTGCGGGACCACTCGCGGTTGTCGGCGCGTTCGCCGCGAAGAGTCGAAACGGCCAGATTCGTATCCGTCTTGAACACGGATTTGACTCCGTCTTTCAACTTGATTGCTAGATCGGTGGCTTGATCGACCACGGTTCGACGATCAACAACGTAGATCAGACGGGTGGGTATCTTTTCCGGGTGCATGATACGTGCGATCAACCAGATCGCCATGATCATGGTTTTGCCCAGGCCAGTTGGCAGATCGATCACGCGCGGAAGTTCGGACAGAAAATACTTATGATACAATCGTTTTTGCCAGCATTGTGGCTGGAAGCCGGTCAGCTTTTCGAACAAGGATTCGAAAGAATCGGATTCAAGCATGTCGATGGTTCTCCCACGTCTGCTGGTGAGGTCCTTTCCGTTCAATTTCAGATCCTTGCATTATCTGGCGTGTAAGAAGCATTGTTGGTTACAGCTCTCATGAGTCCCAAACCAAAATGCGATGCATAACCGAGGCAGATTGGTCCGGAAATCGGTTGATCAAACCGGAGTCGGAGTCCGTAGCCAGCGTCCACCTTGGGAGGATCTCCACCATGAACTCGGCGGCGAACGAAATGACGCAGTGAGCGGGTTAATTCCTGATCGATCTCGACTCGGGTGGCTCGCGGCAGCCCCCGAGAAGCGAGTTCGGCTTGTACTTGGCCCTCAAGGGTATCTTTGCCTCTGGCTTTGAGGAACCGTGGCGGAACGAAGGGCGTGATACTCTCCCAGACCTTCGTACCTTTGTTCGCATCTTTAGAAACGCCGATTATCTGTTCAATCGATTCTCTGAACTTGTCCGGCAAGTGATACAAGTCTTTGAACTCGCCAAGGCCCACCAAGGCTAACTGCAAATCGCCCACACCGCCTTTGGTCCAGGTTCGCCGCAAGGTGCGGATGGCTCGTTGAGCCGCATCGCGAAGGCCCATCGCCGCATAAATGATGATGTGATCGAGTCGGCCATCGCCATCGAGGTCAACCGGAATCGTGTGGGCGTGTTTGTGGTGGTCGTGAAGCGGTTGACCCAATTCGTCTTTCCCGGTCAGTTCCGGGCAGTTCACGCGCTGGTCATTGCCCAGACGACCGATGATCGCTCGATGGAATAACTCGGCCTGCGGTAGCGTTCGGGTCACCGGAGGCAACGCCGAGCGATTGCCGCTGGGCGTCGTGATGGCCAGAAGCATCATCGAGACCGGACGGGAAGGCACCGGCCGACGCCTGGTCGGAACCCCAACCTGCAACGCGTCACTCCGACGCCAGTACAGAACGCGTTGCGAACCGGGGGGCTGCGACCAGCCGTGGCCTTTCCACCAGGCCGTATCCTTGGTCAGGCAGGCAATCAAATCGGGCGGATAAGGCTCGATGGCTTTCCCCCGATCTTTAAGCAATTTGGCGATCGGCTTCTTCTTTCCTTCGGGGAGCGGATAGGGTGCGAGCGCCGCTTCCGCTTGCTGTTTCTGCCAAGTCCCATAATCAGCCGGTGGAATGGCGGCCATCAGCGACACTTGCTCCCATCCCGGACCGCGATGCTCTCCGTCCTGACACGGAACGGCGTTCCACTCGGCCAGTTCATCCGTCATTTCCGCTTCGACCCAACTCTCGCTGCGGCCCAGATACCCCAGTGCGGCAACCAACGTGCGGAGAAGTTCGGTTTCCTCGGCATCGATTTCGCACGGCCAGTGAATCAGCAATACATCCTCACCGACATTGGCCCAGGTATCGAAGACGAGCGTTGTCTTCTCCCGACCTTTATCCAAGGTTCCAATCGGCATGAAGTGCCGACTGTGGGCAGCGCTGGCATCGGGCAGATGATATTTCGGCAGCACGGCCGCCAGCTTGTCGATCAATCGCCGGGCGACGGGTGGCACCTCGAGCCAGCCTTGACTGGAGAAGCCACAAGCGATCAGCGCACGCAGCAGTCGCCACGGACTAGGCGGCCATTCGATGAGCCCTTCGTTGACATGGTGTCCCCAGGGTGTGGCATGGTAACGCCCACCGGGGAACCGCAGTGTGATCGTTGGCATCGTGGGTTCCTTTATTCGTCGGTTTCGCTGTCCGATTCTTCGTCATCGGCGGAATCGTCGTCGTCTTTCTTCTTCTTGTCCTTAGTCTTTGTGAGGTCGTCCTCGAAGGTGACGGGGGTATGCTTCATCAGGCCTTTGCATTCGGCGATGGCCTCTCTGACCGCCGATTCGAGGTCGCCCAGTGAAGGCAATTTAAAACCAGCGGGGCGAGTCGCGACTAGATTGTCCCGATCGACCGGTTCTAGATCACACGCGGTCCGCAAACGCAGGTCGCCGTCGAGGAGTTTCCGCACCCGGTACAGCGCGAGCAGGATCAGCAGTCGCTCGACTTTGTCTCCGAGGCCGTAGCCGCGAATCTGGGCTAGGTCGAGGTTGATATGGCAATCGATCCGATCCGCGACGTATTCATCTCGTGCGAAGGGGACGTTGCCGAAACCTTCTTTGGAGGTTTTGCCTTCGTCCTTCGTGGCCTTGACACGATCAATCTTAACGCCGCCGGATGGTGCGACTTGTATGCCTGATGCTTCAATGAAGGCCGACAGTGCCCGAGCGATGCGAAGTCTGCCGTCAATTGATTCTAGAAATACGCCATGGATCAGACAGCCAACATCGTATTTCAGAAGCGCCTCGATGAACTTCTTCCTGTCAACAGGCTCTTCTTTGCTCGCTCCGATCGCTTCAGGAAGTGTCTTCGTGTAGAACTCGCCTTGCGACCGCTCGATGTACACGCTGTTCAGCCGATGAGCTTCCAGCATCGAATCGGTCAGGAAGGCTCCCTTGCGGGTGACGGTCACGTGGCTGATGCCGTCCAGCGCAGTGACGGGCTTGTTCGTCGCAGCATCCCAGCAGGTCGCTTCGAGTCGATTGGCCATGCTCTGGGCACTTTCGACGAGGAGCTTCGGACCGTCTTTGGTCTGGTAGGTCGCGGCGCCGAGACTGGGAAAGCCAGTCGGTTGGAAACGATCGCCTTGCAGCGGTTTGAGGGGCACCGTCAGCAGGAGGCGATTCACAGTGTCGAGGGAGCTGAGATCAAGCATGGAGTAATCCTTTCTTTGAGGGGTCAAGAAGTTTCATAGCGGTTTCTGCAATTTGTTGATGAATGGGGAAGGCCAGAGCGGCGGCCCAGCGGCGGGCTGTTTCGGGGTCCGTGGTGCCGGCATACATCGGCGGGCGGATGCCGACCGATCGCAACCGTTGCCGGGCAATTTCGATCGCTCGTGCGGCATCGCCGGCGATCAGTAAGCGCACGATGCGTTCATCGGCCGGAATGTCGTGCACGTCGTCGATGGCAAACGGCAGGCAACACAACCGCACCGCCAGCCAGCATTCGTCCGGCATTTCGTTGGATTCGCGACTTCGTGGTAGATGCTCGCGTGACCACTGGTCCCACTTGATGGTCATGAAGGCGCGGGCTAGGCCGAACAGCCGATCGAGATCGATGGCCCCGCTGAGAAATTGGGCCAGATCGTCGAGCCTGGCCCCGCACCCCGCCGCGGCCACCAACCGGGAGCGACGTTGACCCCGCTGGGCCGCTTCGATCAGACGACGCTCGACGATCGCAGCCAGATCGCGCAGCGGATCACGACCGGAAACAACGACACGCGGATCATTAACCAATCGCTTCTCAGCCGTCTGGAATCGCCTCGCCCCCGGCTCCAGGGGCAAGAGATGGTGACGAATCGGGTCGCTCGGTTTCTTCTCGAAGTAACTGGCCGCGGCACTGCCCAAAGCCAAGGCGAGGCGGAACTCCGCCGATTGATCTGCCACTGCCGAAACCCAGTCGGGTCGGAGAGCGGGGATCGGTCCAGCGTCGATGCCAGTACCGCTGGCCTGGAGGGATTCGATCTCGGCCGCGGCCAGGAGGATGGCCTGCCAGCGCTCGGGTGTGTGGTCATGCGTCAACGCGGCGAAGACAGCATCCGCGAGGCGACGCTCGGCGTGAACCAGCCGGGCCGGGGCGTTCTCGCCCCGGCTTAGGCGTTGCAGCCGATCCATCCAGGCGGCCAGATCATCAATCAGGTAAGCGCGAGGATGATGACGAACTTGAACTCGGCCCAGCGGCACGGCGAGAGTGGACTGACCTTTACGTTCCAGGTAGCCGTACCGCACGAAGGCTTCGACTCCGCGAGCTACACCCAGCCGGCTGATCGCACGGGTGGCGTCAATGGGACGTGCTGCAGTCTCTCTGGCCAGTTGCATACGACCCTCGCCGAGCAGGCTCTGCAATTCTGAAAGCAGCAATGGTTGCGACCAAAGAGGCATCCATTGTTCGCCACGCTGGGCATCTTCCGATCCTGTTGAGGCGAATCCTGCTGCGTGTGCGTGAACTGCGAAAGGTGCACTGGCACGAGCCATCGCGTTGGGATCAAGGGTTCGCGTCGCTCGTGACGAGAAGAGCACGGCCCCTTCCAACAGGAATATGTAATCCCAAGGGTTTAGATGAGTGTCATGCTGCGACCCAGTGCCCGTGGTGATATTCGCCCCACCAGCTCCTGTCGGGAAGAATTGACCGACCTTTCCTGCCGCTTTGGACAAGTATCCGGTTGAGTGCTCGGCAAACAATGCGTTCCGGAGAAGGGCTGCATTAAGTTTCGTATCCTTTGGAATCAAGACGAGGCTCAGATTTTCAAAGAATCTCCCTGTGTAGTCGATGCCGCCATCGTTGCCGCCGCTACCCCACATCCACGGATACTTGATCTTTTCTTCCGCCTCCACAAGCGCACTTCGGTAGAACGGTGTCGAGCGTGAGAAACGGACCAGCACCTGTTGAACCTGTGCTTTGCCGGAATCGTCTTTCGGAATCACGGAGAGAACTGGACCATTACCATGAGGGATAATTAGCAACTTTTCGAGTTGCTTTTTCTCCAGCGTGGAGACGTCAACGCGGCGGCAATACTTGGGAAGAACTTGCCGAATCTCGTCCACAGCCGCTTGTAGAGCCTGGACACGAGGCCCCCCCTTTGCAAGCAACTCATCAAGTGCAGCTGCATTCTTGCTATTTCGGAGTTTCTTCTTCTTAGCATCCCAGGTGCGGTAGAACCCACTACCGGCGTTCCACGGCGCAATTAGTGGCGTTGGTTCGTACTTCTCCAGGAAGAACGTTTCCAGGTCCTGCTTGGAGAGCTTGGTCAGCAGGCAGAAGCGTTCGCCGTCCCACCAGCCGCGGGCTTGGGGGTCGGCCTGCTCGCCGACGAGCCGCAGAATGCCCAAGGCCTTCAGGTAGTTCGCCAGGGGTGCCGGGGCGCAGCCCTTCACGATGTGCAAGTGCATGGTCATGGGTTGCTCTCCATCGCCAAGGCCGGATCGTTTGTCGTCAGCCGGGAAGCCCGCACGTCGGCCGCCCGCAGGATCGCTTCGAGAAATGCCAGTGCGGCCGGGCCGTGTCGCTCCATCAGCCCGATACATCGTTCCCGCCAGCTGACTCCAGTTCGACAGGAAAGCCCCACAGCCGCCGGAGACAGGGTCAGGGTGACTTCCGGAATAGGCGGTTCGCCCGGCACCAGTGCCACACTCGGCAAGCGGTCTCCCTCGCGAATTCCCCGGATCGGCAGTCCCTGGCCGTCATTATCTCGGTAATCCTGATCCTTCGGGGCTGCGTGCAAACCGACCCGCACCTTGCCGTGATGGCTGGCGACCAAGTAGGCCACGAGATCGAATTCCTCGGCAGTACATTTCAGCAGTCGCTCGATCAATGGGTGGGGCGGCGAAGATACCTGGACGTTGGGCACGGTATGTCCGAGTTTCCCCAGCACCTCGACCCAAGGCCCAAGCAGAGCACCGTGCGTCGGGGCATAGAGTTCAAGTAGCGCGAACAGACCCAGGGCACTGGCGAGTTCGTGGCGAAACGCCGGCCGGGTTTCGCTGTCGTCCAGATAACGATACCGGAATCGTTTTGGCCAGCATCTGTCAGGGGCTTTAGCCAAGTCATAACGATTCAGGCGAGGCTCGAAGTCGTTTCCTCGAATCGAACCTTGAAACGCCGGGTGCGATTTGCCCCAGTCGTGCCAGAGAGCGGCCAGTTCGAGAAGCTTTTGCAAGGATTCATCCAGACCAACCGCAGCGGCGATCGTTTTCGCTTCGTCAGCGACTTCCTTGGTGTGGCAGGAGATTGTTTTCCAGGGGTTGAAACTCAACTGCTCGCCGTCTTGCTGGTCGTCGGCTTCTTCCAACGCTTGTGTGACCGCATCGACGGCCAGCTCAGCATCGGCAACGGGCGGAACCGATTCACTCCATTCCGCATCGAAGCCTCGATCCGGGCGATAACCGCCACAATCGCTGGCGACGCAAACAACCCGGCCCGGCAACATCGCCTCGCGTGTTGCCGTCTTCCACTCCCCATCCAGCCAATCCCAAATCCATGCTCGGTTGCCGTTCCGAAGTTTCGATTTGTCTTTTTCGCACAGCCAGTCACGGGCCTTCAGGAAGGGAATCGCACACAACTCACGTCGATGGGGCTTGTAATCCACCGGCGGTTTGTCCGCTTCGATCTCCAGCCAGAAAACTTGCAAATCCCGTTCCTCGCCGGAGCGGATGAACCGGCTGATGTCCAGGTCCGCGCCGGTCAAGTCCGGCGTGGTGTCGAAGAGTTCGTCGAACTCCTTGCGGAGCAGCAAATGAGCCGGGTTGTAAGGGTACAGCCGCTGGCGACGATTGGCATCGAGCGATGCCTCATGGGCCTCCAACGCCTTGATGCCCACGTCACGCAGTTGCTGGATGGTGTCCCAGGCACTCTCAAGCTCTTCGGATCGATAGGGAGCGGCGTCTTCCGTGTTCTTGCGGCGATCAATGACCAAAACACTTCCGCTGCCCCCATACCGCGCACAGCGACCGAATCGCTGGACCAGGCTGGGCCACGGTGCGAGCTCGGTGACGAGGCACCCGGCAGAAATATCGACCCCGGCTTCCACGACTTGCGTGGCGACAATGATCCGGTCCACGCCGGAGTGACAAGCATCCTTATTCAGAAACTCATCGCGCCATTTTTCACGTTCAACGGGACGAAACCTGCTATGAACCAAACGCAGATCCGCTAACGGATTTTGCTTTTGCAACGCTTCAAACGTCTGGCGAGCTCGCTCAACTGTGTTGCACACAACCAGGGTGATCTTGCCGAACTCTCCATCGCTCAGCTTGGCGTGCTCTTCGAGGATTCGCTTGGCCAATTCGGAATGTTTGTCTGGCAAGATCGTGTCCGTCGTCGCCTGTTTGACAATGTTCCACAGTCCACCCGTGCGTTGGTCTGCTGGGACCTCACAGGGGTTCTGTACCCAAGCCTGGTGATAGGGTTCGGTATCCACGCTCTTGAGCCAATCCGGCTGAAGTGTCGCGCTCATCCACCAGGTGAAACACGGACGAAGATGTTTCTTCGAGTCCTGGTCGCGGAATGCCTGGAGTTGGGCCGAGGTCGCCAATCCGACGTCCATCAATTGGACTTCGTCCATCACCCACAAGGCATCTTGATTGTGCAGACCGAATTCCATCGGCCAACGGGCTCGGGCACTGGCATAGCCCCGGTTTAACGCCCGCGATAGCAACATGTCTTGGGTACCGATGATCACAGCGGGTTTTTCGGGATGGAGAAACCATTCCCCGCTGTCCTCCCCACCCATAGCAATGTGGACAATCGGCCTTTGCTGCTCTGGGATTTGCCCGGCAAGTTCTCTGGCAACATGGGCGGTCTGTTCCACCAGCACCCGCATCGGCAAGCACCAGACCAGCCGCCTTGGCCATCGATCATCTCCTCGACACAACCGATGGTATGCCCAGGCGCAAAGAACACCAAAAGTCTTGCCCAGTCCGGTGGGGATACGGATGATCCGGTTTCGACATGAAGGGTCTTTGGCTAATTCGACCTGCCAATCATGAGGCGTCATACCTTCAGTTAATGTTCCAAAGAATGTAGAGAAATCTTGTTCAGACATCGGAATCGTCTTTCCTTAGAACATTGGTCCTTTGATCATTCCAGTCCGTAGTCGGTTAACTAACCTGATACTCACTTCGACGTTGAATCGAAAGTGATGACAAATCCTTCTGTCTTTGGATGTGACAATTCTTATTCAACACCCCTGACAACAATGTGTCAGAGGTCGGGAGAAAAATTTTTACAACTACCCTGTGAATAATCTTGAACGCCCATGAAAGTTCATCCGCCCATCCTTTTCATTTCTACGTAAGAATACTTCAATACACTTGATATCTTGTTTTTTAGTTCTGCCAAATTTTTCTTTACCAATGAACAGTATCTGTGAGTTCGGACGGTTGAAGAATCGGAAAAAGTCTACTTTTGTTAAATCAGGAAAAGTGGCGAAAGATTGAGACGAGTATGGAAGGGATTAGCATAAAGGGGTGCTTGTGAATCGTCATCCGCATCGAGATCCGTTTGTCGAGAGTAGTGAACCGTTGATGGGTTTGGCGGGGATGGGTCAAGAGATTCGATCCGATGAAAGTTATTATTATGACGCCCGTCGTCGGTTGGATCGCCCGCATGTGGTATTTCAATTGACGCTGGAAGGAACAGGTTTTTACAAACGGGGAGGGAAGAGGCATTTATTAAATCCGAACACCGCGTTTATGGACCAGATCCCGGGCGATTTCGAGTATGGGTATGCGGCCGAATCACCAGGGCCTTACCGGTTTTTATTCGTGTCCATGAGCGGAAAAATGGCGTTTCAGTGGATGAAGCGGATCCATCGTCAATTTGGGGCAGTTCATTTTTTCGGGAATGATGATTCGATTGCAGATCAGCTACGGACGATTATTGTTCCACACGAGCAGCAGTGGCTGGATCGGTATCAACAGTCGGCGGTGTTGTACGCATTGGTGATGCAGATTTACAGTGTCCTAATGCGTTCACGGATAGAACAATCGGCACTGGTGTGCCAAGCGATCCGTCGGATTCATTCACTGGCATCCGATCCTGGTTTCGGGGTAGGGGATTTGGCGAGGATACTGGAATGCAGTCGGGAGCATCTGGCAAGGCAGTTTCAGCAAGCGACCGGATTATCGCCTATGGCTTATTTGTCCCGTGTCCGATTGCAATGGGCAGCCCATGAACTACGAAGCAGCGAGGATAAACTCGAAGTGGTCGCTAGAAAATGTGGTTTCAGCAGTGCCAACTATCTGTGTCGGATGTTTCGCAAACGGTGGGGGGTAACCCCGGCTCAGTATCGTCAGAATCCCGGAATGGTTTTGATTGCATAGAATGGGTCGGTTCGGGGACCGACCAAAGGACAGCCACATGGCACAAGTTAAAATTCCACAAAATTGCGGTCGGGTTCGGGTGGCTATCGGTCACGGGAACAAATGGACGGTCTGGAACGGCAAACAGGGCAAACATGAGTTTGTTATTATCGCCCGAGACCGTAAGCACGCTGAGGAACTAGCCCGGATCATCAATAGCAAAAAGCACAACGGATTTGTGGAAGTGCTGGGTTGATCCGAAGAGGCGGATCTGCGTTAATCGAAGGGGTACTATTCCCGAGAACGGGCTTAATCAATCGTTTCGGGCAAGGAACAGAATCATGCCAAACCGACTCGCCGATGAGACGTCGCCTTATTTGCAACAGCACCAGAACAACCCGGTGGACTGGTATCCCTGGGGTCCTGAAGCATTTGAGGCTGCCCGAAGCCAAGACAGACCGATTTTCCTGTCGGTCGGATACAGCACCTGTTACTGGTGCCATGTCATGGAGAGGCAATGTTTTGAGAACGAATCAATTGCCCGGTTGATGAATCAGCATTTCATCAATATCAAGGTCGATCGCGAAGAACGTCCGGACGTGGATGCTTTATACATGACAGCCTTGCAGGTGATGACCCGTCAAGGGGGCTGGCCGATGAGTCTTTGGCTGACTCCGGATCTTAAGCCGTTTTTCGGGGGGACCTATTTCCCGCCGGTGGACATGAACGGGCGTTCTGGTTTTCCATCCATTTTAACCGCGTTGGCAGAGGCATATCGGTCACGTCGACAGGAGATCGAGCAGACCGGGAACAACCTGGTGCAAGTCCTTCAAGAATTGGCCGAACCCATCGAAGCCGATCAACCGATCGTGTACAGCAGTGGCTGGGTGGAAGCATTGGTTTATCGTTCGATCGAGGATTACGAACCGAAGTTCGGTGGATTTGGTTCGGCGCCCAAGTTCCCACGCCAAACCCTTTTAGAGCTGCTATTACATTGGATCAATTATCAAAAAGCGGTTGGAAACGACGCTGGGGATATTGAAAAACCCTTACGACATACGTTGGATATGATGGCCAACGGGGGCATACGGGATCATCTCGGAGGGGGATTTCATCGGTATTCAACAGACGACCAGTGGTTGATTCCGCATTTCGAGATCATGTTGTACGACAACGCGATGCTAGGATGGATTTATGCCGAAGCTTCGCGGGTGTTTGACGAACCCCGGTACGAAACGGTGGCACGGGGCATATTTGACTTTGTTCTGAATGAAATGACGGACGCAGCGGGTGGATTTTATACCGCGTTTGATGCCGAGGTCGATGCCCATGAAGGGTTGTATTACCTTTGGACGATGCAGGAGCTGGAAGAAGTACTTTCGCCCCGGGAAGCAGCGCGGTTTGCGGTGGTGTATGGTTTAGACCGTGGTCCAAACTTTGCAGACCCCCACCATTCAGACGGAACTCCCACCCGGAATGTGTTATACCTGCCTCAAGGGTCAGAAGCGGAAAACGATCCGGATATCATCTCGATGCGCAAGCGCTTGTATCAAAAGAGGTTGGAACGGAAAAAGCCCCTATTGGATACGAAGATCATCACTCATTGGAACGCGCTGATGATCCGTGCCTTGGCGCACGCGGGAGACCTGTTCGGCGAAGTGCGTTACCTTGAAGCAGCCCGATCGGCTGTCGAATACATTTGTCAGAAGCATGCTTCGCCCGACGGAGGGCTTTACCATGTCAGCCGGGACGGTTTCGCCAAATATCCGGGCTTTTTGGATGATTACGCATCAATGTGTCAGGCTCTGATCGACCTGCACCGGGTTACGAAGGACGCCTGGTGTTTGCAGCAAGCCCATCAGTTAACCGAGCAGATGTGCAAACGATTTGAAGATCCGGACCGGGGAGGGTTTTATTTCACCGATGCAACGTCGGATGACCTGATTATTCGTCAGAAGATCGGTCAAGACACCCCATTGCCCGCGGGAAATGCACAGGCCGCCATGGTTTGCGATACTCTCGGGCGGACTCAATCCTGCGCCAAAGCGCTCGGGGTTTTTGCGATGCAGGCCACCCATCACGGTCAATCCATGTCCACCCACGTCCAGGCTGTGCTCCAGTTCGTGCAGAATCATGGGGATTTGCGTGTCGAGCCGGGGGACAACGGTCGGGTAACTTTTCAAGCCCCCCAAGCCGAAGCGGTCGGAGCCGTTGCAATCCGTTGTGGATGGAAAGGTGAGAGGCAAATTCTCGTCGAACTGACGATTGCTTCGGGATATCACTTATCCGCTCAGACCCGTTTAGAAAGCCCTATGGACGTTATCGAGCATTTAGCTGTGCCCCCGTCCGTTCGTAAAAAATACGCCTATGCCGACGAAGAACAGCTTGTACTCGAGGGTCGCGTCCGCATTTTGGTAACGCTCAAACACCCCCCTGAACCCGGTCAGATTATCCCGCTTCGGTTGACGTACCAGGTTTGCACAGATTCTGCCTGTCTTCCAACGGTCAGCCGGGGATTGAGTATAACCCGATAGTCAACCGTTGATCAGAAGTACACACATGGTCCTATATATCATCATTATGGAGTCTGCATGTCTGAAGTAATCGCGTCCACTTTGTTTTTGTTCTCTGTCCTGATCCCGACCAAGTTATGGTATTCGCCGGACCAACCTGTGACCATCGAGGTTCGCTCGAACGAGGCAGTCAGACTGGTGCTGGTGGATTTCCTCGGGCGTGTTGTGGATACTCAGGAGGACACACGGGTGGAAAAACCGGGTCAGGTCGAACTCAAACGTCTATTCCCGGCCGCTCGAAGCGGGACTTATATCCTCTACGCCGTCCCTGAAGAAAAACAATTACCCGATTTCGTGGGTACGCCTCTTGTTGTACAGATACGAACAGACAAGCGTCCCGGCGCCCAGCCCGGACCCATGGTCTGGCGGGTTGAACCGCTTCGTTATGCGGTGCTCCAGACCGAGTTCGGATCCATGACGATCTGTTTTTTCTACGATGTGGCCCCCAATACCGCCTGCAATTTTTTACGACTGGCGGAAGAGGGATTTTATGACGGTCTGGTGTTCCACCGGGTGGTGCGAGATTTTGTCGTCCAAGCGGGAGATCCCCTGGGAACCGATCCCCAACGGGCAGGAACGGGGGGGACTGGTTATCACGTTCAAGCAGAGTTTCATGACCGTCAGCATGTTCGCGGAGTGCTTTCTATGGCAAGACAAGGGGATGATCTTGAGCAACAGGGGCTGATGCCCCGTTCAGAGTTTGCAAACTCCGCGTCCAGTCAGTTCTTTATCTGCTTGAATTACGATCGAACCAAGTTTTTGGATGGTCGTTACACGGCGTTCGGCAAGGTGGTGGAGGGTCTAGATGTGTTAGGAAAGCTCGAATCCGTTCAGACGGGACCGAACGACCGACCGATCGATCCTCCCAAAATCCTTAAAATTACCGTCCAACCGGTGACACCCGGGAAAAACCCGTACCAGGCTTCTTTAGCTCAGTGAGTGGTGCAAAATGGATGAGGATCGTTCCCCCGAGACCGTTCCTGGTCTGTCATTGCCCCTCCGCAGCAAGAATGAGGATGATCCAGCCCTTGACGCACGAGCGTGATTGGGTACATTTTTAGCCCTTCACAACCCGCGTGGCAGAGCTTGCGCGCAGCGTGTCTGCGTGCTTTTTTTTCCCGGACACCGGGTCCGGAAGTTCGCCCAACGCGGGATCGTACGTAATTTATTTGTTTAGAGGCGTTTATGGCTCGTGACCTGACCAAGATCCGCAATATCGGTATCGCCGCTCACATTGACGCGGGTAAGACTACTACTTCCGAACGAATCCTGTTCTACACGGGTCGTGTGCACAAGATCGGCGAAGTCCACGAAGGCACTGCTGTGATGGATTTCGACGAAGAAGAACAAAAGCGCGGGATTACCATCAATTCCGCTGCCACTTTCTGTGAATGGAAACGCGGGTCCTGGATCACGAAAAAGACCGATGTCCCCGCCTATAACATCAACCTAATCGACACCCCCGGACACGTAGATTTCACAGCCGAGGTCGAACGTTCCCTCCGGGTCCTCGACGGTGCCATTGCCGTGTTTGACGGTAAGGAAGGTGTCGAAGCTCAGTCCGAAACCGTCTGGCGTCAGGCAACCAAGTACAACGTCCCCCGGATCTGTTTTGTCAACAAAATGGACAAAGTCGGTGCGGACTATGACTACTGTTATCAGAGCATCATTGACCGTCTCGGTGCCCCTGCGGTTCCTGTGGTAATTCCCATCGGAAAGGCAGAGACCTTCCGTGGTGTCATCGACGTGATCAGTAAGGTCGCGTACATCCCTGAGTTTTATGGTGACGACAAGGACAAAGGGCAAACCGTTAAGATGGTCTCGGTCGATACCCTCTCCGATGCCGATCGTGCCAATTACGAAAAATATCGTGCGATCATGCTCGAAAAGGTCGCCGAGCTGGACGACGCCTTGGCTGAGAAATATCTTGAAGACCCTGAATCTCTTACCGAAGAAGAGCTTCGCAAAGCGCTGCGTAAGGGGACCATCGAGTTCAAAGCTCATCCGGTTTTCTGTGGATCGGCTTACCAGTACGTGGGAGTCCAGCAGGTTCTCGACGGCGTAATCGATTTCCTGCCCGCGCCCAGCGATATCGACCATATCAAAGGCGTGGACATGAAGGACAACGAAAAGGAAATCATCCGCAAACTCGATCCCAACGAACCGTTCTGCGGGTTGGCGTTTAAGATCGTGGATGACAAGTTCGGTACTCTGACCTACGTGCGGGTTTATTCCGGACGTCTGGAGAAAGGCACTCGCGTATTGAACGCCAACAAGAACACGCGAGAAAACATCAGCCGAATGTTCCAGATGAGTGCCAACGACCGAATCCCGCGTGATGTGGCCGAAGCAGGTGATATCGTGGCCGTCATCGGTGTCAATGACGCCATGACCGGTGACACCCTCTGTGACCCCGATCATCCGATCATCCTTGAGCGTCCGACCTTCCCCGAACCGGTGATCAGTATGTCGATCGAACCGAAGTCGGCCGGGGACAAGGACAAGTTATCCAACGCTTTGACCAATCTTCGACGACAGGATCCGACGTTCTCTGCTAGCTACAACAAGGAAACCGGCGAAACGATCATCGCGGGGATGGGTGAGTTGCACCTGGAAATCATCAAGATGCGCCTTACCCGAGACTACAAAGTCGATGTGGTGGTCGGCAAACCCAAGGTCAGCTACCGTGAAACGATCACCGGACGGGCAGAAAATATCCGCGGTTTACACAAGAAACAGTCCGGCGGACGTGGTCAGTACGGCGACTGTATCATCAACGTCGAGCCTTTCGACGGGCAGGGAGTAGACCCGGAAACCCTCAAGAAGCTGCACTGGGAAGACGGGATTGCGTTCGAGAACAAGATCGTCGGTGGGGCGATTCCCAAGGAATATATTCCGTCGGTCGAATACGGTATCCGTCAGACGTGTAAAACCGGAATTCTGGCCGGTTATCCCTTGATCAATATCAAGGTCACACTTGTGGACGGAAGCTATCACGACGTAGACTCATCGCAGGTGGCGTTCGAACTAGCGGGGCGACTGGCGATCATTGACGCTGCCAAAGCTGCCAAGCTCGAGTTGCTCGAACCGATCATGAAGCTCGTGGTCACAACCCCGAAAGAGTTTGTCGGAAACGTTACCGGTGATATCAACCGTCGTCGGGGCGTGATCATGGACTCTTCGGAACGTGGAAATACCACGATCATCGAAGCCGAGGTGCCGCTGAGCGAGATGTTCGGATATACCACCGAATTACGATCCATGTCGCAAGGCCGTGCCGCTGCTGCCATGGAACCGCTGAAATACGCCCAAGTGCCCGGAAACGTCAAGCAAGCCATCCTGGCCGAAATCGGCGCCGATTCGAAGAAATAAAATAACCGATGAGATACCGCACAGCCTGCCCGGCGACGGAACGCTTACCCGCGATATATCCGACGCCGGGCTTTTTTTTGACTCGGTTTGCTCGACGTTAGTCGGTATATTGAGGAGCATGGACCCATTCTTACAAGCAGCCATTGAACAAGCCCGTCAGGGACTTTCAGAAGGCGGATTGCCGATCGGATCGGTACTGGTCCGAAACGGGCAGATCATCGGACGTGGGTACAACCGACGAGTACAGCACGGCGACCCGATGGCTCATGCGGAGATCGATTGCTTGAGTAACGCCGGGCGTCAATCCACTTACGCGGATACGATCCTTTATTCGACGCTCATGCCATGCTTTTTGTGCTCCGGTGCTGCGGTGCAGTTCAAAATACCCAAAATCGTGGTCGGCGATTCGGTCAACTTTCCCGGTGGAGAATCCCGCTGGGGTAGGAGCGTGGACCTTCTCCGTTCGGCAGGAATCGAAGTGATCGATCTGCATGATCCGGTTTGCATCGACATGATGAAAACTTTTATCGCCCAACACCCGACGCTTTGGAACGAAGACATCGGGATTTGAGACCCTCCGTCCGTTCATTCAGTCCTCATGCGCCCATATCGGGTGTTGTGGGTCCAGAGATCAAACACTCCTAGCATTCGGTCAGAACATTCAATGTCAGCGGCGTGTCTATCAGCAAGCTCTGAAGTAGAATACCCATATGGCCAGCCTATCTTCATCGACATCTCGTACCGATGGGACCGGATTGATTGATCATGACCCGTGGCTTGAGCCCTATTCCCAAGCCCTGCGAGACCGATTCAGAAGATATCAAACGGTCAAAAGTTCGTTCGAACCCACCGGGGGATTGACCGGTCAAATTTCACAGGGATATCGGTATTTTGGGTTTAACCGTGGAACGTATCTGGGTAAACCAGGGATTTGGTACCGCGAATGGGCCCCGGCAGCGCTTCAGTTGCGTCTGATCGGTGATTTTAATGGTTGGGATCGATTGGCACACCCGATGGTTCGGGATGAGTTCGGGGTGTGGTCGTTGTTTTTGCCGGATGATTCTGAAGGTCCGACGTTGAGGCATGGTTCGCGACTCAAGGTTCATGTGGTACTTGCGGACGGATCGTCCATGGATCGAATCCCGGCGTATGCCAGACGGGTGATCCAAGAGCCCGACAGTGTTCAGTTTGTTGCCCAACACTGGCAACCGGAAAAGGAATATTCCTGGAAGAACCCGATTCCGAAACTCGAACACGGGCTTCGGATTTACGAGTCACACGTGGGGATGGCTCAGGAAGAGGGACGGGTTGGGACGTACCGGGAGTTTGCCGAAAAGACCCTTCCCCGGATCGTGCGTGCCGGATACAACGCCGTTCAATTGATGGCTATTCAGGAGCACCCCTATTACGGGTCGTTCGGGTATCACGTGAGCAATTTTTATGCCCCGAGTTCACGGTTTGGAACGCCTGAAGATCTGAAATACCTGATTGATACCGCCCATGGATATGGGTTGAAAGTCATCATGGATCTGGTCCATTCTCATGCGGTTAAAAATACCCATGAGGGACTGAACTTGTTTGACGGGACAGAGTTTCAGTATTTCCACGCCGGTCCTAAAGGGCACCATGCTGCATGGGATTCGATGTGTTTTGATTACGGAAAATATGAAGTGCTCCGGTTTCTTTTGAGCAACTGTCGATACTGGATCGAGGAGTTTCGGTTTGACGGATTTCGGTTTGATGGTGTGACCAGCATGCTGTACCTCGATCACGGGCTAGGTAAGGGGTTTACATCCTACGACGACTATTTCGACGCCAACGTCGATCCGGACGCGGTAACTTACCTGCAGTTGGCCAACGAGCTGATCCATACGATCCGTCCGGACGCGATCACGATTGCGGAAGACGTCAGCGGAATGGTGGGTATGGCCAGGCCGGTCGCCGAGGGGGGCATCGGGTTTGATTATCGTTTGGCTATGGGTGTTCCGGATTATTGGATCAAACTGCTGAAGGAAAAGACCGACGAGCAGTGGCATATGGATCAGTTGTTTCACACGTTATTGAATCGTCGTCCTCATGAAAAGCACGTCGGTTATGCGGAAAGTCATGATCAGGCGCTGGTGGGGGACAAGACGATCGCTTTTTGGTTGATGGACCAGGAAATGTACTGGAACATGAGCAAGGATCGGGAATCGCTGGTCATCGATCGGGGGATCGCGTTGCACAAGATGATCCGTTTGATCACGTTTTCACTCGCGGGCGAGGCGTATTTAAACTTCATGGGCAATGAGTTCGGACATCCTGAGTGGATCGACTTTCCTCGAGAGGGAAATGGTTACAGCTACCATTACTGCCGTAGGCAGTGGAGCCTGGTCGATGCGGATTATCTGCGTTACAAGGGTTTGGCGGAGTTTGACCGGACAATGATGAAACTGGATGACCGATTCGACCTTTTGGAAGACAAGTTGATCGAACGGTTGTTGGTTCATGAAGACAACAAACAACTGGTATATCGACGTGGCCCGTTAGTTTTTGTGTTTAATTTCCATCCGACCCGAAGCTACAGCGACTGGCGGATCCCGGTTCCGGACCTGACGAATTACCAGGTCATCCTGGATACCGATCATAAATCCTTTGAAGGTAAAGGATTATGTGCAGAATATCCGATCCACGTCGTTGAAAAAATTCCTTGGGAAGGTCGGTCACAAAGTATTCAGGTGTATGTGCCCGCCCGTAGTGCTCAGGTACTGGCTCCGGTGAATTAAGGTTGTGTATTAGTCGGTGTATTCATGCGTGTGATCGATCTGGGAACGATGGATTACCGATCCGCTTGGCAGGTCCAGTTGGACGTGCACGAGCAGGTGCGGGTGGGCGGGGAAGAAGCAATTTGTCTGGTGGAACATTCTCCGGTGATTACCCTGGGCAGACGGTCACAAGAAAGTCTTAAACATCTGGCAGCTTCGCGAGAGTGTCTGCATCGACTGGGGGTGGAACTGGTCGAATCGGACCGTGGCGGGGACATTACTTTTCATGGTCCTGGTCAACTGGTGGTCTATCCCATCGTTCGGTTGTCGGATCACCGGTTGAGTGTCGGGGGTTACGTCAAGTGCCTCGAGCGGGCGGTCTTGCGGACGGTGGAACGTTTCGGGATTCGGGCTCATTTGGACCCCGGTGCGATCGGGGTTTGGACACAAAAAGGAAAAATATGTGCGTTAGGAGTTCGGATCAAACGAGGCGTGTCGATGCACGGGGTAGCTCTAAACGTGACAACGGATCTGAGGTGGTTTGATTTGATCGTGCCCTGCGGGCTTCCCGGTCGGGGGGTTACATCAATGCAGCAATGGTTGGGGGATCAAACGCCGGGGGTGGAACAGGTGAAATCGATCCTGGTTTCGGAGATTGTGGCTTGCGTGAAAACGGGCGGACGTAACAATGCGTCGGTATGAAGTTTGCAGCTGCTATCAGTTCGACGAATGATGCAGAGGATGCAGTGCACGACCTGATCGCGCAGCTGCACCCACAGTCGTCGGAGTACGATTTTGCCACAGTATTTTTCACGTCGCATTTTTCAGGAGATGCTGATTCGATTGCTCAGACGCTGATGGGACGAGTTTGCCGTGTCATGCTTGATCGGGTGCTCGTGTGAAGGCGTGATCGGAGGCAAGCGGGAAATCGAGCGTGGTCCGGGGTTGTCGGTGTTGGTAGGACGGGTCCCGGGAGCAAGGTGCGAGGCATTTCATCTGAGTCAGGGTCAATGGTCCAACGCCTTGGCCGATAAGGAATCTCTGGAAGATCATCTGTCGGTCGATCAGGAAACGCGGGCATTGATCACGATGTGCGATCCGTGGACGACACCGTTGATTCCCGTTTTGGACAAGTTCAATACGAACTTTCGGGGTGTTCCGATGTTGGGGGGAGTCGCTTCAGGGGCTCAGAAAGCCCGTCAGAACGTATTGTTGTTCAACGACACTCGGTTTGATGAAGGAATGGTCGGGATCTCCATCCGGGGAGCGGTCCGCGTGGAATCGGTGGTGAGTCAGGGGTGTCGTCCGATCGGACGGGCAATGGTCATCACCAAAGGTCAGGGTAATGTGATCGAGGAGTTGGGCGGACGCCCGGCATTGGAAGTGCTTGAAGAAACCATCCAACTGCTATCGGATGAGGATAAACTGTTGTTAAGCTCCGGTTTATTAATCGGTCGGGCCATGAATGAATATAAACCCCGGTTCGGTCGGGGAGATTTTGTCGTGCGAAATCTTCTCGGAATTAACGACGTTCAGCGGGCAATCGGGGTCGGAGATCGTATTCGTGTCGGGCAGACGGTACAGTTTCATCTGCGCGATGCTTCGACCCGCCCATGAGGATCTGAAATTGCTTTTAACGACCCGAAAGACTCCAAAACCTCACGGCGCTTTACTTTTCAGTTGCAACGGCCGGGGGACACGGTTGTTCGACACACCTCACCATGACGCTTCGATCGCAGCCGAGTTGATGGGAGAAGTACCTCTGGCCGGTTTTTTTGCCGCAGGAGAGATCGGACCTGTCGGAGGACAGAACTTTATTCACGCCCACACAGCCAGTTTTGCGCTGTTTTCTCCAGAGAATTGACCGAATCGGATGGGAAAGGTCGGAGTATGCGAATACGTTCTGAGCTGGCTTTATATCCTTCCAATGGCCGTTTTTCTGGTTTTTACCCTGATCGGGGGGCAATGGAAACAGTGGTATCCTCTTTCGTACGTGCTTAAAACCGGGGTGGTTGCGGTTCTGCTGATCGTATTGTGGTCCTGTTACACAAGGATCCGATGGACCCACGGGTGGTTGGGTGTGGGCGCCGGAATCCTTGGAACGGTTCAATGGATCGGGATGGAACAACTTTTCATGTCTCATGATTTTTTTAGCTGGACAAGAGTGAGTTTTGAGTCCGCGGAAAAGTTTCGTGAAAACGCGTTCAGGCCGGATGAGTTTTTTCAATCCTTCGGGTGGATGTGGGCGTTTATTCTGATCCGATGGGCCGGGTCATTCCTGGTTGTTCCGGTAATGGAAGAGTTATTCTGGCGGGATTTTGTCTGGCGGACGCTGGCTAGTCCGAGCGACTTTCGGCTCCATGAGGTGGGGGGAATACGATCGGACGGCTGTTTGGGTCGTTCCATTGTTGTTCGCGACCGTTCATGTTCAGTGGTTGACGGCCATCGTATGGGGTTTGCTGATCGCATGGTTGTTGCTCAAGACCCGTAGCCTCGGGGCCTGCATCATTGCGCACGGTGTGACCAATTTTTTACTGGGGGGATACGTTCTGTTTTGCCATTTTGCTCTAGGTAGAAACGAATGGTATTTGTGGTAGCCGGACTACTGATCTTTTTGACGAATAATGGTTCGCAGAAAGACGTCGGGGCATTGAGGGAAAACCGGACTTGGTGAATTTTAGATAGTTCTGAAAAATAACCACGTAAAGCGGGCAAACCGCCGGAGATGTATTCTTTGTCGCCGTATATGAAACGGGGTGTGCCGCACACCATCGGTCCGTAAAATGGACATCAAACACCCCCGATGACCGTGGAATCGCGATGTAATCACTCTGCAAAGCTCCCTACAAAAGGCAATTGAAAGCTCCAGTTGCGGTCCCGATAAAGCCAGACCCCTGCCTGACAGGAGGTTTCGAACCGAAGCAGTTCATCCGTTTCAGAGAATAACAGCGAAAAAATCAGTTTCGATCGGGATCTTTGAAACTTTTCGGAGCTGGTAGGCGGCATAAAGCATTTTTTGAACAGATCAAAAGCATCTGCAGCAACCGATTAGGCCCGCGATAATAACTTGGAAGCGGTTTCCGATGTGCCGTAGTCAACCCGTCTGCAAACCAGAATTTTTTAAGGTTCTCAAAGGCATAGAATGCAATACTCCGAATCTGGAAGCAGAAATCATACCCTGACTTATCCCCAAAGCAGCGAGTTCCAAAGCCAAAGCAATACTGTACGCGCCTACACTTCGACCCCAGCACACATAGGCTCCGTTGGTGTGTAGGCATTTCTCAAGCAGGCGCGAATACGGGCCAATCGTTCGGTCATCTGTTCACTGACCGGCATTGTCCAAAGGGGTTCGAGAAAAAGCAGTACATCGGCTGAGTAAATATCATACTTTACCTAGACCAAAAGGATCATCATCGAAAAAGCCGTCCGGATTGGCGAACAAGCGCCTGCGACATTCCTGCAAGCATTGTTCATAGATTCGCCGATCCTCCGTCGGGCCTAGTTGAAGGCGATCATGTTCACATCTTGCCAACACGGCCCAAAAGTTTGGCGCATGAGGATCAATTGATAACGAATCCGACCGGTAAATCGCTGTCGAATCCACCACACAAACCAGATTATAGATCTGACGGTCGTTCAAGCCTTGTAAGATGGGGTTGGTTTGCCGATCCATTCCCCAAAAGGACAATAAGATTTCGGCAACACGAAAGCTTCCAAATGTGAGCGTCGACTCTCCATCGATCTGTGTCAACAGTGTGCGAATCAGATGAATGCTTGATCGAACTGCAAATATCTTGAATCCCCTACGAGTAAAGAATTGATATTGTCGCAGTTGCATCGATAGCAAAAGTTTTATCGATGCGAAAACCCGCAAAGTAAATCGGGCAATTGCTAAACACGAAAATATCTTTCAAGAATCAAAGCAGTATTTTATGCGACATACTCCTCGATCTGCTCCGCAAGAGAGTGGGTGTGCATAATGGTCGCGGACGATTGTCCGTCTGAAAAAGTGTCAATCAAACTCATCCCCGCGAAACATGCTACCGAGGTAGGCCTGTCGGACCCCGGGATCATTGATGATTTCTCGGGGCGTACCTTCTTTGAATACACGCCCCGAGTCGATGATTAAGGCCCGGTCACAGACCCGTAGCGTTTGGGCAACATTATGATCTGTGATCAGAACGGTCTTCCCGAATTCTTCCTTCAGTCGTTTTACCTCACGTTGCAGATCTTCAACGGCGATCGGATCCACCCCGGAGAAGGGTTCGTCCAGAAGAATCAACTGGGGTTGAGTGACCAAAGCACGGGCGATTTCGAGTTTTCGTCTTTCTCCACCAGACAAAGTATCCGCGAGCTGGTTTTTCTGGCGGGTCAGTCCGTACTGGCTGAGGAGCCTTTCAGCGATGCGAACACCGCTCGGCATGCCGGAGCTTGCGTGTCTCAAGGATCGCCATGAGATTTTGCATCACCCGTCAAGCGACGAAAATCAGACCTTTCCTGGGACAAATATCCGATGCCCTTGCGGGCACGTTTGTACATGGGCAGGTGGGTGATGTCCTCGGTATTAAAAGCCACTGCTCCGGAATCAGGCGTAAACCATTCCCAGGATCATGCGGAAGGGTGGTGGTTTTCCCTGCCCCGTTGCGTCCCAGGAGCCCGACGATCGTCTGCTGGCCTAGGGTAAAGGAGACCTCATCGACGACCTTTCTGCCGTTGTACGTTTTGACGAGCTTGGTGACTTCTAACAGATTCATGAACCATCGAAGCTTGAGACCTTGGGTACAGAGTCTGAAGACTGGGGATAGCATCCGGACCTTTGTCAGAAAATCAAGCGGGCAGATTGTGGATAACTCGTGGATATCTGCCTTGTTTCCGGCTTTTTGACGCAAGAATTGACCAGATCGTCATTTACAATCGCAGGGCTTTACCAAACCTTCACAAAAAGGTGAAACGATCATAATTCACTAAACCTTTATTTTACAGTATTTTATGTCATTTGCGAGGGTTGTTCATGGGGTGTTCATGGAAAAGTCTTCATACCCTTCGACGGATCGGCATTCAAGAACGTGCTGCAGGATCATTTTCTGTCGAAATATAAGAAATTGTGGATAACTCGTCGAAAATCCTGCCAAAACAGTAGGAAATGAGGGGTAATACAAGCGTTGACAAACAAAAGAAATCTTTGCATCCGGTAAAGATGAAGTTATCTTTATATGACATCACCTCTTGTGAGTTCAACCCTCTCGGGGTTGGCGGGTGGCAGGGAAAGTTCGGCCTATCAGGTTTTTACCCTGAAGGCTGTAGGAAAGGATCGGTATTGCCTATGGCCACGGGCAAGGTCAAGTGGTTTAACGACCAAAAGGGCTTCGGTTTCATTTCAATGGAAGAAACCGGTCAAGACGTTTTTGTTCATCATTCCGTCATCGAAGGAGAAGGGTTTAAAACGCTCCGTGACGGCGAGTCGGTTGATTACGACTACGAAGAAGGCCCCAAAGGTATCCGCGCAACGCGGGTTCGTCGGTCCGAACAGGCGATCGCTGCGTCGCGCCGTTGACTTTGACCTTCTGCTGAAATACAGAATAACCGGCTTTTGCTTCCGATGGATGAGTCGGTCCGGGTCCTTGCTACCCCGATCGGTCATCGTTTCTCCCGCCGTTGGGATTATTCCAATCCCCCCGTCAGAAGGTTTGTCGTCTTGTGAACCTTTGACTAGACTTGTACTCGCTAATTGACGAGGAGGAGGGTGTTTATAAAGATAGTTTAGCCACGGAACGTCGGGTGCGCAGGGTCGAGAAGATGAGAAACCCGTCAGGTGGCGGGTATGGAGTAATCGAATGAGTGATCCTACCAATTCACCGACATCGGATTCCGCGGGGCAGGAAATCGTTTTTGCCCAATTCGACGATTTTGATTGTGGATGATAACGCCCAGAACGTCGAACTTTTACAGGCATTTTTAGAATCCCTTCCTGTGAAAATCGTTACCGCTTCGGACGGGGTGGAAGCCCTTGAACGGGTGCAGGAGCATCAGCCGGACCTAATTCTGCTGGACATCATGATGCCCAGGATGAGTGGATTTCAAGTCTGTCGTAAGTTGAAATCAGACCCCAAAACCCGGGATATTCAGATCCTCATGGTGACAGCCTTGAACGAACTAGGAGATATAGAACAGGCTGCGGAATGCGGAACGGATGATTTTGTCTCTAAACCCGTCAACAAGTTCGAATTGCTAACCCGGGTTAAAAGCCTGCTCCGAGTCCGTCATCTGAAAAATGAGCTGGAACGTGCCCTGACTTATCTGAACGAGGTCGAGCACGAATCGACTGGTTCGGAATAACCTTTCATTCCTATGAGCGATTCCGTTCAACCTCCCGAACTCGACTCATCCGTCACCCTGGACGCATTTCTGTCTGCAGCATCAGCCAGGCAACCGATCCCCGGCGGAGGCGCTGTAACAGCATTGACAGGAGCGCTCGCCTCGGCTATTGGCG